>DUZU01000075.1 GCA_013349285.1 Deltaproteobacteria bacterium | reverse complement strand
AGGAGAGGGGAGACAGAGAGAGAGAGAGAGAGAGAGAGGAGGAGAGAAACGTTACTGTGGGCCAGAAACGGATCAGCCGAGCTTCTTCAACGATATCCGATTAGGTAATCACGAAGCGGTAGGAACAACTCCGCGCTGATCTTTATGCACCATCACATCCGGCTCCTCCTTCCGATTCAGCACGACAACCATACACACACGCTCACGTACGCACACACACACGCCTACATTACCAGAGAGGGAGAGCTCCCTATTACCTCACCGCTTACCTACCTGCGCATGGCTCTGCTCCCCACACCATCCGCATTCATCCTGATCGACTCTATACGCAATAGCCGTGGCAGACAAAGGGAGCATCTGGAAACCGGGTCGATTGGTGCAATTTGGCACGCACTCAATCAGCACTCTCGCATGTGTTGCGTGCACAGCGTAGTGCCTGCTGCTCTTCAGTCCTGCTGATGGTGTCGCTCGCTGAACCATGCGCTACCGTACCGTTACCGTTACCTTACAACGCAGTACCACCTAACCGACCTGGAGCAGGTTCACACCTCGACAACACACACGACACACAACACACGCACACGACACCTCGACAACACACACAACAAACCACGCGACGACGGCGCTGAATACTCAGGTATTGCCGGGCGGCGGCATCGCCCCAAATTAACATCTGAGGCGAGTAGGGTCGAACATACGCCAGTTCACCCAAGATTGCTGTTTACGCGCCACGAAGATCGCGTAGCTGCATGAGAGGGCCATGCCCTCGAGTTCGGTAGCCAACGGCCCGCTCCAGACCCCGAGCCTCTGTAACGCGCGTCGCGTTGAGTCTGCCACAAAGCCCAGCACGCCCACTTCAACGGGGAGCAGGTACACAGTGTAGTCGGTGCAAGCGTCCTTTAGGCCGCCAGGCTTGCCGTATCGGTAGTCCTTTCGCTCGTGCGCCGCGTACACGTTTCGCTCGCTTGGTACCGTGAGTTCCACCATTATCAGCACCCGTGTGAAATCTCACC
>DUZU01000074.1 GCA_013349285.1 Deltaproteobacteria bacterium | reverse complement strand
AAAAGCGGCAATATGCTGATGGTCGGCGGCCTTATCGACAACATTGAATCCGATACCGTAAACAAGGTTCCCGTGCTCGGCGATATCCCCGGACTCGGCAGGCTGTTTTCTCACTCGACCAAGACTACCAACAAAAAAGAGTTGGTCATCCTGCTCCAGCCAAGAATTATTTAGTAAGCAAACATTTGACACTCAGCATAAAAAAAGCCCTGGCAGATGCCAGGGCTTTTTTTATGCGATAACTTTAATACGCTGATTTACTGAGCAGTTTGCCCCGCCGCTTGCTGTTTTTTGGAATTCTCATAAAGGGCTAAAAAGTTAACCGGCTCCATGATAAAGGGAATAAAGCCACCATCCACCGAGGTCTGACTGATAATCTGGCGGGTATAAGGAAAGAGCAAGGCGGCGCACTCCACACTGAGTACGGCGGGCAAATGTTCTGCCGGAATGTTTTTTAACAGAAAAACCGCTGCATGTTCGACTTCAATAATGAAAAGAGTTCGTTCTGTTTTTGAATTACTCACCTTGGCGGTGATCGACATCGTCACTTCATAATGATCTTCGGATTCAAGCTTTTTATGCTTGAGTGCCAGGTTAACATCAACCTTGGGTTCGCCTTTTTCAAGATAAATGTCCGGCGCATTGGGGTTTTCAAACGAAAGATCTTTCACATACATCTTCTGCAAACGAAAAACAGGCGGTTGCGCGGCCTGAGGGGTTTCATCTTTTTTTTCTGACATAGTTATAATTCCTTTTGTTATATGAGTCCTATTATCCGTGGCAAAAGCCACCATTCATCGGTCAAAAAGCTATCATTTCTTTATAATGAAAAAGAGCAAAAATTCAACGAATCTTTTCTATTTCCTGCTAGGAATCCACCCTCCTCAAATCAATAACAGAGGTTGCAAAAACTGCCCGGTATGTGACCCTGTTACCTTGGCTACTTTTTCAGGCGGTCCCTGGGCAACGATCAACCCGCCACCGTCGCCACCCTCGGGGCCGAGGTCGATAATATAATCGGCGGTCTTAATCACATCAAGATTATGCTCGATAATAACTACGGTATTGCCCTGCTCGACCAGCCGGTTCAAAACCGTAAGCAGCTGCTGAATATCGGCCGGATGCAGGCCGGTGGTCGGCTCATCCAGGATATACAAGGTCTGACCGGTACTTCGCTTGGACAGCTCCTTGGCAAGCTTGATCCGCTGGGCCTCGCCCCCGGAGAGGGTAACCGAAGACTGCCCCAGGGCGATATAGGACAGACCGACATCGAATAAGGTCTGCAGCCTGCTGCGGATGGCCGGAACCTTGTCATAAAAGAGCAGGGCCTCTTCCACATTCATGGCCAGGATATCGGCAATATTCTTGCCGCGGTATTCGATCTCCAGGGTCTCATGATTGTATCGCTTGCCTTGGCAAGTGTCACAGGTGACATAAATGTCCGGCAGAAAATGCATGGCGATTTTGATAACCCCCTCGCCTTCACACGCCTCGCACCGCCCGCCCTTAAGATTGAAACTAAAGCGGCCAA
>DUZU01000073.1 GCA_013349285.1 Deltaproteobacteria bacterium | reverse complement strand
TCGACCACATCACCGACTACGCCGACCGCAATGGCTACAAAGCCTGCCGGATCGCCAGCAGCGCCATCAATATGGACTCTTTTTCCCTCTATAACCGCTCGGGCTTTGTGCCTCGGGTCACCCATCAGGACATGGTGATCAATGTCCCGGCAACCGGCATGGGCTCAGCGCCGATCACAGGGCAGGAAAAAGTCAGGCAGGCAACCCTCAATGATATTGGCGGCATGGGCGAGATGGAAATGGAGGTCAGCAATATCCGGCGGGAGATCGATTACCGCTATGCCATTGACAATCCACGTCAGGTAATGCATGCCAGCGTTTACGTCAACGACCAGCAAACAATCGACGGCTTCATGATCTCGGTGAAACACCCGGCCCTGAACATGCTGGGCCCCTGTGTGGCCCGAAGCGAAGAGGCGGCCCTGGCCCTGATCGGCAATGAGCTGGAAAGATTCAGGGGCACCTGGGCCTTATTGGTTATCCCGATGCAGAAAAGAAAGATGGTGGAACAACTCTACCAATGGGGGGCGGTGAACGTCGAAACCCATCTGCTCAGCGTCCGGGGTGAGTTCAAGGAATTCAGCGGGGTCAACCTGCCGAGCTTTCTGCCGGAAACCGGTTGAGCCATACCCTGCCCGGCCCAAACCGATGCCGTTGATTCAAATTAGCAATGCCCTGCAAACTTAAAGGCTGTACATCCCGCCTGGGCGGGAAAGATCAGCCCAACCACCTAGGCAAGGTTTTTATACCAGACCTGCATGCTCTCGATATTGCCGCAGATCTGCGTGTTGTTGATCAGAGTCCCGGCATGGCGATAGCCGGCCCGGGCAAAGGTGATGTTCATCCCGGCGGAGAGGGCCCGGGCGATGGTATAGGCCACGGCCAGGCCCCGCCGGCGTAATTCTCGGTCCATGGCGGCCAGGAGGTGGCCGGCAAGCCCTTGCCGCCGATGTTCGGGCACGGTCAGAAAATCAGTCATCTCCACATGCCCGCCGCGGCGGTACTGCTCGGCCGAGGCCAACGCCGCCAATTCCTCACCCTGCCAGGCTCCGAAATAGGCGACATTATCGTCCATGGTCTCGGCGAGAAAGGCCGGATCATTGACCGGAAATGGGTAGGAAGCAAAGATGTCGTCGTAACGTTCAGCCATCACCTCGCAATCATCCAGGGTACAGCGGCGAACCGTGTAATCATCCGCCCCCGCGTTACTCCGGCGAACCGAAGCTTCATTGGCGAGGGCGAGAATCCGATCCATCTCCTCCTGGCGGGGGTCCTCGGCCCGGGAGGGATCGAGGTACTTGCCCATGAAGTGGCCGTCTTCCTCGGCCCGGAAAAAACCGGGCACCAGTGCCTCGGTGAGAAAACCGTCATCAAGAAAGGTTTCAGCCCAGCCGGCCGGCACCTTGGCGAAAATCTTGCCGTAGTTTTCCCTTTCCGCCAGCTCGTTGATCTCCGGCAGCAGGCCGGGCATGTCGTTATCATTGAGCTCCATCAGATAGACCCGGTCGCTGCCGTTGCCGTGCTGGATGGTGGAATGGCCGAGGGTATCGATCAAATCAGGCGTCATCGCGGCGCTCCATCCGTTCATTGGTTTCCGGGGTCAGGGTGGTGGCAGCCTCGTAATCGGCGAGCAGACTTGAGATGCCGATGGCCTGGGTGTCGTCGTCGGCGCCGTCCAAGGGCAGCTGCAGATGGCACTCCTCGCAGTTGCGGTCGCAGAAAAAGGGCTGATAGGAATCCGGCTCCTTGTAGGTGGAGATCACCCCTTCGTAGTTGCGCAAAATCACCTTGTTGGTCGACCAGGAAATCAGGTAGTTGGGCATCACCGGGATCTTGCCGCCGCCGCCCGGGGCATCGATCACGTAGGTGGGTACCGCAAAACCCGAGGTATGGCCGATGAGATTTTCAATAATCTCGATGCCCTTGCCCACCGGGGTGCGGAAATGGCTCAACCCCTCGGACAGATCGCACTGGTAAAGGTAATAGGGCCGAACCCGGTTCTTGACCAGTTTCTGGACCAGACTCTTCATGATCCGCGGACAGTCGTTGACCCCGGCCAGCAGCACCGACTGGTTGCCCAGCGGAATCCCGGCGTCGGCTAGTTTTGCCAGGGCGCGGCCGGCGCGGGGGGTGAGTTCCCGGGGGTGATTGAAATGGGTGTT
>DUZU01000072.1 GCA_013349285.1 Deltaproteobacteria bacterium | reverse complement strand
TAAAAAATCCGGAATTCAGACCAAACGCCTCCTTGAGAAAGATGCCCTGCCAGCCTGGGGCGAACGTAACGTTGACGACCTTAAGCGTTGGGATATTGTTCAACTGCTCGACAAGATTAAAGAGCGGGCTCCGGTCACGGCGAACCGTGTGCATGGGGCGCTGACTCGTCTTTTCAACTTTGCGGCCGAGCGTGGAGTCATCGAAGACTCTCCTTGCACTCGGATCAGAAAAGCCCCGAAAAAGGGTCGTAAACGTGTTTTAAACGACTATGAAATCAAACTATTGTGGACCTCTCTAGATGTAGACGACAAGACGGTTGACCTCTATCGCACATCAAAGCTTGCTTTAAAAATAATCCTATTAACCGGCCAACGACCGGGCGAGGTCTGCGGCATGCCCCGGGCCGAGATAGACGGCACCACATTGAACATCCCTGCCGCACGGCTGAAGAACAAGGAGGAACATTCCGTTCCTCTCTGCTCAATGGCCCTTGAGATTATTGAACAGTCCCGACCGCTTTCAGACGGCAGCGCCTTTGTCTTTAAAAGCTCTTACCTTGAAGACGGACCAATCACCGTGCGTAGCTTGTCCAAAGGGATTTGCCGTCATTGGCAGGATATCGGAATCAAAGAGCCGTTCACCGCGCACGATCTGCGCCGGACGCTGCGGACCAGGTTGGCCGAGTTGGGCGTTTCCGATGTGATTGCAGAGCGTGTGCTGGGACATAAGCTTCAAGGGGTTCCGGCTGTTTACAATCGGCACGATTATTTTTCTAAAAAGAGACAAGCTTTAAGGATGCGGGAAGGTAAGTTGTGGCGGGTTGTCGGCCTTGAGAAGGCTTCAGCGGGAAAAATAATCAGTCTCCGTCGGTAACAAAGATGCTGATCTTTGTTACGACACCATTGAGAACAAATTCTATTTTTTAAGTCGGTAGCGAGGTGTACTTAGGCATGCTCCGCACCACTTCCGAGGCCCGATCAATTATAATCTGGCTTTCGTGTTTTCCGGGAGAGAGAAAAAGGAAAACCACTCCGTTCTGCTCGTACTTGCTGCAATCCCGCATGGCAATTTGTAATTGCCGAGAGTCTTATTGTTTTACGTGTTGACAACAGATATACATCTGCGTATATTTATTGTATACACAAAGGAGGTGAAAGGAATGCAACAAACTCAAACACGCATAGCCCCCATCAATATTCGCGCAAAGCAAGCCCAGCGAGATCTCATCGACCGGGCGGCAGCCACTTTGCAAAAAAATAGAAGCGACTTTATGCTCGAAACAGCTTGCCGGGAGGCCGAAAATGTTTTGCTGGATCAGCGGCTTTTCCACCTGAATAGCGAAGCATTCGCGGCCTTTCAGGCAACACTGAGTGCGCCTGTGGCTGACAATCCGGCTCTAAAAAGACTTCTGGCAAGCAAAGCTCCATGGGAAAAATAACACCGCCCACGCCGATCACCGCCAAGCACACCTTCGAAAATTTTGACTGCGGCGTGGAATCTCTTAACGAGTGGATCCGAAAATACGCTTTAAAAAACGAAACAACAGGTGCGTCTCGGACTTTCGTCGTGTGCCAAGGTGACGAGGGTATAGGTTATTATGCCTTGGCCACCGGGAGCATCGCCCACCAACAAGCGCCCGGGAAAATCAAAAGGAAGATGCCGGACCCTATCCCTGTTATGCTTCTTGGGCGTCTTGCAGTAGACAGGTCGCGGCAATCTTCCGGTATAGGAAGGGGGCTGCTGAAAGACGCTCTGCTGCGAACCTTGGCCGTATCAGCCCAGGTAGGGATTCGAGCTCTTCTTGTACATGCTTTATCCCATGAAGCAAAAGCCTTTTATTTGCATCACGGATTTTTGGAATCCCCGATTGATCCGTTTGCGCTTGTGCTGGCCCTTAAAGATGCACAAAAATATTACCTGGAAACGGTGGAGTAATAACGACCAGATATGACAGCAGACGCGCTTAAAAGACGACAAGATTATTTTACGCAGGCTATGGCAGCTCAGCTATTGATGGTCTCCCCCCTATAAGACGCCAGCATTAAAAGCTGGACATAAAAAAAAGGGGGTTAGCCCGTGTGGACTAACCCCTTATAAAAAAACTGGTCGGGACGAGAAGATTCGCTCTTTTCAGTACCCCCTTGAGGGGTAAACTTCCGGCCCCCTGAACACCATTCAGGTGCGCTACCAGACTGCGCTGCGTCCCGACCCAATGCCAATATCGAAATTTATTTCCGCATCATAAAAAAAGGGGTTAGCCCGTGTGGACTAACCCCTTATAAAAAAACTGGTCGCAACGAGAAGATTCGCTCTTTTCAGTACCCCCTTGAGGGGTAAACTTCCGGCCCCCTGAACC
>DUZU01000071.1 GCA_013349285.1 Deltaproteobacteria bacterium | reverse complement strand
CTGTTGTGGTAAGCAGGTACGTAAGTAAGAAGGAGTCGTAGACGCCCGGATTTATGTGGGAAATAGGGAAAGTTGGTCTCTTCTTACCCGTTCCGCCTCTCCCAACTGCGGGTCTCCCGGACGGGGGTTCGTCAGGCCTCGAAATGGACCGGGTCGCTCTCCCACCAACGGCCACCCCAACTCTTCCAGACGGCGCCGAGCCACGTAAGCCACTCTTTTGGCCCGGAGACATCGAAGGCGCGTCCTTGCTGGTGTTTCGAGCGTCCAGGCAGGGCCGGCGTCCACAGGCCGAAGCGTTCCCCGATCTCTTGGCTGGTGTAGCCTTGGGCGCGGTAGGCTTCCCATCGGTTGCGCAGCTCCAGCTGCTTCGAATACGATCGGTAGACGCTGCTCACGGTGACGTTTGACCCACCGTAGGACACGAGAGCTTCGGCGTACGGCCGGAGCCAGGGTTGAAGGCCTGCGCTCCAGGTCATCCAAGACGGTCCTCGCCGGGCAGCAACGGCCGCTCGTAGAACACAAACGACGCCACCAGATCGAGGTTGTCGGCGGTAGTCGTCACGTGAATCCCGTTGCCAGGGAACAGCACCATCGGGATCTCTTTGATGTGAGAGCCCGACGCGAGCCGCGAGATCTGGGTTCCCAGGCTCCCGGCGTTCACGGTACTCCGCACCCGGCAGCGTAGGCCGATGCCGGTGCTAGACAGGTCGAGTCGGCCGTCTATCGGGGAGGTGTTACGTGGCGTGGCGAGCGCGGTATCCAAGAGCCATACGTTCACCGTCTGCATTGTCGAGATCGAGTGGACAACGCACAAGACGCCACTTCCCGCCGGATTGAACAGCTGGACATGGGAAACAATACCGACGCCCCCGGCGACCTCGACCGCGGTACCGGCTCCCCACCGCTCGTCCCGCAAGAGCGCCCACTCCGGGCGGCTCCAGAGGTCGACAACCGGGGTGAGGGTCTCCCCGAGCCGCTCAACGCCCCCGGTCGGGTCGCTGAGTCCCATGGCGCGGCGGAACGCGCGGACAAGTTGTGTCGCGCGATCGAGGGCGTTATGGACCGGCACGTTACGCCGGTTCTACGTTCGCCCAGACCATCACGGACGGGGTCGCGCCAGCCGTCTCTTCGATCAGTAGGTCGATCTCATCCCCGGCGCTCGCATAGAACTGGTGGGCCGGTGTGGTCTGTGGGACCGGGGAGATGCCGTCAGTCCCGCCTACCTGGGTTTCGCCTCGCTGCACGACCTCGGTGGTGCCGATGAGTACGGAATGGAAGACGTTCCCTGCCGCACCCGTCGTCCGCACGAGGATCGTGTACAGGCCCCTCGGGTAGGGGCATCTCCGGAAACGCCAGTTGCGTTGACTCTCCGCGAACGGGCGGAACTTTTGGTTCGCTGTGAGCGCTTGGCGCGCGAGAATGTCGGGCATTAGTCACTCCATCTCTTCCGGAAAGGGTTCATCCAGCCAATCACTCGCCGGATCGTACGTCGGATCGCGGCGGTAATGCTCTTCGGCCTCCGTGACACGTTCCCGGGAGCTCGAGCGCGGGTGGGTCGCGCACCACGCCCGTAAACTCTCTTCAACGTAGGGCGGGAGGCCCAGAGCATCACCCAGAGCATCGGGGTCCATTGCTATCGGCGCTTCCGCCTTGAGCCCGGGACGCCTGTTTTCTTGAACGTGTACCCCGAGCCCCTCAACGTCCGCTTCGCCAGGGACACGAACGCCCCTTCACGCCGGATCGAGCGCCGTAGCGCCTTGGCGTTGCCGGGGTTCATCGAGCGGTTCCGCACGAGGTAGCTACCCGCCGGCTGTCCGGTGACACGGTTGGGCGCCTTGTTCAGGTGATAGCCAGACGGGAGGCCGGTTGATTGGTAGCCGCTCGCGCCGCCCGGGAGGATCCTTTGGATCGCGCCCGAGACACCCGGGACGGGCGCTGCGGGGAAGGTCGGCCCCTGCGGGGTCATTCGGAGGATCGGCGTTCCCATCGGGGGCGCGGGCATCGTGGCCGGGGTGCCGGCCCCAGGGAAGAGTACCGACCGTGCGGATCGGGCGACCCCGCCGATGCCGGGGACCATAGAGGCGATCCCGAGCGCCCCCTTCACCAGCGACTTGAATAGGCCGGGGTCGCCCTGGTAGTAGTCGCCGTAGTTGGATGCCTGGTAGGCGTACACATTACCCCCTAAAACGTCGTGCAAGGTGAGCGGTGCCCATTACCCCTACCCCAGGGGTTTCGGGTGGTCCTGAGCCATCCTCGGCGGCCTCGGCGGCCTGTTTCTCGTCCCGCTCGACCCGCTTGGACAGCCGAGCGTACAGGCGGCGGTATTTGTCGAACCACTCTTCCCAATCGGCCTCTACGTGCTTCTGGCGCCGTTCGAGGTGCGCTAGGCGCAACTCCCAGTCGGGATCCGGTCGGGGCTTTCGGGTAAACGGCCACATGCCCGCAAATGTGGAAAACCCCCGCCAGAATGTCAAGAACTTGGGGATAGATGCAAGAAACGTGCCCCCCCCCCCTTGGA
>DUZU01000070.1 GCA_013349285.1 Deltaproteobacteria bacterium | reverse complement strand
CCATGCTCGGCTTTATCATCCTGATCGGCACCGTGGTCAACAACGCCATTCTCATCGTCCACCAGTCCCTCAACAATGTCCGCTATAACTCCCTGGTCGGCATGGCGGCGATCTCCGATGCGGTGCGAACCCGGATCCGGCCGATTTTCATGAGCGCGACCACCAGTCTGCTCGGGATGATGCCCCTGGTGGTGGCCACCGGCTCCGGCAGCGAGCTTTACCGGGGGCTGGGCAGCGTCCTTTTGGGCGGGCTGGCCATGTCGACGATGTTCACCCTGTTTGTGATCCCGGCCCTGTTGGCCTTTTTCATAGGTTTTGAGAGGAGTCGCCTAGATGAAACTGTTTAATCTGATAATCGCCTTTTTCCTGGTCGCCGGGGTGTCCCAGGCCGCCACCCTGGCCGAACTGCAGGAGCAGGCCCTGAACAGCCGCAACCTGATCAAGAAATATCAGGCCAATCTCGAGATCAGCCGGCGGGATCAAGCCCTGGCCAGGAGCAGCCTCTACCCGGCCCTGGATCTCTCCTACACCGTTAACGCCCTGGATGAGGACAGCGCGGTGGAGAACAGCGAAAACAGCGTGGCCAAGGGGGTGATCAGCTGGAACCTCTTTGCCGGTTTTGCCGATCATTACAAGATCAAGTCGGCCCGGCTGGCCCGGCAGGCGGAGGAGTTCAAGCTCCAGGGGCTCAGGCAGGATATCAGGCTGAACGTGGCCCTGCTCTACCTCGGCGTTTACAGCCGCCAGGCAAGCCTGCAGGTGGCGCAAGACGCCTGGGCCACCCTCGACCGGATCCATGCCGATGCGCAAAACAGTTTCAAGGTGGGGCTGATCAAAAAAAACGAGCTGCTCCGCTTCAAGCTCGATCTCGACCATGCGGCCATTGTCCTCAAAAAGGCCCGGGCCGAGCTGGATAAGGGGGTGCGGCTGCTGGAGCGGGAGGTTGACGGCAAGCTGGAGTTGGCCGAGCTCTCCTTTGGTGAGTTTGTTCAGCTGCCGAGCCTGCAGGCCGATAGCGGCTACGAGGCGCGGATGCTGGCCAGGCGCAGTGAGCTCAAGGCGCTGCAGGAGTTGGCCGAGGCGGCCAGGGCCCAGACCAGGGCGGCCTACGGCGGCATCTACCCTAAGGTTGATCTCAGCGGCAGTTACCGCCGCTACAATGATGATTACGGGATTGACGGCGATAACCCGGATGAGGAGCTCCGCACCCAGCTCACCCTGTCGATCAACCTCTTTGACGGCTTTGCCAAACAGGCGCGGGTCGGCAAGGCCCGGCGGCTGGCCGATGCCCTGGGCTATGATCTGGCGGAGCTGGAGAGCGAGCTGAAGATGCAGCTCAAAAACCTGCTGCTTGATTATGAGGTCAGCGCGGAAAACGTCGCGGTTGCCCAGGGCAGTATCGAGCAGGCCGAGGAAAATCTGCGGATCAGCCGCCTGGCTTATAAGGAGGGGTTGGAAAAGGAGTCCGACCTGCTCGACGCGATCACCAACCTCTCCCGGGCCCGCTCCAACCAGGTGGCGGCCAGGGGCGAGCTCTTTGCCGATTACTTCAAGATCGACCGGGCGGTGGAGGGGCTGTAGCCGATCCTGCTTCGACTTAGAGCAGGCCGTCCGCCAGCAGCAGGGTTTCCAGGCAGTGCTCTTTGATCTGGTAAAACTCCTTGAGCGCCCGGATCTGGGCCAGCCGCTCTTCCTTGTTGTCCGGGCCTGCGCCCTTGATCGCCAGGATCATCTTGTTCTTGCTGGTGTGCTCCAGGGCGACAAACTCAAAGACCTGGGTCTGGTAGCCGCAGGCCTCGAGCAGCAGTCCGCGCAGGCCGTCGGTGATCATCTCCGCTTCCTGGCCCAGATGGATGCCGTGCTTGAGCAATGGCTGCAGCAGCGGCGGGCTCTGGAGCTGGGGCCTGATCTGCTTGTGGCAGCAGGGGGCGCACATGATGATCGCGGCCCGGGCGCGGATCCCCAAATGGATGGCGTAGTCGGTGGCCATGTCGCAGGCGTGCAGGGCGATCATGATGTCGATGGCCTCCGGCGGGTAGCTGCGGATATCACCCTGCCTGAAAGTAAGGGCGTCGATCTGCAGCTTGCCGGCCGCCTTGCTGCAGAGCTTGACCAGATCCTCCCGCAACTCGACTCCGGTTACTTGGGCCTTGAGCTTGAGGCTGTTGCGCAGGTAATCCTCCATGGCAAAGGTCAGATAACCCTTGCCCGAGCCGAAATCAACCACCCGGATATCCTGTTGCCGGTTCAGCTGCGAGGCGGCCAGGGCATGGTCAATCACCTCGATGAACTTGTTGATCTGCTTCCACTTGCGGGCCATGGCCGGGATAAGCTTGTGCTGGCGGTCGGTGACCTTGAGCTCAACCAGAAAGGGCCGGGCGAGATCGAGGAACCGCTCCTTGGCCCGGTCATGCTCCTGGGGCTCGATAAGCCGCTGGGCCGAGGCCTTGCCCCGCTGCAGGTTGCATTTGCCCTTCTTGGTGATGGTCAGCTGGATATCCTCGGTCAGGGTCTGCAGGTGGAAATTGTCGAAGGAGACGGCGAACAGCTCTTTGAGCGCCGCGATCCCTTGGGCTAAAGGCAGG
>DUZU01000069.1 GCA_013349285.1 Deltaproteobacteria bacterium | reverse complement strand
CTCGATCCAGCCGAACCCCCTAGGTTGGGGCAATTAGTACCTTAAAAAGGGGGGGTTTTGAGGCCCTTTGGAGGGGGTCCGGGCCCTTGGGAGACCCCCGAGGCGCGGCCGTATACTGTTTTGGGGACTTTTTTGCCCCGGGCGAAAATTTCAGTCATTTTACGGGGTTTTTGAGCCAAAAGGCTCGGGGGAAAAGGCCGCTGGCGCTCAGGTGTGCCCCCAGGTCTATGTGTGCGATTACGCTTCAGTGCCGCAGGAAGGGTTTATAGCTGAACATTTTTGCCGAGCTCAGGCCAATTTCACAAAATAAAGGCTGCGGCTATATAACGCAGGGTCGAAATCCGATCAAGGCTTCTCAGCTGAAAAAATGCACCTAAATTCGGTAGTCAGTCCTCATTTTGGCTCATTTTTAGGGGTATCACGGGTAAATGTGCCCGGATTGAATTGAGGGCAAAAAAAGGCATTTCGTGACCGGGCCGATTTCGGACCCCCCAGAGTCGTATATAGCCGTACATGTGTTTTTTCAGCTAGCTGGAAAAATCGCTATGTTCGGAAAAAGTGGGTTTTCAGCTGCCGAGCTCCCCAAAAAGCGCCCTGTTTGGCTCGGTTACAGCAGTTAGGAGCACCCAGAAAAGGCCGATTTTCGGGCACAGTTGCATTTTTTACAAAAAAAAGTCATTTTTTAGTGGTAAAAAGTCCAGCTGAACGCCGAGATCAGGGGGTCCCCATTAGGGTCATTTTTGCAGTTAAATTTACCCCCCCAGAGTCGTATATAGCCGTACATGTTTCCCAGAACACGCAAAAAATTCCAAAAAGTGGCATTTTCTGACAGAGAGTAGGATTTAGCAGTCGTATAAAAAATTAGCGCTAAATGCCCGTTACGGCCGTTCCGCACCCCCCTAGGCATTAGGAAATTTAGCCATTTTGCTCGATCGGCCGAACCCTCTGGTTTACCGAGCTTTTGGTAAAAAAGGGGTCCAAAAGGGGGGCTCTTTAGGGGCCCCCTAAAATCCAACATGTACGGCTATATACGACTCAGGGGGGTCCAGGAGGGGCCTTTTTTTGGAGCAGGGAAAAAACCTCAGCTGGATTTCTCGAACCTGGGCTAAAAAAGTGCTATTTTAAGCACCCATTCAAGGTGATTTTTGTGAGGGTTTCTTATATAGTTGGGGTTAACGTACAGAAAAGGCTGCGGCAGGGAAACGTAGTGAACTTTAGCAAAATGGCCACCTTGCTGGAAGAAAAACCCCGTCCAACGGGCGGGAAAGCGCGGCATTAGGAGTTTTTGGTCGGATTTCGAGGAAAAAAAGGGCAGGTTTTCAACATGTACGGCTATATACGACTACCCCCCTCAAAACAGGGATTTTTTGATTAGAATTGACCCCCCTTCGCCGAGAAAGGCGGTCTCAGCTCCGAGATCCCGGTGGTCAGTCCCGCGCGGGGGGTGCGGCCAGGAAGCGCGTTTTCCGGCGGAAAAGGCCTCAGCTCCGAGATAAAAATGGTCTTAGCTGGGTTTTTTGACCTGGGCTATTTTTTTGACTTTCACCTGGGCCGACATTTTTCCCAACCTGGGCCTGGTTGAACTTTTTTTTTGCGACGTCGCGGACACTACTACATTAGTCATTTTTTGGCGTTACAAAAAAGCATCAAAAATGGTAATTTAGCGCTCCTGAGCCGTTGTTTTTTCCAAATGTGCCCGGATTCACCTAGGGAAAAAGGTCGATTTCTCAGCTGCCGACAAAAAAGAGCGAATTCGGCTAAGGGCCTATTTCGTGAACGGATAAAACTATGCCTCCTATCTGCCTTGCCAGAAAAACGTATTTTTGGGGGTTTTTGTCGGTTTGTGTAGTTATGTCCATGCACAACAGTATTGTGCCGCGCCTTTTGATTCTTGCTAAGCACTATTTAGGGGTAGGGGAAATCGAGTAAAATGGCTAAGTTATTACTTTTGAAAATTGCGCGGATTAGTCAAAAGTGTACTTTGTTAATATAATATAGGCTAGGATTATTAGAATCCCTAATGCCTTCAAAATACGCGTTTTTCGCGGATTCCATTTATATCAACTCAAACCGGGCACCTTTGCCCCTTTTTGGGGGTGAAGGGGCCTGGTATTGGGGTACCCCCTCTTTGGGGGCCTATGGGGGGGCCCTATTTGGGGCCAAACAGTTGGGGTCATCAGGCTCTTTTGCCTGTGAGCCAAGAACCCGAGAAAAATGTGCCTGATTATTTCTCTGTTTTGAGCTATTTGGCTCAAAATGCACTTATACAGCCCAAAAACGGGTTTTACAGAGAAATATTCTGGAAAACTGAGGAAAATGGCCAATTTTGGCTCTATTTTGAGCCAAAATGCCGTTTTCTGAGGCAATAATAGGGGATTCGCTTTCTCTCTAGTTGCTGCTAATTACGCTTCAAACCCAGCACCCAGTAGTATAAAATACTACTGCATTCTCAGGTTTAGCCTATATTTTATATTAACAAATAACGGTATTTTTATGCTTTTTACACTTTAAACGATCCAAATGAGGCGGTAGTAGTTCAGTCTTTCTTGGAAAGGATCCGGTTTAGTACCCATTAAAGTGTTCTATACTATCTCCATATTTGTGGGAATCTGGAATTTCCACTCCCATATCACTTTTTTAAACTGCTGTTTTTTATGCTTTATTTAGCTCGCAATCTTAACAAATTTAACACTTCTATAACATATTTTTGCATAATTTTAAACTTTTTATTTGTAAAAATCTGGGGTTTTACTCAAGATTTCCCGTATTTTTACCTTGAAAATTAGTTAAATTTAAAGATTTTTGCGTAGCTAACGACTTTTTTTCTGC
>DUZU01000068.1 GCA_013349285.1 Deltaproteobacteria bacterium | reverse complement strand
GAGCCCCTTCACAGACAAGCTGAATATCGTCCTGCCTGTTCATATTTTCCACCACCGGCTTGATGGCCGGGGTAATCACAAAGGAAGTGCAACCCGCAAGCGGCAATAAGAGCAGCCCCACCCCCCAAAAAAGGAAACGGGCCAAAGCCAGGAACGGGCCTTTATTGTTTATTATTTGAATTGTCCATTTTTCAGCGGTCATACTTTATAAATAACCTAAAAACGGTAAAATTTCCTATAAATTCAGAAATAGCCTGATCTTTTCAGCGTCAATATGACGGATAGCGCAAAAAAATACCCCGGCAACAAAATATTGCCGGGGTAAAAAACTGTATCAAGCTGTAAAACGGCGAACTTAATCGATGGCGACCAGTTCCAGATCAAAGGTGAGATCCTTGCCGGCCAACGGCGGATTGGCGTCAAGCTTGATATGCTCGTCATTGACCTCCACCACGGTAACCACGACAACCTCACCGGCCGGGCCGCCCATCTGCAACTTCTGGTCAACCTCCGGATTGAGATCCGGCGGCACCTGGCTGCGGGGCACTTCAATGACCAGCTCATCTTTTCTCTCGCCATAGGCCTTATCGGCCGGAATGGTTACGGTTTTTTTCTCGCCGATCGCCATGCCGGTTACCGCATCATCAAAACCCTGAATAACCATACCGCCGCCCAAGGTAAAACCTAAAGGATCACGGCCCTCGGAAGAGTCGAAAACACTGCCGTCTGCAAGTTTTCCGGTATAATGAATTTTTACGCTGTCTCCCTGTTGTGCCTCTGCCATTGTCTTCTCCTTTTATATGTTTTCCCTTAAAAACCAGGATGTTTTCTGGGATAATAACCCCTTAACCTAAAAACAAAGAGGCGACTATAACACATTTTTTTCGAGAATGGTACTTGCCTACTTTTTTCTTTGCATTTATGGTGCAGCACTCACCCCGACCACCACACCAACCCATCTTTAGGATAAGTTATGTACGAATGGATTTTAACCGGGCTCAGCATCGTGGGCACCCTATACAACCTGCAGAAACGGGCGGCCGGCTGGGTTATCTGGTCCATCTCCAACGTGGGCTGGATCGTAATGTTTTCTCGAAAAGGGATGATGGCCGAGGCCTTTTTATTCAGCGTCTACCTGGTGCTTTCCGTCTACGGGATCTTCAAATGGTGGCGGCCGCGGCCCAAGGCGGACCCAGCGAAGTGAGCAACCGGGTTGCCGCTTTTGATTTATCCCGCCGCCAGCCGCTCCCGGGCTGGCGGCTTAATTGACAGTTCTTTACTTCTGTTGTGAAACAGATAAAATAGAGTCTTGTTGTTCCCCACTTTTTTTAGTTATCAAAGGAGGCCATGCCATGAACATCAAGCAGAGTTGTTGCACTCTCGCCATCGGTTGCCTGTTGCTGATCACCGCCGCCTGCGCCAATGTCGGGCGCAGTTTCCCCCACGAGGCCGTGGCCCAAATCCGGATCGGGGTAACCACCGAGGCCGAGATCAAACAGACCTTCGGCCCGCCGATGCGCACCGGCCGGGAAAACGGCACGCGGACCTGGACCTACGGCAGCTACAAATATAAACTGGTTGGCGATCCCCAGGCCAGCGATCTGGTGGTTCGCTTCGATGACAACGGGGTGGTTGACTCCTATTCCTTCAGCACCACCGAACCAGAAGGAGACGTCCGCTAAGGACCAATAATGGCGCTCACCCAAAAACCTACGATTATCCCGGTGGCCAGCGGCAAAGGCGGGGTCGGCAAAAGCGTTTTTGCCGCCAGCCTGGCTATTGCCCTGGCCCGGCAAGGCCAGGCCACCATCGCCCTGGACCTCGACCTGGGGGGCTCCAATCTCCATACCTACCTGGGCCTGCCCAACACCAATCCCGGCATCGGCGACTTTCTCAAACGACGGCTCAATAACTTCCAGCAGCTGATCGTGCCCACCACCATCCCCAACCTGCAATTCTTACCCGGCGACGGCAAAACACCCTTCATGGCCAACATCCCCACCAAGCAACGCTACCTGCTGCTCGACGAGATTATGGCCCTGCCCGCCCGGTACGTGATCGTCGACCTGGGGGCCGGCACCTCGATCAACACCATGAATTTCTTCGGCTTGGCCAACAACGGGATCATGGTCACCACCCTCGACACCCCGGCCATGATGAACGCCCTGGTTTTTTTGAGAAACTTCATGTTCGCCAACATTGTCAGCCAAACCAAGGAAAACCCGGCCATCCAGAAAATGGTGCTCGATATCTACCGCCACCCCACCGACCGGCAAAACCTCACCGCCCAAATGGTTTACGACAAAATCAGGGAGCAGCAGCCCACCCTGGCCCGCACCATCGAAACCCGTTGCAACCGGTTTAAGCCCCGCTTTGTATTCAACATGGGCGATCACCCGGATGAACTCAAGGTTGCAGGCCGGATCGAGGCAACTATCCGCAAAAGCCTGTCCCTGAACGCGGAAACCCTGGGCTTTATCTATTTTGACGATGCGGTGCGCAAGGCGGTGCGCAAGAACGAGATCTTTTTACCCAACAACCCGACCAGTTCCTATGCCCGCTGCCTGCAAAACATCGTCAGCCGGCTGACCGCCCCTTCCGGCACCAGCCCGGCCCCAATCAACAGCTTGATCGCCGAAGCCCGCCGCAGCAAATAACCGGGCCTTTTTCCGCCGGCTACCACTCGGTGGTGATCGGGTATTTAAAAATTGGAATATCGCTTCTTAACTTGACAAAGTAAACGCCATGGTTTTAATCAGATTCTAAGCAAGCAAACCGAGCCAACTATTCATAAAACCAGACATAAAGCCCTGTACGGCCTACCACCGGGGCAATTCATGATAATTATCGGCAAGTTTATGAAAAAAACAGTAACCGCGATCTCTTTGTCCTGGGCAATTTCATTATTCGTTAGTCCCCAGCCCTCTGTTGCCTTTAACCAGAACG
>DUZU01000067.1 GCA_013349285.1 Deltaproteobacteria bacterium | reverse complement strand
GCTGCGGGTAGATGGTGCCGGCCAGGAAACGCACCCCTTCAAGCATCCGCAGGGTGGGCCGGGAAACCAGCGGTTCCTCAACCAGCACTATCCTGTTTTCCCGCACCGCCTTGATCGCGGCAAAGCCGGGCTCGTTCTTGATAATCTCGACACTCACCGGGTTCATCCGGCCCTGCTGGGCCAAAAACAGATCGATTTCCTCGGCCTTGGCCAAGATCCGTTCCTTGCCGTAGGCGGCAATATTGGTTTTTCTAACCCGCTCCGCGTCGGCAGCCACATTGACGCCGCCGGCCTGCTCCAGCACAAAGATGGCAATACTTTCCGGAGCAAAGGTCTTCATCTTCTTGTGAATCGACTCGAAATAAACCCGACACCGTTGCTCCGGGGCAATGGTCGCAACCAGACTGGTGATCGCGGCCAGCTCCTGCTGAAAAGTGGTGATCATGGCTTCGGCCTGGGCAGTGCGCCCGGTCAGGATGCCCAATGCCCGCCAGTAATCGAAAATCTCCGCCACCGTGGTAGGCTGCAGGGAGACGATGACGATCCCGGCCTGTTGCAGTTTATCAAGGAGCTGGGGGTAGGAGCGGACAATCATCGGCCGAACCAGGACCAGATCGGGCCGGGCGGCGATGAATTTTTCCGGATCTTCCCGGTAGCTGAAACTCTGTTTGCTCAGGACCCGCTCCGGATAATCATCCGAGGTCGAGATCCCGAGCAGCTGGTCATCCGCCCCCAGTTCGGCCAGGTTCTCGGTATGGGCCGAGTAAAGCGAGATAATCCGGGTAAAAGGCTTAGCCACCACAATCGTATTGCCGGAATTATCGACAAAGGAAGCGGCCAGGGCCGGAGAGGCACCCAGCAAGGCAAACAACAGACCGACAACAAACACACGACAAAAATTCATTTCAACTCCAGTACTTAAAAGAAATCTGCTGGGTATTGCTGAACGGGTCCAGCTGCACCCTGCTCTCAACCCCGAAAACATCCTTGATCGTCTCAGCCACCATCACCTGATCGGTGGGGCCGTGGCTGATGATGTGCCCCTTCTTCATAAAGATGACCTCGTCGCAGTAAGCGGCGGCCAGATTCAGATTGTGGATCACCGCAATCACGGTGCGCCCCTGATCCCGGACCAGTTTCCTGGCCACGTTAAAGATCTGCAGGGTGTACTGCACATCCAGGTTGGAGGTGGCCTCGTCAAAGAGGATAACCGGCGTATCCTGGGCCAGGGCCCGGGCCACCACCACCCGCTGCTTCTCGCCGCCGGAAAGCTCGTTGACATAACGGTGGCGGAAATGGTCAATGCCGATCAGCTCCATGGCCTCAGCCACCAGACGATGATCCTCGGCCGATGGCGCGCCGAACCGCTTGATATAAGGGTGGCGGCCCATGAGCACCACCTCTTCCACGGTAAAGGCGAAACCGATCCCGAAATCCTGGGGCACCAGGGCGACCTGGCGGGCCAGCTCCCGCCGGGGCAGGTCCACCACCGACGTCCGGCCATAGCAAACCGTGCCAAGGTCCGGGGCCTTGTTGCCGGTGAGCAGATCCAGCAAAGTGGTCTTGCCGCAGCCGTTGGGGCCGACCAGCCCGTAAAACCGGCCCGGGGCTAGGGTAAGATTCACGTCCCGCAGGGCCGGGTGGCCGTCATAGGCAAAGCCGGCCCCGGTGACTTTATAGCCGCTCATCTCAACCATATTTCAGCCCCTGTTGCCTTTTTCTGAAGATCACGCAGAAAAACGGGCCGCCGATCAGGGCGGTCAGCACCCCGATGGGCACCTCGGCCGGCAGTACAGCCCGGGTAAAGGTATCGGCCACCAGCAAAAGACCGGCCCCGGCCAGGATGGAGACCGGCAGCAATTTGCGATTATCCGGCCCCACCAGAAAACGCATGAGATGGGGGACGATCAGGCCGATAAAGCCGATGATCCCGGAAACCGAGACACAGATCGCGGTCACCAGCGAGGCGGAAACCAGCAGGGTGATCCGCACCCGCTTGGTTTCAACCCCCAGCGAATCCGATGATCTGCCCCCCAGGCTCATGATATTGAGATCCCGGGCATAATAAAGGGCGACCAGCAGGCCGAAGGCCAGAGCAATCGCCACCAGCAGCACATCGTGCCAGCTCCGCGAGGCAAAGCTGCCCATCAGCCAGAAGATGATCACCGCCACCTGCTCGTCGGCCAGGTATTTCAAAAAACTGATCCCGGCGGCCAGAATCGCGCCGACGATCACCCCGGAGAGGATCAGGGTATTGGCGGACATCTGGCCGTTAAAGGTGGAAAGATACAACACCACAAAAAGGGTGGCCACCGCCCCGACAAAGGCAAAGAGCGGCACGGAAAAGGTCCCGAGCAAGGTAAGGTTGGCCAGCAGGGCCAACGAGGCCCCAAAGGCCGCCCCGGAGGAGATCCCCAGGGTATATGGGTCGGCCAGAGGGTTGAGCAAGATCCCCTGATAGATCACCCCGCTCATCGCCAACCCGGCGCCAACCAGGGTCGCGGTCAGAATCCGGGGCAGCCGCACATCCATGATCACAAAGGGAGCCACCCGATCCATCCCCTCCAGCAAAGCCGGACTGCCGGAGAGCTTGGCCCAGACCACCAAAGCAACATCGCCGGGCGTAATACCCACATAGCCCATGCCCGCGGAAACCACGATGGTTGCAACAACCAAAGCGGCCAACCCACAGAGCAACAGCCAATATTTGCCGGATGAATGCATGGACATAATTTCAAAAAATTCCTTTATAATAAAGCCCCACCGCTACTCCCGCAAAGCGGGAGGCCCTTCCCCCATTGTCACGCCGCCGAGCACCGGAAAAATTGCCGAGTAAAGAGCTTAGGTAAGCGGAGCCACATAGTGGCGTAGACTCCGACCTGTCTGAGTCCGCCAAAGGCGGGCGAGTTTTAAGCTCTCGGCAATTTTGAGGAGCACAGGATCTCCGCCGTCAGGCGGACAAGTGGCCGGGGTGCCCTTTCTTTTGCTTCGTTTTCTTTGGGCAC
>DUZU01000066.1 GCA_013349285.1 Deltaproteobacteria bacterium | reverse complement strand
GATTTTTTAAACGATGATAGTTACTTATTGGCTCTGCTTGTTGATCAGCGTTTGATCACGGCTGAACAGCGGGATTTTATTGACGCCAGAAAGGGCCAGCAGCGGCAGGTGTTGCTGCGCCGGCAGAGCGGTAAAAAAAAACCAGGGTCAGCCCGTCGGTTGGATGATGTCTTTACTCTGGTTGATGTCATTGTCTCAATGAATCTTGATCTGTCCGGGCAAAAAGGTCAGGTTTTGTCAGAAGAATTGATCATGCGGGCCATTGCCAAGGATCGCGGTTTTCCGTTTAAGAAGCTTGACCCCCTCGATCTTGATATAAAAATCGTCACCAAAACCATTCCCCGCAACTTTGCCTTCCGCCATCTTCTCCTTCCTTTTTCCATCAAGAACGGGGTGCTGGAAGTTGCGATCTGCAATCCGGATAAACGCAATGTTTTGGCCGAGATCGAGCGCGCCAATCAGTTGATAGTCAAGCCGTACTTGAGCACCAAGAGCGATGTCAAAAAGATGCTGGCCGAGTTTTTCGGGTTTCAGACCTCGATATCGGCTGCAGAAAATCATCTGGCCCGGCCTTCCCTAGATCTGGGCAATCTGGAGCAGTATGTGCGGATCTCCTCCACCGAGGAGGCGGCCTCGTCTGATCAGCATGTGAGTGCGGCGGTTGATCATATGTTTAATTACGCCTTTGAGCAGCGGGCCAGTGATATCCATATCGAGCCCAAACGGGAGCAGGGGTTGGTGCGATTGCGGATCGACGGGGTGCTGCATACGATCTATAAGTTGCCCAAGGTTGTGCATGCCGCGGTGGTTTCCAGGATCAAGTCGCTCTCCCGCCTGGATATCGCCGAAAAGCGGCGGCCCCAGGATGGCCGGATCAAGGTTGATCGGGGGGGGCAGGAGGCGGAGATTAGGGTTTCCACGGTGCCGGTGGCCTTTGGTGAAAAGGCGGTTCTGCGTATTTTAGATCCTGAGATTCTATTCCAAAATGTGGACCATCTCGGTTTTTCCGAACATGACCTGGCGGTTTATAAATCATTCATGCAGGCGCCCCACGGGATTTTTCTGGTGACCGGCCCCACCGGTAGCGGTAAGTCGACCACCCTTTATTCCACCCTCAAGCAGATCGCCACCCCTGAGAAAAATGTGATCACCATCGAAGATCCGGTGGAGATGGTCCATGAGGAATTCAACCAGATCGCGGTTCAGCCCCAGGTCGATGTGACCTTTTCCAGTATTCTCCGCAATATCCTGCGGCAGGACCCTGATATTATCATGATCGGCGAGATCCGCGATCTGGAAACGGCTCGCAATGCCGCGCAGGCAGCGCTTACCGGTCATCTGGTTTTTTCGACCCTGCATACCAACGATGCGGTTTCCTCGATCAGTCGTCTGCTGGATCTCGGGGTGCAGCCTTTCATGATCGGCTCCACCCTGCTCGGCGCGATGGCCCAGCGGCTGGTTCGCCGGATCTGCCCCCATTGTGTCGAAGCCTTTACCATGCCGGCGGCTGATTTGCGCGGTCTCGGGTTGCCGGTGGTCGAGGAGGGTGAGGTTGAGTTGAAACGGGGCAAGGGCTGCCAGCAATGCCGAAGCACCGGTTATCTCGGGCGGGTCGGGGTTTTTGAGATATTTCCCATGTCGGAAGCTATTCAGAAGCAGATCAGCGGCCTGTCTCCGGAATCCGAGATCAGGAAAACCGCAATCAACGAGGGGATGACCACGATCAAAGACGACGCCTGGCGCAAGGTTCAAGCAGGGATCACCACCTATGAGGAGGCATTGCGGATTACCGGCGGTGATTAGCTGATTTTAATCGACCTCGATTTTTTTTGATAAGTGCATTATAATAGGAATATTGATTCCCTTATTCCGTTTGGAATGAGGGTTTTTTAATTGGGCAATTAAGGATTTTTCGTGGCAAAAATAGTCAGTACCAACAAGAAAGCATACCATGATTATACCATTGATACGGTATATGAAGCCGGGATGGAGTTGCGGGGCTCGGAAGTCAAATCGCTTCGGGCAGGCAAGGCCAATCTCCGGGATGGATATGCCAAGATCAAGGATAACGAGATCTGGCTGCACAGCGTGCACATCTCGCCTTATAGCCATGCGACCTATGATGCTCCCGATTCTGTCAGGATCAGGAAGCTGCTCCTGCATCGGCGCGAGATCAACAAGCTCATTGGCAAAGTGCGGGAAAAGGGGTATTCTCTCATCCCTTTAAAGATTTATTTTAATGAAAAAGGTAAGGCCAAACTGGAATTGGGATTGGCCAAGGGCAAGCGGTCGTACGATAAGCGGGCCACGGTGAAGGATAAGGACATGAAACGAGATGTTGAGCGGGTCATGTTAAGATACAAATAGAGTTAATGGGGGCGAAACGGGTTCGACGGGGATATATAAGCTCGGGCTGCATGTCGAGGTTTCTACCAACCTCGTAAAATAGGTAGAACGTAAATTATAGTCGCAGATGACTATGCATATGCTGTAGCTGCATAAATATGCTACCGGGCTTCCGGCCTATTCCTGCGGGGCCGGATAGCACGTCGACTAGCGGGATAGTTTCTTCAGTGCGCCTGCCGCTGTAGAAACGAAACTTAGTAGGATAGTGCCAAAGGCCCCTGGTCCTGGTGGGGCTGAGGCACGATAAGCATACTAACAGGAATAAACATGTAGACGCCTGCAGGGGAGTATTTTCGGACGCGGGTTCAACTCCCGCCGCCTCCACCATTTTTACCCGTTTTAAAAAGGGCTTACCGTTCGCGGTGGCCCTTTTTTTGTGTTCCCCGTCTGGAAAGGGTGGAAGCTCTTCCGTGATTGGCTTGATCCCCCCTCCTGGTATATTATATTCTTTTCTGGTTACAACCTGTGAGTTTCAGCCTGTTTGAGGAAAGTCCCGTGGCAGCGGCTTAAGCCGCGCATGGTTGAGGGTGAGCCACTATGTATGCAGTGGCATGATAGTGCTCAACTAATTTTTTAATGGATTAATTGCCTCCCCCTCCCCCCAAAAATAGCCGAAGCCAACCTTGAGATGTAAGCCATGTTATCCCTCTCTCTGAGCGGAATAGCGGGTTGTTTTTCAGGGCAATGGTCATAACTATTATTATCATGATTATCGTAATTATGATAATAATTACGATAATGATTGATGCTAGATTTTCTTGATTTGTTCCCGGTTGTTGAGGATGGCGCAGATGTATTCGCTCATGTTGGGGTAGCCTTTTTCGATGGATTCAAGTCTGATTTTTTGGCGCAATTCCGGGTCGAGATGAAGGAGGTATTTTGATGCGGGATTGGGGGGGGCGGGTTTTTTGTCGGCCTTGGTTGAGGCGGCGCCTTGGATGAATTTGTCTGCTTTTTTGGGGATGACCATTTTATTTCTCTCCTGCCAGATCGTTGATTTCAGAATAAAGGGCGGCGATCTCAAAGGCGGCTTTGCTGCTTGGCTCATACTCCAAAACCCCTAAACCTTTGGTGATCGAATTTTGGAAAGCGGAACGGTCGCCGATGCGGGTAATCAGGATGGGGGCCTCTGCCTTGAACTCTTGCAGTTCCATGATGGTTTCCCGGCCGATAATGGTATGAGCCTTGAGCATGTTGATGAGCAAATGGCTTTTGATCTTTTTCAGGTTGTTTTCCCGGCGCCATTTTTGCGCTTCTTTTAATACTTCAATGGTGTCGATGGTGTCCCAGATGTCGAAGACCGATGGTTTTACCGGGATGATAAAAAGGTCGCAGGCGATCAGGGACGAGCGGAAGATGGCGTTGTCTCTGCCCCCCACATCGATTAGCACCCAGTCGTAGTTATTTTTTATCTTGGGCAGATCTTCGTGGACGGTCGGGGTCTTGATCCACTCGGTTTCTATATTCTTGTTTTCCCTGATTGAGACAAAGGCCGAACTTGAGGAATGGATGTCGGCATCGATCAATAAAACTTTTTTGCCTTTTTTCGCAGCGGCGACGGCGAGGTTGCAGGCAATGGTACTCTTGCCGGCGCCGCCTTTGGTGTTGCCAATGCCGATTATCGTCATGTGATTCCCTTTAGGAGGTTGTAATTATTATCGTAAGCAATATTATCATGATAATGATAATAAGTATACTAATAAATGTATGTCATCATTATCGTGATAATGATGATTATTGTTGATGGAGGTGGAGAATCTGTAGGTTGATTGGCGGGCGGAGAAGGGTTGGATGGCAAGAGGATGGCAACCGCAATGAGTAACGGGGGAACACTCGGCAGGACCAGCTGAAGGCTATCTTGCAACCAAAGATCAGCGCCGAGACAAATAACAGGTATAAGCCTAAGTTGAGTTCTCGCGGGCCTTGATCTTGCCCGCCCAAGCGAAAATGCAGGATCCCCTCAAGAATTAAAGTATAGCCCGCAGGCCGTTATGTAACTCCGCAAGCTGATCCTGGAAGGGTTGATCAAGGTCGCCGGCCTTAATAGCGCTTTCAATGTGGGCTGATATTTTGGCCCAATCGTTAAGGCCGAAGGTGAGCAGGATGCCGCTCAGGCTATGGGCCGCCATGCTTAAGCCCTCCATGTCTTTATCGGCAAGAGCCTTTTGGGCGCCGATGAAATGGGTGTTCAGGTTTTTACGGCAGGTATCCATCAGCAGATTGAGTTTGTCGGGCTTGAGCCGGTATTTACTTTGCAGATGCCGGCAAACAAGATCTGGCGTAACCGTTGCCGGTGCAGGTTC
>DUZU01000065.1 GCA_013349285.1 Deltaproteobacteria bacterium | reverse complement strand
GCCCAGCATGTTCAGGGCCGGGTGTTTCACCGAGATCATGAAGCCGTCGATTGTTTGCTGGTCGTTGACGTAAACGCTGGCATGCATTACCTGACGTGGATTGTCAATGGCATAGCGGTAATCGATTTCCCGCCGGATATTGCTGACCTCCATTTCCATCTCGCCCATGCCGCCAATATCATTGAGGGTTGCCTGCCTGACTTTTCCCTGCCCTGTGATCGGCGCTGAGCCCATGCCGGTTGCCGGGATATTGATCACCATGTCTTGATGGGTGACCCGAGGCACAAAGCCCGAGCGGTTATAGAGGGAAAAAGAGTCCATATTGATGGCGCTGCTGGCGATCCGGCAGGCTTTGTAGCCATTGCGGTCGGCGTAGTCGGTGATGTGGTCGACCAGGGATCGGCCCACTCCCTTGCCGAGATAGTTGGGGTGGACGCTCATGATTCCCAGGGAGACATGGTGTTCTCGGGGATGGTAAAAGCAGGCCCCCATCATCCGCCCGCTTTTGGTCTCAAAGGCCGCGATGTTGCAGCCCGGGGTGAGGTCGTTGTAAATCTGGTAGAAGATTGCCGTCTCGTGCGGGTTGCAGGTGAAGTAATCTCGGCCCCAGCCATGCTTCCAGTACCAGAAATTGAAGGAGACATAGAGCATGTCGGCGTATTCGGTGATGTTGTCGGGTGATAAAGGACGAAGAATCATGTGTCATGCCTGCGGTTGAAATGTGACATAAGGTTAAAGGCCTTACCATAATCGGCTTTGGGCTCTCGGCTCAAAATTGGGGTGGTGCTGTTTATTAATCGTATGATTTTGCGAAAGTAAAAGTCAAAAAAAAATGGGCGAAAAAAATAAATATTGTTAGGTGTCGATAGTGGTTAAGGCTAAGGGGAAATCGACCCGGGGCGTTCGGTAATCAATAAGGCCGTTATGTTGATCCCGGTTAAACGGCGAATAAATAAAAACCGTCCTGTTTTTCTTGTTGTGGACGGTTTTATTGAGGTAAACTGATAAAGTAAGTTTAGGCGTTAGATTTTTGTGAAGAGCAAGCTGGTGATATACGTCCCTGCTATCCCTGGCCCAAATCATAAGAGTGCGTTTTGAAAAAAGCGATTATTACAGCCTGGGCGGTTTTTTTGCTGGTCGGCGCCTCGCTATTGCTGACGAGAAAGATGCCCTCCTCCCCGGTGCGGGTGGGGATTCTCCATTCCCAAACCGGCACCATGGCCATCAGTGAGCAACCGGTTATTGATGCGACCCTGTTGGCCATCGATCAACTTAACTTACAGGGTGGGGTGCTGGGCCGGAAAGTCGAGGCGCTTGTGGTCGACGGCCGTTCCGATCCGGTTGAGTTTGCCGCCCGGGCGCAACGGTTGATCGAGCAAGAGCAGGTGGCGGTTATCTTCGGCTGCTGGACCTCGGCCAGCCGCAAAGAGGTGCAAACCGTGGTCGAAAAGGCCAATCACCTGCTCGTCTATCCGGTTCAGTATGAAGGGGTCGAAAGTTCACCATCGATCATTTATACCGGCCTGGTTCCCAATCAGCAGATTAAACCCGCGGTTAAATGGGCCTTGGACAACATCGGCAACCGTTTTTTCCTGGTGGGCTCGGATTATATCTTTCCCCACATGGCCAACACCATGATCCGTGACCTGGCGGTCTTTCTAAATGCCTCGGTGGTGGGGGAGCGCTATGTCCCTATGGGGGCCTCTGATTTTGATGAGATTGTCCGGGAAATTATCGATACCCGGCCCGCCGTGATCTTCAACACCTTGAACGGCGAGAGCAACCTCGCCTTTTTTGCCGCCTTGAATAAACAGCAGATCAGCGCCGCCGAGATCCCGGTCTTTTCCTTCAGTATGGCTGAAACCGAACTGCAGGGCATGTTTGTAGGATTTGGTGAGGAGCCCTTGGCTGGTCATTATCTGGCCGGCAGTTATTTCCAGACCCTGCCCGGCAAGGAGAACCGGGATTTTCTCAAACTTTTTTCAGCCCGATACGGTAAGCAGAGGCGGGTGAGCGATTCGATGGTGTCGGCCTATAACGGGGTTCTGCTCTGGGCCCAGGCCGCGGAGGAAGTCGGCAGTGTCGATCCAGCCGTCGTGCATCGTGCTTTCAGGCGGCAGGGCCGCAACGGTCCCGGCGGCATTATCTATATCGATGATGATAATTACCATGCCTGGAAGCCGGTCAGGATCGGGCGCATTAATGGGAAGGGGTTGGTGGACCTCGTTTGGGATTCGCAGAAACCGATTCAGCCTGAGCCTTATCCCGCTTATGGTGACAAAAATCGTTGGCTGGCCCTGGAGCAGAACTTTTACGAGCAATGGGGCAACCGGTGGGTAAATCCGGCGGGGGTAGAGTAGTGAAGAATCCTTTCAAGGAATGGATTTCCTGGGAAATCGGTATCTGGTTTCTGATTCTTGCCGTGCTGCCCCTGGCCGTCAGTGTCACCATTGCCAGGAACAACTCCCGCAACCTGATTGTCACGGAATCAACCAATCATCTGCGGGATATCGTGCATGAAAAGATCGAGCGCATTGAGCTTTATGTTGAGGACGGCAAGCAGAGTGTAAGGACCCTGGCGGCGGTGCCGGAGGTGGTTCATGCCTTGCGCCATACCTCCCGTCATTTTGCCGAGCACGGCCTTGAGCCATCCAGGTTGCCGGAGTTGGCCGGCGAGGCCCAGGCCTTTCTGCACGAAATCCAGTTGCGCTATGGCTATCATGATATCTTTCTGATCAACCGGGCCGGCGACATTGTCTACACCCTGGCCCGGGAAAAGGACCTGGGGACCAATCTCCGGCAAGGACCTTACAAGGAAAGCGGTCTGGCCTGGGTGTTTGACAAGGCGATCACCCTGCTCGACAGCGAGATCTCCCCCTTTGTTTATTATCTGCCATCCGAGCGGTCCGCCGCCTTTATTGCCGCCCCGGTGCTGGCCGGCAACGAGGTGCTGGGCGCGGTGGCCATTCAGCTTAATGAGGACCGTCTCTTTTATATCTTTACCGATTATATCGGCCTGGGTAAAAGCGGCGAATTGGTGGCCGGGCGGCTGCGCGCCGACGGCGCGGTTATCGCGGCCGGGCCGCTGCGCAATCGTCCCGACGCCCTGGAGAAAGGTCTGGTGTTTAAGGATGGAGCAGGCATTCCCATCCACGATGCGGTCCTTGGCCGGAAGGGGGCCGGGTTGACCATTGATTATCGGGGCCGGGAAGTTGTGGCGGCCTGGGATTATGTGCCGTCCCTGAATTGGGGGCTGGTGGTCAAGATTGACCGGGCCGAGGCCTTTGCCTCTATTTACCAACAGGATCTCTTCGCCGGGGCTCTGCTGTTGGCCGCCCTTCTGCTGGTGTTGAACGGGATCTGGTTGGCAACCAAACGGATCACCGATCCGATAAAAAAACTGACGGCAACGGTTAAGGATTTTGCCGGCGGCGATTTTAAGGCCAGGGCCGAGGAAGATCAGTTTAATGAGGTGGGTCTGCTCGCGAAAACTTTTAACGAGATGGCCAAGGATATTGAAGAGTACAGCTTTTCCATGGAAATTATGGTGGCCGGGCGGACCGAGGAGTTGGCCAAAGCCGGAAAAATATTGGAGCGGGCACAGAAAATAGCCCATATCGGCAGCTGGGAATGGGATATCGTCAACAACGGGTTGGTCTGGTCCAATGAGATTTATCGTATTTTCGGTCTTGAGCCGCAACAGTTTGCCGCCACCTATGAGGCCTTTTTGGAGGCGGTTCATCCGGATGACCGGGAGTTGGTGACCGGCGGGGTGGAGCAGGCCTTGGCAAACGTCAAACCCTATGAGGTTGATCATCGGGTGGTGCGGCCGGACGGCACCATCCGCATGGTCCATGAAGTCGGCGAGATCAAGCGTGATGATAAAGGGCAACCGATCTCCATGTTGGGCACGGTGCAGGATGTTACTCAATTGCGGCAGGCCCAACGACAACTATATCAGTATATCTCCATTGTCGATGAAAACGTCATCACCTCGGCCACCGATCTGGAGGGAGCGATTACCTATGCCAGCAATGCTTTCTGCCGGATATCCGGTTATGGCCGGGAGGAGTTGCTGGGGCAGAATCATCGGATTTTGCGTCATCCGGAAATGCCGGCCAGTCTCTATGACCAGATGTGGGAGACGATTATGGGCGGGGCGATCTGGCGGGGGAGTATAAAAAATAAGACCAAGGATGATCGCTCATATTGGGTTGAGCTTTCAATCTCTCCCACCTTTGATGAGATGGGCAAGATTACCGGCTATACCGCGATCCATAATGATATCACCGATAAGAAAAAGATCGAGGAACTC
This sequence comes from Deltaproteobacteria bacterium, assembly GCA_013349285.1. Classification (GTDB taxonomy): domain Bacteria; phylum Desulfobacterota; class Desulfobulbia; order Desulfobulbales; family Desulfurivibrionaceae; genus DUZU01. The sequence goes on along the minus strand of DUZU01000065.1, from coordinate 1,624 downwards.
TCCATTACCGACGCGCTTACCGGCCTGTATAACCGACGCCATTTCAATACCATTATCGGCCAGGAATTGAAGCGAACCAGGCGGGATGACAAGAATTTAGCCTTTATCATGTTCGATGTGGATCATTTTAAACAGTACAACGATACTTACGGCCACCAGAAGGGCGACGAGGTTCTCGCTTTGATCGGGTCCAGCCTGAAGGAAGTTTTGCGGCGGCCCAGTGATTTTGGTTTCCGGCTCGGCGGTGAAGAGTTCGGCATTATTGCCGAGGATATGACGCCGGAGGCGGCGGTCAGCTTTGCCGATAAATATCGGCTTTTGCTTGAGGGTCGCCGGGTTGAGCATGAGGCAAACAGCGCCGGTCCTTATGTCACCGTTTCCATGGGGGTGGTCGTGGTCTCTCCTGCGGAGGATCTGGATGAGGATGAGATTTTTAAGAAAGCGGATGATGCGCTTTATAAGGCCAAGGACGGCGGCCGTAATCGGGTGCAGTTGGCCTGATCGCCTGTCCGGTTTTATGCAGATCAACCAGCTCAAGCCTGCAAAATTCTAATGGGTAGATCCTTGCCACCAGCCCGCAGCGGTGGTAAATGGTGAGCATCGAACCTCTTTTTCCCCCTCCCGCGACAGGATGAACCATGGCAATAGAACAACAACGGCTGGCAGTGGTGGGCGGCGGTCCGGCCGGGCTGATGGCGGCAACCGTGTTGGCCGAGGCCGGGCACGGGGTGGAACTTTTTGATGCCATGCCGAAGGTGGGCCGCAAGCTTTTAGTGGCCGGGCGCGGCGGCTTTAATCTCACCCACAGCGATCCCCTGCCGGAGTTTATCGCCCGCTACGGCGAGGCTCAGCCCTGGTTTGCCAAAATCCTCGACCGTTTTTCGCCGGCCGATCTTCGCCGCTGGCTCAAGGAGATGGGCATTGAAACCCAGATCGGCTCCAGCGGCCGGGTTTTTCCGGTCACGGCCACGGCGGCCGACCTGTTGCGGGCCTGGCTTGCGCGGCTTAAGCGGGCCGGGGTGGTAATCCATACCGGCCACCGCTGGCTCGATTTGACCCCGGAGGGCAAGTTGCTTTTTCGGCGGGCTGACCAGGGTGAGCTCCGGGTTGCTCCGGCCGCCACGGTGCTCGCCCTCGGTGGGGCCAGTTGGCCCAAGACCGGCTCGGATGGGAGTTGGACGCCGATCCTGGCCCGGCACGGGGTGAAGATCGCCCCCTTTGTCCCGTCAAACTGCGGCTTTGAGGCGGCCTGGTCCGAGACCATGGTCAACCGTTTTGCCGGGGCGCCGCTCAAGAATCTCTTATTGACCACCTCCGGCGGCCAACAGCAGGTGGGGGAGCTGGTCATCACCGGCTACGGAGTGGAAGGCGGCGGGATCTATCCGCTCAGCCAGCCCCTGCGCGAGGAGCTGGCGGCCACAGGTCGGGCCGTTCTGTTTTTAGACCTGAAACGGGATCTGGACGAAGAGGAGGTGCGGACCCGGCTGGCCCGGCCCCGGGGCAAGAATTCCTGGGCCAACTTTCTGCGTAAACAGCTGCGCCTTGACGGCCCGGCTTATTCGTTGCTGCGGGAATGCTGCCCGGCCGAGGATTTCAACGACCCCTCCCGGCTGGCGGCCCGGAT
>DUZU01000064.1 GCA_013349285.1 Deltaproteobacteria bacterium | reverse complement strand
ATCTATTGCGAGACATGGCGGATCCTCCTGGTTATGGTCAAATAACGTGGTGGTTGTTGACTTTGTTAACCAGAAAAGGGGGCGCCTTTTCAATGCCATTGTTGGTTATAGCATTCTTGAAAAATAACATTTGGCCTGGTATGTTGAATCATGGCTAGACCATTACGCATAGAGTTTCCCGGAGCGGTATATCATGTTACAGCGCGCGGCAATGCGCGGCAGGATATTTATCTGGATGATGCTGACCGTCGCCTTTTTCTCGAGGTTCTATCTGCAACTGTCGAGAAATACAACTGGGTATGCCATGCTTATTGCCTTATGGGCAATCACTATCATCTTCTGCTGGAAACACCCGATCCCAATCTATCCTTGGGGATGCGTCAGCTCAATGGCGTCTATACCCAGCGTTTCAACCGTGCCCATAATCGGGTAGGCCATGTCTTTCAAGGTCGCTTCAAGGCAATCCTGGTGGAAAAGCAAACCCATCTTTTGGAACTGTGCCGATATATCGTTCTCAACCCGGTTGCCGCCCACATGGTGAAGCAGCCGGCCGATTATTTATGGAGCAGTTACCGTTTTACTGCCAAGCCGATCAAAAAACCGGATTTTATATACACGGAGTGGGTGTTGGGCCAGTTTTCCAAGCGCAAAAAGGAGGCCCGCAAACTTTATCAAGATTTTGTGTCCGAAGGGATGGCCATGGGATCCGAGCCCCCTTGGCATAATTTGGTCGGCCAAATTATCCTTGGCGGAGAAAGCTTTGTCGCTGAGATGCAACAACTGTTGGGCGAGAAAACGGAAATCAAAGAAGTTCCCAAAGCCCAAAGGTATCCTGGGCGGCCAACTTTGGCAGAGTTGTTCCCCAGCCCGGAAGTTACAAGCACAAACAAAAAACAACGAAATTCAGTGATACAAAAAGCTCACTATTCTTATGGGTATACATTAAAAGAGATAGGCGATCATTTGGGAATTCATTATACGACAGTAAGTCGTGTTGCCAAATCGAGTAATTTTAAAATATGATTTTTCAAGACCTGACCCCGTGTTTTTTTATGGGTGACCCCTAGTTGCGATGAAGCGTAAAACCTACTTTTTCCCCACCGTAAACCCCTTGATTTAAAAAATATCTGCTCCCTGGTTTATTGATGTGAGCCGGTCGGGGGGTGCGTCTCATCTAAATTTTTTTATCTCAAATTTAATTTGCAACTATCTGAAATGTTAGTTGATTTTGTGGTGATAACTTGTTATGAACGGCCAGGATTCCTAACCACAAACTTAAGTTATAATCAAGGGGGGGTAAATGCAATTACAAAAGGTGAAACTATTAACATCCGGTATGCTGTTCGCCGCAATCGGCATTACCACCGGTAATGCGTGGGCTGATACTAATAAAAAAGCGGACAGTCCTCACTCGTTTGAGGCCGGCATCAATTATTTTCATTTCGATTACAAGGAAGACTTAACTCCGCCCAGCAAGAGCACGGAAGAAGAATGGCTTCCCGGCACGCGTCTGGTTTATACCTATAAAGCGGGCGAGGCCACCATGCCTATTTATTATCGGATCCTGGTTGATTATGCCGATGGTGATACCGATTATGACGGTTCGACCCAGGCGGGGGACCCTGCCTATGGCACCACCGATAACACCTTTTTCACCGGTGAGTTGAATATCGGTTACACTTTTAAAGGCTATGTCGACGTTACGGCCTATACCGGGGTTGGCTACCGTTATTGGGATCGTGGAGATATCGGCGGTCCGGGTTCGTATAGTGAGGAGTACTCATGGGGTTACTTGCCGGTGGGGGTCAGAACCGACTATAAGATCACGGATAAGCTCTCCGGCGCTGTCGATATCTCGGCCCATTATATGTTCGGTGGGCGCATAAAGGTTCTTTTTTCAGAATATGATCCAACTTATAATAATGGTAAGGCGGATCTCGGCAATAAAATGGGGTGGAAGGTTGAAGCTCCTGTTCAGTACCGCTTTACTCCCAAATGGTCTTTTGTGGCAACGCCGTGGTTTGAGTTTTCAAAAATTGGCCGAGGCGACAATTTTATCCTTACCGATGGTTCAACGGTTCTGATCGCCTACGAGCCGGCTAGCGAAACCAAGCAGTACGGGGTAACGCTTGGTTTTAAGGCGCATTTTTAACTGATATCTAGTTGAGGTCGCCGGGGCCGGGCCGGAGTTGGTCAAAAGAAAAAATAGGAGATCAGGCCGGCCCCGGCCACCACGATGAAAAGGTCAACTTTTTTATAGAGCGCGGCCAGGGCGATCAGCAGCAGGGCCAGGTGTTTAGGATCCCAGCTGATGGCGGCGCCGAATTTGATGGTCACATAGAGGAGCAGGCCGACAAAGCAGGCGATGATCCCCCGGATGATGCGCGGGAAAAAGGCTGAGCTGCGCAGCCGGTCGAAGATCGGCAGGATAGCGGCGACCATGATCAGGCCCGGAAAGAAGATGCCCAGGGTCGCCGCCACCGCGCCGGCAAAGCCGCTGACCAAAAAACCGATGAAGGTCGAGGTGTTAAGTATCGGGCCGGGGGTGAGCTGGCCCAGGGCCACCCCGTCGAGCAGGGTCTGGTTGTCCATCCAGCTTCTGACTTCCACCACCTCATGGAACATGAGGGTGATGGCGGTGTAGCCGCCGCCAAAGGCAAAGAGTTCGATTTTGGCCATGACCCAGGCCAGATCAAATAAATCCCGTCTGACCAGCCAAAGAAAACCTAAACCCAGCAGAAAAAGGGTGAGCAAAATAACGGCATCCTGGTAGGAGCCCCGTCGGTGCTGGTCTTCGCTTAGGTATTCTCCTGGTTGGAGCCGAAATAACAAAAGGCCGAGCAGGCCGCCGGTCAGAATTACCAGGAAAGGATTGAGTTTCACCAGCAACAGCAGCGAGGCGAGGATGGCCAGCCCGTAGTCGGGCAAACTCTTCAGGCTTTTTTGGCCAAAGGTGAAGGTGGCGTAGGCCACGATGCTCACCACCACCACCCCCAGGCCGGAAAAGATCGCTTCCACCGCCGGTAGAGCCCGGCTCGCCTGGTAAATCACGGAAAGCAAGACCATCAGCCCGAAAGCGGGCAGGCTGAAGCCCACAAAGCTGAGCAGCATGCCGCTTATTCCCCGGCAGCGGTAGCCGGCATAGGCCGCCATGTTAACGACAATGGCGCCGGGCAGGGTCTGGCAGATGGCAATGCCGTCCTTGAAGGTGGTTTCGCTCAGCCACCCCTTGCGGTCGACAACCAGCTCCCGGATATGGTTAATCATGGCCGGCCCGCCAAAGGCGGTGAGGCCGATTTTAAAAAAAGCCCGGAAGAGTTCTCCGTGGCCGGGGGCTGATTTCTCGCAGTTTTTGCCCTCAGGGTTTGACATAGGCATATCCCGCCTGTTGGTGTTCGATCAAGGCGAGAATACCCGCCGGCACCACCTGCACAAAATCCGGCAAGCCCTGTTCGTCGATGGCGATCTTGTTGTTTTCCTTCATCTTGCGCATGGAGTTGCGGCAGGCCTGAAAAACCACGCCCTTGCCGGCCAGTTCACCCATGGCGGCGACCGTTTCTTTGTTTTCATAGCTGATTACCGCATTGCCGTTGGCCAGGCAAATGACCTGCGCCTGGTCGCCAACCGCCTTCAGGAGATTGACGGCATTGCCCAGGGCAACCTGCCAACGCTCGGTTTCATTGATGTGCAGCACTACGCGATATTCTCTCATGGTTCCCCCCTTAGGTTGGTGATGGTCAAGCATGGTTTATCCATTAATCCAAATAAAGGAAAAGCCGGCAACCGTCAACCTCGGGATAGAGTTGCCGGCCATAAAACCGATGGGCAAAAAGGTGATTTGGGTAAATAGAAAAGCAAGTTCGGCTTCGTCGCCACCTGAGTGGCAATGGGGCTATCCGCCCAGGGTTATCCCGGCCGGACACCGAGCCTGGTGGTAAATAAATGATTGTAATTTAGTCGTAATATTGGTAAAGAGATTGATTTTTTATTCCGTCACTTCACCTGCAGAACCTTTCTTTGTGGGGATAACTCAGACAAAAGAACATTGTTTGTATTTCGCCATGAAAAGCATGCTTGACTATATCAATCCGCGCAACAGTATCAGCGCCCGCATCGGCATCAGTATCACCTGTCTCGCCCTGTTCCTTTCCCTGGCCAGCAGTCTGTTTCTCGGGATAGTCGCCCAAAAAAACGCCGAAGAATCCATCGGGGAAACCCTGGAGGATTTAGCCTACCAGATGGCCGACAAGCTGGATCGGGGCATGTTTGAGCGTTACCGGGAAATTCAGATCATGGCCCAATGGCCTGAAATTACCGATCCGGTCGCGGCGGCGAGTGCCAAACGTGCTATTCTGCAAAAGATGAAGGAAACCTATCCCGTCCATTCCTGGATTGGCTTAACCGACGTGGATGGCAACGTAATCGCCGGCACCGACGGGTTGCTCGAGGGCAAAAACGCCGCTACGCGCCCTTGGTTTCCCGGGGCGCAGAAAGGTCCGTATGTCGGCGATGTCCATGGCGCCCTGCTTTTGGCCAAGCATCTGCCGGCCCCGCCTGACGGGAACCTGCGTTTCGTGGATGTCGCGTCCCCGGTGCGCGATGCACAGGGCCGTTTCATCGGGGTTCTCTGCTCTCATCTTAATTGGGAATGGGCCGGCGAGATCAAGGAATCCCTCCTGTTTGAGGATGAGCGAGAATTCGACGTCGAACTGGCTGTTTTGAACAACAATGGCGAGATGTTGCTCGGCCCCTCTTTTTTAAGGGAAAACAGTCTGACCAGTCTCTATGAAAAGGTCGTGGCCCGCTCAGGTGATCATCAGCATAGCGTACAAACCTGGCCGGATGGCGTCGTTTGCCTTACCGGTTACGCAAAATGCGGCGGTTACCGGGATTATCCCGGGCTCGGCTGGACGGTCGTTGCCTGGCAACCGGTAGCCAAGGCCTTTGCCCCGGCCAGGAAATTGATGTTCACCCTTTTGGTCTATGGTTCGCTGTCCGGCTTGCTGCTCGCCGTTCTTGGTTGGTCGGTGGTGCATCGACTGTCGGTGCCGATCAGCAATATTGCCAGGGTTGCCGATCAAATTCGCCAGGGAAATCACGACATAGCCATCAAAGTGCTACCGGGCAGGGACGAAGTGGCCACGTTGTCCAGTTCTCTTTCGGAGATGCTGGCAACCCTGAACCGACAAAATCTCGACCTGACCGCGGCCCGCGATCAGTTGGAAGAAAAGGTAAAAAAACGAACCCGCGACCTGGAGATTGCCAACGCGGAGCTTCATGGGGAAATTTTTGTTCGGCAGGAGACCGAAGCCAAATTGCGCAAAAAAGAAATCCATCTTAATGAAGCGCAAAAGATCGGTTTGGTCGGCAGCATGGAGGTTGATCCGCAGGAAAATATTTACTGGTCCGAACAATTTTTTCGTCTGCTCGGCTATGAGCCTGGCCAAGTCGAGCCCTCCCTTGCCCTTCTCCTCAACCATATCCATGGGGATCAACGGCAGACGTTCTCCGCCTTTATCAGCCGAGCCGACGGCGAAGAAGATCTGGAGGCGCAGGTGATCACCAGCGACGGGGTCACCCGCCACTGCCTGCTGCGGGCTTCAACCGTTGGCAACGAAACAGAGGCTGCCGGACCTGGTAAACAGCTGACCATGGTTGATATCTCCGAACGCAAGGCGGCGGAGAAGCTTCGAGATGAAGTGGACCGCATCATGCGGCATGATCTCAAAACCCCGCTCAACGCGATTATCGGTTATCCGCAATTAATGGCGACCGCCGACAATCTTACCGAAGCGCAGAAGGGGTATCTCTCGATGATCACCGAGGCCGGTTATCGGATGCTGCAACAGATCAACGAATCATTGACCATCTACAAGATCGAATCAGGTAACTATCAAATCGACCTTAAGCCGGTTGATTTGGTTCGGCTTATCAACCGCATCAGGCAAGAGCTTTATTCCCTGGCTGATTCATTCCGAGTCGAGGTTGAGCTGACCCGGGGTAACCGACCGGCAACCAAAGATGATGCTGTAATGGCTGCCGGCGAGGAGCTTCTGCTGTTCAGCATGTTCAGCAATCTGATTAAAAATGCCATCGAAGCTTCACCCCAGGGGGCGGTGGTCACCATCAATATTGCGGAAAGCGATGGCGGGATCGGTATTACAATCCATAACCAGGGTGTTGTTGCCGCGGAAGTCCGGGAAGGTTTTTTTGAAAAATTTTCCAGCTATGGCAAGACGGACGGCACCGGTCTGGGCACTTACTCCGCCAAGCTGCTCGCCGAAGCCCATCATGGACAGATTTCCTTTACCAGCTCCGAAGAAAAAGGCACGATGCTCTATGTGAATCTGCCGACAGCCAGAGGGGCTGGGTTAGCCTGATCGGGCAATCAGCCCCGGACCTTGGTGCTGCGGGGAGGAGCTGCTTTGAAAATATTTGGCAAATAAAATAGATTATTTATTCGACATCGACAGCTTAATCAACCGGCGAAGCCTTCGGCTTGCTCCGGTCCGAAAAATCGATGGGGCCGGAAAAGATAAACAAAGCGGTTGGGCAGTGTCAACCAGGTTGCACTTAGCAACCGCTTTTAATTATGGGAAAATCTAAGGAAAATTGAACATGGGGACAATTATTTCCGAAAAGCGGCTTACCATTGAGGGCGCCACGGTCCATTATCTCGAGGCCGGCCCGGATAATGGGCAAGCAGTGATCATGCTGCACGGCATGAAGTTTCAGGCCGAAACCTGGCGCGAACTGGGCACCTTGGCCCTGTTGGCGGCAGAAGGCTTTCATGTGATTGCCCTTGATCTGCCCGGTTTCGGCAAGTCCGCCCCGAGCGAGATGGCCCCGGATCGACTTTTGCGTCTTTTTATCGAGCAGAGCGGTTTTGACGCTCCGGTGCTGGTCGGCCCGAGCATGGGGGGCCGGGTGTGTCTGGAGTTTGCCCTTGCGCATCCGCATCAGGTTGGCGGCCTTGTTCTGGTCGGCGCGGTGGGGGTGGCGGAAAACCAGGCGCGGCTGGAGAGGATAACCGTACCTTGTCTGGTGGTGTGGGGCAGCGAAGATGCGGTATCCTCGCCTGCCAACGCTGATATCCTGACCGACGCCATCAAGGATGCCCGGCAGGTGATGATCAACGGGGCGCCGCATCCCTGTTATCTGGATCAGCCCGGTCTCTGGCATGATGCCCTGCTTTTATTTCTCAAGGAGCGGTTTTGTTAAGGATCTTTTGCGGTAACTCTAAATTTTTACGCTGAAATTAAGATCAGGGTTCTTACTCTCTGGTTGCCATATTGAGCAGGGCCTTATATGATATGTCCCTGATTATGTAGTTTAAAGTTTTATAAAGTTGATAGTTTACTATTTAGGAGAGGTAATGAAAGAAGTTCATAAGTCTTTGAGTGACAAAACCGGCGAGGAAATCGCCCGGCTGGTCGCTAAGACGGCATTTGATCATAAAGCTGAAGACCTGGTCGTTCTCGACGTCCGCGGGCTTGCATCCTTCACCGATT
>DUZU01000063.1 GCA_013349285.1 Deltaproteobacteria bacterium | reverse complement strand
TGAAGGGCGAGAAAGATGCGATTAACCAGATCCATATTCTCCGAATCTTCTTCCAGCTTCAGCAGAGCTTCCTCTAACTCATCCAGAAGTTCGATCGCTTCGGTTTTAAAAATATCAGTTTCGTCCATATTATTTTTCCCGTGCCATCAGCCCATTGAAAACAAATTAAGATCAAGTCCGAGATCATTGATTATTTCGATAAAACGATCAGGTACATTCTCAAGCCTGAACATTTTCCCCGCATCCTTCACGGTTTTTAGACACGACACCAAAAATTGCACCCCCGCCACATCGCAGTCTTGCAACTCTTTCAAATCAATAACTATTTCCTTATCAACCGTGATCTGTTCGAGAAATCTTTCTCGCAGGCCGGCCACCTGTTGCATTGTTAAATCATTTATGATTTCCATATGTTATTCTCCCTATTAACTAATCTCAGCCATGGAGATAACACCTGTCGTCCAGCCAGACAATCCTCATGCCTTTTCAAAAGAGATCTGCTCCTGGCATCGGAAACCAAATCGATGGCCAAAAAATATTTTTCTTCCAAAGTATTATTGACTCGATGCTCTTTCAGGGGACAGTCCGGTTTTACACCATCACCAAAAGGACATTTTATGAGAAGACTGAAGATGTAGGTTTTTTCACAATGCCATAAACTTGGCCGCCAATAATCCATATCGCTCCCCGTCAATATCAGTTACTTGAAAATTATTGCACGCAAACGCAGAGATAGCACTTGCGCCTCAACAAGAAAAAACTATTGTAAAAACATTGTGGATGAGGATTAACAACGATGTCAAATGAGCACTACGGATATAATACGTAGACATCCTACGCACTACAGAGATGAAAGGAGGGCGCTGCGTAAGCTTTCTTTTTTATTTTGTATCCCTATTTTTTTTCTAATATTATTCCTGTGAGTCTCCACCGTTCTGGTGGATACCTCCAACAGCGAGGCTATTTCCTTTGATGTCTGGCCTTGACGAATCAAATTGGCAACCTGCAACTCCGTCGGGGTAAAACGTGAAAAAACAGACAACAGACCAGAGCAATTGCCTGTTATGGCCGGCAAACTTGACTCAAGTCGTTGCACATAACATTTTTGATTTTCGGTAAGATTGGTTTTCTGCAACTTTAACAGGTAAGGAAAAACCATATTTCTCAGGTTAGCCCGAACATCCTCGATAAATTCCGCCTTATCGAGATCTCTCCTTTTTAAAAGAGCCCGCATGGCGGCATTACTTTCCTCAAGAGATTCGGCATGAAAGCGCAGATCACGATCCCTTTGCCGTAAAAGTTTGCTGGTATTTTGGTGCTCGACGATCTCCTGCTCGAGGCGAGAAACGATGGCATCCAACGTTTTTGTTCGCTCTTCGACCAGACGCTCAAGACCGCCCTTCAGGCGTTGCAGCTCTTTTTCCGCATCCCTTAGCTCAGTGATATCTCGCGCAATACCGTTTATATAACTGATTTCACCCTGCCGATCATAGTGGATAACAGAACGCCAGTGCATATGAAAAATGGTGCCGTCCTTATTGACCTGCCGATTTTCAATGCTCACACTCTGTTGCTTAGCGCTCAACCATCCATTGAAGGATTGAATGGTCCTTTCCCGATCATCGGGATGGATAAAGTCAAAGGCAGCCAAACCCAAACAATCAGCAGGGGTTAAACCGAATATTTTCTCAGCACTTTGATTGACATAAAGAAACCTGCCCTTGTTGTCTACCTGGGTCACCAAATCATCGGTAAATTCGATAAACTCATGAAACCTTATTTTTCTCATCCCCGGCGGCGACTCCGGCATTTTTATCCCGGCAGCTTCTTGCCCGAACCCTTGATTCAACAGGTTCAACAACGCCGCTCGGGATGAACAGGGCGCCGCACCCTTAATCTCCCTGCCGATTAAAGGTTTCAACTGGTCTGCCGGTTGCCCTAAGCCATGCCTATCCACTAGATACCTCAACTCGTTGATATCCCTTATAAAAAATGATTACTTTAGTATGGGGAAAAACCCGATAATAAGTCAACCATTGCTTTTATGATTATGGGATTATCGACTGATGAAACAAGCGAGGAAGTAGGCTCCTAAAACCGCTGCCTAAACGAGCAGCGACGACAGAGCGGCTCCACCACCAGTTGCCGGGCAAAACCTTGACTTATCGCGGTGGCCCGAGGCGCGGCAATGATCTCGGCCAATGGCCGGGCCAGGATATTACCCAGTTCGGCATCCCCCTCGCTGTCCAGGCAGCAGGGCACCACGGTGCCGTCCACCAAAATGGCGAGATGATCCTTCAACCCCCGGCACATCCCCCGCCCTCCTTGATCCGGCCCCGGCGCATGAGGCCAGGTAAACCGGGCGGCCTGACTCAAATAGACCCGGGGGGCCAAGGCGACGCCCCGCTCGGACAAAACCTCGGCCAACCGGTAAGGCAGGGCAAAATAAGTTTCCAACCCTTCAAGAATTGAGTTGTTGCGGCGCGTGGTCCTGTCGCCATCCTCCGCCCCGCCGTTCCACAACCGCAGACTGACATACGTTTCGGTCTCAACCCTGAGCCGGTGGACAACCGCCAGCACGCCGGCCAGATAAACGGAGAGATTATTGGAGTTTGCCTGCTCTTCAAAGCTGTGCAGAGAGATGTTGACCTGCCTTAGCGCCGGGCTTGCCAGCAAGGTATCTTGCCATTGCCCAAGAAGAGTGCCGTTGGTGGTCAGATTAACCCGCAGGTTTTGCTGGTGGCAAAGAGCAAGCAACAGGTCAAGCTCAGGGTGGAGCAACGGCTCACCCAGCACATGCAGACAAAGATGATCGGTGTGGCCCTTGATCCGGTCGAGAATCACGGCAAAGGTTTCCGCGGCCATTATGGCCTTGGGACGCCCGCCGCGCTGACAGAAACTGCAAGCGAGATTACAACGATTGGTGATCTCGAGGTAAATCTTTTTAAATTGTTTCAAGCAATAATAAACCAGTCCCGGCAGGGACCATCAGGGGCGGCCGGTCAAGCGCTCAGGACCGAGATAAATGACCAGCCGTCAAGGTACGCCAATGTAAGATCTTGTCTCTTGCTTGGCAAGGGGAAAAATAGACAAAAACCGCCACCCCTTCCCCCTGAAGGATACCAGCCCGGAACACGCCCATCACTTCTTCCCTTTCACCAAATCAGCCAGGGCGGCAAAAGGATTATGCTTGGCATCCAACACCTGGCCTTGACCCGCCGCCACGCCGCCGAGCCGATCCGCCTCCTGATCTCGCTGATGCTCGTTGTCATGGCAATAGATACAGAGCAGCTCCCAGTTGCTGCCATCGGGCGGATTATTATCGTGGTTGAGATCCCGGTGATGGACGGTGAGCTCCTGCACCCGCTTGCCGGAAAAATCCCGGCCGCATTTGCCGCAAACCCATGGGTACATTTTAAGGGCGCGCTCCCGGTAGCTCTTCTGCATCTCCGCCTGTACCCGCCGGCCTTCGGCTATGAGCCGCTCCCTCTCCTTATCCCCGCCCGCAGAATATTTCACCGCCGCCAACCCCTCATGATTTCGTTATTGTTTTTTACAACAGCAACAAGTTGAACAATAAACCATAAAGTTCCGTATCGATAAAACCTGAGCTGATTTCAGCCGCCGAGTTGCTCGATAACTTCCGTTGCCGATATCACCCTGGCATAAACCGCAGCCAGGGCTGCCATGTATGCCGCATGCACCTTTGCACTTTCCACCTAGACCGCGCCGTGGGAAAGATCCCTGGTCGCACACGCATCATCAGCCACCACACAGGTAAAACCCTTATCGAACGCCGCTCTCACCGTTGCATCAATACACATGTGCGACATCATCCCGCAAAAAATAATCTTTTCAATGCCACATCCCCGCAACCATTCGCCAAGGGAGGTATCACGAAAACTGTTCGGGACATGCTTAATAATAATTTTCTCCCCGGCTAACGGCCGGACGCTGTCATGGATTTCCACCCCGGTCGTATCGGTCAGGAAAAAGGTTACGCCCGGCCTCGTCGAGATATGCTGAATATGAACGATATGTTTTTTCCGCCGGCGGAAGGCGGCCAATAAGCTTTTCGCCTTATCCGCCGCCTCCTGGGCGCCGACAACCTCCATGGCGCCACCGGGGAAATAATCGTTCTGGATATCAATAAGAACCAACGCTTCAGCCATTACCCTTCTCCATAAAAACTTTTCCGGCAATCAACATACCTTGGCCGAAATCAAATAATCCGCACCTGCACCGTCTCCACAAACTTTTCACCCGCCAGGATATCCGAGACCACAATCACCCGGTTGCCGGGCTTGAGCAGTTGCCGATGGAGCAATTTATCAAGAGCCCGGGTGATGGAAACCTCGGGGTCATTTGACAACTTGATCAAAAAAGGATGCAGGCCCCAAAAAATACCCAGCCGCCGCCGAACATTGGTGGTGTTGGTGAAGGCATAAATCGGCGAACTGGGCCGACATCTCGACAACATCATTGCCATCAGACCGCGCCGGGTAAAAACCAGAATGGCATCGGCATGAAGATTGTTGTTTAAGATCGAGGCGCTGCGGGCAATCTCATACTTGGAATTTTCAGTGGCCGCCACCCGCACCGTGGGGTCGAGCCCCAGCTTGAGTTCAATGCGCCGGGCCACCGTATCCATTGCATTGAGGGCCTTGAGCGGATATTTACCGGTGGCGGTCTCACCGGAAAGCATGGTGGCGTCCGCCCCCTGCAAAACCGCCTGGGTGATATCCGTCACCTCGGCCCTGGTGGGGGTCGGGTTGACGATCATCGACTCCAACATGTGGGTGGCCACGATCACCGGCTTGCCGGCGGCCCGGCACTTGGCCACAATCTCTTCCTGCAACAAGGGCACTTCCTCAAAAGGCAGCTCCGCCCCCAGATCGCCCCGGGCGATCATGATCCCGTCCGACCTGTCGATAATTTTATCCAGATGGGGGATGGCTTCCGCGCTTTCGATCTTGGCCAGGATATCAATGGAGGCTTTCTCCGCCTGGATATATTTGCGCACCTCGGTGATAGACTCGGCCGTCCGCACAAAAGAGAGGGCGATAAAATCAACGCCGTTTTCAATGCCGAAGCGAATATCCTCCCAGTCCTTGTCGGTAATGGAAGGCAGATCGGCGCTCTTGCCCCGGATATTGACATGGCGGCGGGAGGTGAGCACCGCATCGTCAAGGCAATCGCAGTAGATATCCTTGCCCACGATCCGCCGGACCTTCAGGCTGATCATGCCGCCGTCGATCAGCACCGTATCCCCAACTTCAACCTCGTTGACAAACCCGTCGTAGCTCACCTCCACCGTCCCGGCTTCAAGCTCGGCCTGCCGCCGGACAGTGAGGATGAGCTGCTCACCCTTTTTAAGATGCATGTCGCCGCAGACATCGCCGGTCCGGACCTCCGGCCCCTTGGTATCGAGCAGAATAGCCAAGGCGCCGCCCAGCTTCTTGTTGAGCCGCTTGATATGATGGATCACGGTTCGGTGCCAGTCATAGGAGCCGTGCGACATGTTAAGCCGCGCGACATCCATGCCGTTTTCGGCAAGCTGCTTTAGCATCTCGTAAGAAGCGGTCCGCGGACCGATGGTGCAGATGATTTTTGTATTTCGCATCACTGCCGTCTCAATTTGTATAATCAATAAAAGAGGCTTTCCAGCAAAAAGATTGGGATAATCATTTGCGATGAAAAGCCTAAAAAAAGCGGTTCGGACTCGCGTTTTATTATAACACGACCATTAACCAACTTGGCTGCCATTCTTAACAAAAAAAATTATTGATGACTCAACCGGATCCACCCCAAGGGTAGGCCGGCAATCTCAGTCGGCGCCATCAAAAAGTCCGACAAAGTTGAAATCATTCCCGTCGAACAAGCCCCGATCACTCAGCTTGAGGCTGGGAATAACCAGCAGGGCCATAAAGGAGAGGGTCATAAACGGCGCGGTGAGCCGCGAGCCCAACTCCTTGGCCCGGGCGTCGATTGCCGTATAGGCACGGGCCGCCTGGTAGCCGTCCATGGTCGTCATCAGCCCGGCAATGGGCAGGGGCAGCACCTCGACAAAATCCGGCCCTTTGGCGCAGATGCCGCCCTGCTCCGCGATAACCGAATTGATGGCCCGGCACAGCGCCTCGTCCGATGCCCCCACCGCCACGATATTGTGACAATCATGGGCCACCGACGAGGCAATGGCGCCCTGCCGCAAGCCGAAGCCCTGAATAAAGGCCACGGCAGGCAAGGCCGGCTGGTAACGATTGACCACCACCAGCTTCAGCAGATCACGGCCGGGATCGGCCACCACCTCGCCATTAACAATGGTCGGGGCCATCAACAGACTACTGGTGACCAGCTGCCCGTCCACCGCCCCCATTACCCTTAACCTTCCGGCCTCAGGCAGCACCCGCAGATCATTCTCCCGAAGCGGCCGCGCCGCAAAACGGTTGACCACCTCCGGGGCCGCGTGGGCAAGCAACGGTTGTCCCGCCTCGGCGCAAAGGCGACCGCCGAGGTAGGTCTGCCGCACCTGCATGGAGGAAAGCTCATCAACCACGATAAAATCGGCCCGGTCGCCCGGCTGCAATAAACCGAGATCCAGGCCGTAATGCTTAACCGGATTGAGGCAGGCGCAACGCAGAACCTTGAGTGGCGCAAGCCCCATGGCCACAGCCCGGGCCACCAATTGATTGATATGACCGCGAATCAGATCATCGGGATGTTTATCGTCGGAACAAAACATCAGCATCTCGGCATGGTCGGCAATAAGGGGGGCCAGGATCTCGAAATCACGGGCCGCCGATCCTTCCCGGATCAAGATCTTCATCCCTAACCTTATTTTCGCCAGGGCCTCGGCCTGATCGCGACACTCGTGGTCGGTGCCGATCCCGGCATCGACATAGCGCCGGGCCGCCTCCCCGAGCAAGCCGGGGGCGTGGCCGTCCACCACCTTGCCCAGCCGACGGGCCAGGGCAATTTTGGCCATCACCTGCGGCTCGGCGGCCAGCACACCGGGGAAATTCATCATCTCGCTTAAAAAACCACACCGGCCATCGGCAAGCAGCTCCTCGATCCGCTCGAGGTCCAACTCGGCCCCGGCTGTTTCAAAGGGGGTGGCCGGCACGCAGGATGGCGCCCCGAAATGAAAACAAAACGGGCTGTTCGCCGCGCTCGCCGCCATGAAATCAATCCCCGCCATGCCAAGCACGTTGGCAATCTCATGGGGGTCGGCCACCGCCGCGACGGTACCGTGAACCATGGCCAACCGGGCAAACTCGGCCGGCGGCAGCATGGAGCTTTCAATATGGACATGGCTGTCCACCAGCCCGGGCATGATAACCTGTTGATAGTTGCCGTTATCTTCCCGCACCTCGACGATGCGCCCCGCGGCAACGGTTATGGTGCCGGGAAAAATTCGGTCCCGGACCAGATCAACAATATTGCCTTGCAGACTGAAGTTACCGGACTCCCTGGTCATCATCGCCTCCGCTTGGCCTGCTCTTTCCCAGCTCACCCATGATTCACGGCAATCTTGACCACGACTTTATGGATTACCCCGGAGGAGATCAGCGGCATATGCGCATCTTCCGGAAAAAAGATTGCAAATTCTCCGCTCCTGGTCGCCAACCAGGCATCCGGCAGATCGGCGAAGAACTGAATATCCTCGGCCTGATTATATGGCCCGGATGAATCCTTGCACCGCGTCTTAGGTTTCCAGCCCATCTCATCGACCCCGGCCAGGACCAATTGAATATCAATATATTGCACATGGCTTTCGAGCAGAGCATCATCTTTTTTGCGACCGTGCTCCTTGGCCACCATCGCATAAACCCGCTCACCATCGATCTCATACCGATCCACCGCCAACTCCTTGAGATCAGGCCGCTGAAGAAACTCAAAGGCCTTGGCAAACCCTGGGTTCAGGGTCAAATAACGAGGCGCATTTTCAAGCACATCCAAAATCATGGTTCATTTCTCCTTTCAAGAACACTATTAGACTAATAACAAAGCCAGGAGAGCGGGCCAAAAGCTTGGGGCCGACGCTGAGCTGAACATATCTATTCAAAACCGCCGTGTTGCCCTTCAAGCTCCGCTGTTACTGATGAGCTGCAGATTGGCCCCCTGCCCACAAACTCGGCCGGACTTAAGCCAGGCCAGCAATCCCTGCGCGGCGCAATAACCGGTGCTGAAGGCGGCCTGCAGAAGAAACCCGCCGGTGGGCGCCTCCCAGCCGAGCATCTCGCCCGCCGCAAATACGCCGGGCAGCCTGATCAGCATCCCCACCCCGTCAACCTCATCCATGGCAATACCGCCGGCCGAAGAGATCGCCTCGGCAAGAGGCCTAATACCGGTGAACACCAAGGGCAGCCTCTTGATCCGGGCCGCCAGCCGGGAGGGGTCGTTGAAATCCTCGGCCGGGCAGCATTCTCGCAGCAACGAATAAGCCGGGCCGTCAAGGCGCAGCTGTTTGCGCAGAAAGTTGGCCAAGGAATTCTTGCCCCGGGGCCGGGCCAGCCGGGTCCGCACCTCCTCTTCGTCCAGATCCCGTTTCAGATCTAAAAACAGAACGGCCCGACCTGTGGCCGCCAGCTCCTCGCGCAGGGGCTTGCTGAGCGGATAGATCCCGCCGCCTTCCACTCCATAGCCGGTGATGACCAGCTCCCCCACCTGCTGTTGTCCGCCGGAGGTGGTCAATAAGAGATTCTTGAGCGGCGCCCCGGCAAAACGGTTGACCATGGTCTCGGACCAGGCCGCCTCAAAGCCGCAATTTGACGGGACAAAGGGGGCGATCTTCACCCCGTGCCGGGCCAGGATCGACGTCCAACTCCCATCCGAGCCGGTCTTGGGCCAACTGGCCCCACCGAGGGCGAGCACCGTGGCGGCCGGAGCAACCCAGAGCTCTTCTTGATCAGCCCGCCGAAAAAGCAACTTGCCCTCCGGGGTCAAATCGAGCCAGCGGTGGCCGGTATGGAATACCACCCCGGCCCGCTTAAGCCGCGCAAGCCAGGCCCGCAACAGGTCGGCCGCCGTGGCCGTAGCCGGAAAAACCCGGCCGCTGGAGCCGATCTGGGTTTCAATGCCCATCTCCTTGAGCCAGCGGCGAAGATCGGCCGGCGAAAAACGGTCGAGGATTTTGGCAAACCAGGGCTG
>DUZU01000062.1 GCA_013349285.1 Deltaproteobacteria bacterium | reverse complement strand
TGCCGGCGCAAAGATCAAGCACCGCTCCCTCGGGAAACTCCTTTAACTCCCGGGTGGTCACCCACCGCCAGTAACGGTCGATCTGCATGCTCAAGATAGAATTTAAAAAGTCATATTTGCCGCTGATAGCGGAAAACTTCGACTGGACAAACTTCTTCTTATCGTCTGGATTTTTCATATTTTCTTAGCTGTGATCGGAAATCTGGGTTCCGGCAGTATCTTTATTGTTTTTTTTAATAGTTATGGCCGAACCTGCCCGGTCGACGTTAATGCTTATCCGCAAATCTTTAGGGGTAAGGCAGAGTCCGGCGCCTCGCCGCGTTTAATAAGATACTCAAAAAACAGGGTCAACGCTTGCAGCTTTTCCGGGGAAAGATCATACTCTACTCCTTGCAGGTAGTCAAAACATGCCTCAACTTCCATGGGGATGCGAGACGCAACCTGGACACTGATCTTCTTGAGCTGCTCCCGCCCTTCCCGCACACAACGCAACAACTCCTGATGGACGGCGACCACGGTGTCGGCATCCTGCCGGCAAAAATCCTCCCGCACCGCCCACACCGCAAAAACAAAGGGCAGCCCGGTCTCTTGCTGCCACGCCTCGCTCAAATCAAGTCGATAGGGGAAAATATTTTCCGCCGCCAGCCGCAACGCCTCGTCACCAATGGCCAGAACCGCAGCCGGCCGGACCAGCTCATCACCGATCTCACCGGCCATCCCGGCCACATACCTGGGCTGCACAGAGTAAAACTCCTCAAGGATAATCTTGACCAGGCTGACCGAGGTCTGCGACTGGGAACTCAATAAAACCAAGCGGCCGGAAAGCTCGGCAAAGTCCACCTCGGAAAAGAGAAAAACGCTGCCCACCGGGCCGGTGGCCGAGATCGACAAATCGCTTAAAATCTTATACCGCTCCGGGTGGGCCGCATACTCATGGGATGAAACAAAGCCCAGATCCAGTTCACTATTGAAAAGCATGCGGTTGAGAACCGAGGGCGGGGCCTCGGTCACCTGCCAATCCGGCCGATGCACGGTTTGCCGCCATACCTCATAAAGGGGCGCCGTGTTGATGAAATTAACCATGCCGATTCTGGCCGTGATCTCGTCTGCCATCTTCACGCCCTTACTCAACCCACTCGAGTTCCACCTCGCCACCGATGGTGGTGAGATGTTCCAATACTTCCGCTACGTTTACCGCCGGACAGCGAACCGCCAAAAAAGAGGACGAACTCTGAGGCGCAATAAAACCAAGCCTATCGGCTATCCCGAGATACCCGGCGCCGTTGCCGGTGGCCATGGCCAGCACCTGGGCCGGTGAAACCGCTGGGTGATCCTGACGCAGGCTCTTCATCTCATGCCAGAGAGAAAACCAAGGGTTACTGGCCATGCTGTCGGTGCCGAGGGTAAGCGGCACTCCTTGGGCAAGATAGCGCTCAACCGGCGCCTTGCCCACCCCAAGAAAGTTATTGCTGCCGGGACACAGACAGACCGTGGCCCGCCTTTGGGCAAGAATATCGATCTCCGCCTCGGCCACATGAACCCCGTGCACACAGAGGGTTTTATCATCCAGCACCCCGAGGGAATCAAGATAGGCAACCGCCCCCTTGCCGGGGACAATGAAGGAATCGAGCGTCACCCCCCGTTGCTCAAGAAAATCACGAAAAGGGCCGGTGCCGTTGAGCAAAAATTCGATCTCCGCGGCGGATTCCGCCGCATGGATGGAGAAGAGCCGGCCGAAATCATTGGCCCGTTTTTTTAAAGCTCTTATCAAGCCGGGACTGGTCGAGTATGGCGCATGGGCCGTACAACAAAAATCTTCATCCATCTCGGCCAGGGCCCGCAAGGCCGCTTTCTCGGAATCAGGCCCCAGGCCCAGCATCTCCAGAAAAAAATAGACCTCGGTCTTAAAACCTTGGCCAAAAAGTCTGCTCGCGGCCAGGTTACCAATATCGGCAACCGCCCGACAGCCGCCGCCATAGAGTTTGGCCAGGGCGAAAACCGCCGCATCCTTGCACGCCTCACCATCATGATCGCTGGCCCGTGCAGCCAGCAGCTTGCTGATCCAGCCGGTGATATCTCCCGGTTCCGGTTGCGCCTGCGGTGCGCCGAAGTGGGCAAGATTAGACAGCTCGAGATGGGCATGGCAATTGACCAGGGCCGGGGTCAGGACACAGCCGTCATACTCTTCAAGTTTGGCGTCAGCGCCCTTAAGCTCGGAGTATTTGCCCACCGCGACCACCAGGCCATGCTCGGTAAGCACCGCCCCGTCCTCGATGACCGTTTCCGGGCGAGAGACCACAAAGGGGGCGCGATAAAGATATCTGGGAAATTCCTGCATCAGGTTCTCACTGCCCTTTGGCGACGGGATTTTTTTGCCACAAAACCCACCAAGGAAGATGAAAGTTTTTGATCAATTCCTGTTTTATCTTCAATCAATAATTTGATCATTTAAGCCGGCCCCGTCACCTGTGACTTGTTTCCCTTTCAACTAACCAGGGTGTAATCCATGGTGCGCTGGCAAGGGGTGTAGCCCGCCCCTTCAACCAGTTTGCGAATCTCGGCCTCGCTCAACCGGAACCCAACTCCGGCGGCGGCCACCACATTTTCCTCAATCATGGTGCTGCCGAAATCATTGGCCCCGAAGGAGAGGGAAAGCTGGGCGATTTTCGGGCCCTGGGTAACCCAGGAAGCCTGAATATTGTCGACGTTGTCGAGAAAGATCCGCGACAGGGCGAGCATCTTCAGATAGGCAAAAGCGGTGGTCTTGGCAAGATGGGCCAGCACCGTGTTATCCGGCTGAAAGGGCCAGGGGATAAAGGCGGTGAAGCCCCCAGTCTTATCCTGCAGCTCACGCACCCGGCTAAGGTGCTCGATCCGCTCGGCCAGGGTCTCGATATGGCCGAACATCATGGTGGCGGTGGTGCGCATCCCCAGGTTGTGGGCCTCTTCCATCACGCCGAGCCACTGGTCGGCCGTGCATTTTCGCGGCGCGGTTTCGCTGCGGACCCGATCATTGAGAATCTCAGCTCCGCCGCCGGGGATGGAATCAAGCCCGGCCTTTTGCAGGCGGATAAGCACATCCTTGATCGGCAAGCCGGAAAGCTGGGCAAAATGATAAACCTCGGGCGGGGAAAACCCATGGATATGGATCCCGTAACTCTTGATAAAACGGAGCATCTCCTCATAAAACTCTAACGGTTTATCCGGATGGAGACCGCCCTGCAGCAGAATCTGGGTGCCGCCCAGCGCTAACGTCTCTTCAATCTTCCGACCAAGCTCATCATTGGTAAGAATCGAACCGGAGGCATCCTCCGGCGCCTTGAAAAAGGCACAGAATTTACAGGCCGAGACACAGATATCGGTATAGTTGATGTTCCGATCAACTACATAGGTGACCATCGGCTCCGGATGCTTGCGTTTTCTGATTGCATCGGCCAGAAAGCCGAGCTGGTAAAGATCACCCTGCTCAAGAAGGATCAGGGCCTCGGCGGAAGAAATCCGCCCGCCGGCCAATACCTTGTCATTTATCTGCTGCATGTCCATGAAATCTATTCCACTCTTTTTGGGGGTCACGAAATCCACAAAAGTTTTCTTCTTACTTGTTATCTTTTCATTGATTGCGCGGTGTTCTTGGCAAATTATTTTTCTTCAATCACGTTATACAGGGTATCCCGCAGCACCGGTTTACGGCCCGCCTCACGAATCAGACGAATAAGCTCGGTATCGGCCATGGCGCCGGAGGTCTCACCGCCGGCCATCTTGGTGATCAACTCCTCCTTGACCGTGCCGTCCATATCGTCGGCCCCGAAAGAGAGGGCGACCTGGGCGAGCTTGGGGCCGATCATCACCCAGTAGCCCTTGATATGGGGGAAGTTATCCAAAAAGAGTCGAGAAACCGCGATATTCTTGAGATCATCAAGGCCGGTGGTCTTTGAAAGATCGGCCAACTCGGTGTTTTTAGGGTGAAAGGCCAGGGGAATAAAGGTGAGGAAACCGTTGGTCTCATCCTGGGCGTTGCGCAACATCTCCAGATGCTCGACCCGCTCCTCAATGGTTTCGATATGGCCGTAGAGCATGGTGGCATTACTTTTCAGCCCAAGCCGATGGGCGGTCTTGGCCACCTCGAGCCAGCCCTCGCCGGAAAGCTTTTTCTCACAGGTAATCTGCCGGATCCGGGGACTGAAAACCTCGGCGCCGCCGCCGGGGATGGAGCCAAGCCCTGCCGCAACCAGCTCTTCAAGGGTATCGGCCACTGATTTTCCCGCCAACTCGGCAAGATGGGCAATCTCGACACAGGTAAAGCCCTGGATATGGATCTCGGGCCGCACCTCCTTGATGCCGCGCAGCATATCAAGGTAGTAACTGTAAGGCAGATCGGGATGGATGCCGCCCACGACATGGACCTCGGAGATCGGCTCATCAAGGCGCTCGCGGATCTTGGCCTTGACCTGCTCGATGTTCATCTCATAGGCCTGGGCCGAATCCTTATCCTTGCCGAACGCGCAAAACTTACAGAGATTGGTGCAGATATTGGAATAATTAACATGCTGATTATAGATGTAATAGGCATTGTCGCCGTTAAGGCGTTCCCGAACCAGATTGGCCATGTAGCCGATGGCCAGGATATCGTTACTCTGATACAGCCTGACCCCATCGTCAAAAGTTAGCCGCTCACCGGCCTTGACCTTTTCTAAAATATCCCCCAGGCCAGCCCGGGCAACCATGCTTTCCATTGTTGATCTCCTTTAGGATTGCGCCAGCAATCCACTGCGTAATACATCGATAATGGTATCAATTTCCCCCAGCATCTGCACCGGCTGCATGCCGGCCAAGGCCATCCCGCCATCAAGATCCGGCCGGGCGTAACCACGGAGAAAACGATCCATTGTTGCATCGAGAATAAAAACCACCATCTGCGCGGAAATATCATTGCGCAGCTTTCCCTGCCTCTGCAGATCCTCGCAAAGCGGGCTGAAATATTCGAGGGAGAACAAGCGCACGCTGGCGATCAATGAATCACGCTGTGGAACGTCATGCTCTGAGACGACCTGCATATAAACCTGGAAATAATCAGGGTACTCATCGATAAACCGGATCCCCGCCGACAAGACCTGCTTGATCAGCAGAAAAAAATCAGTAGGCCGCTCAAGGGACACCGAAGCCTTTACCGTCTGCTTGACCTTTTGGGTAAAACTCTCAAAAACATAGAGAAACAAGCTCTCCTTGTTCTCGAAATATTGATAGAGCGAACCCTTGGCAATCCCCAGCCTTTTGACGATATTATTGATACTGGCGCGCTGATAGCCTTGCGCGGCGAATTCAGCCACAGCTTCACGCACAATACTGTCCCGCTTGGAGACGGGCAGATTGAGAAAGGTTGTTTTAGGGCTTGCGAGTAAATTTTCCATAATTATGACCAGGTGGTCACATTATAAAAAATCACGGTGAATGACAAGATTTTTTTGCGACTTCAAAAGGGAATTAAAGCGGAAAATAACGAGGCGAGGAAAATATTGAAAAGAAGAGATTAGATAGAACTGTTCTTAACCCAATCAACAACACGATTTATACCATCGGCGGTTGTTACCTTGGGGGTGTAGCCGAGATCGCGGATGGCATTCTCGATAGAAAACCAGTGGGATCTGGCAAGCTGAACAGCCAGAAATCTGGTCATACACGGCTCTTTCTTAATGCGAAACAAGCTATAGCACGCTTCAGTAAGCATCCCCCAATAGTAGGCTCTGGAAAAAGAGAGGCGGCGCTCGACCACGGGCAGATCAAGGCGACGAAAAAACTTGTTGATCCAATTCCAGAGATTAACCGGCTCCCCTTGCGAGATAAAGTAGACCTTGCCGGCCGGATCATCGGATTCATGCAGACGCTTGGCCGCCAAAACAAAGGCATCGGCGGCATTATCAATATAGGTGACATCGACAAGATTACGCCCATCCCCTATCCTTCTAAGCTGGCTACAGCGCGCCTGGCCCAACAACCGGGGAATAAGATTGGTATCCCCCGGACCCCAGACCAGATTAGGCCGCAAAACCGTGACCTTCAGGCTCTCGCTATTGGCGGCAAGAGCTAATCCTTCAGCAATGCTTTTACTATGAGTATAGTGACAAAGATAATTATGGGAGTAAGGGGTTCTCTCATTGATGCCGCAAAGATCGTTTTTATCAAAAACCACACTAGGCGTACTGGCAAAGACCAAGGCGCTAACGCCGCATTGCTTGCAGGCGGCAAGTACATTTTGGGTACCGATCACATTGGTTTTAAAAAAATCTTCCTTGCGGCCCCAGATTCCGGTTTTGGCCGCCAGGTGAATAACGGTATCAATCCCGACAAAAGCATTATTGAGAAAATCCAAATCAGCAATATCACCGCTAAACTGGTGGACACCAGGACTTTCACTAGTTGAATGAGGGGTACGAGCCAGAGTAGCCACCTCAAACCCTTCAGCAACAAGATGGCGCACAACCGCCTGACCAATAAATCCGCTTCCGCCGGTGACTATTACCTTACGCATCAACCCTCACAAGTTTTCAGCCAATTACTCGACAAACCCATTAGCCAAGATGCTTATCGCCATACAAACCGCAATATGAATTTCCTAATCATTTTATAATAGTAATTTTATCTTATTGTGTCAACTTGTTGTTTTTTTGTAAGTTTTCACCATCAGCAAACCAGAGCAGCACCACAACTAAAGGTGTGAATCTTTACATAACATATGAATCATCAAAACAACATATAGGCCCCTGCCGAGCAACTATTACCATCTCTTTATCCCGTTGCTCATCTCCGGCAGCAATCTGCAGGTCAGGTATACTTTTTTATCCCAAAAAATACCCCTAGAAGCAAAAGCTGTTGGGTGCCGGTTAACCATTATTCTGCGCCACAAAAAAAGATAGGGGAAATTACTTGACACAACCATCAATGGATGTCAATTACTACGCCTATCAAACCCTTTGCGTCCCACGTGTGGTCACAAAAAAAATGACTATATGTGCCTTTAACAACAAAATATTTTATAAGGAGAAACCATGAAATTTTTTCTAACAACCATTTTCCTGCTGATACTCTCCACCGCAATTGCCATGGCCAGCACACTCAATATCAATACCGCTTCGACCGCAGAACTAGAAACGCTATCCGGCATCGGCGCCACCAAGGCCCAAACCATTGTCGCCTACCGCGATCAGCATGGGCCGTTCAAAACGGTTAACGACTTAACCCAGGTGAAAGGCATTGGCGCAAAAACCGTAGAAAGGTTACGAAAAGATATTAGCGTAAAGGACGAATAAAAAAAATTGCCGGTTGGAGGAAAAGATATCCTCCAACCGGCAATCCTGCACAAAGTCAACACTGGTTGCCGTGTTCATGGCACAAAAGAATTGGTCGTTGCCAATTAACCACCACAGATTATATCGAGTCACAGATGAGGTGGTCCAGGTTTTTCGCCTCTATCAGCAAAGCGAGGACACATTGGCAGTCCGGGAACGAAATCACCCTGATTTATAGGTTAAAAAAATCCCCAAAGCAGGCAAAAAAACAGACAAAATCCCTTATCGCTCATCACCGGCGACAAGCCGCAAAGTAGGAGTTACGTTCTTTCTCCGGGCGGCAAGTTCTTTTTTGAGGGAGGTTCCATCATATTCAGGCACGATAGTCTGCAGATGCAGAAGAAGACTATCAACATCACGAGACTTTGAAGCAATCTCCAAGGTGGTTAACTCGTCAAGCAGCCATTCCCAATCAATTTTCCGTCCCCCGGCAAGTTGCAGTTTGGGATGGGTCGTCCCGCGCAGGTTCTCATGTTCATGAAAAACCTCTTCAAACAGCTTCTCCCCAGGCCGAAGTCCGGTATAGACAATCTCGATATCCTTGCCAGGCTCAAAACCACAAAGACGGATCATCTGCTCGGCCAGGTCTTTAATAAGAACAGGCTCACCCATATCAAGCACATAGATCTCCCCGCCTTCACCCATTGACCCCACCTGCAGAATAAGGCTCACCGCCTCTGGAATAGTCATGAAATAGCGGGTTATTTCTCGATGGGTGACGGTTACCGGACCGCCTTCCTTGATCTGTTTTTCAAACAAAGGCACAACTGAACCGGCAGAACCCAAAACATTACCAAAACGGGTAGTAATATATTTTGTTTGGGAACGAAGAGCCAGATTCTGACAATAGAGTTCGGCGATTCGTTTAGTGGTGCCCATAACATTGGTTGGGTTCACCGCTTTGTCAGTCGAAACAAGAACAAAACGTTCAACCCCGTAACGATCGGCCGCATCCGCCACCACCCGCGTACCGAAAACATTATTATTAATACCCTCCGCTGGATTTACCTCAAGCATGGGAACATGCTTATAAGCAGCGGCATGAAAAACAACATCCGGCTGAAACTTTTTAAAAGCCCAATCAACCCGGTCCTCATTTTTCACATCACCAAGCACCGCGATAATTTCAAGATCAGGAAAAGCTTTCTGCAACTCATGGTCAATTGCATAGAGGTTAAACTCTCCATGCTCAAACACAATCAGCCGCCTAGGCCTCTGGGCAGCAACCTGGCGACAAAGCTCTGAACCGATTGACCCACCACCCCCGGTGACCATTACCGACTTACCGAAAAGGTAGCCGGCTATAGCCTTTTCATCAAGATGCACAGGCTCACGACCAAGAAGATCCTCAAGAGTAAGAGACCGCAACAGACTGGCTGCCTCCTCATGTCCGTTCATTTCCTCAATTGCCGGCAGAGTCCGGCAAACAACCCCTGCCTTTGCACAAACACCGGCAACCCTCTGCACAATCATGCGACCGGCAGATGGTATAGCCAGCAAAACCAATTCAACCTCAAAAAGGTCAAGCAATGACTCAATATCATCAAGGGATCCATTAACCCTAATACCATGAATCTCCCGACCCAACTTAGTAGGATCATCATCAACAATTGCAACAGGCTCAAATTCCGGGCGCCGCAAAAGATCCCGCACCAGCAATTCCCCGCCTTGTCCTGCCCCAACAATTAGAGTTCGTTGCCCGATCTTTTTATGGAAAACAACAGATCGGTCCCTGACTAACCGATATAAAAACCGCGGCCCAGAAAGCCCACAGATCAAAAACAAAGGAAAAAGAAAAATAACCGTACGAGGAATCCCTTCTAGACGATTGTATTGAAAATATCCTATGATAAATACAACTGTTCCCAACAAAACAGATTTTATAATCCGCACAAAATCGGGCATCGAGGCAAAACGCCACATGCCACGATACAGCCCGACACTCCAAAAAGAGAGAATAAAAACAGGGAACGCACCCCATAACAACTGAAAATATGATTTGCCGGCAAGGGAAGAGATCGCGCCCATATCAAAACGGATCCAAAAGGCGCCATACAAGGCCAGAGGAACCCAGAGCAAATCATGAAGAAAGGCACTCCAACGATTAAAAATAGTTTTGCGAACAAAACGTTGCATCATAAAAATTCACCCTTGAACCGAAGGATTTGGATGGTTCATTATGGAAATCGCATCCAGCCTCTTTTCTGATATTTATTATGTAAAAAATATTACCTGCAGACATAAAATTTTTTTTTGTATTAAAATATTATCGATTCAAATATTTTCACTTGTCAAGATAGAAACTCTATCCTTAACAAACAAATTGAACCGCCCCGGTTTTTCCGGAGACAGTTTTTGTTTGAGTCAGGCGGCTCTGCTTGACTCCATCAAATTATAATACTCTGCTTCTTTTGTAGTGGCCCCCATTTGAACCGGACACCCTAGTATGTTAAATAACGACTAGGAGTATAACTATGTCAAATACTAGTAGTTCACATGATTTTAAAAATGTTGAGGTAATCACCTCTGTCCAGCGCCG
>DUZU01000061.1 GCA_013349285.1 Deltaproteobacteria bacterium | reverse complement strand
CGCACCGCATCGGAGATCGCCGCCATGCCGACCAGGGAGTTATAGCGGACATTGTTGAGGGACTGGTGGACGATGAGAATGGCGTTGTTGACCACGGTGCCGATCAGGATGATAAAGCCGAGCATGGTCAGCACGTCAAAGCCCTGGGGGGCGATAAAGGTATTGACCGCCCTCAGGCCGATAAAGCCGCCGGCCGCGGCCAGGGGCACGCTGAAGAGGATGATCAGCGGATAGAGGAAATTCTCGAACAGGGCCGCCATCAGCAGATAGGTGATGGCCAGGGCCAGGAGCAGGTTCCACTGCAGGGCCGCCCTGGTCTCGACCAGCTTGTCGGCATTACCCCCCACCGTGACCTGCAGACCGGCCAGCTTGCCCTCCTGCTGCAGGGAGGCGATGATCTCGTTTTCAATGATCTCCATGGCGCGCTGCAGGGGGAGCTCCTCCGGCGGGGTCACCTGGAGGGTGATGGTCCGCGCCCTTTCCAGGTGGTTGATCTGGGCCATGGACTGGCCATACTCCAGGGCCGCCACATCCCCGATCCGGATCAGCTTGCCGTATTTATTGACGATCATCCCGCCCAGGACATCCTCCGGGGTCTGGTAGGCCAGATCATCGCCCTTGAGCACCAGGTCGATCTGTTTGACCCCCTCCGGCCGATACTCCTCGATCTTGCGGCCATCCATCAGCACATCGACATAGACCCCCAGGTCATCCTCGGTCAGGCCGTTGGCGGCCAGCTTCTCCTTGTTGGGGATGATCCTGACCTCGGGGTAACTGGCCTCGATCGAGGGCACCGGCCGGATCTGGGCCTTGGCGATCTTGGCCGGGATCAGGCCGAACATCATCGATTGGGCCACGCCGATGATCTGGTTGATGTCCTGGCCCGAGATGTTGACGTCCACCGTCCGCCCCTTGCCGATCCCCGCCTCAAAGATCCCGGCCTGGATGCTCACCCCGAAGATGCCGGGGATGGAGCGCATGATCCGGTTGAACAGCGGCATCAGCTCCCGGGCCCGGATATCATCCGCCGCGATCCCGCCGAAGAGGTTGAAGCGGTCCGCCCCCACATAGAACATCTGCTTGATCCGGGGGAAGCCCTCCTTGTTGTCTGCCTCGAAATAGGGCTGGGCCTCGTGGTAGATATAGCGGCCCATCTCCTTGAGCTTTTCCACCGAGTAGCCCGGCGGCGGGATCAGGATATTCAGGATCAGGTTGCGGTTGCCCTGGGGCAGGTATTCGGCGCTGGGCAGCAGCCAGGCGGTGAGCCCCACCGACAGGGCGGTGAAGAGGATCACCGTGGCCAGCCGGTTGCGGGTGTTTTTCAGGCAGAGGTCGGACCATCGCATCAGCCAGGCGACAATCTTCGGCCCGAGCACGCTCTGCTGGAGTCTGCCCGGCTCACGCTGCTGCTTGCGCTTGTAAAATTGATGGATCAGGGTCGGGATCACCGAGATCGAGACAAAGAGGCTCAGGGTGATGGAAAAGGTGATGGCAATAGCGATATCGCGAAAGAGCTGGCCCGACTCCTCCTGGATAAAGATCACCGGCAGAAAGACCGCCACCGTGGTCGCGGTCGAGGCCAGCACCGCCCCCCACACCTCCTTGGCCCCGTCATAGGTGGCGGCGAAGGCGGCCTTGCCCATCTTGCGGTGGCGGTCGATGTTTTCCAGGACCACGATGGAGTTATCCACCAGCATGCCCACCGCAAAGGAGATGCCGGCCAGGCTGACCACGTTGAGGTTGCGGCCCATCAGCCACATGAAGATAAAGGTGCCGATCGCGGAAATGGGGATCGCCACCGCGGTGGTGATCGTGGCGGTGACGCTTCTTAAAAAGAGCAGGAGCACGCAGATGGCCAGCAGCCCGCCGATCAGCACGTTCTGCTTGACCAGGTTGATGGCCCGGTTGATATAGGGCCGCTGGTCGTAAACCATCTCGATGTAGAGCTGGTGCTGGGCCAGAATCCCCTTGTTGAGCCAGGCGACCTGCTCTTCGAGCCTGTCGCTCATCTCCAGGACGTTGGCCCCCTGCTCCCGGCGCACCCCGACCACAATCCCCTGCACCCCGTTGTGGAGGATGGAGCCGTCCTCCTTCTTGAAACCCTCGCTGACCTTGGCCACGTCCCGCAGGTAGACCCGCTTGACCCCGTCGTCAAAGATCACCACGTCCAGGGCCTCGGCCGAAACCTGGAACTGGCTGACCGTCCGAATCCGGTAGTTCTTCTTGCCGATGCCCAGCACCCCGGCCGAGACGTTGCGGTTGGCGTTCTTGATCGCATCGGTGAGCTGCTTGATCGTGATATGATGGCGGGCCAGCTCCTGGGCGTCGATGGTGACGTGCAGCTGGTTTTCAGTGCCGCCGAAGATCAGCAACGAGCCGACCCCGGGCACCCGTTCAAGATACTGGCGGACATTGTCCTCGAAAAAGGTGCGGAAATGGTTGATATGCTCTTCGGCCTCGGGCCTGGTCTTTAAAAACATCCAGACCACCGGCGAGCTCTGGGCCCCGGCCGCCTCGATCACCGGCTTGTTGACGTTTTCCGGGTAATTGGCCACCTCGTTCATCTTGTTGGAGACCCGGAGCAGGGCATTATCGATATTGGTGCCCACCTGAAAAGAGAGGGTGACGGCGCCGTAGCTGTTGTAGCTGGCGCTCTCCATCTTGGTCAGCCCCTGCAGACCCTTGAGGGCCGCCTCCTGCTTTTCGATGATCTCCTTTTCGATCTCGTTGGGGGTGGCGCCCCCCCAGGTCGTGCTCACCGTGATCTGCGGGGTTTCCACGTCCGGGGTCAACTGGACCGGCAGCTTGGCCAGCCCGAGCAGGCCGAACATCACCACCAGGATGACGCCCACCGCCACGGTCACCGGCTTGCCGATGGAATATTTGATGATGTCCATGGTTATTTCTCTCCGCCGATGATCACGGCCTGGTCGGGCCGCAGCCGCTCGTTGCCCTCGACCACCACCGCCATCCCCGCCTCGAAATGGGGGTTGTCGGCCGCGACCTGATCGCCGAGAAAGGTGACGATATTAACCGGCAGCATGGCCGCCTTGTCCTCCTTGACCGTATAGACGAAATCCTTGCCCTGGAAGTTGACCAGGGCGTCGCGGGGGATGATGGCCAGCTGCCGCCTGCTGCTGGTCGGGACAAAGACGGTGGCTGACATGTTCTCGGCCACCCGAGCCATGGCCGGGATCTTGACCTTTAAAAAGATATTCTTGGTTTGCGGATCGGCGATGGGGTCGAGATCCTCGATAACCCCCTCGGTCTGTCGGCCAAAGGCGTTGATCTCCACCGCCACCTTTTCACCGATGGTGATGAACTTGAGGATGGTTTCCGCCACCGGCACCCGGACGAACAGGTCATTGCTCGAACCGATGCTGACCAGCTCCCGGCCCGGCTGGACCCAGTCGCCGCGATCGACCTGTTTGGCCAGAATCACCCCGGCAAAGGGGGCGGTGATTACGGATTTTCTTTTTTTAATCATCAGAGTCGCCAGGCCATTTTCCGCGACCTGCTGCTCTTTAAGCGCATCCTGATAAAGGTAGAGGGCATCGTCGTGGTCCCGCTCACTGACCCCGGCCTGGGCGAAAAGCTCGGCAAATCTCTTATAGTTTTTCTCGGCATGGCGGCTGCGCAGTTCAAGCTGCGCGACCCTGGCCCGGCTGATGGCGATCTCCTGCTCGAGCAGCTCGGTGTCAAGGGTAACCAAGGGGCTGCCCGCGCTGACCCGGTCGCCGGCCCCGACCTTGACGCTATCGATAAGACCCGCCACCTCGGTGGAGACGTGGCTGACCCGATCATAATAGAGCAGGCCGAGAAAGGGCCGGTTTTCGGCGACCTCGCGGCTGGTGATCTTGGCGACCACCACCTTGGCCGGCGGCGGCCCCTGGGCGAAAGCGGATGCCGCGCAAAAACTTATGATAATCAATAAACTCTGGAGAACTCGCATGGCCTACCCTCTTGTCCAAAAAATTATTTTTCTAAATCCGCAGTCATTTTTTTAAGATTGAGCGACATCTTGGCAAAGGCGTTTCTGATCACCTGCTGCTCTTCTTCGGAGATATCGCGCAGGAAATTAACCGAGAAGGCGTCAAAAATACCGGTGACCTCGACCACCAGGGCCTCGCCCTTGCCGGTCAACGAAACCAGGGCAGAGCGCCGGTCGTCGGGATTGCCTTTTCTGGCGATCAGGCCTTTGGCGGCCAGCCGGTCCAAGATTCTGGTGATGTTGGCCGGGGTCTTGTTGGCCAGCTCGCCGATCTGCCGCTGGCTAAGCCCGGCCACCCCGACCATGTTCTTCAGCAGGTGGAGCTGCTCCAGGGTAAGATCGTAGGGCTTGAGGATCTTTTCCGCAAAATTTCTCATCTCCTGGGCCGTATAATAAATCAGACGGCCCAAAGGATTATCTTTGCAACATTCCATTAGTTGACTCCTTGATATTTGCCTAGTCAACTATTTAGCGGTTGGCGAGGATGGAGTCAATGGATTTTTAGGGTGAAAATCTATTCTATAACAAATTTTACGTGCGACAATCAATCACTGATTGAGTTAGGGTGCCTAGGGAGCATGCTGCCGATTGGGACCGAAAAATTAAAAATAAACAGCAGCCCCAAACCAACGATAAATTATTTCTACTAACACATCATGTTAATGAAAACTTGACAGGATTTCATTATGGAGATAGTATTTAGAACAACCGCTCTCCAAAAAATCTGCAGCATCGGCAAAGAGGCGGTCCGGACTTATGGCCCTAAAAACGGGGGTAAGCTCATGCAGCGTCTGAATGAGTTGAAATCTTTTGAGTGCCTGGCCGATGTCCCCAAATACCCGCCCGCCAGATGCCATCAACTTGAAGGCAACCGAAAAGGACAATTTTCCGTGGACCTGGAACACCCCTGCCGTTTGATTTTTACGCCAAACCATAACCCGTTGCCGACCCTGGCGGACGGCGGCATAAAGCTGCAGAAGGTGACCAAAATTAAAATTATCGAAATTGTTGATACCCATGATGGGAAAAGCAAAAAAAAGAGGGGCCGCTGATGAGCAGTGACAACCAATTAGGCTTTCAGCCGGATTATGCTATTGCTCCTGGTGAATCGCTTCGCGAACTGATCGAGAGTCTCGCCATGAGCCAGAAGGAAATGGCGACCCGACTGGAGATGACCGAACAATCGCTGGTCCGCATCCTCAAAGGCAGCCAACCGATCACCTACGACACCGCGGAACGGCTTGAGTTGGTCACCGGCACCCCCGCCTCTTTCTGGAATAACCTGGAGGCATTGTACCGGGAGCAACTGGCCAAAATTGCCCAGCACGAAAGGCTGGCCGCAGATATCGAATGGCTGAAAATTATTCCCCTGACCGAGCTAAAAAAAAGGGGGGTGCTATCCAACACCCGCGACAAAACTACCCAGCTTAAGGAAGTGCTCCATTTTTTTGGGGTCAGCAGTGTTTCGGCCTGGCAAGAGATCTGGGAAGCCCCGGCGGTGGCGGCGAGACGGTCGGCATGTTTTGAGAGCAGGACCGGGCATGCCGCTGTTTGGATTCGCATGGGTGAGCTGGCAGCCAACAAGATTGACTGTGCGGTCTATGATAAAAATCGGTTCAAGGAAGCAATTACCCATATTCGAAAACTCACCCGTAAGTCGCCGGAGGTCTTTGTCGATGAAATGAGACAAGCATGCGCGGCGGCCGGGGTCGCCTTGGCCCTGGTGCCCGAAATCCCCAAAGTACCCTGGAACGGCGCAACCAAATGGCTGACCCCCAAAAAAGCAATGATCCTGCTGAACCTCAGAGGCAAAAAAGAAGATATTTTCTGGTTCTCTTTTTTCCATGAAGCCGGCCATATTCTGCATGACGGCAAAAAGGGGCTATATATCAACGACGGCAAGCAAGCAGATGAGCGCGAAAAGAATGCCGATGCCTTTGCCGCCGAGACGTTGATCCCCGCCGCCTATAATGATCGGATATCTACCATTCGCTCACGGGATGAACTGCTGGCAATAGCGACAGAGCTGGATCTGTCGCCGGGTATTGTCGCAGGGAGATTTCAGTTTCTTACACAAAAATGGAACTGGTTTAAAGATGAGATTGCGGGGTTGGTTTGGGCGGCAGATTAAACAATTAAACAACGTTCCCTCGGACATGGAGCCAATGGATTTTTAGGGTGAAAATCTATCCCATAACTAATTTTATCTGCGGCAATCGGTTACAGATTAAGTTAGGATGTTTTGGGTGTTATGCTGACTTTAAGAATTTTAAAAAAATAAATCTGTCCCGGTTAAAATATGGAAAATATTTTCCATATTTTAACGATAATATCGTGATAGATAGAAAATAAGGCATGCTATAGGGGTAATATAGCGGAAAATTTTCCATCTATTGACACAGTTCGGCAACAAAACAAATTAATGAAGTATCACAAAGGAGTTTTTCATGAATAAGATCACTCTAGTTTTATTAGGCTTATTTTTTCTTTTTGTTCCAAACTTGGCTTTGGCAGGAAACGATCCAGCTTGTTTTGGGAAAAATCAAGATCTCTGTGATGGGCTTGGCATGATGCTCCTTGCAAAAGGAAAAGGATGCTACAGAATGTACGAAGTAACCCCCTTAAGTCCAAATGGCGGAGGAGACCGCTACCGTATAAAGTGCCAAATTACATCAACTTCCTCTGATAAGGTCTCCTATTTCCTTGAATTTGGTCCCGGGAACTCTTCTTATGAAGTACGCTAGGGGTTCATCGTATTATTTTCAGGAAAACAAAAATGGAAATTTTCACCATGACACAACGCAACGGGAAACCTTGTTCAATATGTGGCATATGGTTCCACAGCACAGAATTTAATTATGGTAATAGAGAAAACCGGTCTTATTGTCGCAAATGCAACAAGGAAGAAAAAGCCGCTTATAATGTTGGTGGCACAGCTTCCGCAAGAAAATACAGAGAAAGAAAAAGGGCTGAGTGGAAAAAACAATAATAAATAAACAGTTGCAGATTATTCGGTAATGAATTGCACGGGTAAAGTAGCCGAACAAGGCAATTCAGCGGAAAACTAGGCCTTCGGCCAATTTTCCGCTGATCTTAAACGTTAGGCGATTGACGGAATTATTAAAATATGACTAACAGTAATGCTTCTACGAACTGGGTAGAAATTATCCTCACAGCCCTTCTGACATCAACACTTACCTTAGGCTGCTCATATTTCATAATGAAAAGTCAACTTTCAGATGAGCAAAAATATTGGTCAGAAAGATTTAGAACTGAGAGAGCACAGGATATCTTAAATAAGAAAGTTACATTATTAGAAGAATTGAACGCCGGAATTTTAGAATCTGAGATCCTCGCTAAAGAAATAAAGCTAAGTTTTTCGTCCTTTAATGCTCTCTTGGAGACTTGCAGAGTTGATCCTGAATGCGACTTAAACAGTGTTCAGCTTGACAAAAAAGTCGTTGACTACCACAAACATATAAATCGTCTTGCGGCAAAATTTCAGATGGTTCCATTGTATTTCTCAAATGATATTGCGTTGATGGTTGAACCATTAAGCCGAGCAATTGAATCAAACTATGAGGCCAACACAAAAACTCTGATTGAATTTTCAATCACCGACCCTAAGCAAACCAAGGATTATTTTGAAAGAGATTTTAATACTGTGGGTGAACTCACAAAAATTAGACTAATACTAATTAAAAAAATGCTAGACGATATTAACACATATGCTGGAAGTATTTATACGCCTAACGCTGCTTATTCAACCGACCCAAAAGTCCGCCCTGCGGCAGAAATAGCAGTGTTAGGCCTTGGAGATATTATGGATGCAAATACTGTTACATTAATTGTAGGTTTATCTGGTATTGGGGCTACTCTAATAGCGAGTGGCATGGGGTTTTACTTTACTGCAAAGGCACGAAGTAGTGCGCTTAGAGAGGCTCTTTTTAGCAAGCAGATCGATCTAATTGCCCGTGCATTACATAAACAAGGCAGATTTAGAGTTTTTGTTACTATTCTTGCCGGAAAGGATGATGCCTACAGAGACCTTGCGAGAGAAGACATAGGGGAATGCATTAAAGAATTTTCAGAAATTCAAGAGGAAGGTGCTGCTATATTACCAACCGAACTATGGATTGAAGTAAAAAAACTAAATGACCATATGGCAGACTTGCTTATAAATTACGATGAAGGAAATGGTATCCCAGAAGAAAATTTCAAAAATCTTGTTGCAATGATGGCCAAGGTTGGCTTGGTATCACGTAGTGTTATCGGTACAGATGAACTTACGGAAGAAAGTATAAGTCTTTTTTCAAGCAAAAAAAAATACGAAGAACTGGCTAATCTAGAACATGCATCCCTTCGAAAATTACATAAAGGAAGCGCCTAACCAGGCAATCAAGGGGAAATCAGTACCTGCGGGCCTGTTTCCCCTTATCTTTATCGTTATGTGTCCAAGTGGCCCACGAAAAGTGGACACCCTAATAAATTAAGTGTAAATCTAAAAAATACAGGGAATTTTAAAAATACAGAGCATCCAACATGACTGAAAAGAAACAAGTAAAACTTCTCTTAATTTACATTGCCCTGCTAATAGTATTTAGCTTATTAGGGTTGCATGCCCATTTTGAAGGAGAAATATTCAGTATAAATACGTGGAAATTATTAGTTAAAAATTTAATACCCGAACTTTTGGGGACATTAATACCATTCTTAGTGATTTATTATTTCCTTGTAAGAAATGGAGTTGATGTCTCTCATGCAATAAACGGGAAAAAACCATTATGGCTTATTGAGGGTTTCGAGTCATACTCAGACATATCATGGGCAGAATCCATTAGCCAATCAAAGGAGATTACTTTTTGCGCATTCTACATAGATAGCTGGATTGAAAATAATACGACTCACTTAATAGACTTTTTGAATAAGAAGAATACCAAGTTAACAATATATTTACCAGATTACAGAAACGAAGAAACATTACGCAATATAAACAAAATAATCCCAACCTATACAAAAGAAATCCTAGAGCACAGAATTACCGAATCTATTGAAAAAATTAAAGGAATAATGTCTCGAGAAGAGATAAAACAAGATAAAGTAGAAATATCATTATATCCCCATGCTTTTAATTACACCTTTGAATCATTTGATGATAAATATTTATTCTTATCAATAAACGAAATACGCCGAGCAACAACTTACCAATCGCCTTTTTTCAAAATAGAACTCGGCAATTCTGAAAAAATAAGAAAATTTTATAAAGGAGAATTAGGGAACTTGAAAGAATTATCCAGCAGGTTAGACTTAGCATGAAAAATTTACACCTAAGAACATTTGATTTAAGCCTTGATAAAGACTTTGATGAATTCCTTACGTACAAAAAAGATTTTCTCAATATAATGAGTTTATCATATGGTGAAAACTACTGGTCAGATGAAATATATGAAAATAAAATTAAAAAACGATGTCTGATTGTTTCTATATTATTTTCAGGAAAGGAATTAATCCCAATTGGATCTATTATAATAAAAAGGTCAGGGAAACTATCTGGAATAGCAGTCATAAAAAAATATAGGAGAAGAGGTTTTGCAAAATATATGATTGAGAAGATGATACATCAATTTCCAAATATATTTGTCGAAGTTGCTATAGAAAATAAATTCATGAGAAAGCTCTTATCTCAAAAAAAATTCAAACCAGTTGAAGAAATTGACGAGATATTGAATCTACTTAATAATGAGAAAGTTCAAAAATTAAAGAAAGAAAACAACTATGTTGTTTATTATCACGGTGAACGTTGTAATGTTGATAGATTAAGGAAGTTCGTAATGTATAAGTTCAAGAAAAGTAATATAAAGTCCTAATATCAATTTTAAAATAAGTACATTTAAAAAAATTATTATCCAACAGCAACATAACCACCTGTAAGCCTCTAGCTTCAAATTTGAAATGCTACCCTTTTCATGCAAACTTGACCAAAATCAACTTAAGTGAGGATTAGGGGGTCACCCATTAAAAGGCCCTTGTCAAGAGACAGACTACTCCGTTAGGGGCTAATACCCCTTTTGCAAGGTTAATTCCGTTTTTTGCTTCGATGTAACAGTTTGACTATCGGTTCTTTTCTCG
>DUZU01000060.1 GCA_013349285.1 Deltaproteobacteria bacterium | reverse complement strand
GATCGACACGAAAAAGCTACGGAACGGGCATTGAAGACGGTAGTTGCAGACAGCAAATACGGTACGGTCGAAAATTTTCTGGCCTGCCATGATCGCGGTTTACAGGCACACATGCCGGATCTGTATCACACAAGGAGCAACAAGAAGAAGTGGGCTATATTCTCAGAAGATCAGTCTCGGTACGATTAAAAGATGTCTATATCTGTCCAACAGGTACTGTAATGCCATGTCGGGCAAAGCATACCAAGCGACGGAGCATGGAATACAGGGCACCTCGAAAAGCCTGCGTTGTTCAAAACATCCAGGTGTTGTTATCCAGGATCAGGCCGTCAATCCAGGCGGCGGCAAAAGCAATGACCGTTCCGACAAAAAAAAGAAAATGTCGGTATAACTACCTGTCATTGGGCTATTTAGGACTAGATGTGATGCAGATAGGCCACTTTTTTGAAACAGGAGTTATTGATTCCATTTGCTTTATTGTTGGGTGTAATCAATCACCGCAAATGGCAGGATGTTGAAAAACGGGCTATTGTGATTTGGGCAACAGCCCGTTTATCCTTGCCCCCTCTCTGGGTGCTATATTCGTGACATTTTCTTCTTGTTCTCAATTAGGCAACCCGTAGCTGCTTCTACTATTTCAAGTACTCAATAGATGTAGCAAAAAATGTAATTGATTTAAGTTGACCGGATTCTCCCTGTTTGGCGCCGTCTTTTTTCAATGGATCGCATTTTTTCGCCTGCCCTGCCTGTTCCTTATTTTCGGTGGGGCAGAGGTTAACATACTTGGCAACCGCATAACCTTTGAGCATTACTTTCTGACCAACCGCATCGCTTTTAAATTTAAAGGCTTTATCCTTGGCCCACACCAGGGCCACCGGGCTCCCGTTTTCATAGTCTTCCTCGCCGACCCAGATCTTGCAGCCACTTCCACAGGCACCCAGAACGGTGCCGGTCAGCATGATTTCTTTCTTTTCATAATCTGCTATCTGGTCAACAAGTTTGGGCAGGGTAAACGCTTTCTCGTTTTGCTTAGTGCCGCCGATGGCAAAAGAAGTAAAGGTCAGGGCGACCAGGATTGTGGTCATTAATATGGATATCTTTTTCATTTATGAATCTCCTTTTCGTTTTGCTCTTGCCGGGATATTAATTTTTAAAAACAGGTAACATCCTGTAACCGCCAGGACGATCAAACTTATACTTAAAATATCGTAAAAAATGCGTCCCCATGGGCCGAAAAAATCGCCGGTATGGAGATCCTTGATCAGCCAGATCACCGGAACCCGGTCGGCCTCTTC
Organism: Deltaproteobacteria bacterium; assembly: GCA_013349285.1. Lineage (GTDB taxonomy): Bacteria > Desulfobacterota > Desulfobulbia > Desulfobulbales > Desulfurivibrionaceae > DUZU01. Next base: position 9,280 of record DUZU01000060.1, on the reverse strand, counting down.
CGGGAAGAGATCTTCCAGTCCCTGGGCTTTCCTGGTTTGATCAAGCTGTTTCTGGTAACTGTCCGGCAGAAACGAGGTTGAAATCCGCCCTTTTTTCAGAATCTCAAAATCATGGGTGTGATTATACAGAATACCGGTAAGGCAAATAATCACAAAAATGACCGAGACAAAAATGCTCGGCCATTTAAGGTAGCCAAAACTGTATATATGAATCTTTCTCCAGAGCGCAAGAGATGATTTCTTAGTCATTTTTTCCTGTTTTGTCAAAATGGGTCATTAAAACCTTCCTGCAGCCTTTGCCGGTGCCATGATCAATTGACCCCTCTGAAGGAAAAAAGTTCCATTTACCCTGAAGTGCAGACAGGGAGGCAGGTCTTAAAAAATAACATTTAACTTTATACCATGAACCATGGCAAGACCATTACGCATAGATGTCCGCGACCAGGGCCAACAGCAGGACCAGCTTGGTCCCCCACCTGCGCCGGGCGGGTTGCCATCTGGTTAATGTCATGGGTGGTTGCTGTTCTCGGGGTTTGGTTTTTTTTAGAGTCATACGTGAGGCGCTCGCGAGAAAAAAAAGGGATTAACCGAATTCGGTTAATCCCTTGAATTTTCTGGTGCGCCCGGCACGATTCGAACGTGCGACCTACGGATTCGTAGTCCGGTACTCTATCCAGCTGAGCTACGGGCGCGTATTGAGTTTGAGTTTATAACTCATAATAACTGATTCGGCAACAATAATATGGCAACATTTATGCTGGTTTTTCAGGGGCATCCTAATTTTTTCAGGATGGCCAGGGGTTTCAGGAAGTCATAGCCGGTGCGGTTCAGCAGTTCGCCGAAGCGTTCTCCCTTTTCATTATGGGCCATGAAATGAGCGAGACATTTTTCAACAATCGTCATGGTTTCGTCCGGGGAGAAAATGGTGTTGAGCTCGCGGCCCAGCTGGGGATGGCGGCCCAATTTGCCGCCGAGCAGAATCCGGAAGCCCTTTTTGTGTGGCCTCAGGGTCTCGGTGGGGCAGTTCTGGTAACATTGGCCGCAGGCCAGGCACATATCAAAGTTGATCGCAGGCCCTTGGGCGGCAAGGGTGATCCCATGTTCCCGGCAGGCGGTAATACAGGCCTCGCACCGGCTGCAATCCGCGGCCGTGATGGTCGGCATGGCCGCCCCGATCAGGCCGATGTCCACGATCTGCGGTCTTGAGCAGGAGTTGGGGCAGTCGGAGATCGAGACCCTGAATTCGTGGTGCATCTTGAGCGGCCCATCGACCTTGGCCCTCATGAACTCCTTGAGGTTGAGGGCGGCGAGGGTTTTCTCCAGCCGATCCGCCATGTCGCCGTGATTGGCGATGGCGTTCGGGCAGCCTCCTGCGCCGAAGCAGGTCTCGACCTGAAAGCCTTTGACCTCTTTCTCCTGGTTGGTCATAAATCTCTGCCGGCAGGCCTCGACATGGACCATGGTCACCATGGTCGCCCCGCTATCGCCGGCCATGGCCTCCACCTTTTTTTTCACCCGTTTGCGCACAAAAAAAGGCACCCGGCTCATGGCTTGTTCCGCATCTTTTTCCCATTGCATGGCTGCACCTCTCAAAAATTCTTTTGCTGATTTTACCGGGGCGGGGTGACCGCGGCCTTGATTTAGATCAAGAGGGAGTTATTGGCGGGAATTTTTTTTGGTTGCCGTCACAGGACTATCGGTTTGCGCCGCCGGCCTCTTCCAGGCGCCGGATAAAGGTGGTGCTCAACGGGGAAAGCTGCCGGTTTTTCCTGTGAATCAGATAAAAGGGGCGCAGGAGATTGATGCCTTTAATCGGCACGGCGACCAGGGTGCCATTGGTAATGTCCTCGGCCACCGCCTGCCGGGAAAGGATGGCGATGCCGATCTCTGATTTTATGCTCTGGCGGACGGCCTCGGTGCTGCCCATTTCGGCAACAATGGAGAGTTTGGACAGATCAAGCTTTTTTTGCAGCAGCTCGGTCATCACCTTTCGGGTGCCGGAGTCCCGTTCCCGGATGATGATCGGCTCCCCGATCAGTTGCGCGGGCTTGACGGCTGCCAATTTGGCGAAAGGGTGTTGCGGATACACGGTCAGCACCAGTTCGTCGGCAAAGATCTGCTGCCACTCCAGGGCCGGATCACTCCAGCGGGCGCCGACAATGCCGAATTCGGTATCGTTGTTCAGCACCCCGTCGGCAACTTTTCGCGAATTGCCGATGAATAAGGTCATTTGAATGGCCGGGTACTCTTTTTTAAAGCCGCCGATTATTTGCGGGAGAAGATAGGTGCCGGGGATGGTGCTGGCCCCCATGTACAGATGGCCGGAAAGTTTGCCGCTGTAACTTTTTATGGCCTGTTCTGCCTCGTGTTTGAGGCGCAGAATTTTTTGCGCATGTTTGTAAAGGATGCTGCCGGCCTGGGTCGGCAGCATCTCGCGGCCCAAGCGGTCAACCAGCCGTTCGCCCAGGGTTTCTTCCAGGCTGCGGATATGCTCGCTCACCGTGGGCTGCGATAAAAAAACAGCGTCGGCGGCCTTGGTAAAGCTTTTCAGTTCGACAACCTTGCAGAAAACTTCGAGGCGGTGCAGATCCATAATGTGTGTCCCGGGGTTGGGGTTGGATAGTTTTTGGCTATATAAACTATTTAAAACAGTAATGCAAACAAGGGGCAATCTCAGTCGGATAGCAGGTGGTGCAGGTCATGGCCGGATGGGTACTGGAAAATGCGCAGCTCAAATTCCGGGACCGCCGCCAGGATATGGTCAAAGATGTCGGCCTGGATTGCTTCGTAATTGGCCCAGGCCTGGTCGTTGCAGAACACGTAGATCTCCAGGGGTAATCCTTGGGGCGTGGGCTGGAGCTGTCGAACCAAAAATGTCATTTCCTGATGAATTTTGGGGTGTTGCCGAAGGTAATTGACAATATAAGCCCGGAAAACCCCGATATTGGTCTGGCGGCGACCGTTGATCAAGATCCCTTGGTCGAATTGATGGGCGTTGTTGTATGTTTCGATCTCGTTTTTTTTCTGGGCGAGGTAATTTTTAAGCAGGCTGATTTTGGCAAAGTGGGCGAGCATCTCCTTGCTGCAGAACTTGATGGATTGCATGTCGATGAACAGCGAGCGTTTGATTCGGCGACCGCCGGACTCGCTCATTCCCCGCCAGTTTTTAAAGCTGTCGGTAATAAGGGCATAGGTGGGGATGGTGGCAATGGTTTTGTCCCAGTTTTGCACCTTGATGGTGTTGATCGAGATATCGAAGACATCTCCGTCCGCCCCGTACTTGGGCATTTCGATCCAGTCGCCGATGCGGACCATGTCGTTGGCATTGAGCTGGATCCCGGCCACCAAGCCAAGGATGGTGTCCTTGAAGACCAGAAGCAGCACTGCGGTAAGTCCGCCGAACACGGTGAGGATGCCCCAGGGCGACTGATTGGTGGCGATGGCAACGATAAAGATGGCGGCCATGATGTAGATGACGATGGACAAGGCCTGCACATAGCCGCGAATAGGCCGGCCTTTTGAGACCTCATAGGAGGTGTAGATATCGTGGGCGGCCTGGAGTAAGGCATCGATTACCCGGATGCTGATGATGACAAAGACGATCAGGGCCGATCTTTTGCAGAAGATGCCGAGGGGGCTGGCGGCGGCAAAGGTGAGGTCGCCGGCAAAATAGACGGCCACCACCGGGGCCAGATTGGCCAGTCTCTTAAAAAAATGATGGTTGGCCAGGGTGTCATCCCAGGTGCCGGCACTGCGGTGGATTGCCCTCTCCAGCACCGGCAGCAAAAAGCGGCGGGTAGACCAGCGGGTGATGCCGATGATCAGGGCAAACATCGCCAGGGCGGCGGCCAGTCCGATCCACATGGCCAAGGTTTCCGAAAGGCCTTGGCCCAGAAGCTGGTTTTCCAAGATGTTCAGCATGTTGCTCCCTGATAGTGATTAATTTAATGATGAGCAACAGCTTAAAGTAGATGGGGGTCGTCAGTCAATACTTGATTGGCACTCCAACCCGTCTGCCAGTCGCACTTGGCCGGCAGACGGGTTGGCGCAGGCGGCTACTGATGGGTGACCATTGCCATGACATACATTTTCATCGAACGCATTTCCGCTGATCGGCCGTCCATTTTATGGCCGCCCATATTGGCCATCAGGCAGTTGTTGATGGCCTGCCCCAGGTCGGGGTTGGTGGCTGCTCCGGCAAGGCCCTGGCCTTGTGCGTGACAGCTGTTGCAGGAGTTGGCGTTGGTCGAGCCGCTGAGGTGTGGATCCATAAACATCTTTTCACCCATGGTCATGGATGATTTTTCCGCTAAGGCGTTAGTGGCCATGAGCATCAGGCCCCCCAACATAATGGTTTTCCACGGCATAAAATTTGTTTTCACCGGCACTCCTCCTTCATATCCTGTTGGTTGAAGAAAAAAAAGACTATGGGCTCAATGTACAGGCAAGGGAAAAGAGAAGGCAAGAAAAAAGATCATGAGGCTGTTAGGTTGGGGGGTGGATAAAAAAGAAAATCGTGGCGCTTGGGTGGGGCTTACGCCCCGTTGGCAAGGATGATGGACTTGATGATGTCGAAGAGGAAAAAGTTACCGGCCTGATAAAGGATCATGGCCAATATGGCGGCGGCCGGGACGGTGATGATCCAGGAGCCGAAGATCTTTTTGGTGACTGCGCGGTTGACGCCGCCCAGGCCTCGGGCCAGGCCGATGCCGAGAATGGCGCCCACCAGGGTGTGGGTGGTGGAAACCGGCAGTTTCATCCGGGTGCAGATCAGCACGACGGCGGTGGCGGCAATATCGGCGGCAACCCCGCGGGAAGGGGTAATTTCGGTGATATCAGTGCCCACCGTGTGCATTACCCGATAGCCGTAGGTGGCAAGGCCGATAACGATACCGGTGCCGCCCAGCATCAAGATCCAGAACGGCACCCCGACCTTCATCTCAATGGTGCCGGTACTGATGACGTGCACCACCGCCGCCAGAGGGCCCACCGAGTTGGCGACGTCATTGGCGCCGTGGGCAAAGGCCACCGCGCAGGAGCTGATGATGACGATGGGGGTAAAGATCTGTTCCACGTAGTTAAGCTGTTTGGAGATGGGCAGCTCTTCCTTGCCGGCAAGCTTTTTGCGGATTATGATATGGGAAACTATGGCGCAGGCCAGGGCAATGGTCAGGGAGAGCACCAGGGCCAGGTCGTCGGTAAACCAGGGGATATCTTTGATGACATGTTTCAGCCCCTTGTAGATGGTGCCCAGGGTGAGGACTGCCGCCATCATAAAGACAACGACCGGGGCAAACTTAATGGCCGCCCGGGCCGGTTTATCCCTTTCCAGAATATATTTGCTGATGAACCTGAATAAGACATAGGCCATGAGTCCGCCGGCAACCGGGGAAATAAACCAACTGGCCACGATCTGACTCATTTTGCCCCAGTTGACCGATTCCCAGCCCGCGGCCACGATCCCGAAGCCGGCCACCGCCCCGACAATGGAGTGGGTGGTGGATACCGGCATGCCGGTCCAGGATGAGAAATGGAGCCAGAAAGCGGCGGAGAGCAAGGCGGCGGTCATGCCGATTACCAGCATGGTGGCGGCGTCCGGCGCGGTAATGTTCGGCATCGAGGCCAACAGGCTCGGGTCGACAATGCCCTTGCGCACCGTATCGGTGACATGGGAGCCCACCAGCACTGCTCCGGAAAATTCACAGATCCCGGCCAGGATAACGGCTTGTTTGATGCTGATGGCCTTGGAGCCGACCGCATCGGCCATGGAGTTGGCCACATCGTTGGCCCCGATGTTCCAGGCCATGTAAAGTCCAAGTAAGGCAACCGCTGTGATAATTATAATATCCATTTGAATCGTGTCGTGTTGTGCTGATTATTGTTGAACCAGTATGGTTCTGAGGATGTCGCCGGCATTTTCCGCCTGGTTGGCGATGTTGCCGAGGGCAAGCAGCATTTTTTCATAAAAAATGATGTTGAGCGTTTCCTCTTCTCCTTCCAGTTTGTAGATCGATTTGCTGAGGGTCCGGGCCAGCCGATCGGCCTTCCACTCTTCCTCGCCAATCCCTTGGAGCAGGCTCAGAACAACCCGGGCCTCGGCTCCGGAAAACGAGACCTCGGCCAGGTTCTGAAATTCGACCGCCGCATTGAGCAGCAGGCCGGTAACCTGGAAGATCTGGTTGATGAAGGCGAAAAACTGGTCATGCAGGGATGGATGCAGTTTGGTGTTGCGGATCATCAGGATGACGGCAAAGTCTTGAACCATGTCGGCCACCTTGTCCTGGCGGCGGACAAAGCGCTCAAGTTCGATCTTGTCAACGGGCATGAAGTAGCGCTTGCTCAGCTGTTCGCGGACCTCATGCTTGATACAGTCGGCTTGATACTCAAGCTCGGAGATTTTGTCCTGCAGAAAGTGGATCTCCTCATAATCCTCTCGGATCAGGGCTTCCAGCAGGGGTTGAATTAGTTCGACGCACTCATGTACCGTTTTGGAGTGTTCCACCAGGGGACCAAAAGGTGATTTGCCGAAAAGATCTGAAATTAGACTCATATGTTTGTCATTCCTCCTAAGGCTGTGACTTAGAGCCGAACGTACTAAAAGGTATCTTAAAAGTCAAGGTGGTTTGGTCGTTCTATTGCGCCCTGGTATTCCGGAACATCCGGAGGGAGTTGGGGTGGTGCATCTCTTCCTCCATTATAATGGTATGGCATAACGGACAGTTCTTGTTGGCGCCGATGGGGTAAGGGTTATTCTGGTACTGGAGCGGGCCGAGGTTATCCCGGTCGGCGCCGTAGGGGTTAATTGTCGGATAAATGGCATGGGCGCTGTTGTGGCAAGCCGCGCAGGGGATGCCCATCTCGTCGGTCCGGCTGCGGAACAGGGCTGATTCCTCGGGGGTCCATGCATTAAAGGCTGATTCGGTTTCCGGCGGCGCAAAATTAACATGGCAGCTCAGGCAGTCCGGTTCGTTGATCCAGGCCCGGCGGCCCTTGATCTCGGCGATTTTGGTCGGAGTTTGGGGCTGCAACCGCTCCATCAGCCTTTGCGCTCCTGGTTTGCCCGCCTCTTTTTCCGCGATCAAGAGGGAGAGGGCATGCTCCTCCATGGTGCCGTGGCATTGGGTGCAGTCCAGGCCGATTTCCTTATGGATGCCGCGGAAGAAGCGGGTCGCCCCTTCCGGGTCAGCGCCGTGGCAGAAGTAACAAGCCTCTGCCCCGCGATCGCTCAGGATGGGGGCGTGAAAACCATGGATTGCCGCGGAAAGAGAGAGTTGGCCGGTCTTGCCTCCAGCCTGGCGCGGATCGGGGTGGCACTCCTGGCAGCGCAGCGGTTTGCCCTGCTCGGCCATCTTGTAAAGCGAGGTTTGGTTGAGCCGGTCATGGACGGTGAGGATATCCCGGGCGGTAACCGGGGAAAGGCCGGCCACCGTTTTGCGCCAGCTGCCGCCGTGGCAGTTGTTGCAGCCCATTTCCGTTGAGACCGGGGCAACGACCATGGTGGTGGCGATTATTCGGCCGTTATCATCCCGGGCCTCGATGGTGAGCAGCGGGTATGGGCGATAGTCGCCTTTGTCATTATAAGGAATAACCGGCAGGCGGTCTGCCACATAATAGCGGGATTGTGCGTTGAGCCGCATCTCGCCCTGCAGCTGGTTGCCGGTGAGGCCGTGGCCGGCCTTGATCTCTTTGTCCGTCAGCGCGGGGGCATGATCCCAGAAAAAGACCTGGCTGGTCGGCTTACTGTGGCCATCCTCTATGCGGTAGGTGAGCCGCACCTGGTCACTGATGATCTCCGGGGTTTCGGCGCGGCGGATCAGGATCGCCTTGATGGTGGAGCCCGGAGTGGCTAAGGAGAGATACTGGTCGGCGTCACTGACGGCGTGGATCCCTTCTTCGCTCCAGGCCAGTAAGACGTAGTCGCTGGAATCCGGGTTGAAATAAGGCGGATGGGTGGGCAGTTCGGTGACGGCGGCGGTGGCCGGGGCCTCTTTCCGCCCTTGGATTTCTTCGATCAGATAGGTGGCCAGGGCATGGCGTTCGGCCTGGTTGCCGACAAAGGGCGGCATGTAGTTTTTCATCTTGCCCATGCCGCTGAGCCGGGCCTCCATGGCCTCGATAGTGGTGAACCCGGCCGTCATTTTTTGGATGTCGCGGATCGGCCCGCCGATGGAGTGGCAGGGCAGGCAGCTCATATCGTATAGCCGGCGGCCCACTGCGAGACGGTTCTCGTCGGTGATCTCCTGCTCCGCCCATTTGGCGGCGGCCAGAATGCCTTCTGCCTCCACCCGGGCCAGATCCTGTTTGAGGATGGAATTGGCATAGATGTGGCCGTTGATGGTGTAGGGCCGTCGGCTGCCTTCCCGGAGATACTCAAAGGAGCCCATATAGGTGATGCCGATCAGCAGCAACAGAATGGCCAGGGAGCGTTTCGCGGTTTGGGGCAATTTGATCGCCATGAGCAGGCCGCCTAAAAAGAGGATGGGCGAGATCATGATAAAGGTTTTGATGAAGGGGGCCATCTCCGGATTGAAATTGATGAGCCACTCCCTTGGCGCCGGCGGCAGGATCTGGACATACCAGTAGGCCGAGGCCAGGAACAGGAAAAACGGGGCGAGCAGCCATTTGGCGCAGTAGCGGACCATGGTAAGCCGCAGGGTTTCATCCTTGATATTGGTCGAGGTCAGAAAGCCGTAAAGGCCGGCCAGCATCAGGCAGAGAAAGGTGCGGAAAAACAGGGCCGGCCAGAAGGAGGGATTGAAAAAGCCGTCCCAGAAATCGCCGGTAACAAGCCAGTCGCCAGGGGTGAGCATGAAGCCGATGATGCCGTTGATCACAAAGAGCGAGAGCCAGGCAAAGATGAAGTACAGCCAGCCGATGAGCAGGTGGTTGCGTTTCTCCATTTTGCCGAAGGTATAATAATAGATAAAGATGGCGACGATCTCGCCGAGAAAAAACACCCATTCAATGGCCCAGCCGAAAACAAAATTATGGATCAGGATCGAGGTGGCGGCCGGCGCCAGCAGGGCAATGGTGAACCAGATGGCGACCCCGGTCATGGCGCCGAGCACCAGGGTGAGCAGCATGAAAAACTTGGTATGGCTTTTTACGTAGTCCAGGATCGCCGGCGAGTTTTCCCGGTGGCCCTTCATCTCGGCCAGCACCAAAAACAGGCCGCCCCCCACGGCAAAGTGGGAGATGTAGACATGGAAGATGGCAATGGCCGCGATCAGCAGGCCGCCACCGGCAAAATCCAGCTGCCAGACGGGATAATTCATGGCCG
>DUZU01000059.1 GCA_013349285.1 Deltaproteobacteria bacterium | reverse complement strand
TATCGATGAGGGATAAAAGGAAATCAATGCCCGATGCCGCCGGGATGAAGCCCTTTCGGCTGGTGAAATTCTTTTCCTTTAGCGGCCTGGTTATTTTTTTGGTTTTTACCCTGGTCCTTTCCTGGCTGATTTCCAAACATGCCAAAAGGGTTTTGCTGGAGCGGAGCGAGGCCTATTCCCTGGTCGTTGCGGAAAACATCAGCCATCAGGTTTTTCAGCAGTTCGTGCTGCCCACCGTGGTTCGCTACGGCAAGATTGCGCTTCGCAATCCGGAGCAGTTCAAGATGTTGGATACCATTGTCCGCAATGCCACCCACGGTATGCGCATTGAAGCGGTGACCATCTATGATTCCATGGAGAATGTGGTCTCCTATAGCACCATCGCCGCCCGCATCGGCCGTGAGGGCGAGGGCGGCGACGAGTATAAAAAGGCGCTGGCCGGCGAAAGTAATTCAACGGTTGCCGCATCCGGCACTATTTTTAACCTGATGCCCGGCAGTGATCCCATTTCATCGCAGCTGTTAACCTTTATTCCATTTCGGCAGTATAAGCCGTTCGGTGAAAATACGGATCGGGTGATGGGGGTTATTGAAGTCGTCCAGGATCTGTCCGAAGATTTTGAGGCGATTGTCAGGCTGCAGGCCTCCATTGTTTTCACCTCGATCTTGATCATGGCCGCGCTGTTTACGGTGTTGGGTTTTCTCGTGGTCCGGGCGGAGCGAATTATCGAAGCCCGGGCCGAGGAGCGCCAGCGGCTTCAGCAGAAATTAAGTCAAAATAAGCGATTGGCCACCCTTGGGAAAATGGTGGCCTCCGTCTCCCACGAGATTAAAAATCCGTTGGGGATTGTGCGCAGTACTGCCGATATCCTCGGCAAACGCCTGAAGGTTTTGGCGCCGGGGAACGAATATCTTGCCAATATTATTGTCGATGAAACCGGGCGGCTTGATGGGATTGTCCGAGAGTTTCTCGATTTTGCCAGACCGCAGATGCCGAGACTGGTCTTGGGCGGGGTGAATGAAGTCGTGGAAAAGGTACTCAAATTCATGGAGTCGGAGTTTGCCTCATCCGGAATAGAGGTGGAATGTGATTTGGGCAAGAAGATGCCCCAGGTCAGAATCGATCAGGACATGTTGTATCGGGCTTTCCTTAATATATTTATGAACAGTGCTCAGGCTATGCCGGATGGTGGCAAGTTAACCGTTTCCAGCAGCTGGCGTCGTAATCCTCCGGCGGTAATCGTCCGGGTTGATGATACCGGCTCCGGGATGTCTGAGGAAAAGAAGGAGCATATTTTCACCCCGTTTTATACCGACAAAAATAGGGGAACCGGCTTGGGGCTGGCCATTGTCAAGAACATCATCGACAGCCATCAGGGGGTGATCGAGGTGGAGAGTAAGGAAGGGGAGGGGACCGGTTTCACGATCACCCTCCCGCAGACCTAGGTATAACTATTTCTTTTTTTTGTCCTGTTGTTCGATTTGGGCCTTAAGCAGGTCCCGGTCACGACGTAGAGCTTCAAAGGTTTCCTTGGCCCGCTCTTCAGCCCCTTTTTGGCCGGCTTTAATCTCTTCGGCCTTCTTTTTGATCTTTTCCGCCTTTATTTTAAGATCGTTGGTGCCGAAAAGGGACGAGGCGAGGTATTTGTAAGAGAACTTGATCAGGGCGATATCATCTTCCTTGATGTTGCTCAGGGTTTGCTCGTCTATTTCATAGGTGTCCAGAAAGGAGCTGTTGAACACAAAATTGCGGAATTGATCAAGATCGGTGCTCACCATGAAAAACATTTTCTGGGCCGGTTCGCTCAAGGTGGCCTGCTGGCCGAATGACTTGCGGCGCATGACCAGCTCCATCCAGTCTTTATTCATCTCATCGCTTTCATCTATGCCCTGATCAGTACGCCATTCGCGAATGGTCTGAACATGATCTTCCTGATGGCCCTTGCAGTGATTCTCGTTGACCAGAAAGTAGAATTCTTCCGCCTTGGTGTTTTCCTGCCCGGCGCCATGGAAGTAAGACATGCCTACCGGGTAGTAGCGACAGGTGGTTGGTCGCTGAGCATATATGATACATCCTTCATCGGTGACAAAGGGGCATCTGCCGTTCTCGTCAAGGTGGATCTTGACGCCGGGCATGTCGGTTTTTTCGAGATAGGTGGGGGTGGTAAAGCGCAGCAGGAACTCCTGGGCCGGCAAATTGAGAACTTTTCTGATCCGCAAAATGTCATACGGGGTGAGGATGATTTCAATATTACCGCAGCAGGCGGTAAAGCATGAGACTTTTGGGTGACAGCGAAATTTAAGCTTGCTGTCAAGACTGAGTTTTTCCGGAACAATATTGGTCGGATTGTGGTCGGTGCCGAAAAGAGATTTGCTGGTGGAGTCGGGTGATTGTGATTCGCTCATCAGGATTACCTTTGCATATGTTAAAAATTAAATAAATACTATTTCATTTACGTTGAATATATTCGTTAAAGATCGGCAACAAAGTAACCATGACTTTGGTCGCTGTCAAATTCAATTGTCATTATTCTTGGCTGGTCGTCATAATTATTTGATATTAAAGAACAATGTTCAGGGGATCCTTGGCCGGTTCGCCCAAAAGGTAAGAATTTGCTTAATTGTCTTGAAAAGGACGGGGGACGGGAGGCAAAGCCTGAGTTTTTTTCTTGACTTTTAGAAAATGAAATTTTATACAGTCCATTGTTCGGAAAAATGAGTGGCTCTTCATTTTTTGCAGGTTCAAAATTTCTGTTTATTGAATGATACTTGTTTTGCCACGGCATTTAGAGGCGAAAAGAAATTATTTTTTTGCTTTGTGCCATTGCTCATTTCGATGGTATGGTAGTGCTTTATGCATTTGACTTGCCTGATCCGGTTATGGGGAAGGCGGGTTAACTGCTTAGATTTATGCAATTATGAAAGTAGATAAGGTAAATGCGGGCTCAGCATCCGCTGGGTTCGGGAAATTCAATCCAATTGAGGAGGTTAGTTAATGCCAAGTTACGTAGATCCTTCCAAATGTGACGGTTGTAAGGGCGGTGACAAGACTGCTTGCATGTACATCTGTCCCAATGATCTGATGGTACTGAACGTTGAGGAGATGCGCGCCTACAATCAGGAGCCTGATGCATGCTGGGAATGTTACTCTTGCGTAAAGATTTGTCCGCAGGGTGCCATCGCAGTACGTGGATACAATGACTTTGTACCCATGGGTGGCCAGGTTCATCCGATGCGGAGTTCTGATTCCATCATGTGGACCGTTAAATTCCGTAACGGTAACATGAAACGTTTCAAATTCCCTATTCGTACAACCGCTGAGGGTGCTGCTAATGCATACCTTGACGGCAAAGGCGCCAATCTTGACGACGAGAAATTGTTGCTTGAGAATGATCTTCCTGAGCCGACCATGGTTGCCAAATAATTGGTAATTGTTGGAAACAAAATTAATTAAAAACAATTTTTTTAAAAATTGCTTGAGGAGAAATAACTATGGCGTTACCTAATAAGCCGTTGGGCGAGCTGCCCGCCGTTACAAATCCTGAGGTTGTTGAGCATGATGTCGATGTTCTTATCATCGGCGGTGGTATGGCCGCTTGTGGTACTGCTTTCGAGATCAAGAAATGGGCTCCTGCCGACCTGAAGATTAAATTGGTTGACAAAGCTTCCATGGAGCGTTCCGGAGCTGTTGCTCAGGGTCTGTCCGCTATCAACACCTACATCGGTGAGAACCCCATCGAGAACTACGTAAAAATGGTTCGTAACGACCTGATGGGCGTTGTTCGTGAAGATCTCATCTACGACCTCGGTCGTCACGTTGATGAGTCTGTTAAATTGTTCGAAGAGTGGGGTCTTCCCATTTGGAAGAAAGACGCAGCCGGCGAGAACCTTGACGGCGCCAAGCCCGCCCCTACCCTTCGTGAGGGTGGTACCCCGGTACGTACCGGTAAATGGCAGATCATGATCAACGGTGAGTCTTATAAGTGTATCGTTGCCGAGCCTGCTAAATCCGCACTCGGCGAAGAAAACTGCCTTGAGCGTGTTTTCATCGTTAAATTGATCCTCGACAAGAACAAAGCCAACCAGATCGCTGGTGCGGTAGGTTTCTCTACTCGTGAGAACAAAGTACACGTATTCCGTTGCAAGACCGCTCTCTGTGCTTGCGGTGGTGCCGTAAACATCTTCCGTCCCCGGTCCACCGGTGAGGGTAAAGGTCGCGCTTGGTACCCCGTATGGAATGCTGGTTCCACCTACACCATGTGTGCTCAGGTCGGTGCTACTCTGACCATGATGGAAAACCGCTTCACCCCTGCTCGTTTCAAAGATGGTTACGGACCGGTTGGTGCTTGGTTCCTCCTCTTCAAAGCGAAAGTACAGAACGGTCTTGGTGAGTTCTATGCCAACAGCGACGCTGTTAACGAAGAGCTTGGCAAGTTCATGCCTTATGGCAAGTCTGCCGTTACTCCTACCTGTCTGCGTAACCACTTGATGCTCAACGAGCTGAAAGCCGGTCGTGGTCCGATCTACATGGCAACCGACGTTGCTCTGAACGCTTTCCTTGATGATCGTCGTGCCAAAGGCATGGACGAGAAAGATGTTAAGAAATTCTGGAAACATCTTGAGTCTGAAGCTTGGGAAGACTTCCTTGACATGTCCGTTGGTCAGGCCGGTCTCTGGGCTGGTATGAACATCGAGCCTGAGAAAGTAGGTTCCGAGATCATGCCGACCGAACCATACATGCTCGGCAGCCACTCCGGTTGTTGTGGTATCTGGACCTCTGGTCCGGATGAGGCTTGGGTACCCACCGTTGACGGTCCTCGTAGCCACCAGTACAAATGGGGTTACAACCGCATGACCACCGTTGATGGTCTGTTCACCGCCGGCGACGGCGTTGGCGCTTCCGGTCACAAGTTCTCCTCCGGTTCACATGCCGAGGGTCGTATCGTTGCCAAGCAGATGGTTAAATTCTGCCGTGACAATGCAAGCTTCAAACCTGAGCTGCCTAAATCCGCTCAGGAGTATGCCGATGAGGTTTATGCTCCGGTTCGTCGTTACCATGAGTTTGTAGGTGCTTCCACCTCTTCTGATGTTAACCCCAACTACTGCAAGCCTGCCGGTATCATGATGCGCCTGATGAAGGCTACCGATGAGTACGGTGGTGGTGTTGCTACTTACTACATGACCTCTGGTAAGCTTCTTAACATCTGTTTGGATCTTCTCCGCATGCTGCGCGAAGATGCCGAGTTGATGGCTGCCGGCGACCTTCATGAGTTGATGCGCGCTTGGGAAAACTACCATCGTATTTGGTGTGTAGAGACCCACATTCGTCACATTGAGTTCCGTAAAGAGTCTCGTTACCCGGGCTTCTATTACCGCTCTGACTACCCGACCTGTGATGATGAGAACTGGAAGGCCTTCGTTAACTCCACCTTTGATCCTGCAACCCAGGAGTGGAAGTGTGAGAAGGTTAACTGTATCAACATCGTTGAAACCGAGCCGTGGATCTAATTAACGATCTATGATTGGTTGATAGTGAGTATGAATCTCCAGGCACCGTTATGGTGTCTGGAGATTTTTCTATACCCTTCGGTAAAACAAGGTTTTTCTGGTTGAGCTGACCACCAATAGCAAGTAGTATTGATCGGTTGAACCAAGAAAACTAGTTTTATAATTAATAATATTATGAATGGAGGAGAGGCATGACAGACGAACGCAGCGCACCCGCAGGTGCTGTTCTTGTCGTTGGCGGTGGCATAAGTGGACTCACAGCCGCCCTGGAAGCCGCTGAAGTCGGAAAAGATGTTTTTCTGATTGAAAAAAACCCCTATTTAGGTGGTCGGGTTGCACAGTTGAATCAGTATTTCCCCAAGCTCTGTCCCCCGAGTTGTGGTTTGGAGATCAATTTTCAGCGGATCAGAAATAACCGTCGGGTTAGGGTTCACACCATGACCGAGGTGAAAAGTGTGTCCGGTGGACCTGGTAACTATCAGGTGACTCTCGAAAGTAAGCCCCGTTTTGTCAATAATAACTGCACCGCTTGTGGTGCGTGTGCCGATGCTTGTACCGATGAGATCGACAACGCATTCAACTTTGGGATGAACAAAAGCAAGGCGGCTTATAAGCCCCATGATATGGCCTTCCCGATGAAATATGTTATTGCCAAGGATGCATGCGGTGATGCCAGCAAGCAGGCGATCAAGGATGCCTGTAAATATGATGCGGTCGATTTCGACATGCAGGCCAAAGAGTTTACTCTGGACGTTAGCGCCATTGTTTGGGCTACCGGCTGGACTCCTTATGATGCAACCAAGCTGGAAAACCTCAAGGTCAACTCCAGTGCCGCCATTATCTCCAATATGCAGATGGAGCGGCTTGCTTCTCCCAACGGTCCCACCGGCGGCAAGATTTTGCGTCCCGGCGACAATAAAGAGCCGGAGAGCTTTGCCTTTGTCCAGTGCGCCGGATCCCGTGACGAAAATCACCTTGAGTATTGTTCGTATATCTGCTGCATGGCAACCATGAAACAGATCACCTATATCCGTTCGCAGTATCCTGATGCCAAGATTACGGTTTTCTATATTGACCTGCGTACTCCCGGCAAATACGAGAAATTCCGGGAAAAAGTTATGGCTGATGCGAATGTTACCTTTGTTAAAGGTAAGGTTGCCGATATCATTGCCGAGGCCGATGGTGGAGTTACTCTGGTCGCAGAGAACGCCGTTACCGGAGATAAGGTATCCGCAAAGGTCGATTTGGCCGTGCTTGCCACCGGTATGGAGCCTAATGCAAAAGGGCAGGCCGCAGCACTTGGTTTGGCCACTGACGGCAATGGTTTTATTCTGGGTGATGAGGGTATGTCTTCTTGCGGTTGCGCAAAGAAAGCAGCCGATGTTGTTACCTGTACCCAGAGTTCAACTGCATCAGCCATGAAAGCTATTCAGGCATCGAGGAGGTCTGTTTAATGGATAAGAAATACGGTGCTTATATCTGCACAGGTTGTGGGATAGGAGAAGCCCTCGATATTGAGGGTTTGACTGGCGCGGCAAGTGAAAACGGCATGGCTCCGAAAAGCCATGAGGCTCTTTGTAGTGCCGCCGGTCGCGAGATGATTCAGGCTGATATTGATAATGATGGGGTTAATACCGTAGTCGTTTGTGCCTGTTCTCCCCGCGTTATGAAAAACGAGTTCAATTTCGGTGACGACAAGATCACTATTCGGGCCAACCTCCGTGAGGGTGTTGCCTGGTCTCTTGAGACGGTTACTGAAGCGCGCGGTGAAGATGTCGTTAAGGAATATGCCCAGGAAAAGGCTCAGGATTATGTCCGGATGGCCTGCGTTCAGGCGAAAAAGACCGAATTGCCCGTGCCCTTTCAGCTGGAAACCCTGAACAAGAAAATTCTGGTTATGGGTGGTGGTATCGCCGGTCTGACTGCCGCCAAGGCTGCTGCGGACGCCGGTTCCGAAGTAACCATCATCGAAGCTGCCGACAAACTTGGCGGTAAGGCCCTTGGTTGGAGAAAACAGTTCCCGACCAAAGCTCCTTGGACCAACCTTGAAGAGCCCACCATTGCCGAGATGATCGCCGCGGTTGAAGCGGATGCCAATATTACGGTTAAAACCTCTACTGAAGTTGCCAGAATCGGCGGTGCTCCCGGTGCTTACAAGGTTACCTTGAAGCCGACCGGCACCAAGACCGAGTGGGACGCTCCTGCCAAGGTTGGCGTTGATGAGCAGGATGCGATCAGCAAGGGTAAAATGGAAGATCCCAATACCGGGTTGCAGAAGTACACTGCGGTTGATCCTGCCGCTGAGGACTTTGGCGCCGTGGTACTGGCCACCGGTTGGAATCCGGCTGATGTCTCCGAATACGAGCATCTCGGCTACGGCAAACTGGATAACGTGGTTACCAATGCCCAGTTTGAGAAGTTGGCCAAAGAAGGCAAAGTGCCGGCCAATGTCGCCTTTATTCAGAGCCCTGGCGCTGAAGAGAACGACAATGACTTCCCCTACTGCAACTCCGTTACCAGCATGGTGGCCTTGAAGCAGGCCTGCTATGTGCGGGAAGACAATGCCGAAGGTAAGGCCTATATCCTCTATCAGCACATGCGTACTCCCGGCAACATGGAAATGTTCTATAAGGGCGCGCAGAACAATGACGGTATTTTCCTGACCAAGGCCACGGTTACCGGCGTTGAGGCGGAAGGTGGCGGCCTGGCCGTACACATGAAAGACACCCTCTTGAACGAGGATATTACCCTCAACGTTGACATGGTTGTTCTTGCTGCCGGGATGATCCCGACCACCAAAAACAAACCGACCATCAATCTGGCTTATCGTCAGGGTCCCGCCTTCCTTGACCTTGATATTTTTGACGGCTACGCCGACTCCCATTTCATCTGTTTCCCCTATGAGACCCGTCGGACCGGCGTATATGCCTGTGGCGGCGTTCGCAAGGCGATGAACATGGAGGAAACCATTGATGATGCAACCGGCGCCGCCCTTAAGGCCATTCAGTGTGTGGAGTCTGCCGATCGCGGGGTTGCCGTTCATCCCCGGTCCGGCGACGGTTCCTACCCTGAGTTTTTCTTCCAGCGCTGTACTCAGTGTAAGCGTTGTACCGAAGAATGTCCTTTTGGCGCTTTGGATGATGATGAGAAGGGCACCCCGCTGCCTAACCCCACCCGCTGTCGTCGGTGCGGTACCTGTATGGGCGCCTGCCCCGAGCGGATCATCGGCTTCAAGAATTACAACGTCGATATGATCGGTTCCATGGTTAAGGCCATAGAAGTTCCTGATGACGATGAAGATAAATTGCGGTTCATGGTCTTTGCCTGTGAAAATGACGCATATCCTGCCCTTGATATGGCGGCGATGCGTAAGCTTCCGCAGAACGCCTTGATCCGGGTAATTCCGGTTCGTTGTCTTGGCTCCATGAACATGGTCTGGATTAAAGACGCGCTTTCTTCCGGTATGGACGGCGTTCTTCTTCTTGGCTGTAAGTTCGGTGATGATTATCAGTGCCACTTTGTCAAGGGCAGCGAGATTGCCGATAAACGTATGGCCAATATCGGTGAGACCCTCGGCAGCCTCGGCCTTGAGCCGGAGCGCTGTGCTGCTCGCCAGGTTGCGATCAACGAATATGACAAGATTGGTGATATCATCAATGAGTTTGTTGAGGAAGTTATCGAACTCGGACCCAATCCATTCAAGGGCTTCTAAGTAGTTAGTGTCTAGTTGCGATGCAGATGACAGTCATGGGGCTGTCATCTGCATGATTTTATAGAAAGAGCGCCGGGGGGGAAACTGCCCGGAAAAGTTTAGAGCTGTGACTCAAGGGAAGAATACTGGAGGCGTAACATGGCTATTAGGGTTGAACCAGATTTAAATTTTATAAAATTTTTAAAAAGTGCCGGTGGTGACACATTAAAAAAATGTTACCAATGTGCGACATGCTCTGTTGTCTGTCCGCTGTCCTCCGACAACAAGCCTTTCCCTCGGAAAGAGATGATTTGGGCCCAGTGGGGTTTGAAAGACAGGCTGGTTGCTGATCCCGACGTGATGCTCTGTCATCAATGTGGTGATTGTACCGCTTACTGTCCCCGGGGCGCCAAGCCCGGCGATGTTCTTGGTGCGATCCGGGCTTATGCCTATACCCATTATGGCTTTCCCAATGGGTTGGCCAAGCTGGTTAGCCAGGGTAAAAACCTGCCGATTCTCATTGGGGCTCCGGCTCTGTTGATCCTTATCGTCTGGTTTTTGTCCGGCGGCATGCATCTGCCCCAAGGCGATATTGATTTTGGTAATTTCTTTGGTCATGGTTATTTTATGGGTCTGACCAAGAATGTTTTGATCATCGACGCGATTTTTGTTCCCGCCTTTGCCTTTGCGGTTTTTGCCGCCTATAAGGGGGTGTCCAATATGTGGAACAATATGGCCGCCCAGTTGGATGTTAAGAGCGATTTCCGGCCTTCGGTTCCTCAGTTTATTACCCAGTTTCTGGTACCATCGGTAAAAGAGATTCTGGCGCATAAACGGTTTAAGGAATGTGGCACCAATCATGATCGGGTCAATGGCCATTTGCCTTTGCTGTTGGCATTCATCGGCTTGTTTGCGGTGACCACCTACGGCATGATCCGGAAGGATATTGTCGGAATGTTTGTGGAAGGGCTCCATGGGCCGATTCCTCTTAGCGATCCGTTCAAGATTCTTGCCAACGTCAGTGCCATTGCTCTGATTGTCGGAGTTGGGATCCTGTGGATGAACCGTTCACGCATGGAAGAGGAGAATAATGCTTCCCCGACCTTTTATGACTGGTTCCTGATTACCAAGATAATGGCGGTTGGCGTTACCGGGCTCTGTGCTGAGCTGACCCGTCTGATCGGGATTCCGGTTCTTGCGTATCTCTTTTATTACCTGCATTTGGTAACCATTTTGATGCTCTTTGTCTATATGCCTTATTCAAAGTTCGCGCACATGGTTTACCGGACCTTTGCCATGGCTTTCGAGAAGTATCGTGCCAGTGAGTTTGTCCAGAAGACAGAAGAGTAATACTTGTTATCTTTAATCAGGCACTGTGCTTTTGATCGGCATGGTGCCTGATTTTCTTTTGTCTGTTGTCCGTCGATATTTTACTGTAAAAAAAGGTTGATCTTTCGTGACGGAACGATTAGTATTGCCCGTCTCATAAGCTGGCGTAGCTCAATTGGTAGAGCAGCTGATTTGTAATCAGCAGGTTGCGGGTTCAAGTCCCATCGCCAGCTCCACCAACCATGAGATAAGAGTAGCTTGTTTAGATGTCGATCCTGAGAGGTCGGCTTTGATATAGAGTGGAGGGGTTCCCGAGCGGTCAAAGGGAACAGACTGTAAATCTGTCGGCCAAGCCTTCGGAGGTTCGAATCCTCCCCCCTCCACCATTTTTTTTGAAAGAACGACCTGTTTCCTTAGTTGACTGTTGTTGGTTGTTGATCATCCCTGTTCGGTGGTGATTAAGTCGCAAGATTGATGCGGGGATAGCTCAATTGGTAGAGCATCAGCCTTCCAAGCTGAGGGTCGCGGGTTCGAGACCCGTTCCCCGCTCCATTTTAATGACTAAGAGATGGTCTGTTGTTGAGTAGGGTAGTTGTTTTGCTTGTTCTGGATGCTAGTTTGCCCACGTAACTCAGTAGGTAGAGTACTTCCTTGGTAAGGAAGAAGTCACCGGTTCGAATCCGGTCGTGGGCTCCACATATTTAAATATTTCAAGCATGTGTTGGTTCGGAGAGTCCTGGCATCCACCACAAAGAATTATGGGTTGAGGAGAATAGACATGGCAAAGAAGAAATTTGAACGTAAAAAACCGCATGTAAATATCGGCACTGTTGGTCATATTGATCATGGTAAGACTACCTTGACATCAGCGATTACCCGTGTGCTTTCCCTTAAGGGTATGG
>DUZU01000058.1 GCA_013349285.1 Deltaproteobacteria bacterium | reverse complement strand
CCACTAGGCTGGAGTCCATGAAAATCTTGCTGCCATCAACCAGTCCTGCCTCAACACATTGCCAGACAATTCGTTCGAAAAATTCCCTGAAGAGTTCTGCGCCCCAACGCTTTCTGGCTTTTGACAGTACACTGTGATTGGGAGTATTGGTGTCCAAGTCGAAGCCCAAAAACCACAGCCAGTCCAAACGCTCCGGCAAGGTATCCATGAGTTCACGCTCCGAGCGCACATTGTAAAAAATCAAAAGCACCATGAGCTTGAGGATAACGGGCGGTGGCACTGACACATTGCCGTTGTAGCCATATTTGTTACCCACGGCAGCATAGGCAAAATCAAAGTCCACAAGCGCAGCTAGTTTGCGCAACGGATGATCGGCACGGACACGACCCTCGAGTGAAAAGTTATAGTAAAAAAGCTTTCCCTGTTTGCTTTCTTCTCGCCCCATCATGGCCATACCTCCATTGATCATAACGAGACTGAATTTTACATTAAACCTCAAGCAATATCAAGTAGTTAACCTTGTTTTTAGTGAAAAAATCATGGTTAATCTTGTGCACCAAACGATTTGGGCAACAGCCCGTTTATCCTTGACACCAGCCCCCCAAATCCCCCCTATCAAAATTAAGTAGTTACCAACTATTAAATCGACTATTGTTTTTTTTGCCAACACCTAAATCATTAAATCAATAAAAAGTTAGGAACCCAAAACAAAAAAAAAAGGGATTCAAGCAATTAGCTTGAATCCCTTAAAAAATTCATGGTGACCCCTACGGGACTCGAACCCGTGTTACCGGCGTGAGAGGCCAGCGTCCTAGACCGCTAGACGAAGGGGCCATGATTTGTGATGCATTTACTAAATTATGTGACGAGGTTTGTCAATCTTTTATTTATTGATCCCAGGAGAGGAAAACAGCCAAAACAGGCTAACCCCGCCCCGTTACTCCATAAATTTTTCACCGGCCTGGATCGCCTGCTCAAGCTTTTCCTTGGCCTTGGCCATTT
Organism: Deltaproteobacteria bacterium; assembly: GCA_013349285.1. GTDB lineage: Bacteria > Desulfobacterota > Desulfobulbia > Desulfobulbales > Desulfurivibrionaceae > DUZU01. The sequence goes on along the minus strand of DUZU01000058.1, from coordinate 11,534 downwards.
CGCCGCGACCTTCGACACCCCTTACCAGAAAGTCACCGGCATAAGCCATGCCCATGGCCTCAAAGGCATACTTGGCCGTGAGAATAGCTCCGTCAAAGAGTTTTTCCCCGTGGCTTGCGGCAACACACACCAGCAAACCTTTACGATCGGGCCTGGGCAACCACTTGCCTTTGGCGGTTGCCCGATGCCTCAGGCTCCACAGGGTCTGGGTTCGATCAACAAAGGCCTTGGCCTGGGCGGTCAACCCGTAAAAATAGATGGGCGAGGCTAACACCAGTCGGTCGGTATCGATAATTTTCTGATAGAGCGCGGTCATATCATCATCGACCACACACTCACCACTCTTCTCGCAATAACCGCAGCCGGTACATGGAGCGATCTTAAGCTCACAAAGGCGGATCACTTCAACCTCGGCGCCGGCGGTGCGCATTCCGGCGACAACCGCGCGCAACAGCTCATCGGTATTACCATGCTTCCGCGGACTGCCGCTTAATGCCAGAACCTTCATCTAAGCCTCTATCCAAATCCTGCCCTAACCTCAACCCGGCAGGCGATTATAAAAAATCACCTCGTCTTTCAATCGCGCGGCCAACTCCGGGGTTAAAAAGCGCGGAGCACAGCGCCAGCGCCAATTGCCCTGGGAGGTGCTGGGCATATTCATCCGGCAATCACTGCCGAAACCCAGCACATCTTGGAGCGGAATGACGGCCAGGGCGGCAACCGAAGAATAGGCCATCCTGATAAAATCCCAATGTACCGGCGCGCCGATCCGGCTGTGGGCATAACGCATCACCCGGTCCTTGCTGGCCTGATCCGCCCGATCGCTCAAAAACCAGCCCACCGTGGTATCGTTATCATGGGTGCCGGTATAGACCACGCAATTGCTGCTCTTATAATTATGGGGCAAATAGGCATTATGCTCATCCGAATCAAAGGCAAACTGCAAAATTTTCATGCCGGGAAACCCGAGGTCGTCGCGCAGCCGCTCAACCTCCGGGGTGATAATCCCAAGATCCTCGGCAATAATGGGCAACTCTCCCACCCTTTTTTTCATCTCGTCAAAAAAATGGTGGCCAGGCCCCGGAACCCATCTGCCGTTGATCGCGGTCGCCTCATCGGCGGCAATCTCCCAATATGACTCAAAACCGCGAAAATGATCGATCCGGATCAGATCCACGGTATGAAAGCTATGGAGCAGGCGGTCGGCCCACCAGGAATAAAGGCTTTCATTATCGTGGCCTGCATCGTCTTGCCAGACAAATAGAGGATTACCCCACCGCTGACCGGTCTCGCTGAAATAATCCGGGGGCACTCCGGCCACATGGGTAGGCAGTCCGGTTTTACTATCAAGCCTGAAGCAAGCCTGGTTGCCCCAGACATCGGCACTGTCCTGGGCAACATAGATCGGGATATCCCCGATCAGCGCAATGCCATTATCCGCGGCATAGTTGCGCAGTTGTTGCCACTGAGCATAAAAACAGAACTGGACGAATTGATGATACCTGACGGGCTCGCGCAATTGCTCCCGCCACCGCGCAAGGGCCAGGGGTTCTCTTGCCGCAATATCGGCCGGCCACTCATTCCAGGGCTTGCCGGAGAATTGTTCATGCAAGGCGGCAAAAAGGGCAAAATCATCAAGCCACCTCGTTGTTTTGCAAAACGCCTCAAAATCAGCGGTCGACTTACCGGACTGAAAAGCCAGGAAAGCGGTTTCCATTATCCGGCGATTAAAACGAATCACCTGGTCGAAATCAACGCTGTATTCGGAAAAATCCGGCACATCAGCCAAATCTTTACGCTCGAGCAGGCCTTCCGCCACCAACAGTTCGGGATCGATCAAAAGGGAGTTGCCGGCAAAGGCGGAAAGGCTCATATAGGGTGAGCAATCGAAATCAGGACTAACCACGCCGCAGGGCAGAATCTGCCAATAACGCTGACCGCTCTCCGCCAGAAAATCGATAAAATCCTTTGCCCCACGCCCTAGCGTGCCAACTCCAAACCGGCCCGGCAAAGACGTTAAATGCAAAAGGAGGCCACTGCGCCGGCCGTCAAACATATTCCACCCCAAATCGATAAGTTAAAAACAAAGCGGCAGGCGAACCAATAACGTAAGCCCCTGAAAATCTTAGCAACTGTAACAGAATAAAGCTACCAGATCCAGCAAGCCAACAAAAAAACAAAACAGACTCACCAACTCTTTCTGTTGCTTTTTTATGCAATATATAGTAAGGTTACTTGTTTTACCGCCTCAGCAGAATACAATATTTATCTGCAGGGCAAAACATAAAAAAATCTCATATCAGGAGACGTTATCTCGTGCCTGCCGACATAAAAGCCAAATTGCTCGAAGCTGGAAAAAAAGACGGATGTATCACGATTGCCGCTCTCAACGATTTAATCCCGGAAGGCAATACTCCTGATACCATCGACAGTATTTTTGATTTTCTTGGCGAAAACAATATTGAGATTGTCAACCAAGGCAAATCCGGCGAGAAAAAAACCCTGGACGGCAAAATCTATAAAGATTCTCCCGACGGCGATGTGGATTACGACATGGCCTTAGCCACCGAAGATTCCGACATGGACCCCATGCACGATGCCGCGCCGCTGGTGACCAAGGATGACGCGCCGGAGCCTGAAGAAACAACCACCACTTATCTCCGGGAAATGGGCAAATTCGAGCTGCTCACCCCCCAGGAAGAAGAAAAATACAGCAAGACCATCCGCGAGGGCTTTGACGGCATCATCCGCACGGTGCGCACCGACCAATACGGCACCGAGGAGTTGGTGCAACTGGTCGAACGCATTGACCTTTGGGAAAAACGCGATCCTACCCTCAAGCCCAAAAAACAGCACCTTAACTTCATGATGCGGGCGGTTGCCACGGCCTGCGCCAATCATCCGACCAACAAGGAGCTCCAGGAAGCCCATTGCCGGTTGGAGCTTTACCACCGCTCCATCGAGATTGCCAAGGATGCCATGATCAAGGCCAACCTGCGGCTGGTGGTGAGCATTGCCAAACGCTACATGCACCAAGGCCTCACCCTGGCCGACCTGATCCAGGAAGGCAACCTCGGCCTGATGCGCGCGGTGTTCCGCTTTGACTACACCAAGGGCAACAAGTTCAGCACCTATGCGAGCTGGTGGATCAGACAGGCCATTACCCGCGCCATCCTTGATAAAACCAGAACCATCCGCCTGCCGGTTCACTTCCTCGAGCTCAGAAGCCAGTTTTTCAAGGCCTTCTACTCCCTGCTCAAAGAGCTGGGCCGGGAGCCGACCCCCATCGAGATCTCGGAAAAAACCGGGCTGCCCATGGATAAAATCCTGGCGATCCTCGAGGCCTCCCGGGAGCCGATCTCCCTTGAAACCCCGGTGGGCGACGATGACAGCACCCTGGGCGATTTCCTGGAGAACCAGGAGTCGATCTCCCCCTACGAAGCGGTGCAGAACCATGAACTTTCCGACCGGGTCACCAATATCCTCGAGACCTTGAGCCCCCGCGAGGAAAAAATTATCCGCCTCCGGTTCGGCATCGGCGAAGACGCCGAATACACCCTTGAGGAAATCGGCAAACGCTTTAACGTAAGCCGCGAGCGCATCAGGCAGATCGAGAAAAAAGCGCTCAATCGCCTGCGCCATTCCAGCCGTCGGGAAAAACTAAAACACTTTCTCGACTGATGAATGAAACACTTTACAGCCGATAGATATTGATAACCACCAAGTGTGTTTTCCTTATGCAGGGAGACACACTTTTTTTTGCTCTCGATTTCTAATTTTTAAACCAAGTCCAAAAACCTCATGCCCAGCGAACCAAACAACCCGCTGCTGCCGGTGACCCTGAGCCTGGCCGCCGGTTCGGCCTGCGCCGGACAAGGCTGGCTGCCCGCCGGAATTATCCTCTGGAGCTTCACCCTCTTGCTCTTGGCGGCAACGGCCCGGGCGATTGCAAAAAACAACCGCCTGATCGCAAACCGCTATCTGAGCCTGCTCTTTTTTCTGACCGGCGCCCTCTACCTGGGCAGCCAGCAACAGGCACCGCTCGCTTCGCATCATATCGCCAACCTCAACAATAAAAACCAGCAACTATGCCTGACCGGCACATTAACCACAAAGCCGATAACCCGGAACAACAAAACAAAACTTATTATCGCCTGCGATTCAATCCTGCGCCCGGACACCGCCAAGCCGCAACCGGCAACCGGCCTGGTCCAGCTTACGGTAAACAACTTGCCCCCTACCACCTTTGAGCCGGGGCGGGATTATTGCGTCAGAACCAGGCTGACCACCCCCCGCAGTTTTCAAACCCCGGGCGCCTTTGATTACAAAAGATATCTTGCCGATCACAACATCCTATCCACGGGTTGGGTGGCGGATCCCAACCTGATCCAACCCCTCCACCCCCTCTTGCCAACGGCGAGCGGGCAGGGAATCTTTTACCGCATCGAAGCCTTTCGCCAACAGCTTGCAAACTTTCTTAGCGCCACCTTGAACCCGGTCGAGGCAGGACTGTATAGCGCCCTGCTGATCGGGGATCGCAGCGCCGTTGCCATCGAGACCCTGGAAGATTTCAAGGCAAGCGGCATCATGCATCTGCTGGCTATTTCCGGAATGCATTTAGGCATTCTTGCCTTGCTGATCGGCGGGTTGCTCACCTGGCTTCTTTCCTGCTCCACCTGGCTGCTGCTTAATATTCCTGTAAAAAAAACCGCCCTGGCCGCCACCCTTATTCCCCTTCTCTTTTACGTGGCCATGGCCGGTTTCCAAATCCCGGTGGTCAGATCATTTATCATGGTCGCGGTTTTCATGCTCGCTATCTTCAGCAACCGCCAGTGGTCAAGCCTTAACAACGTGGCCATTGCCGCGCTGATCATCATTATCTGGAAACCAATGGCGATAACCAACGTTGCCTTTCAACTTTCATTTGCCGCCACCATCGCCATCGTCATAACCAGCTCCCGGCTTCAGTCCCGGTTTAGCGCGGCAAACAATCCTTCAATCCTGCACAGGGCCTGGTTGTATCTGTCAGCCTCGCTCACCGTTTCCCTAATCGCCTTTCTGGCCACCCTCCCCTTATCGCTCTTTTACTTTAACCGACTGTCCCTGCTCAGCCCGCTCAGCACCCTGATTATCTCGCCCCTGGTTTGCCTGTGGGCTCTGCCGTTGGGGATAACAGGGGTACTTTTCCTTAACCCGGCCCCACAACTTGCAGCCCTTATTTTTACAATCGGCGGCAAGGGCCTGGCGCTGGCCGCCAAGCTGGCGGCACTCGGCGCCGCCCTGCCCTATGTGTCAATCAGAACCATCACCCCGTCAATAGCCGAGGTGATTGGCGCCTACCTTATCATGCTTTTGATCTTGTTCTGGAGTTCCTTGCCGCGCTGGAAATATCTGGTCGCCGGCGGGGCCCTCGGATTAGCCATCTTGCCAACGATATATTCCCAGGCTATAAATTCGGGAAAAACCTCGATCAGCTATCTTGACGTGGGACAAGGCAGCGCGACGGTAATCAGATTGGCCGATGATAAAACAATCCTGATCGACGGCGGCGGCCCGCTTTCCGACCGATTCAATATCGGCGAAAATATTATCGCCCCGTTTCTATGGAAAAACCGCATCACGAAAATCGACCAGATAATCCTCACCCACCTCCATGCCGACCACTACAACGGGTTGCCCTTTCTCATGAAAAATTTCAACCCCGCCACCATCTGGTTCAGCGGCCAGCCCGCGCCAGATCCCGGTTTTGCCGAAATCAGGCAACTGGCAAAGGCCACCGGCTGCGCCATGAAAATTCCGCAAACCGCGGAGCAGCTGTACAAGACAGGCCAAAACCGCCTTGTCTGTCTGGTCAATATGCATCAAGACGATAGCCGCCGGCCCCACCAATATTTCACCGGCAACGACACCAACAACACCGGCCTGGTGGTGCAACTGACCGTGGGCGAGCAAAAATTTCTCTTTCCCGGCGACATTGAGATCAAAGGCGAGGAGTTGCTCTGCCGGGCCCCCGCCGGCCTCGCCTCCCAGGTTCTCCTGATGCCCCATCACGGCAGGGCCTCCTCCGGCTCCGCCGCCTTCCTCCAGGCGGTAAGCCCTGAGCAAATCATCGTCTCCGCAGGCAAACCACGAGCCAAGATCGGCGCGGCTATGCTGCCGGCCAAAAGCCGGAGTTACGCGACAACCACCCTCGGCGCCATCACCTTGATCACCGACGGCAAAAAAATATCCGTCGACTCCTTTTTGCAGGGGCCGACGGATAAGCAATAAGACAAGATTAGAAAAAATCAGGAAATTAGATGTCGGTGAAATCAGTGGGGGGATTCTTTAAAAACGGCGCAAATTTTGCTTTTTCGATACAGTTGGTATAGGCCGATTCCCCTGAGATCCAGCCCTTCTTCAACAGCTCCATGATAGCATCATCCAGGGTCTGCATGCCGTATTTTTTACCGGTCTGCATCGACGATGGAATCTGATAGGTTTTCCCCTCCCGAATAAGATTCCGCACCGCAGGCGTACAGATGAGAATTTCCAGGGCCGCGCAACGCCCTTTCACATCAATCCGCTTGAACAGGGTCTGGGAAACCACCGCCTTCAAGGCATCGGCCAGGGTCGAGCGCACCTGGGCCTGCTGGCTGGAAGGAAAGATCTCGATAATACGATCAACCGTCTTGTTGGCGTTCAAGGTGTGCAGGGTGCCAAAGACCAGATGACCGGTCATGGCCGCTTCCATGGCCAGGGAGATGGTTTCCAAGTCACGCATCTCGCCGACCAGGATGATATCGGGATCTTCACGCAGGGCGCCGCGCAGGGCCGCGGAGAAACTCTGGGTATGCAATCCCACCTCACGATGGTTGACAATACAACTCTGACTCTTGTGAACAAACTCTATGGGGTCTTCAATGGTGAGGATGTGATCCTTTCTGATCTTGTTGGCCTGATCAACGATGGCGGCCAGGGTGGTGGATTTACCGCTACCGGTAGGGCCGGTTACCAGCACCATGCCCTTGGGCAACTCGGCCAGCTTGGAAACCACGGTCGGCAGGCCAAGCTGCTCGCAGCCGAGAATATCGCTGGGAATTTCCCGAAAAACAGAGCCGATCCCGTACTTCTGCATGAAAAGGTTGCCACGATAACGGGCCAGGCCCGGGATCTCATAACCGAAATCCACATCGCCGGTTTCCTCAAAAACCTTAACCTTATCTTCGGAAACGATTTCATAAAGCATGGCTTTAAGCTCATCGTTTTCCAGGGTCTTGAACTTGACCCTCTCCATCTCGCCCCGGATACGCAGGATAGGTTGTTGCCCGGAAACCATGTGTAAGTCGGACGCGCCCTGTTCATTCATCAACTTAAAGAAAGCATCTATCTGAGCCATAAAGAACTCCTTTGTTTACCATGGCCGACCCATGCAAGGCATAAATCGGAAAAATATCTTACTAAACCGTACAGCATTTAATGATCAGTAGTGTTACTATAGCATAGATATTAAAACAGACTCCAATCAAAAAAACGATGAAAGCTTCTCTTCATTTACTTTTTTTTCTTTTAAATTCTAGCTGTTACACTAAAAAAGCACCTTACCGATGTCTAAATTCATAGACCTGCATACCCATTCGACATGCTCGGACGGAACCTTATCCCCCACCGCCCTGGTCAACCATGCGGCGGATCGCAAACTTACCGCTATCGCCCTGACCGACCACGACACGGTTTCAGGGGTCAGCGAAGCCCTGGCCCAGGGACGCATCCGCGGAATCGAAGTGGTCCCCGGCATCGAGGTAAGCAGCAACTACAGCGACACGTCGCTCCACATCCTGGGCTACGGCATCGACCACCAAGATCATAATTTCGTCAAATTCGTCATCGATCTTCAACAGGCACGCCACACCCGCAACCTCGGCATCCTCGACCGCCTGCAGCAGATGGGCATCCCGATTGAACAAGAGGAATTGGACCACCTGGCCGGCGATCAGGTGGGCCGCCCACACTTTGCCGAACTCCTGGTAAAAAAGGGGGTGGTAAACACTTTTCAGGATGCCTTCACCGGCTATCTTAAACGGGGTTGCCCAGCTTTTGTCGAACATGCCCGTCCCCAGGCCAGCGAGGTCATTGCCCAAATATCGTCGGCCGGCGGCTTGGCAATGCTAGCCCATCCGGTTTGCATCGACCCATCTTTTGCCTCCATCCCCTCTCTGGTCGGCAACCTGAAACAACACGGCCTTGACGGCCTTGAGGCCTATTACCCCTCCCATTCAAACAAAAACACCAAGGCCCTCAAACAACTGGCCGACGACCATAATCTGCTGGTCTGCGGCGGGACGGATTTCCACGGCAATAATCGGTCATCAACCCCCCTGGGCGGCAACAAAAAAACCATCCGCATCTCCTCTGAGATCCTGGAAAAAATCAAACAACGACTTGACGCTTCCGGTTAATACATTTTTCTTGACCCTCACCCCCCCTTAACCTATTATTTAAAAAAATTATTAAGATCCAAGCCCGGAATACGATAAGAAAACTAAAAGTTAAACAAGCAGTCACCGTTAACATAGCCTTACCCACCCCAAAAGGACCCCTAAATGCCCAGCCGGAAATATAAACTCCTCATTGTTGACGACTCTAAAAGCATCCTCCATACCCTGGGTAGGGTTTTCGCCGATACCCCCTACGATGTCACCACCATCGACAATCCGGTCAAGGCTTACGATAAAATCGAAAACGAACATTTCGACATCGTGATCAGCGATATCATGATGCCGGAACTTGACGGCTTGAGCCTGCTCCGGAAAATCAAGGACTTCAACGGCACCATTCAGGTTATCATGATCACCGGTTACCTCACCATCAACAACACCATCAACGCTTTCCGCTACGGCGCAAACGACATCTACTTCAAGCCCTTTGACGATATGGACGAACTGGTCAAGGCAGTCGATGCCGCGGCCAGCAAACTGGACCGGATCAACGAGATTCTCAAAATGTTGGCCAGCGAAAAGAAAAAATAAAAAAAGCGGCAACCTCTCCCCACCAAATATTTTTATGGTTATTAAGCAGCAACTTTATCTGCCGACTTGCGCAAAACAGCCGCATCGCATATTATATAACTTTCCTATAACTGTTAAATACAATTAGATTTTTTTCAAATACGCCCAACCGACTCCAGCGAGGTGCAGATTAGCCGCGCCGGTTTTAGTTAGGCAATCGCCAATGCAGCAGGACCATTTACAATGAACACCATATTGATCGTAGACGACGAACCTAACTATCTTGTTGTCATGTCAGAACTTCTCAGGGAAGAAGGGTTTGAGGTTTTTACCGCCGTCAACGGCCAAGAAGCTTTCACCACGGTTCTCGACACCGATCTCGATCTCATCATCACCGACATGCGGATGCCGGTAATGGACGGCCTGCAACTCTTAAAAAAAGTAAAGGCCCACAACCCCAACCTGCCCATCATCATGGTCACGGCCTTTGGCGAAGTGGAGATGGCGGTGGCCGCCATGAAGGCCGGGGCGGTAAATTATCTGACCAAGCCGTTCAACAATGACGAGCTGGTCCTCAATGCCCGAAAGGCCATTGAAAATTACGCCGTCTTAAAAGAAAATATCCGCCTGCGCGACGAGATGCGTTTTCGCACCTCCTATGCCAACATGATCGGCAAAAACAAAAAAATGCAGGAGATCTACAACCTTATCGAAAAGGTTGCCCCGACCTCCACCTCCGTCCTGATCACCGGCGAATCAGGCACCGGCAAGGAGCTGGTGGCAAGGGCCATCCATTTTCACAGCACCCGGGAAAACGGGCCGTGTATCTCCCTCAACTGCGCCGGACTCCCGGAAACCCTCCTGGAAAGTGAGCTGTTCGGCCACGAAAAAGGCGCTTTTACCGGGGCCATTGCCCTGCGCAAGGGACGTTTTGAACTTGCCGACGGCGGCACCCTGTTCCTTGACGAAGTAGGCGAGATGCCCATGGCCCTCCAGGCCAAACTGTTACGCATTCTCCAGGAGCGAACCTTTGAAAGGGTTGGCGGCAGCAGAACCTTAAGCGTCGATGTAAGAATTATCGCCGCCACCAACAAGGATCTCAAGGAAGAGGTGGAAAACGGCAACTTCAGGGAAGATCTCTATTATCGCCTCAACGTTCTCCACCTGCACCTGCCCCCCCTGCGGGAACGGCCGGACGACATCCCCATGCTGGTTGCCCACTTCGTCAGCAAGTATGCCAAGGAAATCAACCGACCGAACCTGGAAATCGACCCGGAAACCGTGCGCTTCCTCACCACCCTGCCCTGGGAAGGCAATGTCCGTGAACTTGAAAACACCATCGAAAGAGCCGCCATCCTCTGCACCGATAACCTGATCAAGCCGGATGATGTGCAACCGGACACGGTGAACGGCTATGTTTCTTCTCAGTGGATGGACGATTTCGACTTTGAACAGGCCATTCCCCCCAACACCCCCCTGCCCGATGTCCTGCATGCCATCGAGAAAAAAATGGTGCGAAACGCCCTGAAAAAGGCTGATTTCGTGCAAACCCGGGCCGCCGATTCCCTGGGGATCACCAAGAGCTTATTGCAATACAAGATCAAGAAATACGGTCTTTCCAAAAAATAAATATCCCGCGCCCCCTAACCCTTTTCTCCTTGCGCCCCTAAGTTAAGAGCTCTATTATAATAGAGATTAAGTTTTATTATTTTTTCGGCAAACCCACAGGAGATTATCAAGTGACCTCTTCAGAAGTATTCCAAATGATCATTGCCTTAAGCGTCTTCGCCGGGGCAGTTGCCTTGATCCCCGTCCTCTTGCAGGCAAAGCGAACTTTTAAAAAAGCCGAACGCCTGCTGGATTCACTCACGGTTCACGCCGAACCAATGTGTAAATCCATCACCGAGGCGGCCGACGACCTGCGCGAACTATCGGTTTCCTTAAACGATAAAGTCGAAAAAACAGATGCGATCATTAATATGGCCCGGCACTCCGTCGATACCCTGCACAACACCAGCAACATGCTCAAAAGCACGGTAACCCCGATCATTACCAATGTTGGGGGGATCAGTGCCGGAATTGCCACCTTTGCCCACTTTTTAAACAAGTCACGTAAAACCTCAAAAGGAGAACAATGAAATGAGTAAAGACGATTGCAGTAGTTCTGGCGCCGCAGTTTTATCTTTTTTAGCCGGCACTGTGGTTGGCGCGGCCATTGCTCTTCTCACTGCTCCCAGATCGGGCCAGCAAACAAGAGAGATGCTCAGCGGCTACGGAGAGGACCTGGTCGACAAAATGGATAACCTCCCCGCCGGGGTCAGAGAGTATGGCGAAACAGCCATTGAGCGCAGCAAAAACATGATTGAGCACGGCAAAAACCTTATCAATCGCGGCACGGAACTGGCTTCCCAGGGCAAGGAATTTCTCGATGAGAAGAAAGAGGCCTTGAGCGAGGCGATCGAAGCCGGCAAAAGAGCCATGGAAGAAGAACGCAAGGCACTCTCCAACATAATGAAAGAAGAAGAGTGATCAACACCTAAAAACGAT
>DUZU01000057.1 GCA_013349285.1 Deltaproteobacteria bacterium | reverse complement strand
ATTGCGATATTCACTTTCCGTTTCGGGCAGGTTGGTGGCGGAATGACTCATTACCGTAACCCGTTGCTTGCCCGGCATCATCTGTTGGATCATATCCATTAAAGATAAAACAGAAGCGCGAATGACCCCGGTGAAATTTTTCTTCAAGGACGGTGGGATGTCGGTTATCAACTCCTGGGTGGAAATAAAACAGATCGGGGATGAAATAGTCGGGATTTTCTTTAATAATATCAAGTTTGTGCCGTTGGTGAAGATGAGGTCTGTTTTGGCGGACAGCTCTTGGCCCAGTTTTTTAAGCTGGGCGGCTGAACTATCCTTGCTAATCTCATAATGGACGAGGCGGAGATTCATCTCTAAAAAATAACCTCTGTCCTCCAAGGCCTGCAGCAAGGATTTCAACAGGGGCGCAGGAAGGTTGGCGGGAACCCCGATCGTGAAATTGCCGGCAACCGGGGAGATATTATTTTTTTCTATCACCTTGTTGTGGTTTGCCATGCCGACGATTTCAGCCTGTTCGATAATCGCTTGGGGAATAATGGTTCCCAGTTGGCTTGCGGTATTGAGATTTACCACATATTTTGCACCGAAAAATTTGATCGGCAACTGGTGGGGATTTCGACCACGAAGTATTTTGGTTGCATAATCGGCAAGATTGGGACCGATTTGTTTTGAGTCCATGGCTGGGCCACCCAAAATCCCCTGTTTAATTTGTTCCTTTATCTGGCCTATTACCGGCAGGCTAAGCTTTTTCTGCCAGGCAATGATTTCAATGAGATCTTGTTCCGAGCAGAGAGCCGGGGGCAACAGCATGACCGCGGTTGCCTTTTCCTGTTTAAACTCCTGCATGACCCGGCCGATGTCGGAGCTGTCGCTAAAGCTTTTAGTGATGAGCTCGACCCCCATTTTTTCAGAAAGTTGCATGAAGTTAAACATTAATTTTTCCAATTTGCCGCCCCGGCAGTAGATCATGCCGATTCTTTTTCTTTGGTCTTCCGGCAGGATCTGCATTAATTGTTTGAAGAGTTCCGCCTTGCTCTCGCGGTAGATGCCGGTTGTGTTTTTTCGCATTGATTCAGGAATAGAGGCGGTTAAATCGGAAATTGAAAAAAACAGCAGGGGAGAGGTGATGCCCACCTCGAAAATAATATTGAGATCGTCCCCGGTAGAGAAGAAAAGATCGCACTTTTCCGCGATGTCGCGGCGGATTTTTTCTCTACCGGCCGAGTCTCGGTAGCCTTCAAGATCAATTTCAACGATGGTGAGATCTTTGGCTATGGCGGGATTTTTTCCGGCAAGTGAATTGAAAAACCACTTATAGGGGGCAGCGACATGGTTTTTCGGAACCCCGATCCGATATTGTGCCGATAATACTGTATTTGAAAAGAAGCCGATCATGGCGGATACGGTCAGGATAATGAATATATTTTTGCGGATCATTTAACCTCGGGTGATATAGTTAGATTTTTTTGCCAAGTATTGTGCCGATTATCAGGGATAGCCGAAGCTCAACGGATAATTTCCGCATGGGCCGATACTTCCGGTGGAAACTGCTGGTTGAGGATGTCGGCCGCCTTCAGGTTTATCATGTATTGAGCCGGATAATAATAGTAAGGGAGTTTCGATGGGTGTCTGCCCTCTAAAATTTTGATAAAGTATTCAGCCAGCTTGGGCGCCACCTTGTTGTTGTCGATTACCGAGCCGCCCAGCACTCCCGCTTCAATCTGATGCTGCATCTGCCCCAGTACCGGAAAAAGCAGTTTGTTCTGCCATTTTACTATCTCAGCGAGGTCTTCCTGGGTGATTCCCGGCGAGAAAAGCAGGATGAAATCGTTTTCTTGTTGCATCTCCCGCATAATTTGCCCGATTTCCTCTTTTGTCGAAAATAATCTGCTGCTCATGGTCGCGCCCTGGCTCAAGGCGATCTCTTTATAGCGTTGAATCATCTGGGGCAATTTCGATTTGGTGCGGCCCAGCATGCCGATTCTTGTCGCCCCATGCATCATCAGCCTTGAGCGCTCAATGAGGGAGGCAAATGAGGCGCGGATGATCCCGGTGCACATATTTTTTTGGTTGGCGGGAATGGTCGCCGCGGTTTCTTTGGTGGCGACAAAGCAGATCGGCCGGTTGAGATTTTTCAGACTAGTAATTGTTTGCAAGGTGTTGCCGCTTGAGAAAATAAGGTCGGTTTCCCGGTTTAGGGTTTCCGTAAGTGTTTCGATTTCCCGGGGAGTGGTGATCTTTGACAGGTCGAATGAGATGGTTTGCAGGTTTTTTCCTTCCACATATCCTGCCCTGCCCAAGTCTTGGATAGCTTCTTTATAGATGTTTTTTGCGATGTTGTTGGGGGCGCCGATAACATATGTGCCTGGAACGAGGTAGAGCTGTTCGGGTTTTTTTTCTATGGCTGCTTCGGTCAAGCCGACGATTTCCGTTTGTTCAATTATCTCTTTGGGGATGTCAATTTCTAAGGTGTTGGCTGTTTTAAGGTTAACTATATATTGGGGGCTGAAAAATTTAACCGGCAGTTGTCCGGGATTTCTGCCATGCAGAATTTTTGCCGCGTAATCGGCGAGGTTTGCTGGCAATAGTTTGGTGTCAATTGTCGGCCCCCCTAAAACGCCCTGTAAGATATGGGGCCGGGTCTGCCCTATAAGCGGGAGTTTTAGCCGCATCTGCCATTTTATTAATTCCGGTAAATCGCCGGGCTTTATAGCCGGAGGGAAAATCAGGATGCCGGTTACCCCTTCTCCTTTAAATTCTCGCATCACTCGGCTGATGTCGTTGCTGCCGTTATACTCCTTCAAGCTGAGCTCGCTGCCCATCTCCGCGCAGATTTTTTTATAGGAAGGATAGAGCTGAGTGATTTGTGCTCCGTGAAAAGAGAGCATTCCTATTTTTTTTCTTAAATGTTCAGGGAGAAGTTGGATTGATTTTTGGAGAATATCTTTTCTCGTGCCCCGGTAAAAACCAGTGGCGTTTTTTTGCATGGAGGCGGGCAATAAGGTAGATGGTTCGGCCAGGGAAAGAAAGAGAAGGGGGGAGGATACTTTTATCTCATAAACGACCTTAAGGCTGTCGCCGGTGGTGAAGAACAGATCGCAATTTTCGGCAATATTCCGGCGGATGTTTTCCTTTTCCGCTTCGGTTTGAAAACGGCTGAGGTCGATGGTGACGATTTTAAGGTTGTCGCCGATTTTGAAGTTCTTTTTTTCAAGAGCGGTGAGAAGGGTATGGTAAGTCGGGGCGCTATAGTCAGTTGGAAAGCCGAGACGGTATATTTTGGCGGATGCTTGGGGTGGGCTGGAACACCATAGCCCGGTAATTATAAAAAAAATAAGAGTCCAAGTTCTACTCATCTAATCTCCATGATATTAACGTCCTACTGGGTGCTGATCTTCATTTTGTTGACGTTAATTATAACTTATAATATATCCTGGTGAAATTGGTAAATAGTAAAGATATTTATTTTTAAAATGGTCAATTATTTACCCTTGGTTGGGTTGAAATACATTTCTGTGCCGTTTATTTTAGTGGTCAGTGTGTACCTCTAATCCGGTTGACGAAAATAAGGCGATAACACCTAGTCAATTGTTGACTTTTTGGTGAAAGTGCTGTTAATTTTTGTTATTCAATAAATTAACCAAATTGTTAATTTGAATTAAAGGGAGGTGAGTTGGTGCAAAAGCGTATCAGTACAATGCTGACAGTTGTGTCGCTATTGCTCCCCGCTGTCGTTTATTCGGCTGGTGGGGAAGCACAGTTTTTAGAAAAATGCGGCACCTGTCATAAGAAAGGGGGCCAGGCGGCGGTGGTTAATCCTGCCGATAAGGCGGGCCGGGTGTGGGAAAAATATTTTGCGCGGGGACGTCATCCAGTTGATCTGGCAATGAGCGACGCGGATCTTGAGGTGGTTGTCGACTACCTTAAAGTCCATGCGGCAGACAGCGATCAACCGGCAACAGCGGTTATTCCTAAGTAATACACTCACGAACATGAATTGTTCACTGGGAGGAGGAAAAGTGAAAAGAATTTTATTGACCGCAGGTGCATTACTGGCCTGGAGCAGCTGCGCGGCTGCCGGCCAGACAGTTACCATGCCGGTAGAAGACTATAAGGCAATACTCGAACGACTGGACACCTTGCAGAACCGTGTCGAGCAACTTGAAACCCAAAAATCAAGCCCGTCGGGCAAGGCAACTTCCGCTTCCATGCCTAACAAGCTGGCCCAGGATGTGGAAACCATTTACGACACCCTTGACGTGGTTGAAACCAAAACCCTTAAGGATCGGATCAACCTCGGCGCCGAGCTGAGGACCAGGGTTGATTTCTATACGGCCAAGAATAAAGCTGGTTTCACCGAGACTGAGCATAACGATGGCCAATGGAGCAACCGTTTCCGTTTGAACATGGACGCGGAGATTAAGAAAAACCTGTTGTTCACCGGCCGGTTGGCGGTTTACAAGAACTTCGCCGATACCGATTCCAACAGTTTTGCCAACGATTCCAATCAGGTCACCTCGCCGGGCAGCTCTTCGGTAAAACTGGAACGTGCCTATGTCGACTGGATTCCCGAGGGGCTGCCGATGCCGGTGGCGATTACCATGGGCCGTCATCCTTCCACCGGTGGTCCGCCAGCCGATCTTAAGGAAAACGGGATGCGGCAGTCCACCTATCCTTCCCTGCTCTTCGACGGTGAGACCGATGGTATGGTCGCCACCATTGGTCTTGAGCGTTACCTGGGTTGGAAAAGCTCCGGTCTCCGTTTTGCGTGGGGTAAGGCCCATCAGGATGATAACGACTATGTGAGTTATCTTGATAATAGTACCGGTGGCATGGACGACACTAATGTCTTTGCCCTCTTTTTCGAGAGCGAGATCCCCGGGGTCCGCAACAGTGTTATGGTGTTGAGCGCCCTGCGGGTTGATGACATGAACGGTAACACCGCCTATTTCTACGATACCAATACGCCGGACATCGCCAATCTCGGGGATATGGATCTGTATGGCGTCGTTGTTCAGGCCAATAATTTCATGGACTCTGGGTTTGATATCTTCCTGTCCACCGGTCTCAACCGGACCCACCCCAGCGGGGAGCTTGTTACTGTTGGTGCCGGCGCTTATGGCGGCGTGCAAGCCGGTTTGCTCAATGATGACGGCACGACCAGTCACACCGGTTGGGCGGTCCATACCGGTTTCCGTTACACCATTCCGTACAAACCGCTTAACAACCCCAAGCTCGGCTTTGAGTACAACCACGGCAGTGATTACTGGTTCAGCTTTACCAGCGGCAGTTCTGATCTTTATAATAAACTGGCCACCCGCGGTGATGCCTATGATGTTTATTACATCCAGCCGTTCAATGATAACCTGTTTGCCAGGGTTGGTTATACCTTCATTGATTATGACTACAACATGAGCGGTATGCATATGGGTGATTTCGGCGACCAGACCGAAGAGGAATTGAGCAATTACTACTTTATGCTCGATTGCCGTTTCTAGTAGTTGTTTTTTTCGTTGTCGTATTAAGGGTGGCCGGATTCGGTCACCCTTTTTTTTTGATTACCATCAAACTTCTTTCAGTTTGGCTAAAGTCCGGTGGGAGCGGCTTCAGCCGCGAACAAAGGCTGGCGAGTTACAATTCGGCAATAGGCCTCAACTAATTTTGTCTTGAATAAATCCGCTCCCCCCAAAAAAATAGTCTCAAGTAAGCTTCATTTCGCAGCCATTTTTTAGTAGGCTGAAGATCGGTGGTAATCAAATTTTTTTAGGGAATCGGGGAGATTTTTTTCATGCTTCGCCATTATCTAGCTATTTTTTTCCTGTTGTGGGCCCTTGTCGTTGTTGCCGGCTGTGCGGTTAACCCGGCAACGGGTAAATCGGAACTCGCCTTTTATCAGATGGGGGAGGCCGAGGAGCTGAAACTCGGGGAAAAGTCCTTTCCGGAAGCCGTGCAGCAGATGCACGGCGATTACGATGATCCGCAACTTGCGAGCTATCTAAACAAGGTCGGGTTGCGGTTGGCCAAGGTCAGCCACCGCCCGCAATTGCCCTATGAGTTTAAGCTGGTCAACGATTCAAGCCCCAATGCCTTTGCCTTGCCCGGCGGCAAAATCGCCATCACCCGCGGCCTGCTGGTGGCTTTGGAGAACGAGGCGCAGCTGGCCGCGGTGCTCGCCCATGAGATCGCCCATGTCACCGCCCGCCATGCCTCCCAGAACATGCAGCGCGGCATTCTTTTAGGGATCGGTTTACAGGTTCTGGCCCATGAAACCAGCGGGGGTTCCTATGGGGCGCTGGCCCGGCAGGCCGGCGAGCTCGCCGGGGCCGTTCTCAACAGCACTTACAGTCAGGAGCAGGAGCGGGAGGCGGACCGCCTGGGCATCGATTATATGGTGAAGGCCTTTTATAACCCCCAGGGGGCGGTTGAGTTGCAGCGCTATTTTTATGAAAAGAGCGGCAAGCAAGAGCCTAAATGGCTGGAGGGTCTTTTTCGGACCCATCCTTTTTCCAAGGAAAGGATGCGGATCAACCAGGATTATGTGCAGAGCCGCTACGGGCGGATTTTGATGAACCCTGCTTATGGATCAGGAGCCGAGGATTTTGCCGCGGCCACCGCATCGCTCAAAAAAAGCCGCAAGGCCTATGATGATTATGACCAGGCCCGGAAAAAGGAGCAGGCCAAGGATCTGGCCGGGGCCATCGTCCTTTATCGGCAGGCGGTGCAGGCCGCTCCCGGTCAGGCCCTGCTCAATACCGGGCTGGGAATGGCCCTTCTCAAAAACAAGAAATATGATGAGGCGCAACAATATCTTGCCGAAGCGATCCGCCTGTCCCCCGGCTATTTTGAATCCCAATTCGGGATGGGCTATGTTTATTTGGTTAACGGTTCCATGGGGCAGGCGACCACGCATCTGGAGAAAAGCATGGAGTTGATGCCCACCTTGGGGGGCGCGTTTTATCTGGCCGAGGCCTACGAAAAAAACTCGAAACCGGATAAGGCCTATCCTCTTTATCTGCAGGTCGCCAAAGCCGATCCCCAGGGATCTCTGGGCAGGGCGGCGGCGGGGCGGGCCGGCAAGATATCAAGGGAGTTTGGGGTTCGCTGAGTGGTCGGGTGGGGAGACGTCGGATTGACTGCTTTTGAGAAACGGCTCAAAAAGATAGCGGAGTTCTTCCAGGGAGTGGGTGATGACGTAGGGCATTGATTTGGCATACATGTCGAGCAGGACAATGGCATTGATGGAGGAGTCGGTGTTCGAGGCTGTCCGAAGCCGGTGGGCCAATTCCACATTGATTTTTTGTATATCCAGATAGATTTTTTTTAACCCTTCCAGGTTGAAATCGGGAAGGCCGCCCATCTTGGAAGTAAAGTACTGGAGCAGCATAAAGGTGGAAGTGGCGCGGAAAAAGGTTTCTTCTTCGTTGGCCAGGGGCAGATGAAACCT
The DNA here is from genome assembly GCA_013349285.1 of Deltaproteobacteria bacterium. GTDB lineage: Bacteria > Desulfobacterota > Desulfobulbia > Desulfobulbales > Desulfurivibrionaceae > DUZU01. Next base: position 6,277 of record DUZU01000057.1, on the reverse strand, counting down.
GGCCATCGGCTTGAAAAAGCTGGTGTCCGGGCAGGCGCTGGACGCAATGACCAGGCCGATAATCGAGCCGAGCGCTTTTTGGGCCGTGGTTTTTTGCACGATCACCCGTTCTTCGGTGGTTACCTGAAGATTGACGGTATCAAAGGAGATGATTTTTTCAAAGCGTTGGATAATGGGGAAAAGGTTTACCGCCGGGGGGCAATGGCTGGTCTCCGGGCTCAGCCGACATTGAGGGCAGCGGCTGAAGGCCATCTCGGTCCAGTGGGGGAGGTTGTCGGTGTTTTCCGGCTGAAGTTCAAGGGTATCGCGGTCGAGTCTGATCTTAAAATATTCTTCGCTGTCGTTTTCCAGGCGGAAAAGGTATTCAATTATAATGGGGTCGTTATTCATAATATGCGAAGATGTTCTTTAAGGTTATCGTGCGATACGGCTCGAGTAAAAAAATATTGAAAACAGCGATCAGGTTATATTCTAGGGAATGTTTTTTTTTAACGCAATCTTGTTAGTTCGTGCAAAGGGGATCTGGGATCATCATTACGTTAAATCAACAGGTTAAAGTTTCATAAGTTTTGTACTTGTTTTCCTGCTGATTTTCAACCTTGCGGTTATCCTCAATTTGCATCGTAACATAACCGTGGCCGGATCATGCTGTGCTGATATTTGGTTTTGCTGACGGAATTACTAGATTTTGCATCGTAATTCCGGTAAGAAAAGGGCTGAAAAACCCAACAACTTTGTTGGGTAATTAAATGGACTGATTAAAGGATATTATGCCACTAAGTCAGTTGCTCTCTGTTGCCATCGTTATGCCGGGGATTGCATTTTTGATTGCGGCGATATTATTGTGCGTTAAAACCCGCAAGGCCGTACCGGAGTCACTCCGGATGCGTTGGCTGGCCTTGACGGTTCTTATTGTTTTCTTTGTTCTCGGCTATGTGCTTTTCGTGGCCATTCAGGTCAAGCAGGTTCGCTTTCCCCTGGAAGTGGTAACCGGGGTGGTTTTCTTTGGTGGCGCTTTTTTCGTGTTGTTGGTTATCAGTCTCTCCCGGACGACAATTTCAAGGGTTCAGGAAACGGATCGGCGGATTGAATCGATCAACTCGTCCCTTGTTATAAAAAATCGGGAACTTGAGAAAGAGATTGCCGCGAGATTGGCCGCTGAGGAGCGGGCTAAGCTTCGTCTTCAGCATTTGACCACCCTGCATGGCATTGACATGTTTATCAACGCCAGCTTTGATCTGCGGGTTACCATGAAACTGCTACTGGAGCAGGCCATCCCGCAACTAAAGATGGATGGCGGCGGTATTTTGTTGCTCAATACCCACACCCAGATTTTGAGTTACGAGGCGGATTGGGGGTTTCAGGATGTAGCGATCCGCAAGTCAAAGGAGCGGCTGGGGCAGGGCAGCGCCGGGACCGCGGCCTTTGATCGGCGGGAGATTTTTATTCCTGACTTGGCCAAGGCCGGTGAATCCGAATTTTTGCGGCATGAGTATATTCAAGGCGAAAATTTTATAAGCTATTATGCGGTCCCCCTGGTGGCCAAGGGGCAGGTCAAAGGTGTTTTCGAGATTTTCAGCCGGAGTCGGATTGAAGAACTTGATCCGGAATGGCTTGATTTTGTGGAGGCCTTTGCCGGGCAGGCGGCTATTGCCATCGATAATGCCACCCTTTTCCGCAAGCTTCAGGAATCGAACATGGAGTTGACTCTGGCCTATGATACCACCATCGAAGGGTGGTCCAAGGCCTTGGAGTTGCGTGATTCCGAGACCGAAGGGCATACCCAGCGGGTGACGGAGCTGACCCTTAAGCTGGCCTGCGCCATGGGCTTGCGTGATGATGATATCGATCATGTCCGGCGCGGGGCTCTGTTGCATGATATCGGCAAAATGGTGGTGCCTGATACCATTTTGATGAATACCGGACCCTTGACGGAAGCTGAGCAGGAAATTATGCGCCAGCATCCGGTCAACGCCTTTCAGCTCCTTTACCCGATTCAGTATCTTCAGCCGGCCATTGATATCCCATATTGTCACCATGAGTGGTGGGACGGCACCGGTTATCCCCGGGGCTTGAAAGGGGTGCAGATTCCATTGGCGGCCCGGATCTTTGCCATTGCCGACACCTGGGATGCCCTTCTTTCCGAGCGTCGATATCGGGAGGCCTGGTCCCGGGAGAAAGTTATCGAGCATATTCGCTCACTGTCCGGGACCCAATTTGACCCTCATCTGGTCGATGTCTTTCTAACCGTTATTTAAGGGTAACCTCGGTTTGGGGGAACAGCGGCTTAAGGTTTTCGGCTGTCGGGCAAGCTTAAACCGGCCGGACTTTTCTTGGCTTAATTAGTTGGAGACCAGCGGCCGGCGTAAGTTGGCAATTTTTTATCTCCCCGTAATTCAATTCTTTTTCTTTATCTTGTTTTCCTTGTGTTCAAACCTTTTTTTATTATTTTCTTGACTCCCGCCCATGTTTTCACGCTAAAATTTTATATTCATATAATTTTTGGTGGAACTTTAGCCCAACCCATGGATGGATCTTTGGGGGCGCTGATTTATCAACAGGTAAGTTTCGTGCATGTTTTTATTCATTTAATCTACAGGAGGTAGGTATGAGAAAGCTGTCGTTGTTAGGGGTTGTTGTGACTACCGCTTTGCTTGGCGCCGGGGTGGGGCCGGCAAATGCGGCGGATAATTGCGCTTCATGCCACGAAAAGGAGAATGTTGGTCTGTACAAGCAATGGAAACATTCCAAGCATGGTCAGAACGATGTCGGCTGTATCGACTGTCACCAGGCCGACAAAAAGGATGTAGACGCCTTTGAGCATCACGGCGCCACCATCGCCACCCTGGTCACCCCCAAGGACTGCGCCAAATGCCACGAGGCGGAAGCAGAGCAGGCCATGAACTCCTACCATGCCCATGCCGGCGAGATCCTTGACTCGGCCGACGCTTATCTGGCCCATGTGGCCGGCGGTCAGCCGGTTGCCATCACCGGTTGTGAGACCTGTCACGGCGGCAAAGTGAAAATCGACAACAACGAACCGAATAAACTTTCCAAGAAAACCTGGCCCAACTCCGGTATCGGCCGGATCAACCCGGACGGTTCCAAGGGCTCATGTAACGCCTGTCACAGCCGCCATTCGTTCTCGGCCGAGCAGGCCCGCCAGCCCGAAAACTGCGGCAAGTGTCACCTTGGCCCGGATCACCCACAGAAAGAGATCTACGAAGAGTCCAAGCATGGTATCGCCTACTATGCCAATAAGGACAAGATGAACATGGACAAGGATAAGTGGGTTGTCGGCGAGGATTACTACGAGGCCCCCACCTGTGCGACCTGTCATATCTCCGCCACCAAGAATCAGAAGATCACCCATGACGTGGGCGACCGGATTTCCTGGACCCTGCGGCCGCCGATCTCCAAGCATAAGGACAGCTGGGAGGCGAAACGGGGCAACATGAAAGATGTTTGTCTTAACTGTCACCAGCAGCAATTTGTTGATGGTCATTACTATCAGTATGACGCCCTGGTCGAGCTCTACAACGAGAAATTCGCCAAGCCCGCCACCGAGATCATGAACATGGTCAAGAAAAAAGGGTTGATGGAGCGCAAGGCGGCTTTTGCCAACACGATCGAGTGGGAATACTGGGAGCTCTGGCATCATGAGGGACGGCGCGCCAGAATGGGTGCGGCCATGATGGGTCCGGACTACACCTGGTGGCACGGCATCTACGATGTGGCGCATAACTTCTACTTCAAGTTCATCCCGGAAGCGCGTCATTACAATGATCCCGAGATCAACGCCTATATCGACAACATGCTGAAAAATGATCCGATGCACAAATGGATCGACACGCCCACCGCGGACCTCAAAGCAGCCATCCGCAGCGGCGAGTTGCAGAAAACCTACGAGAAGCTGTTTGGAAAAGGCAAATAACCGTTAGTCTTGCAAGGTAGAGTAAAAAGGGGGCGCCGGCTGGTGCCCCCTTTTTTTTGTCGGCAATCTGTTCTGCGCTATCGCTGTCATTTTTTTTTCTTTTTATCCGGCCATGATTATTGGCCTGGTTCCCGTTATGAAATATGTTATGTTTTTTGATGTGGATCGGGCTTATCCATGCTCCGGATAAGATGGGGGATGCGGTTTTTCAGCAAGAGAAATTTAATGATAAAGTTTATCGTGATAAGCATATTTCTCGGACTGTGGCTGGGAATGATGATTTATGGCCGGCAGATGAGCCTGCCTGCTGGGATCTCGATGCTGGGCCATGAGTACCGGGTAAGGGATGTCGCTTTTTTTTATGACGTAACCTTTAAAAAAGGAGAGGCCATTGTCCGAGAGCAGCAGATCTTTGACCGGATCCTGACGGTTATTGACCAGGCCCAACGTTTTGTCCTGCTGGATATGTTTTTGGTCAACAGTGAATATGACCGTGGTCCCGAATACCCGCAACTTGCCGCCCGGCTGGTTGCTAAGCTCATCGACAAAAAATTAAAAAACCCGGCCCTCGATATTGTCCTGATTTCCGATGAAATCAACACCCATTACGGCTCTGCGCAATCTGTTTATTTCAATAAACTCAAAGAGCATGGCATTGCGGTGATTATTACCGATAACACCAGGCTGCGGGACTCCAATTTCATCTATTCCGCCCTATGGCGCCTGCTCGGCCAAGGATTATCTCCCCAGGGGCATGGCTGGCTGCCCAGTCCCTTTTCCAAAAACGGGGAGAAGATGACCCTGTCCGCCTATCTCCGCCTCTTGAACTTCAAGGCCAATCACCGCAAGCTTGTTGCCAGTGAAAAAACCTTGCTGGTGACCTCGGCCAACCCCCATGATGCCAGCGCTCATCATTCCAATATCGCCTTTGTGGTCGATGGTCCGATTGTCGCGGATGCGGTGGCCGGTGAACGGGCCGTGGCCCGGTTTTCCGCGACTGATTTGCCTTCGCTGCAGGTGGCCGCCGGCGAGGGCCAGGGGGAGATCGCGGTCCGCCTGATCAGCGAGGGCAAGATCAAGGCCCGGCTGCTGGCTGCTCTTGCCGGCTGCGGCCCGAAAAGTGTGGTCAAGATGGCCATGTTTTATCTTTCCGAGCAAGAGGTGGTCAAGGCGCTGATCAGTGCCGCCGAAAGAGGGGCCGAGATTCGCCTGCTGCTCGACCCCAATAAGGATGCTTTCGGCCGCCAACGAAACGGCATCCCCAATCGGCCGATTGCCAATTATCTGGTAAAAAATGGGCGGGGCAACATCCAGGTCCGCTGGTATGCCACCCATGGCGAGCAGTTTCACAGCAAGCTTACCCTGATCTCCATGCCGGAACAGGCGGTGATCATCGGCGGCTCCGCCAATCTTACCCGGCGCAACATCGCCGATCTCAACCTGGAGAGCTGTCTGGAGATCAAGGCGCGATCCAGCGCCAAGGTGGTGGCGGAGGTTGATCATTACTTTGATCGCCTCTGGCAAAACCTCGATGGCGAGTACAGCCTGCCTTTTGCCGATTTTGAAGATACCTCTCTCCTGCGTTACCGGCTGGCCCTGTTTTGTGAATGGAGCGGAATTAGTACTTTCTAAATTAAAAAATCTGCTAAGATGAGCTATGGCCGGCAAGTTGGACTTGTCGATGTAACTTATGGGGTTCTCGTATTTTTATGGATATCCGTTCTGAAAACTAATTCTATTGGGGAGGCAGGTTATGGATCTGGTACCGTTTAAGCCTTTTGGCACCGAGTTGAGCAACTTGCGCAAGGAAATGGACAGGGTGTGGAACCGTTTTTTCGAAGATTCTCCGGCCCGCTCTTTATTGGGAATGGGCAGGGGCTGGGAGCCGATGTCGGATATTTCCGAAACCAAGGACAAGCTGATCGTCAAGGCCGAGCTGCCCGGCATGGAGGCCAAGGATATCGATATCAGTCTGACCGACGATATGCTGGTGATCAAGGGTGAGAAAAAGCAGCAAAGCGAGGAAAAGGATGAAAATCATTTCTGCGTTGAGCGTTACTATGGCTCGTTCCAGCGGATGTTCCGCCTGCCGGTAGAGGTGAAAGCCGACAAGATCGAGGCCAAGTTTGAAAAGGGCATTCTCACCATCACCATGCCCAAGACCTCACCTTCCAAGCGAAAAGAAATAAAGATCAAGGTGAAGTAGCAAAGACGATCTTTGATCGCCTCTGGCAAAACCTCGATGGCGAGTACAGCCTGCCTTTTGCCGATTTTGAAGATACCTCTCTCCTGCGTTACCGGCTGGCCCTGTTTTGTGAATGGAGCGGAATTAGTACTTTCTAA
>DUZU01000056.1 GCA_013349285.1 Deltaproteobacteria bacterium | reverse complement strand
GGTATATAAATGGTTCCTTAAGCGGTTATCTGGAGCTGGGTGAGGAGATTTCCCATATTACCGGGCAAATGAAAGAGACCCTGGGTATCGAGATACTGTCGGTGATTGATAAGAAATTTCTAAACAGGGCTAAGTGGGAAGAGGGGATGGGGATGATCGGGGTCTCGGCTAATTGGGATCTGTTCGACGATTTTGTTGTTTCCGAGCAGACCTTGAGCCATATTCCCCGCAAATTGATCGAGGCCTTGGGCGAACATCAACAAGACCATAGTCTTCGTCTGTTTGATGCACTTATCGACGGCAGGGTCTACAGCGCAGGCATTGTCCCGCTTAGAGATGTTTCCGGGCAGGAGGTTGGGGAGTTTGTTGTGTTGCAGGATTTTGAACACAAAAAATCCCTGATGCAGAGACTGTCTTTAACCCAGGGTATTACTTTTATTGTTTTCGGCTCTGTTCTCTATCTGTTTTTCTGGATGTATCTTACTCGGGTGCAGAAGTTGCTTTTGAGCAGTCGGCGCGAGTTGGAGGATGAAATTGCCGAGCGGAAGATCTCGCAAAGGGCTTGCCAGGTCAGCGAGGAGCGCTATCGGGATCTTTTTGAGCATGCCCATGATCTGATTATGATTGTTCATCCCGACGGCCGCATTCTCTATGTTAATCGTTCCTGGTGTGAGACCTTGGGGTTTGCTGATTATGAAATTTCGGAATTAAAGCTTGCCGATATTGTGGTTCATAGCGATGTTCAGGCGTTTCTGGAAACCTTCAACAAGGTAATAACGGTGGGCGAGGCCAAAGATATCCGGGCCTCCTTTGTTTCAAAGCTCGGCAAAAAGATCAGTGTTGCCGGATCGGCAACCTGTAAATATGAAAACCAGGCGCCGGTTTCCGTGCGGTGTATTTTGCGGGATGTGACCGAGCAGGAGGAGCTCAAGGAGCAGCTTTATCAGTCTCAGAAGATTCAGGCGATAGGCACCTTGGCCGGCGGGATTGCCCATGATTTCAATAATATCTTGACGGCTATTCTCGGTTACAGTGAATTTCTGAAAAAAGATATCGTTGAGGGCAGTGAAGGGTGGTTTTCCCTGCAGGAGGTGATCAAGGCGGGCAGGCGCGCCAAGGAGTTGGTTAAGCAGATTCTCACCTTTAGCCGGCAGGCCAAGTATGAATTGCAACCGGTTCAGCTTAATCTGGTAGTAAATGAGGCCTTGGGGCTGGTTCGTTCCTCTATTCCAACCACCGTGGCAATCAGGTCGGCGATATCTTCAAGCTGTGGCGTGATCATGGCGGATCCCACCCAGATGCATCAGGTGATCATGAATCTTTGCACCAATGGCTATCAAGCCATGAAGCAGGACAGTGACGGCGAGTTGACGGTGTCGTTGGAGTCGGTGGAGATCAAGGCCGGTGATTATTTGGTGGGCGAGGGCCTGGCGCCTGGTATTTATCTGAAACTGAGAGTGGCGGATACCGGTTGCGGCATGGAGCCCGCGGTGATGTCCAGGATCTTTGAGCCTTACTTCAGCACCAAGGAGCAGGGGGATGGCGCCGGATTGGGGTTGTCCGTTGTCCACGGCATAGTGGAAAGGCACCATGGGCACATTGCTGTTGAGAGTGTGCCGGGTGAAGGGTCGACCTTTACCATTTATTTCCCCCAGGTCGATACCCAGCGGCCCATCGTGATTCCTGAATATGAAGCTCCGATACAGCGCGGCGATGAGCGTGTTATGGTGGTCGATGATGAAAGGGCGGTGGCCCAGTTGGAGAGAATGGCTCTGGAGGGGCTGGGGTATCAGGTGCAGTCCTTTACCGTCAGTGAAGAGGCGCTGGAGGTATTTCGCAACAAACCTGATAAGTTTGATCTGATTATAACCGATATGGCCATGCCCAACATGACCGGCGCTGAATTGGCCCGTAAGCTGATTGCGATCCGGCCGGACATTCCTATTATTCTCTGTACCGGTTTCAGTGAAACCATTAATGAGGTTCAAGCCAAGGCCTTGGGTATTGAGGAATATATTATGAAGCCGGTGATTGAGAAAGATATTGCCATTGCCGTGCGGAAGGTGCTTGATCGCCGCAAGAAAAAAGGCAGATAAAGAGGTTGGGTTACCGGCTGATTTTTCCCATGTAGTCCAGCAATTCCCGGGCCAGGGTCCGGCTGTCGATCAGCAGGGACAGTTCGTGGTTATGTTTGAGGGCGGCCTGGGTGAAGTTGTGGCTGCCCACCAGGCAATAGCGGCTGTCGATCACCACCAGCTTTGCATGGTTTGTTCGTTGTGGGGAGTCAAACTCCACAACGATCCGATTTTCTTTTAGCAGTGCCCCCACCTCTTCGTTGGTCTGGTTGAGCTTTTCGTCATAGCCTGATTTTTCGAGAATCACCCGTACCCGAACCCCCCTTTGCCGTGCGGCAATCAGGGCCTTGGCAATCTGCATTGGCCGGTTGTCGCCCTTGGTCGAGGTCTTGAAAACAAACATTGCCAGATCAATGCTTCGGTTGGAATTTTGAATAAGGTTGATGAGGGTGGGGAAATAATCGTCATCCGCCAAGGTGTTAACCTCGTTTGGGCGGCTGCTGGTTGATAGTCCCGGCAGTTCAATGCGAGGGGTGGTTGACTCGGCGCCCAAGGCGGTTAATGAGAAGCCGCTGAAAAAGGCAAGGGCCAGGGCCGCCGGTAAGATCGGATATAGATATTGCCGGGCAGCCCTGGAGAAGATTCGGGGGAATGGTTTGTTCAGCTCGGCCACCAGGTAAGGCCCATTCTGCGGATTACATTGAAGCCGCCGCCCAGCACCAGATTGTCGGTCAGTCCGACATGGTCCAGAAAGATCTGGATCTCGGATGAGCGGGTGCCCGCGTCACAGATGACCAGCATGGTTTTGTCCTTGGGCAGTTCCTGGTGCCGTTCCCTGATTTCGACATATGGCACCGACAGCCATTTGTCAGCCCCGTATTTTTCGACAAAAATCTTGGCCTCATTGGGGTGGCGGATGTCAAGGGCTACCCAGTTCGGGTTGGCGGTAAAATCATCCATCCAGTTGAGGAAATCTTTTATTTCTATGTAGCGCAATCTGCCCGCCGCCAGGTTGTCGGCGACATTGGCGGTGGCGTTCAAGGCATCGAGGGCGGTGGCAAAGGGTGGAGCGTAGGCCATTTCCAGCTGGCTGACGTCATCGATGGTTGCCCCGCTTGAAATCATTGCCGCGGCTGCGTCGATGCGGGAAAGCACCGCGTCGCTCATCGGGCCGAAGCCTTGGGCGCCGAGAATTCTCCGGCTTTTTTTGTCAAAGACCAGCCGCAGGGGGATGACGGCCTGGGTCGGGAAGAAATGGGCCCGGTCGGACTGGGCGGTGGTGGCCTGGGCCGCGTCAAAGCCTTCGGCTCGGGCGGCGTCCAGGGAGAGGCCGGTGGCGGCGATGCAGCGTTCAAATGCCTTCATGATAAAGCTGCCGATCCAGCCCTTATAAATAGAAGGGATGCCGGCGATGTTGTCGGCCACGATTCTGCCCTCGCGGTTGGCCAGCGAGCCCATGGGGGCGATGCCGCCCTTGCCGGTGAGCATGTTTTTCACCTCAATGCAGTCGCCGGCGGCATAGATGGCCGGATCCGAGGTCTGGAGCCGCTCGTTGACCATGATGTTGCCCATGGCGGAAACCGCCAGGCCGGCTGCTTTGGCCAGTTCGCTACGCGCCCTGACACCGACCGCCATCACCACAATGTCGGCCTCAAGGGTGCGGTTGGCGGTGACCACCCGTTTAACCTTGCCCTCTTCGCCTTCGATAGCGGTGGCGCCCTCGTTGGTGTATACGTTGACCTTGCTTTCGGTGAGATGGGTTTCCAGCATCCTGGCAAAGTCCCAGTCCACCAGGCGGGGTAACAGCTGGGGCATGAATTCGAGAATGGAGGTTTCTATCCCCCAGAGATCGGTAAAGGCCTCGGCCATTTCGATGCCGATGGCGCCTCCGCCGATCACCACCGCCTTGCCTACCTCGCCTCTGGCGATCCGTTCCTTGATGGCAATAGCCTTGTGCATGTCGCTGATGGTGAAGACGCCGTCCAGGTCCGCGCCGGGAATGGGCAGGATATTGGGTTGGGCGCCGGTGGTCAGGATCAGGTTGTCGTAGGGGATCAGCTCTTTTTTGCCGCTGTTGAGGTCTTCAACCTCTACGGTTTTGTTTTTGCGGTCAATGGCCAAGGCGCGGGTTCTGGTGCGGGCCGTTACCCCTTTGGCCTTTAAAAAGAAAGATTCATCGCGGGTCATGTGGAAACTGGTGTTGCGCAGTTCTTTTTCATCCGAGACATCGCCGGAAACATAGTAGGGGATGCCGCATCCTCCGTATGAAATCAGGTTGTCCTGGTCGATAATGGTAACTTCCGCGCCGGGCAGAAGACGTTTAACCCGGCAGGCGGATTTGGGGCCGGCGGCAACCCCGCCGATTATTACAATTCTTTTTTCCATGGTATTGATCCTTATTATAAAAAGTTTTTAATTTAGTTTTTTAAAGATGAATCATGGCCGTTGGCGCGTGGTTGTTTGTCGCAAGGGGGGAGCGCACTCCCCGTTGTATAGTTTATCGTGGTTAAACTATCTCGAATGGGGGCTCATGTCAAACCTTTCGCGCTTAAGTTTAGGGGTTTTGTTGTTTGCTTAACTCCTGCCTTGACAGGGGTTAGGGCCGGGCGATAAGGTGCAAAGTTTAACAAGGCATTAAGTGGTGTTTTTTAATTCGGCGGGCAGGAAAAAGGAGCGGTATGTGGAATTTTCTTATTAAGCTTAATAAGCGGCTGGTGGTGGTTGTCCCGATGATGATGGCGGCAGGTTATTTGCTTGGCGTCAACATGGAGCCTAAGGGCTTGCTTTTTCTCAAAAAAATAATTACCCCTCTCATCTTTCTCATGGTCTATCCCATGATGATCAGCTTGAACATCAAGCATCTGCAGCAAGGTATAAAAAATGTCAAACTGCAGGTTGTCACCCAGTTGATTAATTTCGGGATTATCCCTTTTGTGGCGTATGGCCTGGGGGTGCTTTATTTTAAGGATCAGCCTTATCTGGCTCTGGGGCTACTGTTGCCCGCCCTGTTGCCCACCAGCGGCATGACCATTTCCTGGACCGGATTTGCCGGGGGCAACATGGCGGCGGCCATCAATATGACGGTTGTCGGTCTTACTTTGGGGGCGCTGCTCACCCCGTTTTATGTGGTCGGGATGATGGGGGCCGAGGTTGCGGTTGATATGGGCAGGGTATTCGGCCAGATAGTGGTTATCGTCTTTCTGCCCATGTTTCTTGGCTATCTCACCCGTCAGGCTCTTTTGGCAAAATATTCACTGCCTGTTTTTAAGGAGCGGATCGCCCCCCGCTTGCCGGCCCTGTCGACGGTGGGGGTTCTCGGGATCGTCTTCGTGGCAATCGCGCTTAAGGCAAAAGCCATTGCGGCAAGTCCGGAATTGCTGCTGTCGATTATCGGGCCGCTGTGCGTGGTTTATAGTCTCTATTATGCGCTGAGCACGGTGGCGGCGAGACTCTTTTTTAATCGGGAAGATGGTATTGCCCTGGTTTATGGCACGGCGATGCGCAATCTTTCCATCGCCATGGCCATCGCCATTAATGCCTTTGGTAAAGGCGATGGCGCCAATGCCGCCCTGGTCATCGCCATTGCTTATATCGTACAGGTTCAATCAGCGGCCTGGTATGTGAAATTGACCGATAAAATTTTCGGACCGGTTCCGCAATAATATGGAAATATGCTTGCATCAAAAAAACGAGATGGGGCATAATTATCAAATTATGTTCAGGGTTGGGATGTCGGATTATACATTTATAGTATCTGTGATGCAGTAATCGGTGGTGGCGCCTCTTGGTTTAAAAAAGCAAGCTTTATTGAAGCTGGCCGGTCTTATTTCAGGGCAAGGAAATCGAGCCTGCCGACTCATGAAAATGATCAAGTTAGGCGTGTGATTTTTTGTTGACAAAGAGTTGAGCACTGGATATGGTCCAGTGTCTGAATAACTATTCATATTTTGTAGATGGTTATAAACACTCTGTCGATTGTCTTTTTGTTTGTGAGGCAAGTGTGACAAGCACAGACATGGGTGACGTAGTTATTGGTTTATAGTTACTTAATAATATTGTTTAGGAGGAAACGACAATGCCGAAGCATGATACGCCCTTGTTGGATCAACTCGAAAGTGGCCCATGGCCGAGTTTTGTATCCGACCTGAAACGTCAAGCAGAGAAGAGCCCCCAGTGTTGGGATATCCTGGGTCAGCTGGAACTGTCTTTTAAAGACAGAATTACTCACTGGAAACACGGAGGTATAGTTGGTGTTTTCGGGTACGGCGGTGGTATCGTTGGCCGCTACTCGGATGTTCCGACTCAGTTCCCGGGCGTTGCCCACTTTCATACTGTTCGTTTGAACCAGCCTTCCAGTAAGTTCTACAGCTCAGCGAAGCTGCGGGATATCTGTGATCTCTGGGAGAAATACGGTTCAGGTATGACCAATATGCATGGCTCCACCGGTGACCTTGTACTGCTTGGTACCACCACCGCCAACCTTGAGCCCCTGTTCTACGACCTTACCCATGACCTGAAACAGGATCTTGGTGGTTCCGGTTCCAACCTGCGTACCCCTGAATGCTGCTTGGGTCGGGCTCGTTGTGAGTGGGGTTGTTATGATACCCAGGCTCTTTGTCATCACCTGACCATGCATTATCAGGATGAGATTCATCGTCCGGCATTCCCTTACAAGTTTAAATTCAAATTCTCCGGTTGTCCGAACGACTGTGTTGCCGCTATCGCCCGTTCCGACTTTGCTGTTATCGGTACCTGGAGAGACGATATCCGTGTCAATCAGGCCGAAGTAAAAGGTTACATCAACGGTGATTACGCTCCTAACGCCGGCGCCCACTCCGGTCGTGACTGGGGTAAGTTTGATATCAAAAAAGAGGTTCTTGACCTTTGTCCCACCGGTTGTATGTCAATGAGCGGCGACGAGCTGAAAATTGACAACTCCGAATGTACCCGTTGTATGCATTGTATCAACGTAATGCCTCGCGCACTTCGTCCCGGTAAAGAGCAGGGTGCGACCATCTGTGTTGGCGCGAAAGCCCCGATCCTTGATGGCGCCCAGTTTGCAACCATGACCATTCCTTTCATTAAAGTTGATCCTGAGAATGAGTTCGAGGAAGTTATCGAGGTTATCGAGAAGATCTGGGATTGGTGGATGGAAGCAGGTAAAAACCGTGAGCGTGTCGGTGAGACCATCATGCGCCTTGGTTTGCCTACCTTCTTGAAGGTTATGGAAGTCGAGCCTATTCCGCAGCATGTTAAAGAGCCTCGTTCCAACCCATACGTATTCTGGGAATCTGATGAGGTTGAGGGTGGTTTTGAGCGTGATGTTAAAGAGTTCCGTAAACGTCACGCCCAATAATGCTACTGTCCTTTATTTGAACGGAATGTAGAGAATTTACGCTATAAAGATATAAGGAGGTTTATTATGGGTTACGATCCAGCGAATCCGATGGTTGATAGAATAACTGACATCGGTCCCCCACATTACGAGCAGTTTTTTCCACCTGTCGTAAAAAAGAACTACGGCAAATGGCTTTACCATGAGATTCTTCAGCCCGGTGTTTTGATGCATAAAGCTGAGAGCGGCGACGAGTGTTACACCGTACGTGTTGGTGCCGCCCGCTTGATCAGTATCGAGCATATCCGGGAGATGTGTGACATCGCCGATAAGCATTGTGATGGCTTTCTGCGTTTCACCACCCGTAACAATGCCGAGTTTATGGTTGACTCCAAGGCTAAAGTGCAGCCTTTGCTTGATGACCTGGCCAGCCGTGGAAATAAATTCCCGGTAGGTGGTACCGGTGCCGGTATTACCAACATCGTTCATACCCAGGGTTGGGCTCATTGCCATACTCCTGCTACCGATGCTTCCGGTGTTGTTAAAGCGGTTATGGATGATCTGTTTGACTACTTCACCAGTATGACTCTTCCCGCCAATGTTCGTGTAGCTCTTGCTTGCTGCTTGAACATGTGTGGTGCGGTACATGCTTCCGATATCGCGATTCTCGGTGTACATCGTAAGCCGCCGATGATCGATCATGATGCGATCTCCGGTCTCTGCGAGTTGCCTCTGGCAATTGCTTCATGTCCGTTGGGTGCTGTTAAGCCTACCAAGCACGTCAACTCTGCCGGTGATGAGATTAAATCGGTTAAGGTTAATGCTGAGCGTTGTATGTTCTGCGGTAACTGCTATACCATGTGTCCGGCTATGCCTCTTGCTGATCCGGAAGGTGACGGTATTGCGATTCTGGTTGGTGGTAAGGTTTCCAACTCTCGTTCGATGCCTAAGTTCTCCAAGCTGGTTATCCCGTTCCTTCCCAACAATACTCCGCGCTGGCCCGAGACCGTTGCCGCGATCAGGAATATTGTCGAGGTTTATGCCAAGGATGCTCGTAAATATGAGCGTGTTGGCGAGTGGGCGGAGCGTATCGGTTGGGAGAAATTCTTTGAAAAAACCGGTATTCCGTTTACCATCAAGTCCATCGATGATTATCGCTTGGCCTATGATACCTGGAGAACTTCAACTCAGTTTAAGTTCACCAATCACATTAAGTAATTGATTACGATTTTGTATCAGCGTAAAAGGACAGTCGCCCTCACAGGGCGACTGTCCTTCGCTGTTTACTTTGTAAGTCAATTGTTTAAAGAACCCCATACTATGAGGAGTAAGTGAAATGGCATTAAGCTTAGACGAACTCAAAGCGGCTATTATTGATAAGGCTACCACGGCTCCCAAGCCTCAGCTCTATGTAAAAGATTTCTATGCTTGCGATCCTGATGCCAAGCCTCGCGCCATCAAAAACGCAGCCAATGAGCTCGTTAAAGAAGGCAAGATGGTTTTTTGGTCCAGCGGCAGTACCACCATGTACGCTATGAAAAATCGTGCAAAAGACGAGGAAACCCGCGAGGCGTAATTTTATTATCCTTTTGGGGTTTCAGAATGCAGGGGCTGCTTAGCTCCTGCATTTTTTTTTTGCTTTTTTTGAGGAAGGATAGATTCGCTGTATTTTGGTCGTAGATGATGGCCAGGTAGGGCATGGCTTGGTTGCGTAGCGATACCTAGGGTAGGGATGGCTGATTGTCTTTGTCGGCTGATCTGTAGAGCAGGGTAGAGTGAGCAGCCGCTCTTTTGTTCGGCCGCTCAACTCTGCTCAATGATTTTAACCTTTTTCTACTTCCTCTGCTTTTGCCGTAAAGGTCGCGGCGATATTGTTATGCTTGAAGCTCCGGTGGATGGATGCAATCATCCTGTAGGAGTCGGCGGCTTTCGCTTTGTCTCCTTTGACAAGATAAATTTCCGCAATAATGGCCAGGGTATCGACTGAGCCCTGGGGATTGCTCAGGGACGTGTATTCGTCAAGAATATCGAGGTACAGGGTGATCGCCTTGTCATATTGCTTGGCGTCGAAGGCAATTCTGGCTTTTTTCTTTTCGATGGCAAAGAGGCTGAAGCGATCCGACTGTTTTTCACAGATCGCATAGGCCCGGTCATAGTGTTTTATGGCGTTGTCAAAATCACCGCGAAGGGCGCAGATGTCACCTAGTTTGTCAGATGCATTGGCAATGCCGTTTTCATCTTTTTCTTTTTCAAACTCAGCTAGAGCGTTGTGGAAGGCATTGGCCGCGAGGCTGGCGTCCTTGTTATCCAAAAATTTCTTGCCTGCCTCGTAGTCGAGTTGGCCCTGGCTTTTTACCTCTTCTTTCTCTTCTTTGGGGTTATCCGGGTTGATGACTAGTTCTTTCATGTTCTTGATCTCATTTTTTGCTTAAATTTGTGAATGCCGCTTCTGCAAGAGCGGCAACAGTTGTTTTGATTGGTTGACCTTCTTCGTAAACCGTCAGCTCAGCGTTATCTTGGATAAGTTTTTCAATCTCACTTGCAACCTCGGTCGCCTTAATTTTGCCGAATAAGCGTACGGCATGGCCTCTGATGATTGAGTTTTCGTGCTCGATAAAAGAAAACAGGCTGTAGAAGGGCGTGGCGCGAATAATATCCGGACGTTTTTCGGCAATGGTCCCCAGAGCCCAAAGGACCTGGGTGGTAGAGGTCGGTAAATTCCGGTACATCAGCAAGTGCCTGGCAAAACCGCCGTAGATGTCGGGGCGGGCGGCAATGATCGAGCCTATCGATTCGAGCAGGCCCCAGTGGGTTGCGGCCGAATCTGAGCAGGCTTCATACATGCGATGCAAAAGGTCGCTGACCGCCCCTGGTTTCCTGGTGGAAAGGCGGCGGCAAACCTGGCCCATCATGTGGGCGCATTGCCAGCGTTTGTTCTCGTCCGGGGCATAGAGCAACCGTTGCATAAAACGCAGGGTTTTAAGGTCGTCAAAAGCTATATCCACCAGCCCTTCAATGTCCCCGGCTTCGGTCATCTCTTTAACCGCTACCTTGTTGGCCCGCTTTTTTTTGCGTTTAGGGTCCCGGGCAGGTTCCATCTCGGGAATGTAGTTTGCGCCGGCTTGGGGGATGATGGCGGCCGCGGTGCTCTTTTTGGTTTTATCCAGCTTGCCGGATAGCTCGGCAATGTCCCGGCTCATCCTTACGAAGTAGAGAACTCCGGATACCTTGCGGCCATCCACATTTTTGGTTTCATAAACCTGGTGGTCCTGTTCGTCGTAATTATCGATTCGGCCGGTGAGATAATCTTCATCGGCAGTCAGTTCCCAGGCCAGGTCCCAATTCTCATCGCAGGCATGAACCAGGGCCTCGACCATGGCCGCCCCGACATTAAAGCCGGTGGGGTCGCAGGTGTAGACCGCCCCGCATTGGCAGGTGCCCATGGTGAACTCGTCCATCTTGCGTTGCACCGGCTCCCGGGGTTTACCTACGTCCTGACCGCAGAAAGGGCACCACGGTCTTACTTTGATTTGTGTTTTTTTTACCATGATTAAAGCTCTTGGTTGACGGCCTCAACAAACTGCGGCTCTACGGGATAGCCGAGTTCCTTGGCCTTGGTCATGGCAACGTGGGCTTCTTTATAGTTTTTGTTGTAGTAGAGGGCTACGGCCAGGTTGTTGTGACCCATGGGGAAGTCCGGTTCCAGTTTTAAGGATTCCTTGGCGGCCTTGATGGCCAGATCGAAATTTCCGTCCGCGATATGGGCGGTTGCCAGGTTGATCCAGGCCATGTGCATTTTAGGGTCGTTGCTGGTGGCCTTGGTGTAGGAGTCTATGGCTTTGGCGATTTCACCCTTTTGCTGCCAAATGAGGCCGATGTTATTGTGGGCCTGAGCCAGTTCCGGATTAACCGAAATAGCAGCTTTGTTATACTTTAAGGCCTTGTCGAGATTGCCTTTTTCAAAATAAATGCCGCCTAGATTGATGTTGGCTTCCACTGATTGGGTGTCAAGTTTAAGGCACTCTTCAAGTTTCCTGATGGCGTCATCGATTCGTCCCGCTTTGCGATAAACAAGAGCCAAATGATGATGGGCCATGATGTTATCCGGGTACTGGCTGCATTTTTCTTCAAGCTCATCTATGACCTTGTTTAAATCTTCTACGAGGTTTTGTTCAGACATTATGATGTCCTCTTTGGCTGGTTTGTTTAAATGAGTAAATCCGCGTGGTACTGATGGTTGACGGATTGGTTTATTGGTTTGGTGAACAGTTGGGGTAAAACTTTTTGCTTAAGTTCGAATATATATAAGCATGTTGCTTTTTGATTTCAAGGAGGCAAACATACCATATGGGAAAAAGTTGATAAAGATTTAAAAAATCGATGTAATTTTAGTTTGGTTGCCGGTGAAACACCGGGCCTGTCGAAAAATGGGGGCGGCAGGTCGAAATGGTAATCGATTGCATTTGCAAATTCTTGACAGGTTATCATCGAGATGTTTTGTTGTGTGCGAATGGTTGTGTTACGAGTTAAATTAGGGCGGTTGGCGGCGGAAATATGGCTGAAAAAAAACGTAAAGAGATAAAAGGCATCGTTGTTGCGGGCCTTGGCGGCGGTTCCGGTAAAAGTGTGGTTGCCGTGGGTCTGGTTGCCGCCCTGGCCGGTCGCGGAGCGAGGGTTGTTTCTTTCAAAAAGGGGCCTGATTATATCGATGCCGGTTGGCTCTCCCTTGCTGCCGGTTCTCCCTGTTACAATCTTGATCCTTATTTGATGGAGCCTGAGGCGATTGTCTCTTCTTTCTGCAGGCACTGTCGTGATTTTGACTTTGCCGTTGTTGAGGGTAATCGCGGCCTGTATGACGGAGTCGATGCCAAGGGCAGCTATAGCACGGCCGAGCTTGCCAAGAGCCTGGATCTTCCCGTCTTGCTGGTCGTCGATTGCACGAAAACCACCAGGACGGTGGCGGCCATGGTTTTGGGGTGTAAACATCTCGATCCCGAGGTCCGGATTGTCGGGGTTATTTTGAATCGAGTCGGCACGACCCGTCATGAGAAGGTCGTGCGGGAAGCGGTGGAGCTCTATACCGGCATTCCGGTGTTGGGTGCGGTAAGGCGATCGCGGCAGGATGTTTTCCCCCAGCGCCATCTAGGGGTCACCCCCTGTCAAGAGCATGCCGCAGCCGGAGAGGCGGTGCGGGCTCTGGCTGAAAAGGCGGAACAATCACTGGATCTTACCGCTATTGCCGCGGGGATGGGGGCGCTGACAAGTGCTCCCCGGTACCTTGAGTCAGAAGAAGAAAAGGTTGAGAGTAAGGTTCGGATCGGTATTCTTAGGGATGCCGCTTTTCAATTTTATTATGCGGATAATATCGAGGCCCTGGAGCGGAGGGGCGCCGAACTGGTTGAAATCAATGCCTTAAAGGATTCGGAATTGCCAGAGCTTGACGGGCTCTACATCGGCGGCGGGTTTCCCGAAACCAGTGCCCGGGAATTATCCGGTAATCTTTCATTTCGTAATTCGATAAAAATGGCGGCAGAAGCCGGTCTGCCCATCTACGCGGAATGCGGCGGCCTTATTTATCTTGGCGAGAGCATGGTGTTGGATGGGGATGTTTTCCCGCTGGTCGGCATCTTTCCGGTCCGGTTCGGCTTGATGAAAAAACCCCAGGCCCATGGATATACCATGCTCGTCGCTGATCGGGAAAACCCTTACTATCCGGTCGCGGCGGAGTTGAAGGGGCATGAGTTTCGCTACAGCAAAATTTTAAGTTGGCAGGGAACCGATAACAATCTCGCCTTTGCGATGCAGCGGGGGGTTGGCTTTATCAATGGGCGTGACGGGCTTATTTATAAAAATGTTCTGGCCCTTTATACCCATGTCCATGCCCTTGGTACCCCGCAGTGGGCTGATGCCTTGGTTGATAAGGCTTTTGCCCACAAGAAAAGGCAAGGCTAGAAAGTATTGTTTTTGTTGTTATTTTAACGATGTTATCGTCATGGTCATGGCATGCCTTACGCCCTAACCATGTCTAAGCTTTTACGCGAGTTGATAGCGAGTATGAAAAAACGTCTTTTTGGGAAGAACCGGTTATTCTTTTGTTGTATGTTGTAATTTCAAGTAACGCTTGACTTGCTGTTTTAAATGCGTAATAAATAGTAATAGTTGTAAAGAATGCTTTCTTTTTGGGGAAGTAAGCATTAGTTAGGATCACAATGAGGGGCAGGCATGGGGAAGCATAGGATTATTGGTTTGTGTGGCGTGCTGGCGCTTTTTTTATTGGGCGGGGTGTCATCGGTAATTGCCGCCGTAAGCGGTCAGTGTTCCAATTGTCATACCATGCACAACAGTCAGAATAACTCATCTCTGGTGTCTGTTGATGGTGCTAAATGGGTTAACGGCACTATTACCGGAGGCAGCGGCAGCGGGGTGCAGCGGCAATTGCTGGTTACCGATTGTGTCGGTTGCCATTCCAACGCCGGCACGGAAACCATCCTCAGAGTCGGATCTTCGGTCATTCCTATTGTTTATAACACCGGCGGTTATCCTGATAAGCCTTTGGCTGGTGGCAATTTTGCACTGGTGCCTGGTGATGATTCCAAGGGCCATAATGTTTTGGGAATTGCTAATCCTGATAGTAAAATAGCATATGCTCCGGGTGGTAAATACAATGGGGAAAGGATTGGTTGCGCCAGCAATAGCTGTCATAATTCTCTGGCAGTGGTGTTGACCGGTGGACGTGAAGGTGGCTGCAAGGGTTGTCATAACCGGGTAAAGCATCATGGTGTTGATCCGGCCCCTGGTACGCCTGAAAATGCGGCAAGCGGTTGGTACCGGTTTTTGGGTAACCATGATATTACTCTCGGCGGCGGTAGTGTTGTCGGCATTGAGGACACCGATTGGGAGTACACGAAATCAGCAACCGATCATAATGTATACCGGGGTGGGACAGCCCTTTATGAAGACGTTGAGGCAATGAGCCGTTTTTGTGCCGGTTGTCATGGCCTTTTTCATGCCAATACCGCGGGGGCTGATGAAAATGCCTTGGGCTTTGATAATAGCGCGGCCACTGATGGGATGGGCAGCCCCTGGCTTCGTCATCCTGCCGATTTTGCCATTCCCAACAAGGGTGAGTATGCCCAGGTGTTAGGAGTTGATTATAACCCGGATGTACCGGTGGCCAAGCCGAATCTGGCAAGCTATGATGCCGGGGTTGTTCAACTTGGCGATATGGTTATGTGTCTCTCCTGTCACCGAGCCCACGGCAGTAACTATTCCGATATGTTGCGCTGGGATTATACGACCATGACGGCCCATGGTTATGCCGGCGATCAGACTACAGGTTGCTTCTATTGTCATAGGACCAAAGATACTTGATGTAGTTTGCCGATAATTTTAAAAAAAGCACCGTTGCCATTTGGCCACGGTGCTTTTTTGCTTTCTCTTCTGGTCCGTCCTGCCCTTGATAAGGGGCGGCTCAAA
>DUZU01000055.1 GCA_013349285.1 Deltaproteobacteria bacterium | reverse complement strand
ACCCCCCGAAGGGAACTTTCTCGTTCGACTTGCATGTGTTAAGCACGCCGCCAGCGTTCAATCTGAGCCAGGATCAAACTCTCCAGTTTAATATCTAAACAGATCCGAAAATCCGTTCTTAAACAAAGAGTTGATACTCTCAAAATTTACTTCTGACTTACTGCCAACTCTTTCGAGTTGGACTTTGCTCTTCTTAATTTTGTTCACTATTCAGTTTTCAATGATCGCTGTACACCGGAAGAACCGGCAGCCGCACAACTTGGTGCGGAAGAAAAAGATACTAACCGAAGCAGGTTTCAATGTCAACATTTTTTTATCGACATTTTTTCAGGTTTTGCTCAACCCGCCTCGTCATTTCGAGCGGCAAAATAGCCGAACTGGACCACCTTGTCAACAGCTATATTTTCTTTTTTAAAAGATATTTTCAACCTATCAAACAATACAACTTATCCAACTTGCCTGTTGATCGCGGCAGCCGCACAACCAGCCCCGAATCCGTTATCAATATTAACCACCGACAAGCCCGGCGCGCAGCTGTTCAGCATCCCCAACAGCGCCGCTATCCCACCAATCCCGGTACCATAGCCGACACTCGTGGGCACCGCGATAATCGGCTTATCAACCAGCCCCCCCACCACACTGGGCAACGCCCCCTCCATACCGGCCACAACAATAAGCACCGTTGCCTGCTCAAGAATATCACGCTGCCCCAGCAATCGATGGATACCGGCAACCCCCACATCATATAACTTATGCACCCGGTGCCCAAGACACCGAGCCGTTACCGCGGCCTCGTCGGCTACAGGAATATCCGAAGTGCCGGCGGAGACTACAACAATCAACCCTTGATACTTTGCTGCCACCGAACCGGCAAACCCGGAAGTAAGCATCCTTGCACTATCATGGTATTCGAGACCTTCAAGCTTTTCACATATGATGGCAGCCTTCGCCCTGTCCACCCTGGTCGCCATCACCACTTCAGATTGCCGCATGAGACCTTGAAGAATATCAATCATCTGCTCGGCGCTCTTATTCTCCCCAAAAACCACCTCCGGCATCCCGGTGCGCAACCGCCGATGATGATCAACATGGGCGCAGCTCAACATCTCTCCGGGAAAATGCTTAAGCGCGGCCAAGGCCTCCCCTACATTGCACTGCCCCTTGCTTACCTTGACAAGCAAATCTTCAAGTCTTTTTTCGTCCATTAACATGGTCCTGATTAAGTTATATCCACCAGGGCTAAAAACAAAACACCCCACAACAACAGCTTGCCCGCACTCCATGCATCCAGTACATTACATCCACACAAGATAACATATTAATAGGCCCATCAATATAAAAGAGGATAATCCTTTAATGTCTCATAAACATCAAGATGAAAATTTACTTAAAACCTGGCGCAAGATCATTATTGAAGCAGACGAAGAACTTGCCGACCCCATTGCCGGCTTTTTGGGCGATATCGTCGAAGGCGGGATTGAACAGATATCCATGCCCGCAACATCGGCCGCGCCATTGGAACAAATCATCGGCTACATCCCGAACGATCAGACCTGGCCGCATAAGAATAAAGAGCTTGCTCAATTTCTCGACCAGCTCTTACAAATATTGCCCAACCACAAGCAACCAACCATCAGCACGGAAATTATCCCGGATCAGGACTGGAACATCACCTGGAAAAAACACTTTAAGCCCTTCCATATCACATCATCACTGGTTATCAAGCCTACCTGGGAACCGTACACGCCTACCGCTGCTGAAAAAATTATCGAGATGGACCCGGGCATGGCCTTCGGCACCGGCCACCATGCCAGCACCAAACTGGCCCTTGAATTCATTGAAAACTATTTTGCCGGCAATCCGACCGGAGCTATCTCGGTTTTGGATGTGGGCACCGGCACCGGAATCCTGGCCATGGCCGCCGTTCTTTTCGGTGCAGCGCGGGCAACCGCCATTGATAATGACGAGGATGCGGTTACCGTTGCCGGAGAAAATATCGCGCTCAACAATCTTGACCACAAAATTGAAGCCGGCAGCACCCCCCTTGACCAGCTCCCCGGCCAATACGAACTGGTGATCGCCAATATCATCCATGACACCCTGATTGAACTGGCGCCATCTTTATATAGGGTCATGGCGCCCAAGGGTAAACTTATCCTGGCCGGCATCCTGGCCGGTGAACAGACGGACAATATCGGCGCCAGGTACCAACTTCTTGGCCTCAACCTGGAAGAAATACGCTATGACGGCGAATGGAGTTCGCTGTTCTTCAGCAACAACTAACATACAAGACACCAATGACTGCACATCGCTTCTTTATTGATCCCGCCTGCTTTACAGGTAACAGCGCGATCCTCACCGGGCCGGAAGCCCATCACCTGCGCTCTGTCCTGCGCCTTGCGCCAGGCGAGCTGATCACCTTGTTTGACGGCAGCGGCAACAGATTCTCGGCCCGCATTGACAAGATTTCCAAAAAAGACATCCTCACGACCATTATCGAAAAAAGCCGGGACCAACCGACCCCGGTAGCCCTTCACCTCGGCCAATCCGTCCTGAAAGGACAAAAGATGGAACTTGTCGCCCAAAAAGCCACCGAGCTCGGCATAGAATCAATCCATCCTTTTTTATCCGAGCACGGGGCCAATAAAAGTCAGCAGGATAAGAAAATAGACCGCTGGCAACGAATCACGATGGAGGCGTGCAAACAATGCAACCGGGCCGGACTGCCCCGGATTTATCCCGTCATCAATTTCGAAGAGCTTCTTGCCGACCACCCGCCATGCGACTTGAAACTAATCTTCTGGGAAAAAGAGTCGGAACAAAGCCTGACTGGCCTCTTCGCCAAACAGCAGCAACCTTTAACGTCCGTGATGATTGTCATCGGCCCGGAAGGCGGCTTCAGCAATGTCGAAATTGATAACGCCCGCAAAGCCGGCTTTATTCCGGTATCCATGGGCACCCGGGTACTCCGAGCGGAAACGGCCGCCATCACCGCAACCGCCATCCTCCAATTTATTCTGGGCAACCTGTCGCCGGGCGGGCGTTGACCACCCCGATTTTTGCCAATAACCATTCACCAGGATATACAACAATGCGGGCAGTAATTCAGCGGGTCAGCAAGGGCTCGGTTAAGGTTGAGGATAAGATCTGCGGAGAAATAGGGCAAGGCCTGCTGGTCCTGCTTGGCGTCGGCAAACAGGACACAGCCCAAGAGGCCTCGTTGCTTGCCGACAAGATTTGCAATCTACGGGTTTTTGAAGACGACAACGGCCTGATGAACCACTCCTTGCTGGAAACAGGGGGAGAGATGCTGGTGGTTTCACAGTTCACCCTGTTCGGCGACTGCCGCAAGGGAAGACGCCCCTCTTACTCAGCAGCGGCCCCGCCGGAAAAAGCCAAGCAGCTCTATCTCAACTTTGTCGAAGAAATCAAAAAAAGGGGGGTTACCACGGCAACCGGCGAATTTCAGGCCATGATGGATGTGACCCTGATCAACAATGGCCCGGTCACCCTGCTCATTGACACCGAAAAGACATTTTAGTAAAATATTAAATCACAACGCAAAACAGCAAATGCCGAATTGCGATTTAACATAAACCGCTACATCCGCAACGGCTCAACATAGCAAAAGACCAGTTAACAGCAATGAGACAAACGAAAACAGATAACCACCTATAACTAATCAGTGAGCCAATGAAAAAAATCTGGACAGCCGACACCCAACTAATATTTGACGAGCTTTCCGGACTTGTATCAACCGCCGCCCGACTCATTCTTTATCAGAAGGGCTCCCCCCCCAATTCCACAACCGCTTCACAAATCCACAGCATAGAAAATAAAAAACTATTGGAACTAACCAAAGAAAAACCGTTTCAAGCCCCCCAAGGCTCCGCCTTGTTTTTATACCAACCGCCCGGAAATGCCATGCGCGGCTTTTACATTAAACTCCACGATGACAGCGCCGATAAACTCGTAACGGAAATCCCGGGAGAAATCATTCAATTCCAACGTCGACGACACCCTCGCATTGCAACCGCCAACAATTGCAAAGCCACCTTCACCCGCAAGGGCAGCCAATACTTGAACAACGGCATAATTGAAAACATCAGCCGGGAAGGCGCAAAACTGACCGGCAATTTCTCTCAGCACATTAAGCAGGGTGACATCCTAAGCCCATTAAGCATGAGCCTAAGACTGCGATTCGGGGACTATGAAGAAAATGTGACGGCAGGCGAAGCAGTGGTAAAGCGGCTGACGAAAAACAAGAAAGGAGAAACAGAACTCGGGGTCCAATTCTGTCTTCAGGGCACAGATCACGAATATCTTGACCGCTATCTCAGCATAAGAAGCCTGGAAAATTACCCCCACGCAACGAAGTAAAACTCTAAATATTACCGGCAGCAATTATGCCACTCTCATCAAGATCGAGTAAATCCTCACTGTACCTGTCAACGACCTCAAGCCATTCCCGTTCATGGCGAAAAAAGGCCTCAACAATCAAGGGATCAAAATGGAGACCCTTTTCCTTGGCAAGCACAAACTTTGTTTGCTCAAAAGAAACGGATTCCTTGTAACAACGCCTTGAAATCAAGGCATCAAAAACATCCGCGAACGACATAACCCTGGCCGCCAAAGGAATCTTATCCCCCGCCAACCCTGAAGGATACCCGGACCCATCCCATTTCTCGTGATGATACATGGCGACCTCATAAGCCAGTTGCAGATATGGCGAACCGGCTTCAGCATAAATCTCTTGCAGAAGATTGCCGCCGATGGTGGCATGGGTTTTCATGAGGTCTGACTCTTCCTTGGTCAACTTGCCGGGCTTATGCAGGATACTATCGGGGATTGCCACCTTGCCGATATCGTGGAGTGGACTGACCTTGGCGATTTCCTCGGCCAGACTTCTGGTCAAACCAAGCTCAGGGTGGCTTTTAACCAGATCATTACAGAGCAGCAGGCAATATTCCCGAACCCGATGCAGATGGGAACCGGTTTCCCCACTCCGATAGGCGGCCAGCTTGGTCAATGAAAAAACCAGTTCGTCCTGACTCTCAAGCTTAAGAAGTCGCATCCCGCCGGCAATCCGCAAATTCAACTCATCAAGAGAATAGGGCTTGGAAATAAAATCATCGGCGCCCAGGGAGAGGGCGCGCAGGATGGAGGCCTTATCCTCCAAGGCAGTTAAGGCTACGATATAGGTGTAACGCGACTCATGCCTGCGGATGGCTTCAATTAATTCAAAGCCGTCCATAACCGGCATCATCAGGTCGGTAACCACCAATCGGATACCGGGATTGTCCAGACAGACCTGCAAACCTTGCTTCCCATCCTCCGCCTGATAAACTTCATATCCTTTTTTCTCAAGCTTTAGCTGCAGCATCCGGCGCTGGACAAGCTCATCCTCGACAAGCAATATTTTTGTTTTTACCGGGATAAGATTCATGGGCTCAACAGCTGTTAATTATGAGGATGATAAAGCAAACGATATCAAGTAGCCTTACATTTACCGAATAATACTCTGCCTGACGGCAATCACAAAACATTTTCTCCTCGACCAAGACTAAAGTTATCCTTTATCAACCCAGCATACACACTTATTTTTTCCCTTGACTTAACGTTATTATTGAAACGATCATATAAATAATCACCATAAACGCTCCCTCCACTTAATATGGGAAAAGTATGATCAAGGTCTTTTAATCGAGTTTTTTTAGTCACCACCAAAATCTCTGACCGGAGAAATACATGAAAATTGATCTTGGCCCGGTAACTCGTATCGAAGGCCATCTTAACGTACATACCACTGTTGAAAACGGAATCGTAACCGATGCCCAATGTGTATCGGAAATGTTTCGTGGCTTTGAAGTAATTCTCCAGGGGCGGGACCCTCTTGACGCCCAACAGATCACCCAAAGAATCTGCGGGGTCTGCCCCTATGCCCATGCCATCGCCTCGTCCTATGCCCAGGAAAATGCCTACAAACTACAGGTTCCACCTAACGGCAGAATCATGCACAACCTGATCCAGGGCGCCAATCATCTGTATGATTATCTGCTGCAGTTCTATCAGCTTTCCGCCCTCGACTTTGTCGACGTTACCGCTATCCTGCAATACACCGGCAAGGATCAAGACCTGATCAAGGTAAAACAATGGGTGACCGCGGAGTTGGACCGCAACAAGGAATTCCCGGCCGCCCCTTTTCTGCCGAGACTATCAGGGCAATATATAAAGGATAAAGATATCAACATCGGCGCTCTCAAGCATTACATCGAGGCCATGGAAATCCAGAAGAAGGCCAACCAGGCCGCAGCAATTTTCGGCGGCAAATTTCCACACTCAACCGGCATTTTCCCCGGCGGTTGCACCCAGAACGCCCGCATTGATCACATTGCCGCCTACCAGTCCCTGATCCGGGAAGTAAAACATTTTATCCACGACAAATACATCCCGGATATCGTAGCGGTCGCCACCGCTTTTCCCGAATACTGGAAAATAGGGGCGAGCAAGGGCGGATTTCTTTCCTATGGTCTGCTGCCTCTCTCCTCGGCCCTTAACAGCAAACGTCTTTTGGCCCCGGGCGTAATGTTCGACGGCCAAGTCTCACCGGTGGACTTGAACCAGATCACCCAGGATACCAAATTCTCAAAATATTCTTCATCGAGCAACCTGCACCTTAAAGATTCAGCCACGATTCCCGCCCCCCATAAAAACGGCGCATACTCCTGGACCAAGGCTCCACGCTATGGCGGGCGCATGGTGGAAGTCGGGCCGGCCGCCAGGATCATGATCGATTATCATCAAGGCAATAACCCGGTGGTCACTCAACTGGTCAATCACTTTGCCGGGCTGGCCAAAATTACCCCGGCCAACCTGAATTCGGTGCTGGGACGCCACCTGTCTCGGGCCATCAACGCTGCGGTCATTGCCGACTTTCTGCTCGAAGAAACCGAACGGCTGGACCATGGCGGCCCGACCATGGCGGATATCGTTATCCCCAATTCCTGTGAAGGTTTCGGCATGACCGAAGCCTCCCGCGGCGGCCTGCTCCATTATATCCGGGTCGAAAATCATAAAATCGCCAAATATGAATGCGTGGTTCCCACCACCTGGAACGGATCCCCCCGGGACGACAATGGCCAACCCGGCGCCATGGAATCGGCCCTGATCGGCACCAAGGTGCAAACACCGGAAGAACAGATTGAATCGGTCCGAATTGTCCATTCGTTCGATCCCTGTATTGCCTGCGCGGTACATTAACAACAAGCTTGCTTGTGGAGAAGTCATGCTGAACAGACGAGATTTTTTAAAACTTGCAGCGACCCTGAGCGCCACCTTCGGCATAACCGGCCTGCCGGCACCGGTTGCGGCGGCGCTTAAAAAAATTGACCCGGCCGCAGTTCCTAAGCTTATCTATCTCCAGGGCCTTTCCTGCACCGGTTGCTCGGTCTCCCTGCTCCAGGCTGACTCCCCGTCGCCGCTGACCCTGATCACCGATTACTCACAGCTTGCTTTTCATGCCGACCTTTCCGCCATCTCGGGCCGCAAGGCTCAGCAACTTATCGATAAATATATCTCCGGTCAGGCCGGAGAATACTTTCTGGCGGTTGAAGGAGCCATTCCCGAAAAAATGCCGGAAGCCTGCCGGATCGGCGATAAAACCTTTGCCCAATATCTGGAAGCGGCGGCAAAAACCATGAGCGGCGCGGTGGCCATAGGCGCCTGTGCCTGCGACGGCGGCATCCCCGCCGCCGAGGGCAACCTTACCGGCGCAATCGGCCTCAAAGAATTTTACCATAAAAGAAACATTGAAAAACTGGTGGTCAATATCCGGGGCTGCTCGGTCCACCCCGACTGGGTATGGCATACCATTATTCACCTGGTCAAAGTCGGCGTACCGGAACTGGTGAATGATTCGCCGAAAATGTTCTTTGAGCGCAAGGTCCATGAACTTTGCCCCCGCTACCACGACTTTCAGCAGGAGATATTTGCCAAGAGGCTTAGTGATAAAGGCTGCCTGTTTAAGCTTGGCTGCCTGGGGCCGGACACCAATGCCGACTGCCCTACCCGCTGGTGGAACGGCGGCCGCACCTGGTGCATTGACAGCAATGCCCCCTGCATCGGCTGCGCATCACCTAATTTCGCACGCAAAAAAAACATCCCATTATACCGTCTCAATGAAGTTCGGGAAAAAACAGTCTAACAAGGGAGTTTATCAATGGTAAGGAATACCTTTGCCAAATTTGCCGTTACCCCAAGAGTAATGATTGCCGTACTGGCGGTGCTCTCCATAATCCTGCTCGCCGGGACCATTTCGCTGAGCTGGTTTGTAAAAAATAAGATGAGCACCACCTACCTGGAATCCGTGCATGCCTTGTTCAACTCTTTTGAGGAGGGAGTAAAAGGCTCGCTTGAGCGGGGGCAGATGAAAAACTTCCAGAAACTTTTGCTCAACCAGAAAAATATCAAAGGGGTTATTGACGCGTCATTGTATGATCAGGCCGGCAACCTCAACATGTCGTCGTCCGGCAAACAAAATACGGACAAAAGCCTCGCCCCGGACCTGCAAAAAAAACTCGCCTTAAACAAAATACCGATTGAGGAAGTTTCCTCTGACGTTATCCGCATTGTTGCACCGCAGATCATCGTCAACGACTGTATCCGCTGTCACCTTGACTGGAAAAAGGGAGAAATAGGCGGCAGCCTTTCCCTTACTTACGACATGAGTAATCTCAACAAAATAATTACAAAATTGCTGACCATTATGGCAATCGGCTGCCTCTTTCTGATGCTGGCCACCAGCGCCATAATCTATCTTGTCATGCAAAAAACCGTCAGTAACCCGATCAACAACATTATCACCGACCTTTCCGCCAGCGCCGACATGGTGGAATCGGTATCCACCCGGGCGTCAAGCTCCAGTAAATCCCTGGCGGATCACGCATCGCAACAAGCGGCCTCCCTTGAAGAAACCAGCGCCTCCCTTGAAGAAATATCATCCATGACCAACCAAAATGCCGAAAATGCATCCAAGGCCAACGATCTGATGAATGAAACCAATCAAGTTATGCTCGATGCCAACAAGGCCATGGATCAACTCAATATTGCCATGAAAGACATCTCCGCCGCCAACGAGGAAACGACCAAGATCATTAAAACCATTGACGAGATAGCGTTTCAAACCAACTTGCTGGCCTTGAACGCCGCGGTCGAGGCCGCCCGGGCCGGTGAGGCCGGGGCAGGTTTTGCCGTGGTGGCCGACGAGGTCCGCAACCTTGCCATGCGAGCCGCCGGAGCAGCAAAGGACACCAGCCAACTGTTAGAGGGGACTAACAATCATGTAGCCAAAGGAGTAAAACTCATGCAACTCACAGATGAATCCTTCAAAAAGGCCGCGGAACAGACCCAGAAAACAGCAACCATTCTCGGTGAAATCACCACCGCCTCCAGGGAACAGTCCACCGGCATCGGGCAGGTTTCCAAAGCAATCCATGATCTTGACGAAGTCACCCAGCAAAATGCCGCCGATGCGGATGGGGATTTACAGGTGGCGGCAGACATGGAATACCAGTCTCAGCAGCTCAACGAATACGTCCACAAGCTTATTCGGCTGGTGAAAGGGCACAACGACGCATAAACGCCCAGGACTTATTTACTGTTATCTTCTAAGGGAACAGACCGTTGGTGGTTTTTGGTCCAGAGGCGCAGCAACCTGCCTTTCATCTCATCATCGGTTATTGAAGTAATGAGCCGCTGAAAAGACTTTAATTGATCGGGATCAATCGGGCGCAACTCAACCTGTTTTGCCGGGTGGTTATCAGGCTCGGGTTGTTGCCCGGCATCGACATTAAGCAGAAAACGAATATCAGTGATCTCGCCCTTCCCCGGCATATTCCGGTTGATTTTATCAAGCAACTCCATCTTTTGCAGATGCAGCTGCTGCATCCAGACCGAATCGGAGACATTAACCCATAACACCGTGCCCCTGATAAGGTGCGGCCGGGAACGGGAGGCGATCCCTTCGCCGACCAACTGCGGCCAGTTCTCAAAAACAGAATGCAGCCCGAGTTTCTCCTCCCATTGCTTCTTGCGGAAAAGTTCTTTGAGCAGGTTATCAATCTTGATTATTTTTTTTAAAGAATCCATGGCCCTACTCTTTTTTAACCACACTCAACTCATTAAATTTACTGCCTGATTGTAAACAACCCTTGCCCCATTGCAAAGAAGTCATTATAAATGGAGCAATTTTTTTGCGCCGGTCATCATGCGGATGGCCTTTTTTTTATGTAATTACATCTACCACGAGGAACAAAGCAATGGGTTTCCGCTGCGGTATCGTCGGCATGCCTAATGTCGGCAAGTCAACAATCTTCAATGCCATGACATCGGCTCAAATCGAATCGGCCAATTATCCCTTCTGTACCATAGAACCCAATGTCGGCATGGTGCCGGTGCCGGACAAACGCCTTGATGTGCTTTCGAAAATGGCCAAAACCAAAAACGAGGTTTACGCCCAGATGGAGTTTGTCGATATTGCCGGCCTGGTCAGCGGAGCCAGCAAGGGCGAGGGTCTCGGCAATCAATTTTTAGGGCACATTCGCCAGGTTGACGCCATCGCCCATGTGGTGCGCTGCTTTGAAGACAGCAACATTGTCCATGTCGACGGCAGCATCGATCCGGTCCGCGACCGGGAAGTCATCAACACCGAACTGATCCTGGCCGACCTGGAAACCGTTAGCAAACGCCTCAGTAAAACCGCGTCCCAGGCCAAATCAGGGGATAAGGTCTACAAGGCCCAGCTCGTTATCCTTGAGCAGATGCATGCCCTGCTTAATGACGGCAAACCGGCCCGCCTGCTCGAACTTGACGACACCGGCAAAGCTCTGATGAAGGAACTCTGTCTGCTTACCGCCAAGCCGGTTCTCTATGTGGCCAATGTCAGCGAAGAGGATATCGTCACCGGTAACCAATGGGTTGACCAACTCACCGAGGCGGCCAAAGCGGAAAATGCATCGGTGGTGATGATTTCCGGGGCAATTGAAGAGGAGCTGAGCGGCCTAAGCCCTGAAGAGCGGCAGGATTTTCTAGCCGACATGGGCCTTGAGGAACCAGGCCTTAACCGGTTGATCAAGGCAGGTTATGATCTGCTCGGCCTGATCAACTATTTCACCGTGGGGGAAAAGGAAACCCGAGCCTGGACCATCCGGCGCGGCACCAAAGCGCCCCAAGCGGCCGGGGTAATCCATACTGATTTCGAGCGGGGCTTTATCCGAGCCGAAGTAATTGCCTATGATGACTTTGTCGCGTGCGGCGGCGAAGTAGGCGCCAAGGAAAAAGGCAAATTGCGGCTTGAGGGTAAAGAGTACGTCGTGCAGGACGGCGACTGCATGAACTTCCGGTTCAATGTTTAATAAGGCTGTTTTTTATAACGCCTGACTTGCAGATTTTTTTTTATCGGCTGCAAGTCGGGCAGAATAATTGAAAACATGTAGAGCATAGCCAACCTTCCGCCTTAGCTAACCACTCAATCAGCTGCCGGCCATCACCAACAACTCTTATTCAAAAAAAAATAACAGCCGGTCTACCGCTTACCAACGCTACAACCTGACAAACTTTTGATTTTTTTATCTTGCATTCTCTCCCATCGCTCGGGTATCTTTCTTATAGTATAAGATTAATTCGCCTAACTAGAAACTAACAACAGTAATACATCGAGCTGCTAAATTGAATACATACAGATGAACCATACATCTATTAACAGAAAAAATTGCTGGGAAGCAATGGGCTGTGAACGTCAACCCGGCGGCAACAAAGTTGCCGAAAACGGAGTCTGCCCAGCCGCTCGGCCAGGCAGATATAATGGCTTTAACATGGGGACCAATTCAGGAAGATTTTGCTGGGCGATCGCCGGCACTTACTGCGGCGACAAGCCCCAAGGCTCCTTTGCGCAAAAAATTATTGATTGCATCAATTGTGATTTCCTCAAACAAGTCCAAGAAGAACAAGGCCACCAATTCGTTTTCATCCCCCCATATGAATAACTGACAAAATAACGGCCATAAAGATACTATCTTTACCTTGACCGGCAAAACTTATGAGCCAGTCAAATTCATCTCCCACCCCGCTTTCATCCCGCCTTAAGTTACCGAAAAAAAAACCTGCATAACCCACAAGAAAAACAAATCATCCCTGCAAAACATAACAAATAAATAGATGAACTCAATCTATTTATGATACAAAAAAATAAGAAGATAAGTTACACCAGCCTCGTTTCTTTTCTTACAACGGCTACTGGCGTTTTTTTGTAACAAAAAGAAATTGAGGCTAATCAAGATAGGGATGTTTTCACTGTTCTTTCCCCTGAACAGGCCTTCTCCGGACGGCTTGGTGTCTATACAGGCAACAAGCAATCTTTTCTGGGATAATTGTTATGACAGAAAACACTTTCCCCTCAAAAATTCTGGTTGTCGAAGATGAAAGCATCATCGGCATGGAAATCAAAACCAGACTTGAAAACCTTGGCTACCAGGTTCCCATGGTGGCACAGACCGGCCAACAAGCGATTGAGGCTGCGGCAAAATTCCAACCAAACCTGGTAATGATGGACATCAGCCTAAAGGGCGAGATGGACGGAATCGAGGCCGCCGCCAAAATCAAAGAGCACAACGATATTCCAATCATTTACCTTACCGCCAATACCGACAACATCACTTTCCAGCGGGCAAAAATCAGTGAGCCGTTCGGTTATCTCCTCAAGCCCTTTGAAGAAAGGTTACTCCCCTCCACCATTGAAATGGCCCTTTACAAAGCGGCCATGAAAAAAAAACTCCGCGAACACCGTCTCCACCTTGAAAAAATGGCGACAGAACGCGAAAAGCTGATTACCGAACTCAAGGAGGCTCTGGCCAAAGTAAAAACCTTGAGCGGTTTTCTACCCATTTGCGCCGCCTGCAAAAAAATCAGAGATGACAAAGGCTACTGGAGCCAAATCGAAAGCTACATACGAGATCACTCAGAGGCGGTTTTCAGCCACGGCATCTGCCCTGATTGTGCCCAAAAACTTTATCCAAACATCGACCTTTACAACAATAAAGACAAATAAATCTCGGCCCGCCAATAGCAGTTCAGCTCAATGGTAAAAAAAATAACGGTTATCCGCTATTAACAGGTGCTTACATCACAAAAATAAAAAAAACTTCCCAAAGAATAACCTATGGAAAAACTTGAATCCGCGGGCAGAAAAAATTTCCTTTTCCTGGTAGCGGTTATGACCGGCGTTGCCATTGCAGTCGGTGCCGCCGTCGTCACCCTGTTGTACCATTCCGCTTTTGAAGAGGCCAAGGGCAGATTTTTCTTAACGGCGGCCAGCCAGGCCAGACTGCTTGAAGCAGTTGCCCGCTTCGACCGGCAATACAGCAGGAAGGCCTTACCCGGCGGCGCATGGAGCGCAACCTTTACCCAACTCAAAGACGCCCATGAACAGATCAAGGGCTTTGGCAAAACCGGCGAATTCCTGGTCGGCCACTTGGTTGACGGCAACATTGTCTATCTATTAAGCCACCGCACCCAGGATATCTCGACCATTCCGCCCGTCCCGATGGACTCCAACCTGGCGATGCCCATGCGCTTTGCCCTACAAGGCAAGAACGGCACGATCATTGCCGATGATTATCAAGGCCATAAGGTACTGGCCGCCTACCACCATGTTGACATTCTCGATCTCGGCATTGTCGTCAAGATCGATCTGGCGGAAATGAGAGCGCCCTTTATCAAGGCCGCCCTCCTGGCGGCAATAGTTGCCGCCTTTGTCTTCGGCATCGGTATTTTTCTTTTTTTCAAATTCAGCCGCCCAATCCTTACAGAAATTGAGCAACAAAACCGCAAGCTGTTAACTAATGAAAGTACCATCAAGAATATCTATCTCTCGCTCCAGGAACACACCTTGGAACTTGAAGCCGCCAATGCGTTGTTACGGCAAAAAGACGAAGAAATGCGTCTTTTGCTCAACTCAACCAGCGAGGCCATCTACAGCCTTGATCTAATGGGCAACTGCACCATGGTAAATGCCGCCTGCCTGCGGATGATCGGCGTTAATGACGAAAGTGAAATTATCGGCAAAAACATGCACGGCCTCATCCACCATACCACTGCCGCCGGTGAGAGGTATAGAGAGAATCAATGCCCGGTCCTAAAGGCCTTGCACGCGGATAAAGGCTGCCATGTGGACGATGAATTCTTCTGGCGGGCCGACGGCACCTGCTTTGCCGTCGAATACTGGTCTTTTCCGATCATCAAAGAAAAAAAGACCATCGGCGTGGTTGTCACCTTTCTCGATATCTCCGAACGCAAACAGGCGGAGGCGGACCTGCGCGCGGCGGAAAAAAACTTCAGACAGCTCCGGGAAAGCTTAAGCGACGGCTATGTCAGCGTCAGCATGAAAGGTGAGATCATCGATTTCAATGCCGCTTACATGAATATGCTGGACTACAACGAGGATGAAATCCGTTCGCTTACCTACCAACAGCTTACTCCGAGCAAATGGCACGCCATGGAGTCCGAGATCGTTGAAAAACAAATCCTGGCCTGGGGCTACTCAGATATTTACGAAAAGGAGTATATCCGCAAGGACGGCGCAACCATCCCCATCGAACTGCGGGTCTTTCTGGCCAGGGATGACCAAGGTAACCCCTTACATATGTGGGGTATTATCAGCGATATCAGCGCCCGCAAAAAGGCGGAAAAAAGGCTGCGGGATTCACTGGCCGAAAAAGAGGTTCTCCTCAAGGAGATCCACCATCGGGTCAAAAACAACATGCAGATCATCTCAAGCCTGCTCTACCTGCAGGGCAAAAATAGTGATTCCGCCGAGGTTCAAGCCCTGGTCATCGACAGTATGAATCGGGTCCGCAGCATGGCCATGATCCATGAAAAATTATACCGCTCCGAGGACTTGGCCCACATCGATTTTAGCGATTACATCCATAGCCTCGGCCAACAAATCATGCAAGCACACCTCCAGGTAGCCCACCGCGTAACACTGGATATTCAGGCCGACAACATCTTCCTGCCCCTGGACTCGGCAA
>DUZU01000054.1 GCA_013349285.1 Deltaproteobacteria bacterium | reverse complement strand
ACAAGATCGAGGCCAAGTTTGAAAAGGGCATTCTCACCATCACCATGCCCAAGACCTCACCTTCCAAGCGAAAAGAAATAAAGATCAAGGTGAAGTAGCAAAGACGATCTTTTTTGCGATGTTAACCAGGCGATTGGCCATCGGTTCTGCTCAATAAAGGATTATCCGATCAGGACCGATGGGTTGTCTCCCCAGAAAATTAAAGTGAGGCGAGTGTGGCTAAAATTACTTTTAAGGGCTCCGAGATTCATACGAAGGGCGAATTGCCGCAGGTTGGCGATATGGCTCCTGATTTTATCCTTACTAAAAAAGATCTCAGCGATGTCGGGCTGGCGGATTTTAGCGGCAAACGGGTGATCATGAATATCTTCCCCAGTATCGACACCCCGGTCTGCGCGACCAGCGTCCGCCGTTTCAATGCCGAGGTCAATCAGCTCGATAATGCGGTCTGTCTCTGTATCTCCATGGACCTGCCTTTTGCCCAGGCGCGGTTCTGCGGGGCGGAGGGGCTTGATAATGTTATTTCGCTCTCCGAAATGCGGGGGCGAGCCTTTGGCGATAATTACGGGGTGCGTATTGTCACCGGCCCGCTGGCCGGGCTGATGGCCCGGGCCATCCTGGTGCTTGGCGAAGACGGCAGGGTTGCCTACCGGGAACTGGTTCCCGAGATCGCCCAGGAGCCAGATTACCAGGCGGCCCTGGCGGTGCTGGCCTGAGGTTTGCCGGTGCCGTAGGGGCCCGCCGGTCCAGCCGGTATTGATCAGCCAGACCCGGGAATTATGGCGGCTGGTCAACTATTTTTCGCGGCTAAAGCCGCTCCCAGCTGACTTTCTTCCCGCCGGCTGCAACCCGGCGTTAATCAAGAAAGGGTTTATTGAGCCCCGGGTGAAATCGATCAGCTCGATTTTTTGACAAACTTGGTAAGGATTACGATCTGCTGGCCATTGGCCCGCCCCTCGATCTGCTCGGGGTTATCCGCCACCAGGGAAATGCCGCGGATAACGGTGCCCCGCTTGGCCGTGAAGTTGGCCCCTTTCACATTGAGATCCTTGATCAGGGTTACGGTGTCGCCCGCCTCAAGTATTGCGCCGTTGCCGTCCACATGTTTGACTGTTGCCGCAACGCTCTCTCCTTCGCCGGTGGCTTGGGCCCAGGCCAGGGTGGCCTCATCGAGGTAGAGCATATCGAGCAGGTCCCGGGGCCAGCCTTCGCTGCTCAACCGCGAAAGCATACGCCAGGCCATAACCTGCACCGCCGGCACCTGGCTCCACATGCTGTCGTTAAGGCAGCGCCAGTGATTGATCTCGACTTTTTCATGATCTTCAATCTGGGTGTGACACGTTTCACAGATAAGTACAGCTTGATCCGCGCTGCCGTTGGCCGCAGGGGGCACTTCATAGATCTTCAGCCCCTCTGCGGCGCCGCATAATTCACATTTTGATTCGCTTCGGCTGCGTAAGCTCTGTTCGATACTCATCTGGTTAGTGGTTCCTTTGGCTTAAAGGGCAGGGGGTAAATCGGGGGGGCCTCTCGCTTGTGGCCCGCAAAGGCAACCGAAGATTAACCGCCGAGGTTATTTCCGGGGTTATTTGATGCGGTGGGTCTGGGATATTTCGTCCAGGTTGGTGGTGCAGACATTCAAATCTTTCAAGATCCCGTCTTCGATGCTGTAGATCCAGCCATGCACCGCTAATTTCTGGCCTGATCTCCAGGCATTCTGGACGATGGTGGTGTGGCAAACATTGGCGACCTGCTCGATTACATTCAGTTCGCACAATAAATTAATTTTCTCGTTATCATCTTTAAGTGAGTCAATATGTTCCCGGTAATAGCGATGAATATCGCTGATGTTCCGCAGCCAGTTATCAATCAGGCCATGATCTTTATTGTCCATCGCGGCCTTGATGCCGCCGCAACCGTAATGGCCGCAGACAATGATATGTTTTACCTTTAAGACCTCCACCGCATATTGAATTACGGACAGGCAGTTCAGGTCGGTGTGGACGACGAGGTTGGCGATATTGCGGTGGACAAAGATTTCCCCGGGCAGCATGTCGACAATCTCATTGGCCGGGACCCGGCTGTCCGAGCAGCCGATCCATAAATACTCTGGGTTTTGTTGTTTGGAAAGATTGGTGAAGAAGTCAGGGTTTTTCGCTTTGACCTTATCAGCCCATTTCTTATTTTTTTCAAAAAGTTCTTTTAGCACTCGCATATAACTCAATTCTCTGATTTGTCTTCAGTTGTTAGGTCCTGTAATCCTGCTCTCGAACAATCACTTTATAATATTCGGCTTGATGTGTTAAGTAAAAGTGTGATTTTTTTTGTGAATTGAACCGTGCTCAGTCCGATCAGCCGCCCATTGCATACCTGGTTAACAACCTATCCAGATTATTGGCAAAAGATTGCCGATCACTTTTGTTCAGCGCCGGCGGGCCACCGGTGTCTATGCCGCAGCCGCGGAGCTCATCCATGAAATCCCGCATATTCAGCCGCGCCCGGATGTTGTCGGCGGTATAGAGTTCGCCGCGGGGATTAAGGGCATGGGCGCCTTTGGCAACCACCTCCGCGGCCAGGGGGATATCCGCGGTAATAACCAGATCGCCGGGGGCAAGCCTTTTGACGATTTCGTTGTCGGCAACGTTAAAGCCTGCGCCCACCTGCAGAAAGCTGATGCAGCGCGACGGCGGAATGCGCATGGGCTGGTTGGCGACCAGAGTAAGCTCAACCCTGGTCCGTTCCGCCGCTTTATATAATATTTCTTTGATCACCGCCGGACAGGCATCGGCGTCCACCCATATTTTCATTGCAGGTCACTGGGGTGGAGCATCATCCGGGGGATATTCAGGTAAGTTATCATCGTGCTCCGGGTTTGTTGGAAGCGGATCAGGCCTTGGCCCGATATTTAAGCTGAAGTCCCTTCAGGAAGTTACGTAACACCTGATTCTTGCAGTCGCGATAATGTTTATGGTCAGGCTTGCGGAAAAAGGCGCTTAGTTCGTGTTTGCTCATGCTCAACTCAGCCAGGGCCATGATCTCCAGGATCTCTTCGGCCTGCAGGTTTAAGGCGATTTTTAATTTTCTGAAGATGATATTGTTGGTCAACCGTTGCTCCGGCGCGGGTTGCACCCCTTCTTTTTTGCCCCGTCTATAGTTGATCAAGCCATTTAAGAACATCGCCATCTGCGGATCGGGGCATTGCTGATATCCCGGCTCATCCTCTTTTTTTAACCAATCGGCGACCTGCTCCCTGGTTACCGCCAGATCGGCCAGGGCAAAAATGGCCACCATTTGTACGTCGGGAATGTCGAAGGTGTAGCGAATACTGCGCATGATATCGTTATTGGTCATAATGGTGCTCTGGGCTGGCCTGCGATTATGGTGAAATGATTCTCGATCTGGTTAACGAGCTGACTTTAACATATTTTAAGGTTTTATTAATCACTTCCCTGTTTTTATTTTTCACGACCGGTGTTACCGGCCAAGGGCATTCACGACCCGAACATTTTTTGTCTGAAGATGAAAAAAACAGCGCCCAAGATGCAGAGGCCAGCCCATAAAAAATCCAGGCGAACTTCTTCCTCCATGAAGAGGATTGAAAAGGGGACAAAAATGGAGAGGGTGATTACCTCCTGAAGAATTTTGAGCTGGCCGAGGTTCATCACCTTAAAGCCGATACGGTTGGCCGGCACCTGCAGCAGATACTCGAAAAGGGCAATGCCCCAGCTGACCAGGGCGGCAATGATCCAGGGCTTGTTGGACATATTTTTCAGATGGCCGTACCAGGCAAAGGTCATGAAGATATTGCTGCAGCACAGCAGTCCCGCGGAGATGATCATGGTTCGCATTTTTTTAGCTCTTAAAGGGGTTGGGTTGGACTGGTAACGGCTGGAAGGTCGTTGCCCGGCTGGCAGCCCGGCCGTTATCTGGGGAAATGTGTTCTTTTTTAGCTCGTTTATGGGTTTAGTTGGTCGTTAATGCTTTTTATCAAAATTTCCAAGGAGTTCAACTTATTCTTCACTTCAACTTTTTCATCTTCGGTTAGGGCCTTGTATGTTCTCGGGTAAGGCCAGCCATATCCCCACCGATAGCTGGTAGGGAAATAGGGGGAGCCCCCGGCCCGGACCCCGGTCAGCATCAGTTTGGCAATGTCAGGTTCGCCGACCCGGGTAACGCATTGCTCTAATGATTGATCAGCCTTAAGCCGTTCCTCGTAAGTTCCTCCCTGCCAATAAGCGATGTCATGCCTGATACAGCAATGGGCCCACAGCGACTGGTGCGCGATGGTCCCATCCGGAAACACACTGCACCCATCCATGGTCAAGGGTTTGATCTCTGCGCTAAAAACTAGTGATGGCAACAGGAACAAGGCTATCAAGTATATGGTTTTTCTCATAATCGCTATCTAGTCCGACACAGCGGCAGGTTGGCCGCCGGCATCTGTTGCGTTTTTCTGATCAATCAAACTGCCCGCAAAAAACAATTAGCGGGCCACCAGCACCCCCGTAACTCATTTTTCTTCGCGGTCTTCCTGGCTCCCGGCCGCCGCTGCCGGCTTTGCCGGGGTTGTCGGGGAGCGGTACCAGATGGTCGGCTCGGTAAAGCGCTGCCAGCCCCACTTGAGAATACCCACCAGGGCAAATGAGATCCACAGGGCCCAGGCGAGCATCGCGACCCGGTAAACGAACATCGGCACCGAATAAACCCAGGCCCGGGGCAGGGTGGGCGCGCTGACGTCCTGATACCATCTTAGCAGATTACTGCTGGAGCCGTTGCCCACGATGTTCATGTCCGGGTGGCCGAGCAGGCCATGGGAGATTGCATAGAGCATAGAGCCCAGCGCCAGCACGGTTAAGATCCCGATGCCGCCTTGGATCAGATTAAAAGTGTCCATTTTAACGGTCGAGGCTTTTTGGCGCAGATCCAGGGCAATG
The DNA here is from genome assembly GCA_013349285.1 of Deltaproteobacteria bacterium. Taxonomy (GTDB): domain Bacteria; phylum Desulfobacterota; class Desulfobulbia; order Desulfobulbales; family Desulfurivibrionaceae; genus DUZU01. The sequence goes on along the minus strand of DUZU01000054.1, from coordinate 10,151 downwards.
AGCCAGCCGACCACGAGAATGCAGGCGGCCAGGTTGCTCATCGACAACCCGATCCCCAGCAGCAGCCAGTGGTGAAATCTAAGGGGGGTCAGGCCGGTTCTGGCGAGCCCGAAAGCCACCAGAATGATGACAAAGATTACCGACCAAAAGAGAACCGCCGGCCCTGCCAGTTGTTCGCCGCCGACCAGTAAGGGCCAGCGACTGGCGGGCAGCACGAGGTCAACACTGGCATTGACACTGGGGATGCCGAGATCGATTGCCGGCGTCCGGAAGCGGGAGGTGATCCCGCCTGATTCTCGCCATTGCAGTTCAATTTCTTGCTGGCCAGGGCTAATCGGCAGCGGGACTGTTCTGCCCTCCTGGCGAATCGGCTGAATTGTGCCCCCTATTTTTACCTCCTGCAGTTCAGCGTGCAGGGGCAGGGAGATGGTGTGCTGGCCACCCTGGCTGCTTTTAACGGTAAGGGAGAGTTTGGAGTTGGTGCTCCGTTGCCCCGGATGCAATTCAAGATGGCTTTTTTCAATGGTCATGGTTTGGCCCTTGATTCCGGGCGGCCGGGAAATCTTGAGACTTACTGCTTCCCCCGGCCATGGATGCCAGGTCGGGAACCATCGGTTCTGAGTTTTATGCATGATTACCGGGATGCCATCCGTTTCCAAATGGTAGATGGGGCTGACATCGACTTGCCATATCTCGGTCCAGGCATCTGTTTTCGCATGGTTCAGGATTATGGTGTCGGTCGGCTCTAAAAACGATTCCCAGCGGAGGCTGCTTTGGTCGGCCCGCAGGTTGATCTGGGCCAGGCCGTCGTTGACCTGGACCCCTTCGGTGGTAACCGATTCTCCGGGCAACAGCGGAATAGCCATGACCAGCGCCGAGCCTCTGGGGCTGATGCGCTGCACCCTGGTTTCCACTTTCCAGACCAGGCCCAGCAAGATCTTCCGCTCGACCAAGGCAAATGAGGGGAGCACCCCGGTCTCGAGAATCTCTGCTTTTTGGTCATCCTCTTCGACAATGCGTTTGAACTGCAATTGGGAGTCAAAGCTGCCGTCAGGGTGGACGCCATCCACCGACCAGCCGCTGGCGGTAATGGTTGCCTGATGGGGTTTTAAGGGGAACGGCAGCTCCAGGGTGTTTTGCTTGCGGATTGCGCCCTTGAGCTGCAGGCTGTGTTTGCCGGCGGGCATCATCACCCATAAATTGTTGTTTGCCCGAAAGAGCCCCTTGGCCTTATGGTCATCAACCATCACCTGTTGGGGGAGCCAATGGTTGACATGGCTGGGCAGGGGAACCGCCGTCTCGATTTGGCTGTCGATGTTAGCGACAATGGAAAGATTCTGCGGGGTGATCGCGATGGATATCTCGGTTATATCCGCGCAGGCCGGGAAACATTCATCCTTGGCCAGCAGCCTTTGCTGCAGTTCATGGAGCATTTCCGGGGAAGGGATCTCGCCGGCCTGGACGATGGCCGGGGTGCCCAAGGCGAGCAGTAGGCAGAGGCCCGTCAGAAAGGAGGTCAATTCCGGAAAATGAAATCCCTGGTTGCGTCGATAGCTTACGCCGCAGAGGCCCATGGTCAGCAGGATAATCAACAGGACCCGCAGAAAAGAGAGCACCAGGTTGGTCTTAGGCCCGATGAGGGTAAAGGAGATTTGCTGGGCCCGGGTCACCGGCCCGGACCAGCTGAAAGCGATGGTTTGAAAGGGCCGCCAGGTAGGGAGGCCCGGCCCGGTTTGGGTGATCGCCTTTGGGTCATACTGCATGACCTGGCTTTGGTAATAGGTGGAGCCCTCGCCATCCATGGGGGCCAAGGCCCTCCGGCCCAGATCCTTGACCAGGCCTGCCGCTTTCTTTACCTCCCTCTGTTCCAGCAGGGCGTCTTGCTGGGCTTTCATGGGGGTTGGGGCCGGGGCGGTCGTCTGGGGCCGGGGGGTATAATCGGTCATCGATGCCCAGGGCCTGGCCAATTGGGGGTAAATGCCGACTCTGAGCGCATGGATCGAATAGGGGATGACGATGATCACCAGGGCCAGGCCGGCTACCAGCTGATAGATCTTGACCGCCCGTTTGAAATCGCCGGCGGGCAGGTGCTTGAGCAGGGCAAAGCCAATCAGCAGGGCCAGCCAGATGTAGCGCGGCGCCCCGGGTTCATGGTAGGTCAGGACCATGGTTATGAAGGCGATGGCGGCCAGCGGCTTTGAAAAAAGCTTGGCCAGGGAAATGGTGAAGATAAGGACAATAAAGAAATCCAAGAGCGTCCAGCGTTTAATCCAGGTGCTCGGGATATTGTCGATGCCGGTTGCGTGGATCAGTTGCCAGCCCGGCGGCAGGTGCAGCCTGCCGTTGACCTGCTGAAAATCATGGTCCCAGCCGGTGGCCGGCAGGGTGGCGATCTTGCCCTGAAAGCTGCTGTCCGCCGTGAGATTTACGAGGCCTTCGCGCAGTTCTATGCCGGTTTTGTCGGTGCCCTGCCGTCTGGTAATGAACTGCTCCTTGCCGTCCACCGCGATCCGGCCGAGCTCAATGGCCGGGGTCATTTCCAGCCGCCAGTTGGTGTTCTTTTTTCCTCCGATCTCGTCCTGGATCGTATAGCCGGAGCCGTCAAAGCGTAACCAGAGGCTACGGTTGAGGGTGAGCTGGTCAGGGGCCGGCAGGGGATCACCGCGCTTGATCTCCTTCAAGCGGATGGTTTCTCCGGCCAGCAACCGGTAGGCCGGATATTGGCGCCAGCCTTTGGGCATGGAGGTTTGCTGGGGGTCAATCGGCGGCACCCCTTCCACCTCGACCATGCGCAGGTTGGAGTGGGCGTTAAATGACCAGATTTCCTGTTTCGGCCAGAAGCCGTCAGCGGGATGGGTAAAGGTGAGGGCGGTGACCGGCTCGATATGTCTGGTGGTCAAGGTAACGCTGTAGCGGCCGGGGCGCAGCTGCAGCCGCATTCGCCCGTCCTGTTCCAGTCTGGCCGGCAGTGAGCTTTGCAGGGAGATCGGGATGAACTTATCCGGGGAATAGATCGGGCCCAGGGTGAGTTCCCGGGCCGAGCCTGCCACATCGAGGGTAACATAGGTAACCAGCTGGGCCGGGATTTCGTCGTCAATAAGCCTGAAACTTTCTATCTGCAGACGGTTTTCTATCTTTTCCGCCTGCTGCGCTGTTTTCAGCCACAACTGCCCTGTGCCATCGATATTGGGGAATTCAATGTTGTTATCGTTTACCGCCAGGGTGACAAGGGCCGACTGCGCTGGAATCTGGATAAACTCCGGCAGCTTCGGCCAGCTGAATTTGCCGGTAATGGTATATGCGCCCGGTTGCAGCAGAATCCGCGGGCTGTTTTGTTGGGCGATGACCACCGCCGGTTGGTTGTTAACCCTCACCTGCCGGGGCCATTGGTTACGGTGGCCCGGCAGGGTTATCCAGCTTTCGGATTGCACCTGCCAGCTCTGCCTGAATTCCCCGCCATCATCGTTTAGCTTCAGGGCAAGTTCGCTGGGCCAATTGCACTGCAATGTATTGGGGTTGTTGTATTGGGGGACGCATAGCAATTGATCCTGCTGGTCATGTAAGACCCAGTCAACCCAGGGTTTAAGTGGTTCCGGGATGATGGGGCCGCTGTGGGCGGCGCCAGGCGCGAGGAGAAAGAGGACGAAGGAGAGGCAAAGGGCTTTGCGCATCATCGTGAAACCGCTATCGGATCTTTTCATTATCCTGCTCCTTTTCTGCGTGGGAGGGGAACTGACTTGTTGTTGGTTTTTTTCGCCGGCCCGCGAGCTGATTGGGCCGCTGGCCTTTGGGGTGAATATGGGGGCAAAGCCCTCTTTATGACTGAGTTCTTCCTGCATGGATGATCTTTACCCGGGGTTGACCTGATGAGCTGTGGGAAAAGAGCCCGGGATGCGGGTAGTTCTGCTGTATATAATTGTTACCAGAAGTGCCGGCCAAAGGCAAGGTCGTCCTCGCGGTGGTTAGCGGGGTATTAACGAGGCTGGAGAACGAGCTGGTTTTGCATGGTTTACCCCTTTTGCTTTTGAAATTTTTTCATCCTCACGGTATTGACTTAGCTCTTTTTCCGACGCATTATAAAAATATAAGCAAGCATTAGGAATTAAATTAAAGAAAAAGCCGACCCTGTTGCAAGGCAGGGTGCGGAAAGCCACGGATCTTTTTGAGATGGCCGGGTTGCCTTTAATAAAGAGGTAATCCGGCCATTTTTCATTGGGGATTATGGCTGCATGAGACCGAATATCAGAAGAAAAAGAGGGAGGGTAATCTGATGAGAAAAATTCGAATCATGGCCACACTACTAATGGCTCTTATGCTTATTGCAGGGCCAGGCGGCAATCCTGTCTTGGCCCAACCGCAGTTTGAGGTAAAGGAATTTTCCGCTCATCCTGCAACAGGTCATGCTCCTGGCGAAATTATCGTTCAATTCAGGCCTGGACTCAACGCCAACATTATGGCCCGGATAAACCGGGCGCATGGGGCTTCTGTCCTGGCAACCAGCCGCTTTTCCGGCGCCAAAAGATTGAAGATAGCAGCCGGCAAAACCGTTGCCGAGATGGTCGCCATCTACCGCCGCAATCCCAATGTGCTTTATGCCGAGCCAAACTTTTTGGCCCACACCTTTGAGGTTCCCAACGATCAACTTTATTCCTATCAATGGCACTTGGACAATGTCGAGTACGGTGGCATTGGCATGGAAGAAGCCTGGGCCATTGAGCCCGGCGGTGATCCTGGAGTGATCGTCGCGGTAATTGACACCGGCGTCGCCTATGAAGATTATGCCGAGTATTTACCCATCGGGCCCAAGGGTAGGAAGGTGCTTGTTGAATATGCCCATGCGCCGGACCTGACCGAAACCGCCTTTGTGCCCGGTTATGATTTTATCAACAATGATGATCACCCCAACGATGATTATGGCCACGGGACCCATGTCACCGGGACCATCGCCCAATCCACCAACAACGACATCGGGGTTGCCGGTATTGCCTATAACACCTCCATCATGCCTGTTAAAGTCCTTGATCAAAACGGCTCCGGCACCTATTTCGATGTTGCCGATGGCATCTATTTTGCCGCTGAACAAGGAGCCAAGGTAATCAACCTGAGCCTCGGTGGACCCAGCCCGGCAGAGACCTTGGAGCTGGCCCTGGCTGCAGCCCATAACAGCGGGGTAACTATTGTCTGTTCCTCTGGAAATGACGGCCTAACCGCAGTAAGTTATCCTGCCGCCTACGATGACTACTGTATCGCAGTTGGCGCCACCAGATATGATGAGGAGGTCGCCCCCTACTCCAATCGGGGCGCTGCCCTGGATCTTACCGCGCCCGGCGGAGACACCACCGTTGATCAAAATGGTGATGGCTACGTCGATGGTGTTCTCCAGCAGACCCACAACGGTTCAGACTATACCAGCTTCAGCTACTACTTTTATCAAGGAACCTCCATGGCCGCACCCCATGTAACCGGGGTCGCCGCCCTGCTGATCAGCAATGGTATTGCCGACGATCCCGCCAGTGTCCGGGAAGTATTACAGGCCACGGCAGAGGATCATGGCGTAGTCGGCTGGGACCCGGACTATGGCTGGGGTATTGTTGATGCTGCAGCCGCTCTGGCCTATGCTTCAGGGGGCAACACCCCGCCCGTCGCCGTTGCCGGTGGCCCCTATACCGGTACCGAGAATGAAAGTGTGACCTTTGACGGCCATCTCTCCTCTGATGCTGACGGCGATACCCTTACCTATGCCTGGGATTTCGGGGATGAAACCAGCGGTTCCGGAGTCGCCCCCGAGCATACTTACACCCGCGGCGGGCTCTATAATGTCACCCTGACCGTAAGTGACGGCAAGATCGCCTCAGAGCCGGTCACAACCACCGCCGATATTGCCGAGACAAATGATCCACCGGTTGCCGAGGCGGGTCTGGACCAAACCGCCCAGGTGGATGAGGTGCTTTTCTTTGACGGCAATGGCTCCTCTGATGAAGAGGGAGACGCTCTGACCTATACCTGGGACTTTGGGGATGGGAGTCCGACCGACAACAGCGGGGCCTTGGTAAGCCACGCCTATTCCGCCGCCGGCACCTACACGGTTACCCTGATCGTAGACGACGGAGAGTTGAGCCATAAAGACACGGCAACGGTTCGGGTAACGGACGCAAGTGTGCAAATGATGCACGTGGCCGCCATTGACATGGCTCTCAGGATGGTCGGGGTCAATACCAGTGCCCAGGCAATCATAACCATTGTTGATTCCAACAATGCGCCGGTAGCAGGGGTAAGCGTCAGTGGCCAATGGAGTGGCGCCACCTCAGATCTTGACACTGGAACAACCGATCTTAACGGCCAGGTGTTACTGCTGTCCAACAATGTGAAACGAGCAAAGTCCGGCACCAGCTTCACCTTTACGGTCACCGGGGTCGAGCTTGCCGACTGGACCTATGATGCGGAACTTAACGTGGTAAACAGCAACTCGATAACCGTGCCTTAATGCTCGGTGCATCAGGCTAAGGTCAAGAAAGGCTGTCCCTTTCCGGGGCAGCCTTTTTTGGCGTAAAGTAACTGTCAACTCAGACCTGAACCACTACAACTTATTGCCCTTTGTCACATATTACGATGGCAGGTAACCACCCAACTAAGCGAACAAGTTGACGTGGTTACGGTCTGCGTTAATTAGATGGTTCGGCGATTTTGTCGGCTTAATTCTATATTGCAGTTTTTGGTGCAATAACTGGCGTTATAGACCCATAATTGGCCTGTTTTTGACAATGAATTATTATATTTTCGGTTAGTTAGCGTGGCCCGACCCCATTTCGAGAAGGCCCATAGGTAGGGTTTGCTAGCAATACATTGATTGTTTATCCCATATGACTGTTTCAAGGCTTTCCAGTATTTGATAAACAGCAATTGCTTGATGGGCTTCTTTCGCTGGTGTTTTTCTTGTAGATTTCAAAAATGCATGAATAATTTTTAAATTATCATCTTCTGATTTAGAAAAAAGCACCCTTGCTGATTCTTTACCATTGTCAACTCTAAGCTTATAAATAGTGCCCTTATATTTCCAGATTTTTGAATTTAAGGTTTTAAGATGTTTGCCATGATAAACATCTCCATGCTGCACATAGGATTGAAACTTGTTATATATATTGATACAAAGCCCTTCCGATATCTCGTCGAAGAATAAATATAAAGGGCGAGTCATTTTATTTTTTTCGACTAAAAGAATCTTCATACGGTCAGTTTGGCCCTGATGTTATGCTTTTTTGAGGCGGAACCGCTGCCGAGGTCGAGCACTCGTGCTCCAAGATGTGACCTTCTAATTGGACATTGGGCATTAAGCATGTCTTTTATTTCCTGCTCTCCCCCAATTAAAATTTATAACACCTTGTTTGCAGGCGTCAACACAAGTGCCGCAAAGAATACATTCCGCATGTTCCATGTGTTGCCGCTTGACCATCTCCTCAACGGGCAGGCTCATGGGGCATTGTTTTGAGCAGGTATAGCAATGTTTACACGCATCCGGCGTTGATGTTAATTGCAGGGATGGCCAGTTGAAATAATTTCTTATCTTTCGGCCGATAATCATAAAAGGAGCCATCCAGCACAAATGATGGCAAAATGATCTTTTTCCGACAATAAACGCCGGTAAGACTATGAGCAGGAGAAGAACGAAAAAGTAGGAGATAAGGCTCTGGATGTCACCGATTGAAAAGCCGTGGGTTGTCATATAGCAAAAATCTATTTTGTTGTAACCGCCGGCGCTAATCGCCGACACAATAATCGAGCTGATCCACGGCGTCCAGATAAGCCATTTAAGCCAATCCCCTTTTGTCACCTTTTTATCCCTGGCCAGGAAGATGGCCTCCTGGCAGCCGGCGCCGGGGCACAGCCAACCGCAATATCCCCGGCCCAGAAGCAGGGCGCTGAAAAATAACAGGATGAAAATGACAAAACTACCGTTGATAATGCCTTTTAAGCTGGCCTGAATAATAATAACCGGGGAAAGATAATAGAAGATTGCCGGAAACAAAAAGAAGGTGAATAAAATGATTCCTTTCCTTATTTTTTGTCTTGTTTTCATTCTGTACTTTTTCCGCAGTTCAGGCGCTGGGCGACTCAGGCCCGAACTAATTTACGTATTTTAAGATCATTAATCATCAGATTTTAGAGTGCCTGTTATGACGTTGTTCATATTTTGTGAGAAAGGGGCAGGATGTCACCTCTAGACGTGGGAGTGAATAGATTCGGTAACGGCTTAACGCTTTGCATAGCCAGCGGGCCACTGGGATAAGCTTTTCATGTAACCTGTCAAGGATAAAGATTTGACCCCCTAACATCGGACAGACCCCCTAACATCGGACAATGTGTTTTTTATTCTCTTGTTATGAGGCCCAACTTGTTGCTATACAGAACATGCTAATAGTTTATAGGTTAATTCTGCATAGCTTTGTTAGCACACATTCTGTTTAGCGCAATATTAACATTCTTTAACCAAGTATAAGAGTAGTAAATGATATTACTCTTATACCTGGTTATGCTCAACCGCACATAACTATTGCGAGAATTGTTTGATTTTTAAGAAAAAAACAGGGAGGTGTTACTTGGTGGCGCCTTCGAAATTGGCGCCAGTGGTGAAAGCGCCTTCGAGGGCGGCGTTTTCCAGGTTGGCATTTTTGAGGTTGGGCTAAGAATGGGGTCAAATAGATGTACTCGAAGAAACTGATATTATAGATCCAGATGGAGACCCTGTAAGCATAATTATAGAATCTATCACTCAGGATGAGCCGGTATCAGGTAAATTCGATAAAACCGCACCGGACGGGAAAGGTCTTGGTACCGGTGTCGCCGAAATCAGAGCCGAACGTGATGGTTGCGGTAACGGTCGTGTATACCGTATCAGTTTTGAGGCGAATGACGATCGTGGTGGGAGTTGTAATGCTGATATTGTCGTTACCGTTCCCCACAGTAAGAATGGAAAACCGGCTGTTGATGACGGTCAAAACTATGATTCAACAGAGTGGTAATATTATTAATGGAAAAGTCTTTTCCGTTTCGGTGGTATCCAAAGGAGTAACTTCATCTGTTGAGTGAACTGGGAGAATGTATAATGGGTATTTCATGTGTTATCGGCAAGCTAAAAAAAGGGGTTGTCGAAATAGCAGCCCTATCTCTCGTTCTACTGACTTTCCTCTGCGGCGCCGGGCAAAGTGCCGGAGAGCCGGCAGGTTTAATTGAGCTTCGTCGTATCTACAGCACGGAAGGGCTGGATGAGGCTTGGGAGTATCTTGCCGGGCTTCCATCTTTATCTCAGCTGGAGGTTGCCGGGGTAGCTGCTGCGGATTCTGATAAAGAGATCAGTGCCCTTGGTATTACAGCGTTGGTACAGTCTGGTAATTTGGACGAGGCTGTACCAACGCTGGCTCTCAGGGTGGCTGGCGGTGATGATTTGTCCGCTTTCGGTTATGCTTGGGCGCATGCTGATGATCCAAAACTGCCCGTCCGTATGTATCTTAAGATATGCAGATATCAGCTTGCGAATCTTGACAGATTTAAGGGTGAACAGAGGAAAAATGTTGAGCGGTTTCTAACTAATGGAGGAGCTGTTAATCCGCTTAATGAATTTTCTCTAGAAGCTGTGGAAGAGCGTTTGTCTCGTATTGAGGCTCGCCTTCTTGAATAGGAAACGAGAGAAGGACTCACGGGTTCGCGGGTGAAGGAAAGGCAAAGAGTACCCCCGCAATAACGGGGAGATGGTGGGGAGAGTATGGGTGGTAAATAAAAAAGGAGATATGGCTAATGCCATAAGGAGAATGGGGTCAAATCTTTATCCTTGACTGTGGTTACAGGACGTCAAGGATAAAGATTTGACCCCTTGGTTCTCCGACGTGGGAGTGAATAGATTCGGTAACGGCTTAACGCTTTGCATAGCCAGCGGGCCACCGGGATAAGCTTTTCATGTAACCTGTCAAGGATAAAGATTTGACCCCCTATGGTCTAGTATCGTGGGATTATTCACCTTTGCCATGCGACACTGGCATGGTCATCAATCCTCTGTAGGGCTCTCGTAATTTCACCTTCCCAAGAATTGTTTTCTCAATCTTGGAGATTTGTTGGCTGAGATAATCTATCGTTTCCTTGGATACCTCGCCGCTCAACGC
>DUZU01000053.1 GCA_013349285.1 Deltaproteobacteria bacterium | reverse complement strand
CGGCATAGGGCAAGGTGGCGTTGGTCAGGCCGAAGGTGGAGGTGCGGGGCACGGCGCCCGGCATATTGGCCACGCAGTAATGGATGATCCCGTCCACCGCAAAGACCGGGTCGGAGTGATAGGTGGGCCTGGAGGTTTCGGCGCAGCCGCCCTGGTCGATGGCCACATCGACAATCACCGCGCCCGGCTGCATGATGGCAAGCATCTCTCGGCTGATCAACTTTGGGGCGTTGCCGCCGGGTACCAGGACCGCGCCCACCACCAGGTCTGCTTTTTTAAGTTCTTCTTCGATATTGTGCTGGTTGCTGGCCAGGGTGGTGATCCGGCCGCCAAACTGGTCGGTCAACTCGGCCAGCCGTCTGAGGTTTATGCCGAGGATCGTCACCGAAGCCCCCAGGCCGACGGCCATCTGGGCGGCATGGCTGCCCACGGTACCGCTGCCCAGAATGGTAACCTGGCCCGGTCGCACCCCGGGAATGCCGCCGAGCAATACCCCGCGGCCGCCCGCCTCTTTTTCTAAAAATCTGGCGCCTTCCTGAATGGCCATTCTCCCTGCCACCTGGCTCATGGGGGCGAGCAGCGGCAAAAAGCCGTTATCGAGCTGCACCGTCTCATAGGCGACGCCGATCACCTTTTTCTCAAGCAATTCACCGGTCAATTCCGGCAGCGGCGCCAGGTGCAGGTAGGTGAAGAGGATCAGGCCGGGCCGCAGGAAAGGATATTCCGGGGCCAGGGGCTCCTTGACCTTGATCACCATCTCGGCCCGCTCCCAGACCTCCTTGGCCGTGGCAACAAGGGTGGCCCCGGCGGCGATAAACTCCTGATCGCTGATGCCGCTGCCCGCCCCGGCGTTTTTTTCTATAATTATCGAGTGGCCCTTGCCGGCCAAGGCCTTGACCCCGGCCGGAACCATGCCGACCCGGTATTCCTTTTCCTTGATCTCTTTCGGTACGCCGATGATCATGGTTGCCCTCTTATTCTGCGGTTGTCCGGATGCCCAGCTTGTTTAGAAAGTTGGTGTAAAAAGTATGGTCGCGCAGCTCCTCTTCTTCGGCCAGGGGCAGCTCGGGAAAGGCCTGCTGCAGGCATCGGGCAAACAGCCCCGGGCCGGTTGCCGTCTGGCCGCCCTTATCATCAAAAATCTTGGTGCTTCTCACCCCGCAGCTCGGTGAGCGGCTTTTGAGGATGAAGCCGGCGAGGTTCTTTTTTTTTAATTCGCTAATCTTGTCCCGGCTCCAGGCCAGCAATTTTTCGGTGTGCTCCAGGCCGCTTTCAGTGGTCAGCAGCCGAATAACGCCCTGCTCTTCTACCAAGTGCATGGTTTCTCTGGGAACCCCGAGCCCGCACTCCGTCTCCGGGCAGACCGGCACCAGTTGGGCATGGCGGCCCAGGGTGTCGAGGATCATGGCGTTGCGCTGATCCTCGCCGTCGTAGCGTACCGGCTGACCGATGAGGCAGGCGCTGATGCCGATTTTGATTGGGCTGGTCATGGGCTTATTGTACCCCAATTCCCATGGCGGTCAATTAGTGGCTATGATTTTTTGTTGTGGAGTTGCTCGGCGCAGGAGGTGCAGACCTCGCCCCCGCTTTTCTGGCACATGCCGCTGAGGCCGTGGGGGGTTTTGTTGAGGCGTTTTTTGCAGAAGTTTACCAGCAGGCCGCAACCGACCAGGACAATAGCGGTAAACAAAAGAGTGATCAGAAAAATTTTCATCAGCCCCCGAAATCGTCCATGGCGATATTTTCCGGTTCCACCCCGAGCTCGGTCAGCATCTCGATCAGCGATCTCGTCATCACCGGCGGTCCGCAGGTATAGTACTGGACATCCTCCGGCGCCTCATGGTCCTTGATATAGTTGTCGTAGAGGACCTTGTGGACATGGCCGATATGGCCGGTCCAGTTGTCTTCCTCTCTTGGTCTGGAGAGACAGAGGTGGAAGGAGAAATTGGGGAACTCGGCGGCCAGTTCGGTAAAATCTTTTAGGTAGGGAACCTCAAGCAAGCTGCGGCCTCCATACCAGTATGAAACCTTGCGTTTGGTGTGGCGGCCCTTGAACAGCTCAAAGATCTGGCTGCGCAAGGGAGCCATTCCTGCCCCGGCCCCGACATAGATCATCTCGGTATCGCCTTCCTTGATAAAGAAGTCGCCATAGGGCCCGGAGATGGTTACCTCATCGCCGGGTTTGAGATTGAAGATATAGGAGGAAGCCTTGCCCGGCGGCAGGGGAAACTGGCAGCCCTCCGGCGGGCAGGCGATCTTGACGTTTAGTTTCAGCACCCCTTTTTCCCCGGGATAATTGGCCATGGAATAGGCCCTGGTCACCGGGATGTGGACATTGGATTTATACTGAAAGAGCCGGAACTTTGACCAGTCGGCCATGAATCTTTTGCCGATGTCAAAGGTGGCAAAACTCAAGGCGTGGGGCGGGATCTCGATCTGGATATAGCCCCCGGGCTTGAAGTCCACCTCCTCGCCCTCGGGCAGCTTGAGAACCAGCTCCTTGATAAAGGTGGCGATGTTCTGGTTGGATGCCACCGTGCACTGCCATTTTTTGGTCTCCAGCATCTCCCGGGGGATGGTGATCTCCAGATCATGCTTGACCTGGACCTGGCAGGCCAGACGGAGGCCCTGTTTGGCCTCCTTCTTATTGATGTAAGAAAGTTCGGTGGGCAGGATACTGCCGCCGCCCTTGTTGACCCCCACCCGGCATTGGCCGCAGCTGCCGCCGCCGCCGCAGGCCGAGGAGATGAAGATGGCCTGGTCGGCCAGGGTGGTCAGCAGCTTGCCCCCCGGCTCGACCTTCAGCTCTTTTTCGTTGTTGATCAGGATCTTGACCTCGCCCCCCGGCCGCAGGGTTTTCTTGGCCAGCACGATGAGGGTGACCAGGATCAGCTGGATGGCGAGAAAACAGCTTATGGCGGTTAAGATTTCATTCATTTTTTTCTGTTCCTAAAAGGCAAATCCGGCAACCCCCATGAAGGCCAGGGCCATCAGGCCGGCGGCGACAAAGGTCAGCCCCAGCCCCTTGAGCCCCTTGGGCGGGTTGGCGTATTCCAGCTTTTCCCGGATGCCGGCCAGGGCCACCACCGCCAGCATAAACCCTGCGCCTGCGCCGATGCCGTAGGCCACGCTTTCGCCAAAGTTGTAATCCCGTTCCACCATGAACAGGCTGGCTCCCAGGATCGCGCAGTTGACGGTGAGCAGGGGCAGATAGATGCCAAGGGAGTTGTAGAGGGCCGGCATAAAGCGGTCGAGAAACATCTCCAGGATCTGGACCACCGCGGCGATTACCCCGATGTAGATCAGCAGACCGAGGAAGGTGAGATCCAGGCCGGGCTGGCCGGCCCAGGCCAGGGCATCGGCCTTGAGCAGGTGGTTATAAATCAGGTTGTTGATCGGCACCGTGATGATCTGGATGATCAATACGGCCAGCCCCAGACCCATGGCGGTTTTTACCTGCTTGGAGATGGCGAGAAAGGTGCACATCCCCAAAAAGAAGGAGAGGACCAGATTTTCGATGAAGAGCGCGGTAAAGATTATTTCAAGATAATGGATCATTAATCTTTCTCCTGCTGGGCCGGCTGCAGGGTTCTCAGCAGCCAGATGATCAGGGCGATGATGAAAAAGGCGCTGGCCGGCAGCAGCATCAAGCCGTTGGCCTCATACCAGCCTCCGTTGGCGGTAAGGTTCAGCAGCCGGTGGCCGAACAGGGAGCCGCTGCCCAGCAGTTCCCGGAAAAAAGCCACGGTCAGCATGATAAAGCCATAGCCCAGGCCGTTGCCGATCCCGTCGACAAAGGCTTTGCCGGGCGGGTTGCTCATGGCGAAGCCCTCGGCCCGGCCCATGACGATACAGTTGGTGATGATCAGCCCCACGTAGATGGAGAGCTGTTTGGCCAGGTCATAGAAAAAGGCCTTGAGGATCTGGTCGACCAGGATAACCAGGGTGGCGATCACCGTGATCTGGATGCCGATCCGGACCGTGGTGGGGATCTGGTTTCTGACCAGGCTGATGGTCAGACTGGAGCAGGCCACCACCAGGGTCAGGCAGACCGACATGACCAGGGCGGTGGACATGGAGCCGGTGACCGCCAGGGCCGAGCAGATCCCCAGCACCAGCAGGGCAATGGGATTGCGTTGAAAGATCGCTCTGGTGAGCAGTTCTTTTTTGCTTTCAGCCATCGAGGTCGCCTCTGTTCTTGTATCTCTCCAAAAAGGGCTTGAAGCCATGGTCGCCGAACCAGAAACTCATCATATTGCTCACCCCGTTCATGGTCAGGGTCGCCCCGGAAATGCCGTCGATCTGGTACCGGCTTTCTTCGCCGCTGCTCTTGCCCTTGACCACCCGCAGCACCGGTTCCCCCTGGAGGTTGTGAATTTTTTTCCCGGCCCAGCCCGCCTGCCAGGTCTCGTTTTCGATCTCGCCGCCCAGGCCCGGGGTTTCGCCGTGTTGATAAAAGGTGATGCCGTTGATGGTGGCCAGATCATTGGCAAGGGCCACGTAGCCATACATGGTCGACCACAAGCCCTTGCCCCGGACCGGGAGAATTACCTTGTCCAGCCGGTCGTTTTTCTTGACCAGGTAAACCAGGGAGTAATTTTCCCGGCGGCCGAGGCCGGCCTGATCTTCTTCCTTGGTCAGGGCCCGGCCGGTTTCCGGATTAAAGGCGGCCTTGAGCTGATTAAAGGTGGCCGGCTCGATTTCTGCAGGTTTGACCACAGAGCCGTCGCTGAGGCGGATGATTTTGGTTTCAACCGCCTGAAACAGTTTTTCCACCTCCGCTTGCCCGCCTTGCCCATGGTAAAGGCCGGCGGCCCGCAGGATATTCTTTTTCTGGTCAAATTTGCGGTTGGTCTCCTGGCGCGGCCTTAAGCCCACGGCCGCGCCGGCCACCAGCATTGAGCAGACCAGGGCCAGGATCAGGACCGAATAAAAGGGTTTGGCTGGAGATTCCTTAGCCATGACTGAGCATCCTCTGTCTGATGTTGGCCTGGATCACCACATAATCAAAGAGCGGCGCAAAAACATTGCCCAACAGGATCGCCAGCATCACCCCTTCGGGATAGGCCGGATTGAAAATCCTGATCGTTATCGACAGCGCCCCGATAAAGAGGCCGTAACCCCATTTGCCCGCGTCGGTATGGGGGGCGGTGACCGGATCGGTGGCCATGAATACCAGGCCGAAGGCGAAGCCGCCCAGTACCAGATGCCAGTGCGGCGGAATATTGCACAGAGGGTTGCCCGGCGAAGTGACCAGCCAGCAGAGCAGGCTAATTCCCAGTCCGCCCAGGAGCATGGCGGCCATCACCCGCCAGGAGGCAATGCCGCAGGCCAGAAGCAGGGCGGCGCCCAGCAGGCAGGCCAGGGTGGAGGTTTCGCCCATGGAGCCGGGAATGGTGCCGAGAAAGGCATCGTTCCAGGAAAAATTAAGGGCGGTGATCGGTGCGGCCACCGGCGCCTCGGCCAACTCGGCCAAGGCGGTGGCGCTGCTGAAGCCGTCCACCCCGACCCAGATCTGGTTGCCGCTCATCCGAATCGGGTAGGCGAAAAAGATAAAGGCCCTGGCCACCAGGGCCGGGTTCATGAAGTTGCGGCCCACCCCGCCGAAGGCCTCCTTGGCAAAGATCACCCCGAAGCTGATCCCCACCGCCACCTGCCACAGCGGAATGGTGGCGGGCAGGGTCAGGGGAAAGAGGAGGCTGGTGACCAGAAAGGCCTCGGACATCTCATGGCCGCGGACAATATTGAAGACGCATTCCCAGATGCCGCCCACTGTTACCGAAACCAGATAGATCGGCAGAAAGTAAAGGGCGCCGTGCAGCAGATTGGCGGCCAGGCTGTCCGGGTTGCAGGGGATCGCGGCCATTATTGCCCCGCGCCAGCCGCTCGGCCCGGCGATGCCTAAGGCTTGCAGGGCCAGGTTGGCCTGGTAGCCGGTGTTCCAGATCGCCATCCCCACACAGGGCAGCAGGGAGATGACCACCATGATCATCACCCGTTTCAGGTCCAGGGCGTCCCGGACATGGGGGGCGGTCCGGGTGGTCAGCCGGCTGCCCATCAGGAAGGAATCGGTGGCTTCAAACAGCGGATACCAGCGGGCCAAACGGCCATCCTTGGCAAAAAGCGGCGCTGCTTGTTTGAGATATTTATCAAGTATTTTCATGGCAAAAAGTTATCCGTCTTCCTCGATTCTGGTTAAAACCTCGCGGAGCATCGGCCCGAAATTGTTTTTGCCCGGGCAGACAAAACTGCACAGGGCCAGGTCCTCTTCCACCAGCTCCAGGCAGCCGAGCGCCGCCGCCTTTTCGGTGTTGCCGGTGGCAATGCTTTTGAGCAGCGAGGTGGCGATGAGGTTAAGGGGCATCACCTTTTCGTAGGTGCCCAGGGGGAAGATCGCCCGTTTGCCCCCCCAGGCCGCGGTGTTCATCGCCATTTTGGCCCCGGATTTTTTAAGGAGGGTCGAAATAAAAAGGGGCAAGGTCGAAAAACGCTCCCCCCCCGGCCGCAGCCAGTTGAGAAAACCGCTGCCGTCACCCTCGGTCAGGGCGCAGACCTGATGTTGATGGCGGCCCAGGAAACCATGGACCCCGCCTTCTCCAAGTCGATGGCCGGAGAGCACCGAGCCGGCCAGCAGGCGACAGCCCGGGTCATTTATTTCGTTGGCGGCCAGTTCGGTGATGGAGGCGCCGGCCAGGGTTTTGATCAGCCTGGGCTTTTTCATGGCCGGGCCGGTCAGGGCAACAACCCTTTCGCTCTGCAGATAGCCGGTGCCAAAGAGATGGCCGATGGCGATCACCTCTTGGTAGTCGATCTGCCAGACCTCCTTGCCGGGCCGCACCGGATCAAGAAAATGGATATGGGTTGAGGCCAACCCCGCGGGATGGGGCCCGGCAAAGCGGGCGACGATGATGCCCGGCAGATCGTCGGTGGGGATCTTTTGGCCGGCTTTAGTGCAGAGAAAGGTCTTGGGGGCAAGGTTTTGTAAAATTTTTACCCCCAGGATAAAATCATCGAGGTATTGGTTTATAACCACGGCCGGGTCGGCGGCCAGGGGCTGCGTGTCCATGGCGGTGATAAAGAGCGAGGAGGGAGAGGACTCCAGGGTCGGCACCTTGCCGTAGGGTCTGGTTCTCAGTGCGGTCCACTGGCCGGATTCAATCAGGGTGGCCTTGATCGCTACAGGGGTCAGCTCTGTGGTTTGAAATGAAAGGCGCTCATTGCCGGCGACCCTGATGACTATTGATTCAAAGCGGCGCCTGGGGCCTCGGTTAATGGCGGAAATAGTGCCGCCAATCGGGGCGGTGAATTTCACCCCTGGATTTTTTTTATCGGTAAACAGGAGTTGGCCCGCGGTCACCTGCTCGCCAACCTTTACCGCCATGGATGGTTTGAGCCCGACATAGTCAAAACCCAGCAACCCGATCTCGGTGACGGGGTTGCCTGGTTGAATTGTCTGCACCGGCTCGCCGCTGATCGGGATATCGAGCCCTTTTTTAATGGTGAAGTTCATGTCCGCGCGGCAAAGCCTTCTGTTTTACGGGTGGTGAGATCCTTGTGGATAAAATAGCCTTCACAATCCGGCAGGCCGGCCAAAAGGTCGATACTGTCCGCGGCGCCCAGCACCATGCAGCCGGTGGCCAGGGCGTCGGCCAGGGCGGCATCGGGTGCGGTAATGGTGCAGCTCGCCAGTTCCGGCGGCGAAAAGCCGGTATGGGGATTGATGATGTGATGATGGAGCAGGTCCGGGCTGAAGGGTTGGTAGTAGTCGCCGGAGGTGGCCACTGCCATGGTTTCGGCCTCGATGGTTACCAGCTGCCGGGCCATCTCGGGCCGCGGGTTCCGGATGCCGATTAGCCAAGGGTTGCCCCGGGGTTTGCCGCCCTTGACCAGCAGGTCGCCGCCCGCCTCCACATAGACCTGGTCAAAGCCGAATTGGCCCAGGGTCGCCACCCCCTGATCGACAATATAACCCTTGCCGATGCCGTCCAGGGTTATCCCCATCCCTGATTTTTTCAGTTCAAGCCGCTGGTGGCTGACCGCAAGTCCCGCCTGGCCCACCGCCTTGACCGCGCCATCGATCAGGGATTGTTGGGCCAGCAATGCCTGGCCCTGTTGCTGATAAAGGGTCAGCAGGGGAAGAATGGTGATATCAAAGGCGCCGGAGGTTTTGCGGCTGATGGCTTGGGCCAGCTCAAGCACCGCCTGCAGCTCCGGGCCGGGGTTATCTAAAAAGCCGCTTTGGTTGAGGCGGGAGACCTCGCTGGCGGCTTGATGGCGACTGAGTTTGCTTTCCAGCTCCTCCATCCGCTTAAAGGTGGCCGCAACCGCGGCCGCGGCCTGCTCCTTATCCCTGGCATAGACAATGAGGTTGAGGAAGGTGCCCATCATCGGCCGACTTTTTCTGATTACCTGTAACCCTGACTTTTCAGGGGTAAAGGGCAGAAAACCTAGGGCGCCCGCGGCGCCGGCCACGGCAAAGATCTGCAGAAACCTGCGCCGGTTGAGGCCGTTGTTGTTACCTCTTTCTTCCTGCATAACGGCTGGTCTCCCTAAGGGCTGCTTGCGTTGCCCTTCATAAAAAAAACGGAAAAAGTAAGTAGTTAATGCTGGGCATACTGTTTGTTAGTACTTGGTAAATTGTGCCTGTATGGGTTGGGAAAGTCAAATATTTTACAAAAGAACAGGGGCGTTTTCTTGCCGGCTGGTGGCGCGAACTCGATGGCGCTAAAGGATGCGATGGGGTCAGCTTTTGGCCGGGGTATTGGCTTTTTTGTAATCCTTTAGTTCTTGGCGGGCTTTTTTAAAACATTCCGGGCAATAACCGTGGCTGAAGCTGGCATTGGTGTGGGTGGCAAGGTAGGCTTCAATTTTTTCCCAGTAGCCTTGATCGTCACGTATTTTGTTGCACACCGAGCAGATCGGCAAAAGGCCGCTCAAGGTCTTTATGTCGGCCAGGGCCTTTCTCAGTTCCGATTCGGCGCTCTTGCGGGTTTCCACCTCCTGGGCGAGTTTATTATTGGCCTTGGTCAGATCTTGAAAAATCAGTTCATAGGGTTTTTCAATGCTGGTTACGACAATGGCCTGGTAGATGCAGAAGAAGGAGAAAATTTTGAAATAATGGCCCACCAGATTGGCAAAGCCGTAGTTGCTGACGTAAAGGGTGAAGGTGAGTTCCGAGACAATGGTGAGTATGATGGCCCAGGTTAACAGTCTGTACACATCAACCGTGAATTTTTTCTTGTAGTTGGCGAGCAGGACCAGACTGAAAACCAGAATACAGCAGATGATATATTCGCTTACCGTTTTAAAGGCGGTGAGTCCTTGGCCCTCGACAAAACAGATGGGAAAGATTTTCCAGTAAAAAATAGAGGCGACCAGCAGGGCGGTAATCAGGGTAAAGCCGGCCAATATCCTGCCGGGGCGGATAATCAGGTTGCGGTCGGCCAGAAAGGCAAAGGCCGTCAGCAGCGACAGGCTTTCCAGGTAACGGGCGGCGATCCACAGCTGGTTGCCGTAATAGTCGTAATCAATGAAGATGCTCATCCCCGTATAGGACAGGGTGTGGAGTAGATCAATGAAACCGATGAAGAGGTAGGCGATGCCGATGAAGGAGATGTAAGGGTTCTGGATGTACTGTCTGGCGTGCCAAGCGAGCATGAACAGGGTAAAGGCCACGAAAATGCTGAAGAATTCGACAAGGCTGTGGAAGAGCAGATAATTGTAGAGGCTGGTCAGATACAAACCGGCCAGGATTAGAAGCAGGATAAAGGGTTTGACGAATTTGTTGCCGGAGATCTGATCTGTCGGTAAGAGCTGGTTCATATTTTCTCCGGAGAGGTCAAACCATTGGTTGCCAACTTGAGATCAAGATGGGGGCGGAAAATTTACTTTTTTTTATTTTCCTCATAATCAGCGACAAAATAAAGTAAAAAATAATATACGTCTTAAAACGTTAACGGCTTTTCAGGGCAAATATTTTTAAGGATCAGGCAATGCGGCAACCATTTATTCTAGGCGACGTTGAAATTTATTGGCTGGAGGGCGGGCTTTTTGAGATCGACGGGGGCTCCATGTTCGGGGTGGTGCCCAAGGTGCTCTGGGAGAAAAAATGTGCGGCCACCCCGGATAATTACGTGACCGTGGCCGACTTTGCCATGCTGCTGAAAACCCCGGCCGCCAATATCCTTATCGAAACCGGCTTGGGCAACAAGCTCACCGCCAAGCAGCAACAGATATTCCGGCTGCGCCGGGAATGGGATATTCCGGCCGAGCTTGAGCGGTTGGGGCTCTCCCGGCAGCAGATCGACCACGTTATCCTTACCCATTGCGATTTCGACCATGCTGGCGGCATCACCATGCTCGATGGGCAGGAGCGGCTCGAACTGACCTTTCCCAATGCCCTCCACCACATGCAGAGGGATGAGTGGGAGGATGTCTGCGCGCCCAACAGCCGGGCGGCCAGCTCCTACTGGCCGATCAACTTCGAGGGGCTGGTGCCGGGGGCCAATCTCCAGCTGGCTGATGGCGATTATCAGGTGGCGGCCGGGGTGGAGGTCTTTAAAACCGGCGGCCATACCCGGGGCCATCAGGGGGTGCGGCTCTGCTCCCAAGGCGAGACGGCTCTCCATCTCGGCGATCTGCTGCCGACTGCTGCTTACAGCAATCCTCTGTGGGTCACCGCCTATGATAACTTCCCGCTGGATTCGGTGGCGGCCAAGGAGGCCATCCTGCCCGGCGCCTTTGCCCGAAAGATCTGGTTTCTTTTCTACCATGAGCCCCGGACCCTGGCCTGCCGTTTTGGGGAGGATGGCGAGGTGAGCGAAGAATTCTCCGAGGTTTTGTTGCGGTAGGAGAGATTAAACGCGGTGGCGCATCGTTTTTATCTCCTTATTTGCTGAAAAATAAAATGATGTTAGCCTATAATGAATAAGTGAGATGGGGGAGAGGTTTTTTTACCGGATTAAAGCGAATGCTGTTCGCCCCACGAGGATTAATCAACCGTAATGACCACTGCCATGCCACCTGATGATATCTCCGCTGCTCCCTCTTGTTTCGGGCGTAAAAATGTTTCCGTTTCCCTGGGCCGCTATCTGGCCGCCACCCTGATTCCATCGTTGCTGCTCATTGCCTCTTTTTCTTTTATGATCAACACCCTTTACCATAATCTTGCCTTTACCAGGCAGGAGCTGGCCGGGCTTGAGGATGTCAAGAGTCTTTATGGTTCGGTGTTGTTGCTGCAGCAAATTCGCGGCCTCGACCAGATTTCGGCGCAGGAAGCCGGGGGGCAGCTGGCGCGTATTGCCGAACTCAACCGGAGATTGGACCATGAATTGCACGCGCGGGAGGTTGATGCACACAGCGAATTTTTTCAGGTGAATCAGCATTTGCATAACTTGATTCAAGCGCTTGCCCTCCGTTTTAGCGAATCCTTTTCGGCCAGGGATGCAGTTGACCGTTTTGATTGGTACAGCCATCGGATCTCGGAACTCCAGGAGATCACTCTCCGGGTCGCCAATTACTCGGGACTGGCCCTTGATTCAAAGGTCGACAGCTATGCCCTGATCGACATTATTGTTAATCGGATTCCGGTGTTGACCGAGGCCTTGGGCAGGGTGCGCGGGGTAGCCTCGGGCCTGGCCGATCAAGAAAAACTCTCGGCCGAGCAACGGCAGTGGCTGTCCTTTCAGCTTGATAGCGTCGAAGAACGGCTTCATGAGCTGGAGCGGGCTTGGTTTTTGGCCATGGAATTACAGCCGCCGGACGAGATGTATCTCAAGGAGCTCTTTGCCGAGACGGTCAGGGAGTCGACTGCGTTGGTGGCCAGGCTTGAGCCGGCAAAGAATGGGGCCGATGATATTCTCCCCTTTAAAGATGGCGGCGAGATGTTTGGGGAGGGCACTCGCATTATCGAGCTCAGCCAGGGGTTGTACAACGCCATAGAAGGGCGGCTTTCGGTAATGTTGATCACCCGTTTGCGGTGGCAGCAATTTGCTCTTTACGGGTTGGCGGTGAGCAGTCTCATGGCCCTGGCCGCCATTCTTTTGTTCACCACCGGTTTTTATCGCCGTAATCGGCGGAGTATCAAGGTTCTGGAAAAGGCTGATCATGAAAAAGGCGAGTTGTTGGAACAGCTGGCGGTTATCAACCGGGAGTTGAAAGCCAGTCATGCAAGGTTCTCGCAGGCCCAGGAGATCGCCCATCTCGGGAACTGGGAGTGGGATATCAATAATAACAGCATGCGGTGGTCCGATGAGATTTATCGCATCTTGGGCTGGGAACCGCAGAGTTTTGTTGCTGATTACCATCGGTTTATGGCAGTGATTCATCCCCAGGATTTGGAGATGGTTCAGGCGGCGCTGGACAATGTTCTGACTAATCCCGTGGCGGAATACGAGGTTGAGCATCGGCTGGCGCGGGAGGATGGCAGCGAGCGGATCGTTCGGCAAAGCGGCCGGGTACTCCGGAATCAGGCCGGGATGCCGGTGCGGATGGTCGGCACGCTTCTGGATGTCACCGAGCTGGTCAAAACCAGGGAGGATCTGGAACTTTATCGGATGATGATCGAAAAAACCTCGGATCCTGTTTTTCTTATAGATATCGAGGATAATTTTCGGTTGGCCTATGTCAACGAGGCGGCGGTTCGTCATTATGGCGCCTCGCGCCGGGAGCTTCTCACCTGGCGTATTCCGGATTGGGACCCGAATTTTAAAGAGGAGGATCTGCCCGCCCATCTTGAAGCATTGCGGGACCATGAGGGGCAGGCCATGCTCATCGAAACCCAGCATCGGGTCAAGGGCGGCGAATTGGTGCCGGTGGAGTTGTCATTGAATCTTACTAGATACAAGGGACGGCTTTGCCATTTCGGCTATGTCAAGAATATCACCGAACGCAAGGAGATGGAGCGGAATCTTCGAGAGGCCACGGAGCATGCCGAGGCGGCGGCGCGGCTCAAGTCCGAGTTTCTGGCCAACATGAGTCATGAGCTCCGCACCCCCATGAACGCGGTGATCAACCTCACCCGGCTGGTGCTGCAAACCGAGCTTCAGGCAAAACAGCGCGATTTTCTCCAGAAGGCGTTGCGAGCCGGCCGCCAGCTTTTGTATATCATCAATGATATCCTCGATTTTTCCAAAATAGAAGCGGGCAAACTTACCATTGAATCCGTCCCCTTTTCCCTTAATGAAGTGCTTGATGATCTGGCCGGGGTGATCTCCCCCCTGGTTGTTGCCAAGGAGGTTGAATTTCTCATCAACATTCCGGCGTCTCTGCCCCTTGATTTGGTGGGTGATGCCATGCGTTTGGGGCAGGTGCTCAATAATCTCTGCAATAATGCGGTAAAGTTTACCGAAAGCGGCGAGGTGGTGCTGACGGTCAAGGAGCTGGCCAGAACGGCGGATAGTGTCTCCCTGGAGTTTGCGGTGGCGGATAGCGGCATCGGTATGACCGCCGAGCAGCAGCGCCGCCTATTTAAGCCTTTTCAGCAGGCGGACGGTTCCATAACCCGTAAATACGGCGGCACCGGTCTGGGCCTGGCCATCTCCCGGCAGCTTCTGGAATTAATGGGAGGGAGTATCGTGTTGACAAGCACTCCCGGCAAGGGCAGCACCTTCAGCTTTGTTCTTGAGTTTCAACTGGGCGCTGATCTTGATAAATTGTCGCCGGTTCCGAGTGAGTTTAATCAGCAGCGGATTTTAGTGGTTGACGATAATGCGGTGGCCCGGCAGATCATGAAGAAGATGCTCTATTCGTTCGGAATCAAGGTAGAGGTTGCCGGTTCCAGTCTGGATGCCTTGGCGCAGATGGAGCAGGCCGTCATTGAAAAGCGTGCTTTTACCATAATTTTTATCGACTGGCAGATGCCGGAAGTCGATGGCCTTGAGCTGGGCGCAAGGATCATGGCCGCGCCAAAGATTACGCCCAAGCCGGAACTGGTATTGATTTCCGCCCATGGCAGCGAAGAGATCAAGGCCCGGGCTCTGGAGCGGGGTTTTGCCTCAATCATGGAAAAACCGGTTACCCCTTCCCATCTTTTCGATTATCTGATCGGCCATGGGGCGGAGCGACCGCTCCATACCTTGGGTGGAGACCAGCCGGAGGTGGTGGCGGCTCTGGAAAAAATTCGCGGCGCCCATGTCTTGCTGGTCGAGGATAACGAAATCAATCAGGAAATCGGGGTGGAGCTGCTCAGCGGGGTCGGCCTTGAAGTGATGGTGGCCGATAACGGGGTTATCGCTCTTGAGCTTCTGGCAACCGGGCGGTTTGATCTGGTGCTCATGGATTTGCAGATGCCGGAAATGGATGGCTATGAGGCCAGTCAGCGGATTCGACAGCGGAATGAGTGGGACGAGCTGCCCATTGTGGCCATGACCGCCCATGCGATGAGCGGGGATCGGGAACGCTGCCTGAAGGCGGGCATGAATGATCATCTGGCCAAGCCCATTGATGTAGAAGAGCTGCACCGGGCTTTGGTTCGCTGGATAAAGCCCAGAAAACAGCTGCCGGCAGGCCCGGTGATCGGCGGTAAGGTAAGCGATAATCAGGTGGCGTTGTCCGGTGAGCTGCCCGGGATTGATAAGGCTATCGGCTTGCGGCGGCTTGCCGGCAACGGTTTGCTGTACCGGGATCTGCTGGTTCGTTTTGCCCGGGGTAATGTCGGGATGGCCGCTCAGATCAGAGCCGCCCTTGAGGCTGGGCAGTGGCATGAAGCCCGCCATTTGACCCATTCCTTGAAGGGGGTGGCCGGTAACCTTGGCGCTGTTGATTTATTTGAGGCCGCCGCAGCACTGGAGAAGCTGCTTACCGCCCAGGATAGTGGGGCAGTTCAGGCCTTGTTGCCGGTCAGTGAACGGTTGGCCGAGGTATTGGCCGGTCTGCAGCCGCTGCTTGCGGAAGAGGCGGACAAAGCAGCTGTCCTCCCGGAGGAAAAAGAGGAACAACTGGCGGTGGATAGGGCGGCGGTGGCGCCTCTGCTTGTTGAACTGCTGGCCTTGCTCGATCATGATCTTGTTGAAGCGCAAAAATGTTATCAGGCGGTTGCCGCCCTGCTGGTCAACACCCCGTTACAGGCCGAGGCGGAGAGGCTCGGCCATTGCCTGGCCGAATATGATACGGACAAGGCGGCGGAATTGGTGCATCGCCTTGCTTCGTTGATAGAGGTAGAGTTATAGATATCAAGGAGCAGATTTATGAAATCGAAAATTCTGATCGCCGATGATGTGGTTGAAAATATTGAAATTCTGATGAGTGTGCTTGGCGGTGATTATGCCGTGATCGCGGCCAAGGATGGGGCAAAGGCCCTGCAGTTGGCCGGTAAAGAACCTCGGCCTGACCTGATTTTGCTGGACGTGATGATGCCGAAGATGGACGGCTATGAGGTGTGCCGCCGGCTCAAGGCCGACCCGGCCACCGCCGGGATTCCGGTGATCTTCATTACCGCCCTTGACGGCG
>DUZU01000052.1 GCA_013349285.1 Deltaproteobacteria bacterium | reverse complement strand
GTACCGAGATGGTAATGCCCGGTGATAACGTTACCGTAGATGCAGAACTGATTACGCCGATCGCCATGGACGAGGGACTTCGTTTCGCGATTCGTGAGGGTGGCCGTACCGTCGGCGCCGGCGTTGTTAATAAAATTGTCGAGTAATTCTGGCCGCAGGGTCAGCTTTAGGTAGGTAAAATAAATGCGTGATATAGTAACTTTGGGTTGTCAGGAATGCAAGCGAAGGAATTATACGACCACCAAGAACAAAAGGTCGACTCCCCATAAGCTTGAGTTTAAAAAATACTGTCCCTTTTGCCGGATTCATACGAATCATAAAGAGACAAAGTAGGATTTGCTAGGCCAGTAGCTCTAATTGGTAGAGCACCGGACTCCAAATCCGGGTGTTGGGGGTTCGAGTCCCTCCTGGCCTGCCAGCACTATGGATTTTGATTGCTTCGCCTTAACTGTTTAAGTGGGGCGAAGTAGTTATTTTGCATGCGCAATTTTGTAGATTTTGTCTAGCGGTATTTATTGAGGCAGAGAGAGACGATTAGCATGTCGAGCAAAAATGACCGTCAAGTGAAGAAAAAAAAGGATCTTGTTAAGGGTGAAGATGTCCCGTCAGGATTCAATGTCGGACGGGTTAAGGACTTTGCAGCAGAGGTTAAGACTGAGTTTGCTAAAATCGTCTGGCCGGCAAAAAAACAGGCAATAGCATCAACCGGTGTTGTTGTGGTGTTGGTTGTGATGATTTCTTTTTACCTGGGAGCGGTTGATTTGTTGTTGGGTAAAATAATAGGCCTAGTTTTACGGTAGGCCATCATAAGGATTTCAGGAATTAACTCATTATGGCACGTCATTGGTACATAGTTCATACATACTCAGGTTTTGAAGAACAGGTCAAAACATCCATGACGGAGCGGATTAAAACCGCTGGCCAAGAAGAGTTGTTCGGTGAGATTTTGGTGCCGACCGAGCAAGTTGTCGAGATGGTAAAAGGCAGCAAGAAGACATCGGCGCGGAAGTTTTTCCCAGGTTATATCCTGGTTAACGTCGAGCTTAATGATGAGACCTGGCATACGGTTCGTGGTACCCCCAAGGTTACCGGCTTTGTCGGTAATGATCTGAATCCGGATCCGCTGCCTGATGAAGATGCCATGAAGATTATCGGCCGGATCAAGGATGGCGCTCTCAAGCCCAAGCCTAAGGTATCTTTTGAGTTCGGTGATGTTGTTCGCGTCGTTGACGGCCCTTTTGCCAGTTTTCAGGGTGTTGTCGATGAGGTGTATCCGGATAAAGGTCGGGTTCGGGTTATGGTTTCGATTTTTGGTAGGGAAACACCGGTTGAACTTGAGTATATCCAGGTCAGCAAAGGTTAGTTTTTGGCTAGCTCTGGTTAATGATAGAAGATTGAAAAAAGCCTCGGCAATGGGGCTGGGTCAAATTTAAGAACATCGGCATAAATGACCATGAGAGATTTTGATGGTGCTTTCTGGCATGGGTCCGAGATTTAGGAGTTATAACAATGGCTAAGAAAATTCAAGGCTACATAAAGTTACAGATTCCCGCAGGTAAGGCGAACCCGTCTCCTCCTGTTGGACCGGCCCTTGGCCAGCGCGGTGTTAATATCATGGAGTTTTGCAAGGCTTTTAATGCAAAAACTCAGGCAGAGGGTGATACCATTATTCCGGTAGTAATTACCGTATATGCAGATCGTTCTTTCTCCTTTGTAACCAAAACACCGCCTGCATCAATATTGCTTTTTAAGGCTTGCAAGCTTAAAAAAGGATCGAGCAATCCCAAGCGTGATCGTGTTGCCAGGGTAACCAAGGATCAGATCAAAGAGATAGCCGAGAAGAAAATGCCGGATCTTAACTCTTATGATATTGACGCGGCAATTAAGATTATAGAAGGAACTGCAAGGAGCTGCGGCATTACGGTCGTAGATTAATTTACTTTAACTGCTTTTTCACCGACTGAACTTTCAGTTGAGGGGAAAGGGCTTGTTAGCGCAGTTATTGATAAGGCTTTTAATTTTGGAGTGAGCCATGGCTAAGAAAGGCAAGCAATATATAAAAAGTGTAGAGCAACTTGATAATACCCGTCTTTTTACTTTGGGCGAGGGTGTTGAATATGCTTTGAACAACAAATATGCCAAATTTGATGAGTCCGTTGACCTGGCCCTCAATCTTGGTGTTGATCCTCGTCATGCCGACCAGATGGTGCGCAGTAGCGTTGTGTTACCCAATGGCACCGGTAAAACGGAAAGGGTTTTGGTTTTTGCCAAAGGTGATAAGGTGCAAGAGGCCCTGGATGCAGGCGCCGATTATGCCGGCGGTGATGAGTATGTCGAGAAAATCAAGGGCGGTTGGCTTGAGTTTGATCGGACCATCGCTACCCCGGACATGATGGGAACCGTTGGTAAGATCGGTAAGGTTCTCGGCCCCCGTAACCTTATGCCCAACGCTAAGCTTGGCACCGTAACCTTTGACATTAGTCGGGTTGTTGGTGAGATCAAGTCCGGTAAGGTTGATTTTAAGGTTGATAAGGCCGGCGTTCTTCATTGTATGGTCGGCAAGGCGTCCTTTGGGGTGACCAAGCTTTCTGAGAATATTGTTGCCTTTGTTGACAAGATTCTGCAGCTGAAGCCTTCTTCCAGTAAAGGTATTTATTTGAAGGCCATTTATATGTCTACCACCATGGGTCCCGGCATCAAGCTGGATCCGATGGAAATCAAGACTCTTTGTAAACGGTCGTAGTTCGTAGCAATCTCGTCGCCGATGGTGGCGTTAATATATAGTAGTAAAGCAGTTAGTCGTCAAAGACCGCGGGTACTTTTGTTTAATCAGTCATTGGCTTACTAGAGTCGATAAATGGCTGGCCTGCCGAGGCGTACAAGGTATTGTTTTTTAACAATGCCGCATATAAGAGATATTGCCCGCTGCATACGCACGATACGTGTTTATTGCAGTTATGCTGATTTCTTCTCGTCTGTTCCGGTCGACCTCGACTGCTTTTGACCATTTTTTTCAATATTGTTAGAAGGAGGTAGAGGACTTTGAATCGTGACGAAAAGGGAGCGATAGTTGATGAGCTTTCCGGTAAATTCGCCAATGCGAAACTTGCCGTAGTTACAGACTATCGTGGCCTGACCGTACCTGTCATCTCGCAACTTCGTCGGGACCTTAAGCAGAATAATGCTGAAGTTCGTATTGCAAAGAACACCTTGCTCCGCCGTGCATTAAAGGGCACATCTTTTGAGCCCATGGATCAATATCTCGAAGGGACTACCGCTGTCACCTTTGCGAGCGAAGATCCTGTTGCACCGGCTAAGGTGTTGGTCGGCTTTATTAAAGCCAACCCTCAATTTGCAGTTAAGGCGGTTATGCTGGACGGCAAGGTGCTTACCGAGGCTGACCTGACATCATTGTCACAATTGCCAGGCAAGGATGAACTCCGCGCCAAACTTCTCGGCGTTATGCTCGCTGTACCGACCAGTTTTGTTCGGGTGCTTAACGGTGTACCGCAGAAGGCAGTTTATTTACTGCAGGCAATCAAGGACAAGAAAGAACAGGGCGACAATTAATTAGTTTTTAACGGAATATTTATTTTAGGAGATATTGACATGGCTGTAACTAAAGAAGATGTAATTGATTTCATTTCCAGCATGAGCGTTCTTGAGCTTTCCGAGCTGATCAAAGAACTTGAAGATAAATTTGGTGTTTCCGCTGCTGCTCCCGTTGCTGTTGCCGGTGTTGCCGTTGCCGCTGGTGGTGATGCAGGTGCTGCCGCTGAGGAAAAAACCGAGTTCGACGTAATTCTCACCTCTGCCGGTGATAAGAAAATCGGCGTAATCAAAGAGGTTCGCGCTGTAACTTCTCTTGGTCTGAAAGAAGCCAAAGAGATGGTTGAGAGTGCACCTGCTCCTATTAAGGAAGGTGTTTCCAAGCAAGAGGCTGACGACATCAAGGCCAAGATCGAGGCTGCCGGCGGTTCTGTAGAAATCAAATAATTTGACTTTATTTGGTGAATTCGGAAACAATCGAAAAGCGTTGTTGAAGTTGTAATATATAATTCCCGGCACCTTTTTAAGTCTTCGGGGAAAAAATAAATGTAGTGACGCTACGGAGGATTACCTCCGTAGCGTTGTTGCGTTCTTGGAGAGAATAGATATTTTGGCGCTCAAGATATTTGTTGGTTTTCTTTCCGAACTGATCCGCACCATAGAGTTCTTTCCCATCCGCTACTGCAAAATAGATGAGGGTATTGCTGCATGCAAACTATCAAACGTGTAAGAAAAAGTTTCGCTAAAACGAAAAGTGTTGTTGAGATTCCACATCTCATCGAGATGCAGCGGCTGTCTTATGAGGAGTTTTTGCAACCTGACGTCGATCCTGACAAGCGTTTGGACAGCGGCCTGCAAGGTATTTTTAAAAGTATATTTCCTATTTCCGATTTCAACGAAACCTGCTCCCTTGAGTTTGTTCGTTATAACTTTGGTGAGCCCAAATATACCGTTGATGAATGTGTGCAGCGCGGGATGACCTTTGAGGTTCCCATCAAGATTACCGTTAGGCTCGTTTCGTTTGACACCGATGAAGAGACCGGGGTCAAGAATATTCGGGACATCAAAGAGCAGGCTGTTTATTTGGGCAGTATGCCGTTGATGACCAAATCCGGGGTGTTTGTCGTTAACGGCACCGAGCGGGTAATCGTCAGCCAGTTGCAGCGTTCCCCCGGCCTTTTTTACAGTCACGATGGCGGCAAAACCCATTCCGGCGGTAAACTGCTTTATTCCGCGAGGATTATCCCCGTGCGGGGTTCCTGGATCGATCTGGAGTTTGACGCCAAGGATATCTTGTACGTCCGGATTGATCGCCGCCGTAAATTTCCGGTAACCACGCTGCTCAAGGCTCTTGGCCACAGCGCCGACGAATTGTTGCGTTTTTACTACGATACTGAAAAAATAAGTATTTCCCGCAAAAAATTTAAGAAAGAATTTTCCGCCGATATCATGGTCGGCCAGCGCGCGACCGAAGATCTTATCGATCCCAGCAATGGTGAAATTCTCGCCAAAAAGGGTCGCAAGATCGGCAAGGCGCTTGCCAAAAAGATCGTTGATGCCGGTATTGAATTTATAGATATTGAAGCTGATAGCTTGGTCGGCAAGTTTCTTGCTTCCGATATCATCGACAAGAAGACCGGTGAGGTGTTGTATCCGACCAATGTCGAGTTGACGGAAACAATGCTTGAGGAAATGGTCGACGCCAAGATCTCAAATTTCGAGATTCTGTTCATCGATGGTATCAATGTTACCGATTCATTTCGGAAGACCCTTTCCCTGGATAAGGTTAACAATACCGAGGATGCGTTGCTTGAGATCTACCGCAGACTGCGGCCGAGCAGCCCGCCGACCAAGGAGGTGGCTGCCACTTTCTTTAACAATCTCTTTTTCAGCCCTGACACCTATGATCTTTCGGTGGTTGGTCGTTTCAAGATCAACGCCAAGCTCAATGTCGACACCGATATCGAGCACCGGACCCTGACCCCGGAAGATATAATGCTGGCCGTACGTTATCTGGTTCGCCTTAAGGATTCCCAGGGACCGATTGATGATATTGATCACCTTGGTAACCGCCGGGTGCGAACCGTCGGCGAATTGGTCGAGAATCAGTACCGCATGGGCTTGGCCAGAATGGAGCGCGCTATCCGGGAACGGATGAGTCTGCAGGAGATCGAGGCGATCATGCCCCATGATCTTATCAATCCCAAACCCATTACCGCGGCGATCAAGGAATTTTTCGGCACCAGTCAGCTTTCCCAGTTTATGGATCAGACCAATCCGCTTTCCGAGGTAACTCACAAGCGTCGTCTCAGTGCCCTCGGGCCGGGTGGTCTTTCTCGGGAGCGGGCCGGCTTTGAGGTGCGCGATGTCCACCCGACCCATTATGGCCGGATCTGTCCGGTTGAAACACCTGAGGGTCCCAATATCGGACTTATCGTTTCCCTGGCCACCTATGCCCGGGTTAACCGGTTTGGCTTTATCGAAACACCTTATCGCGAATTGAAAAAACGTAAAGCCACCGATGTGGTCAAATTTATGACCGCCCTTGATGAAAAGGGCATGGTGATCGCCCCGGCGAAAACCGTGATGAATACCAAGGGCGCAATCGCGGATGATACCCTTATCGCCAGGCAAGAAGGCGAGGTAATGTTGACGGAAACCGATGTTGTCACCCACATGGATGTCTCGCCGAACCAGTTGGTGAGTGTTGCCGCATCGCTTATTCCGTTTCTTGAAAACGACGATGCCAACCGGGCATTGATGGGCTCCAACATGCAGCGTCAGGGCGTGCCTTTGTTGCGTCCCAAATCACCGTTGATCGGCACCGGCCTGGAAAAGACCGTTGCCAAGGATTCCGGGGTTTGCTTGCTGGCCGGTGGTGACGGTGTTGTTGAAGAGGTTGACGCCAACCGGATCGTTGTTCGTTACGATAAGCCTGGCACCGACGGTTTCAGCACCGGGATCGGGGTGTACCGTCTTGATAAGTACAAAAAATCCAACCAGAACACCTGCTTTACTCAGCGGCCTCTGGTTAATCCCGGACTTCGGGTAAGCAAGGGTGATATCCTTGCCGATGGTCCGGCCACCGAGCTGGGTGAGCTTGCTCTGGGTAAGAACGTAACCATGGCCTTTATGCCGTGGCGCGGCTACAACTTTGAGGACTCCATCCTGATCAGCGAGAGATTGTTGAAGCAGGACACCTATACCTCGCTGCATATCGAGGTGTTTGAGACCGTGGCCCGGGATACCAAACTGGGTAAGGAAGAAATTACCCGGGACATTCCTAATGTCAGCGAAGAGGCCCTTTGCAACCTTGATGAATCAGGGGTTATCCGGATCGGCGCCGAGATTAAATCAGGTGATATTCTGGTCGGCAAGGTTACCCCCAAGGGTGAGACCCAGCTCTCGCCGGAAGAAAAATTGTTGCGGGCGATTTTCGGTGAAAAGGCCGGTGACGTCAAAGATACCTCCCTGCGGGTGCCGCCCGGCGCCGAAGGGGTGGTCATCGATGCCAAGGTTTTCTCCCGGAAGGGTGTTGAGAAAGATGAGCGTTCCTTGTCCATCGACGAGTTTGAGGTCAAAGGCCTTGAGCGTGATATGGATGACGAGCTTAACTGCTTGAAAAAGGGGGTGCGGAACAATCTCGCTGATCTGCTGGCCGGCAAAACGACCAATGATGCAGTTAAGGGTGATAAGTCCGAGGTGGTTTTGGCCAAGGGCAAGAAGATTACCCGCGAGATTATTGAGCAGCTCTCTTTGTCGGCAATTAAAAACATCGATTATAGCGACAAGGACAAGCTTGAGGGCGAGGTTGCGCTGTTGTTCGAACGCTATGACAGTCAAGTCAAGTCGGTTACGGATCGTTATGAGTCACGTATCGCTCGTTTGAAAAAAGGTGATGATCTGCCGCCCGGGGTTATCCGGATGGTTAAGATCTATGTCGCGACCAAGCGTAAGTTGTCCGTGGGCGATAAAATGGCCGGACGCCACGGCAACAAGGGTGTTGTTTCCCGGATTCTGCCCGAAGAGGATATGCCTTATTTTGAAGACGGCACCAGTGTTGATATCGTCTTGAACCCGCTTGGTGTTCCTTCTCGTATGAACGTGGGCCAGGTTCTAGAGGTTCATCTCGGGATGGCGGCCAAAAAGCTGGGCGAGCAGATTCAGGCCATGGCTGAGAAGCATCAGCTTGACGAGATCAAAAAGAAATTTGATAAGATTTATTCCAAGGAAGAAGTGCAGGAGCTCACCGAAGGGCTCGATGATAATGAACTTCTTGCCCTTGCCCGTCGGATGGGGGAAGGTTTGCATATCGCCACCCCGGTATTTGACGGAGCCCAGGAAAGTGAAATCAGGCAGTTGCTGGTTGAGGCCGGATTGGACGAGGTTGGTCAGTCCACCCTTTACGATGGTTTAACCGGTGAGAAGTTCGACAATCAGGTAACTGTCGGGATTATGTACATACTGAAGTTGCATCACTTGGTAGATGATAAAATCCATGCCCGTTCCACTGGCCCCTATTCACTCGTTACCCAGCAGCCACTTGGCGGTAAGGCGCAGTTTGGTGGCCAGCGTCTGGGTGAGATGGAGGTCTGGGCCATGGAAGCCTATGGTGCCGCTTATACCTTGCAGGAATTTCTGACGGTTAAGTCAGACGATGTCGGTGGTAGGACGAGAACCTACGAGCGGATCGTTAAGGGCAATAACTTCCTTGAGGCCGGATTGCCTGAATCATTTCACGTACTTGTGAAAGAGCTTCAGGGCTTGTGTCTGGACATGGAATTGCTCGACGAGAAGATCGATAATCAGTAATTATTGATCGATTTCGGCGTTAATCATAGATTATTCAATTTAGATAAAGGTGCTGCCGTGGAAGAACTTTTCAGCTTTTTTTCCAAACCAAAGGGACCGGTAAAATTTAATTCAGTACGTATTTCTCTCGCTTCGCCAGAGAAGATTCGTGACTGGTCGCATGGTGAGGTGAAAAAACCGGAGACCATTAACTATCGGACATTTAAGCCGGAGCGGGATGGCCTTTTTTGTGCCAAGATTTTTGGCCCGGTAAAGGATTACGAGTGTAATTGCGGCAAATATAAAAGAATGAAACACCGCGGCGTAGTTTGCGAGAAATGCGGTGTTGAGGTTATCCAGTCCAAGGTGCGGCGTGAGCGGTTGGGGCATATTGAGCTTGCCGCGCCGGTGGCCCATATCTGGTTTTTGAAAAGTCTGCCCAGCAAGATCGGTAATATGCTGGACATGACGTTGAAGGAGCTGGAGAAGGTTCTTTATTTTGACTCCTATGTAATTACCTCGTCCGAGGAGCCATCCCTCGCGGTTGGTTCGTTGTTGACCGAAGATAACTACCGTCAGGCACGTCTTGATTTTCCCGGCAAATTTACGGTGGGGATCGGCGCCGCCGCCATTAAGGGCATGCTGCAGAGCCTTGACCTTGAGCCCCTCTCGGTGATGATCAGGCAGGAGATGCGGACTACCGGCTCCGAAGCCAAACGGAAAAAACTGGCCAAGCGGCTCAATGTCGTCGAGGCCTTCCGTGATTCCGGCAATCATCCCGACTGGATGATCCTCGAGGTTATCCCGGTATTGCCCCCTGACTTACGCCCGTTGGTTCCCTTGGAAGGTGGCCGTTTTGCCACTTCCGATCTCAATGATCTTTACCGCCGGGTGATCAATAGGAACAACCGTTTGAAGCGGCTGTTGGAACTTGATGCCCCGGAAATCATTATCCGTAACGAAAAGCGGATGCTGCAGGAAGCCGTTGATGTTCTTTTTGACAATGGGCGGCGTGGGAAGGTTATCACCGGTCCCAATAAGCGGCCGCTGAAGTCACTTAGTGACATGCTCAAAGGCAAGCAGGGTCGTTTTCGGCAGAACCTTCTCGGTAAACGGGTTGATTACTCCGGTCGTACCGTTATCGTGGTCGGCCCGCATCTTCGTTTGCATCAGTGCGGACTTCCCAAGAAGATGGCCCTGGAGCTTTTCAAGCCTTTTATCTACAACAGATTGGCAATGCAGGGCTACGTTACCACCATCAAGAGTGCTCGGAAGATGGTTGAGAAGGGGACCAAAGAGGTTTGGGACGTTCTGGATGATGTGGTTAAAGAGTATCCGGTTATTCTCAACCGGGCGCCAACCCTGCATCGTCTTGGTATGCAGGCATTTGAGCCGGTGTTGATCGAAGGGAAGGCCATCCAGTTGCATCCCCTGGTCTGTTCGGCGTTTAACGCCGACTTTGACGGCGATCAGATGGCGGTGCATGTTCCGCTCACCGTCCAGGCCCAGATGGAAGCCCGGGTGTTGATGATGTCCACCAACAACATCCTGTCTCCGGCCCATGGCGAGCCGATTATCATTCCGTCCCAGGATATCGTTCTTGGTCTCTACTATATGAGTCGTGATCGTCTAGGCGCCCAGGGCGAAGGCAAGTGTTTCAGCTCGCCGGCCGAGGTGCGTATGGCTTTCGACCATGGCGTCGTCCACCTGCAGGCCAAAATTAAGGTCAGATTAAGCGGGGAGATGGTCGACAGTACGGTCGGACGGGTTCTGCTCGGCGATGTATTGCCAGACAATGTTCCTTTTTCCCTTGTTAATCAGACCATGGGTAAAAAACAGCTGGCCAAGATTATCGACTACACTTATCGGCATGCCGGTTCCAAGGCCACCGTTATCCTCGCCGATCGGCTGAAGGATATGGGGTATGAGTTTTCAACCAAGGCGGCGATCTCAATCTGTATCAATGATATGAAGATTCCGGTTACCAAGGATGATCGTTTGGCCAAGGCTGAAGACGCGGTGCTGGCTGTTGAGAAACAGTACAAGGACGGTTTGATCACCGATGGTGAGAAATATAACAAGGTAGTCGATATCTGGTCTCGGGCCACCGATGATGTGGCCAATGAGATGATGGCGGAAATGAGTGTGCAGTACACCCGCGACAAGGATAATAAACTTGTTGAGTCGCCAAGCTTCAACTCCATCTTCATTATGGCTGACTCCGGCGCCCGTGGTAGTCGTGACCAGATCAGGCAGCTGGCCGGCATGCGCGGATTGATGGCTAAACCTTCCGGCGCCATTATTGAAACGCCGATTAAGGCTAACTTCCGTGAAGGGTTGAACGTGCTTGAGTATTTCATTTCAACCCACGGCGCCCGTAAGGGTCTTGCCGATACCGCGCTGAAAACC
Source organism: Deltaproteobacteria bacterium (assembly GCA_013349285.1). Taxonomy (GTDB): domain Bacteria; phylum Desulfobacterota; class Desulfobulbia; order Desulfobulbales; family Desulfurivibrionaceae; genus DUZU01. The sequence continues at coordinate 5,102 of DUZU01000052.1, read as the reverse complement.
GCCAACTCCGGTTATCTTACCCGTAGGCTGGTTGACGTTGCCCAGGATTCGACCATTATTGATAAGGATTGCGGAACCCTGGACGGCATTGAGATGCAGCCGCTCATGGAAGGCGGTGAGGTTATCCAGCATGTTGGCGATCGTATTCTTGGTCGTGTTGCCCTGGAAGATATCATCGATCCATTCTCCGGTGATGTTTTGGTTGAGGCCAATGAGGAGATTACCGAGAAAAAGGTTAAACTTATTGAAGACGCCGGAATTGATCGGGTTCTGATCCGCTCCGTTCTTACCTGCCAGGCTCGGCGCGGGGTATGTACCCTTTGTTACGGTCGTGATCTTGGCCGTGGGCATATGGTTAACATGGGTGAGGCGGTTGGTATTATTGCGGCCCAGTCGATTGGTGAGCCCGGTACCCAGCTGACCATGCGGACCTTCCATATCGGTGGTACGGCGAGCAGGAGTGTAGAGCAGGCTGAGGTTCGGACCCAGCACGAAGGTAATGTTAAGTTTGTCGACATGCATGCGGTTTTAAATATTGCCGGCAATATGGTCGTCATGAACCGTAACGCCCAGGTTGCCATCGTTGGCCCCAATGGTCGCGAGCGCGAGCGCTATCCTCTTAACTATGGCGCCCAGGTTTATGTTAAGGAAGGCGAAGATGTGATGCCCGACACCCTGGTTGCCGATTGGGATGCCTATACCATTCCCATTGTGTGTGAAGTCGGCGGTGTTGTAAAATTCGGCGACATTCTTGAGGGTGTCTCCATGCAGGAGCGTGTTGACCCGGTAACCGGCAAGTCCAGTAAGGTTATTGTCCAGTCTCGGACCGGACAGCATACCCCGAGAATTTCATTGAAGGATGATAAGGGCAAAACCGCTAAGCTGCCGAAGACCGGCTCTCCAGCCCGTTATTCACTGCCGGTTGGTGCGATTATTTCCGTTAATGAAGGCGATGTCATTGATGCCGGTTCCGTAATTGGTAAAATCCCCCGGGAGACTACCAAAACCAAGGATATCACCGGTGGTCTGCCTCGAATTGCCGAGCTCTTCGAGGTTCGTAAACCCAAAGAGTTTGCCGTCATCACCGAGATTGACGGTCAGGTTAGCTTTGGTAAGGATTTAAAAGGTAAGCGTCGTGTTGTGATCACCCCGGAAATTGGTGAAGCCAAAGAGTACTTGATTCCCAAAGGTAAGCATGTCAGCGTCCATGAGGGTGATTATGTTAAGGCCGGTGAGGCCTTGATGGACGGATCCCCTGATCCCAATGACATTCTGCGGGTTATGGGCGTCAAGGAGCTTGCCAAGTTCCTGGTTAACGAGATTCAGGAGGTTTATCGTCTGCAGGGTGTTAAGATCAATGACAAGCATATCGAGGTTATTGTTCGCCAGATGCTCAGACGTGTTCATATTACCGGTGTAGGTGATTCAACCTTCATGCTCGGCGAGCATGTTGAATGGTGGCGTTTCACCGAAGAAAACGAAAAGATCGTGCAGGAAGGCGGCTTGCCGGCAACTGCCGAGCCGCTGTTGCTCGGGGTGACCAAGGCCTCTTTGAGTACCGATAGTTTTATTTCGGCGGCTTCCTTCCAGGAGACCACCAAGGTGCTCACCAACGCGGCCATGGCCGGCAAACTCGATACTTTGCGCGGGCTTAAGGAAAACGTTATCATGGGCAGGTTGGTGCCGGCCGGAACCGGCTATGCACAATATGACCTCGGTCTAGGCAACGATTAAAAATTGCCTTGACAATGTGTCGGGCTTCGGGTAAATATGCCGTTTCCGTGAACTGAGCCCTTTGGGAGTTCGGTTTTTGGGAGGCTATAAAGAATAAAAAAATATAAAGGGAGTCGATTTCAATGCCAACCATTAATCAACTGGTAAGGCACGGACGCAAAAGAAAGACAAGCAAAACAAACACCCCGGCCCTTAAGGGTTCGCCTCAGAAGCGTGGTGTTTGTGTGCGTGTTTATACTACAACTCCGAAAAAGCCGAACTCGGCTTTGCGTAAGGTTGCCAGGGTCAGATTGACCAATGGGATTGAGGTAACATCATATATTCCCGGTATTGGTCATAATTTGCAGGAGCACTCTGTTGTCTTGATTCGCGGTGGTAGGGTAAAAGATCTTCCTGGTGTTCGCTATCATGTAATTCGCGGAACCCTGGATACTCTTGGTGTTGCCGATCGTAAGCAAGGGCGCTCCAAGTATGGAGCCAAGCGACCTAAGTGATGGTAAGTCACCGGTTTTTAGAGGAGTAAGTTAGATGCCTAGGAAAAGACTTGTTGGAAAACGTCCGATAGCCCCTGATGCACGTTATCAGAGTGTATTGGTTTCAAAATTTATCAACGGCTTGATGTTTGACGGTAAGAAAAGCGTTGCCCGTGATATATTTTATGATGCAATGGATTTGATCGGTAGCCGGGTTAGCGACGCTGATCCTGTTGTTGTGTTTGAGAAGGCCATGGAGAAAGTTCGGCCCCGGGTTGAGGTTAAATCTCGCCGTGTGGGTGGCGCAACTTATCAGGTGCCCATTGAGGTTCGTCCTGAGAGACGTAATGCTTTGGCTATTCGTTGGCTGGTTGATTTCTCGCAGAAACGTTCCGGTAAGACCATGGCTGATAAGCTTGCAGGTGAGCTTACCGATGCATTTAACAACCGGGGCGCTGCCGTGAAGAAGCGTGAGGATACGCACCGGATGGCCGAGGCCAATAAAGCCTTTGCTCATTATCGCTGGTAAGCTGGTTGTTTTTTTTCCTTTGTTGACAAAACGATGAAGAGGGTGTAAAACACCTCACTTTGTTGAGAAGGCAACTCCAACGGACTGTCTTCGTTAAAAGATGTCAAAGGAAGAAATAAAGTGGCTTCAGGTGATTCGCTGTCGCAGTTTCGTAACATAGGTATAATGGCCCATATAGATGCGGGTAAGACTACAACTACTGAGCGCATCTTGTTTTATACCGGTAAGTCCCATAAGTTGGGTGAGGTTCATGATGGTAACGCGGTCATGGACTGGATGGAGCAGGAGCAGGAGCGGGGAATAACGATTACCTCGGCCGCCACAACCTGTGCGTGGCATGGCCACACCATTAATATAATTGATACTCCCGGGCATGTTGATTTCACCGTTGAGGTGGAGCGCTGCCTGAGGGTTTTGGACGGCTCGGTAGCTGTCTTTTGTGCGGTTGGCGGGGTTGAGCCTCAGTCTGAAACCGTATGGCGCCAGGCGAATACGTATCGTATTCCACGGATAGCCTTTATAAATAAGATGGATCGGGTCGGCGCGGATTTTGGGCGCTGTATAAAGATGATCTCTGAGCGGTTGGGTGCAAATCCCTTGCCGGTTCAGATCCCGATCGGAAAAGAAGAAACATATAAGGGTGTCATTGATCTCGTCAGAGAGAAGATGATCACCTTTGATGAAGATTCAAAGGGCTTGACTGTTACTGAAGAGTCGATACCCGATGAACTCAAACAAGAGTCTGCGGCCGCACGGATGGCCCTTATCGAGAAGTTGGCCGACTTCGATGATGGGGTCATGGAAAAATTCCTTGATGAGCAACCTGTGTCGGTTGATGAGATCAATCAGGCAATCAGGAGTGCAACTCTTAAGCTTGATGTTGTGCCGGTACTATGTGGCAGTTCTTTTAAGAATAAAGGGGTGCAGCCGCTGCTGGATGCTGTAGTTGCTTACTTGCCGTCGCCTCTTGACGTTCCTCCCGTGGAGGGGGTCAATGATGATGGCGCGGTGGAAGCAAGAAAAGCCAGCGACCGGGAAAAGTTTAGCGGATTGGTCTTTAAGCTTACCTCCGATCCTTTTATTGGTGTACTTGCCTATGTCCGGGTATATTCGGGCGTGTTGAAGGCCGGTGAAAAAATCTATAACCCGCGTAAGCGTAAGAAAGAAAAAATTACGCGGATTGTTAAGATGCACGCCAATAAGCGGGAAGAGGTCAGCGAACTTAGGGCCGGCGATATCGGTGCCGTGGTTGGGCTCAGGTTTTCAACCACCGGTGATACGATCTGTGAATCAGGTGATTCTTTTATGCTTGATACCATGGATTTTCCCGAGCCGGTAATAAGTGTCGCCATTGAGCCGAAAGGCAAGGCCGATGAAGAGAAACTTTTTGACAGCTTGGCCAAGATCGCTCTCGAGGATCCTTCGTTCACGGTATCGACTGATCCAGACAGTGGTCAAACCATTATCTCCGGAATGGGCGAGCTGCATCTTGAAATAATCGTCGATCGGATGATTCGCGAGTTTAAGGTTGCGGCAAATGTCGGCAAGCCTCAGGTCGCTTACAAAGAAACGATCAGTGTGCCGGTTAGGGCGGAAGGTAAGTTTGATCCGCCAACCGCCGGTGGTAAGCGCCAGTATGGTCATGTTTGGCTTGAGCTGGCTCCGCTGGAACGCAATGCCGGTTTTGAGTTTGAGTGTAAGATTGCCGATGATGTAATTCCGCCGGAAATTATCCCGGCCATTGAAAAGGCGGTCAGGGATAGTTTGGATGCCGGTGCTTTGGTCGGTTTTCCCGTGGTTGATGTAAGGGTCAGTCTGGTTGATGGTTCTTATCATGAGGAAGAGTCCAGCGATCAGGCCTTTGGGGTTGCCGCCAGTATGGCATTCCGTAAGGGGGCTTCCGAGGCCGGCCCTGTTTTGCTTGAGCCGGTGATGAACGTTGAGATTAGCTTGCCGGAATCATATCTTGGCGATGTGATTGCGGATCTTAATTCCAAGCGGGCTAAGATCTTGGGGATGGGCAGTCGAGAAGCAGGTATCCAGGTTGTTCGCGCTCAGGTTCCCCTGGCTGAAATGTTCGGATACTCTACCGCTCTGCGATCTGCGACCCAGGGTAGAGCAAGTTTTACAATGCAATTTGCGGCATATGATATGGTGCCGGTTCATATAAGTGACAAGATAATAAAAAAGATTCGAGGGCTTTAAGTCGAGCAAGCCAAAAGCGAACTAAAGAGGAAAGGACATGGCAAAGAAGAAATTTGAACGTAAAAAACCGCATGTAAATATCGGCACTGTTGGTCATATTGATCATGGTAAGACTACCTTGACATCAGCGATTACCCGTGTGCTTTCCCTTAAGGGTATGG
>DUZU01000051.1 GCA_013349285.1 Deltaproteobacteria bacterium | reverse complement strand
TCTGCCGGCGCAGCAACACCTGCCGCTGCTGGCCCTTTCTGGCGTCAATAAAATCCCGCTGTTCAGCCGTGATCAAACGCTGATCAACAAGCAGAGCCAATAAGTAACTATCATCGTTTAAAAAATCCATTAAAATAGTGTAAATTCCCCCGCTTAAACATGACCCATTAGAGAGAAGACCATAATTATCAAATAAAACACCTCATCAAACTCCATTGGCACTGGCACAAAGTATGCATTTAAAACTATACATGGTATAGTTAATTAATATTAATTGAATATAGTTCTATATTTTTATGCTAGCAAAAATTAGTAACAACTAAGGACCCTAGGCGATATCTGCATATTACCAAACTAAAAACAAAGCAACCCAATCACAGGAAACAAATTTTCTTTTATTGAAAATAAGTCAAACCACCCATTGTCAATGGTGACAATTTTTGTCACCATTGACAAACAACAACACATTCCTTTTATGGGGGCTCCGCATGAGTAATAATAAAATACATAAAATTCTACGTCTGTTTTTTTTATTACTACCCATCATTCTCAATCTAACATTTGGAATTTGCTATGCAAACGATGTACCCATTATACGACAACAAACAGCAAAATGGCAGGAGATAACTCTAACCGAACAAATTTTAACCAACATAACAGAAAATATTATGACCATCAGCGGGGGAAAATATATTTTTAATGACTCAACTAAGTTCACCATAACCATCAACAACCAGACCATCCCGGAAACAGTCCCCATTTCACCACGGGCTATTACACTGCCCGGCAATTGTGATATAATTTTCAAACAATACATTACGACAAACGAAGCCCACCCTTACAACGAAGGCACACCTGTGCTAAAAGAAGTTAAACTTAAAAAATAAATTAACTCTTCAATCTACGAGAGAGGGGGGAGATAACATGAAAACAACACAACTAATAATATCATATTATATAAGACCTAAGACGTGGCTAATTTTTACTCTTTTGCTGATCACCTTTTTCGCTAATAAACCGTCAGCCATTGCAATATGCACAGATTATGAGGCGACCCCACCTTTCCTAACCCAGAAACTAAAGCCCAATGTACTACTGATCCTCGACAATTCAGGCAGCATGAACGAATTTGCCTCCCATGAAATAAAGGGCTGCAGAGACGGCGGAACATTGGCATACACCGGGTACAACGAAGGGAAAAAGTATTACGGCCTTTTTAACCCAGACAGAACTTATGTTTACGATAATAGCGCAGGTCGCCATTACTTCCGAGAGGCAGGAGACACTATTGACGATGCTACAACACCTTTAATATATGAACGATCAACCGGATCAAGTTCGGCCGTAAAACAATTCTCCGGTAACTGGCTAAACTGGTGGACAATGCGACGTCTTGATGTTGCTAAAAAAGTTTTAACCGGAGGAAAGGTTGCACCGGACACCGATGAGGTCGTACTCGAGGGAGGACCTACAGATTCTCGCGACATACGACGCATATACAATGACTGTATCAGTACGGATGCGGGATGTGTATCCACAAAAAAAGTTTATTACACACCATTTCATCGCGGGATTTACTCCTACTTTTTCAACATAGACCGCAATACGCACCTCGGGGGAGCATCAGATCAATTTGCCATCATGTTTAACGTGGTGGATGCAGATTTTGATGCTGCCACCGACATGACGGGCGCAACCTGTGCAGCTGTACCATATACCGACCTGACTCAAGCATTCACAGACGGGGACAACAATGGTGATACAGGGTATAGCTATAACGGTTATGTTGTTGCAGTAAAGAAAGAAACAGCCGATGAACCGGTAACAGGCATAATTCAAAACCTGAACGATGATGTGCGGTTCGGATATATGCAATTCAACTATGGAACAGGACCCGGAGAAGGGGTTACGCATGACGGCGACGCAGGCAACTGGGACATTGATGGAGATGGTACCATTGATATTGACTGGCGTTATGCTGATGGTGGCCGAGTCAGAAACTTTATCGGCGATACCGTTACTACCACCGACCCACATGGCGATACCGTTCTTCAAATCGTCCAAAACATCAACCAGCAGAATATCCAAATGAACACGCCTATAGAGGAGGTACTCTGGGAGGCGGGACGTTACTTTCAACAAAAAACTCCAACATACCTTCCTGAAAGCACCCCGGACATTCCACCCAACAATGCGGTGGATTTTGAGGTTAGCAACGAATGGGATCCATTCTATTATAACGATTTCGACAACGGCGATCTCACATACGGTCGATTTATCCCCTGTGCCAAATCATTTATCATCCTTGTCTCCGATGGAGCAGGAAACAACAACTCCGGGGTCCCAACGGCAAACTGGCCCACTGGCGCAAGCACATCCTTTCTCACCGGTAACGGCTCCGGCTACCTGGACGACATTGCCTACAACCTACATGTGAACGACTTACGGGATGACGTAACTGATTTCAGTAAATTGACCGACAATATTGAACAAAATATCACTTTGTATACCATTTTCACCTTTGACGACAGTGCGACCGCCAAGGCAAACATGATGAAAGCCGCCAGAGCTGGAGGATTTGTTGACCTAAACCAAGATAACGATACCGGCGGAACTGTAAGCGACACCAACCCCGCAGCCTTTGTCGGTGATCCCGAGTGGGATAGCGATGGCGACAATGTTCCCGACACTTACCTTGAGGCCCAAGACGGTCAAGATATGGAGGATAAGCTGAGTGCGGCCCTGACCACGATTTTAAAACGGACATCTTCCGGTTCTGCCATCTCGGTTCTGTCCGAAAAGGCAACAGAGGGTGCAGTAATTCATCAGGCTCTATTCTTTCCACAAAAAACTTTCAACACGGATTACACGATTGACTGGACCGGCCAAATTAATGCGTACTGGTTTTACCTTGGCGCAGGCGCCCAAACCATAAGAGAAGACAACACCAACAACACCTTCCTTGACATCTTTACTGACTATGCTCTGGATTTCAAAATAGATACATCAGGCAATTTAAACATTGATTATTACGACCTAGATTCGCTAGGAGCACGTAAAGATCTCCTTGGAACCTACACTTCCATCGATGATGTACACAGAATTTGGGAAGCGGGAGAAAAGCTAAAAGACCGGGCAGCCAACACCCGGACCATTTACGGGGTTACAGAATCCAACACAATGGGTACTTTTACAGTAGCCAATTCCTCCAATTTTGACGGCCTATTCGGCTCTTCCACATCTTTCCCGACCTGTTTAGGAGCTAACGACACCGATCGAGCCCAGAACCTCATAAACTACACCCGCGGTGAAGCTGATGATTTTTCCAGCAATACCGGATCCCCTTGCCGAAGTCGGGTAGTAGACACCAGTGGCAACATCTGGAAGCTTGGAGACATTATCCACGCCACACCTAAGATCATCGACTACACCCCCTATTCCGTCCTTTTTTCCGGGTCCAACGATGGCATGCTCCATGCTTTTAAACTCGGCAAAGTCAGAAAAGACGGGATAACAACTGAACAAGCCGTGCGCCTCTGCGACAAAAACACCGGGACCTGCACCACAAACGAACTTGGGGATGAACTATGGTCGTTTATTCCGAAAAACACCATGCCATATCTTAAATACCTTACCGACCCTGATTACTGCCATATATACACGGTAGACCTTGGCGCCTACCACATTAACGATGGTGATCAACACATAATCATCGGTGGAATGCGCTTCGGCGGCGCCACCGCGTCTACATACGAACTGGGCAGCAAGGTCTACTGGTCGGGCGACACCGATGCAAAAAATGACGATATTGAAACAGATAGCAGCGGCGCTTTAGAGCAAATACTGCCGGAGCCAGATGCTACCTGCACCCCATCAACCCCTGAAAACTGTCAGGGCTTATCCTCATATTTTGCGATTAATGTTACTGACCCTGAAAATCCTGTGTTTCTCTGGGAGTATACCCACCCCAACCTTGGCTTCACCTACTCAGGTCCGGCCTGGATCAACCGCGGTTCAAAAAGATACGTCATGTTCGGTTCAGGCCCTACAAACTATAAGGGTTACGCCACCAATCAAAACATGAAACTTTTTATTCTGGAAGTTGACTCCGACTTCAAGCTTGTCGACCCGGATGCGGATGGCAACTATGAGGAGCATGTCCATAAGATTGACGGGGACGGCCTCAATGGCTTTATCAAGGAGGCGGAACTCAGCAAACTTAATAACAGCTTCGTCGGCCGAATGTTTACTGATGGTATCGATGCCAACAATGATGGCATCACCGACGCGGTATTCTTACCGATCAACTGGAATCCAAGCAGCGCTCCGGCGGGCTGGAAAGGAAACGTGGTAATGGTGACACCTTCCGATGATTTGCCCACCGATCTATCAAGCACGATCAACTGGAATATACAAAAGGTTTTCAACTCGGGGCAAGCCCCCATTACGACCAAAGTAACCCATGGCGAGTGTTTCGGCGGAACATCCATTTATTTCGGCACCGGCCGCTGGTTTTACAAAACCGACGAACCAGGGACCACTGCGACCAGCGATGTAAACAGTCTATATGCTATTGACATCTCATCTTGCATCCCCGACATGCTTGATGGCGATTCCACCACAAACTGCAAACTAAACACAGTTCACTCCAACCACATTGATGAGTGCCCAACGGCAAGCCCAGGTAACCACTCATGGCAATATGACGGCCTTGAGCCTTACGATGGAACATACATGAAAGAGCGGGTCGTTTCCGACCCCACTCTCAGCGAGGATTACAATATTATCTTCTTCACCACAGCCCAACCGTCATCGGATGTGTGTGACTTTGGCGGCCGCTCCAGGGTTTTTGCCATGAACTGCGCAAGTGGCAACAATATTTTCACCCCCCCTTGTCCAGGCTACGAAATCACAATACCTGATGCCTCGTATCTGTTGCAACTCAGTGGGGGCAACATTGAAGACACCCACTTGGACTTAAGCAATCTTTCACAAAACGACAACAAGGCCTCAGAATGGTTTACCGGACTGCCGCCCGAGGCAGGCGGGACTCTTTCTCCGCCAACTGGAGGAGGGGGACTACCTTTTAGCGGAGAAATTATTTTATGGATCGAACGTTAAGGTCAAAAGGCGGATTCACCTTACTTGAGTTGGTAATTGTCGTCTGCATTATCGGATTGATTTTAAGCATTGCTACAGCCAACTTCAGAAGGGTTACCCGTGTAAGCTCGATTAATCACGACCTAAATTTTATCGCCGCATTTATGCAGCAAAAACGACTGGAGGCTTTTTCGCAAAAAAATCCTATTACCATTACTGTTGGGGCTACGCAAATCACCACAGCACCTTTTTTCGGTACTGTGACGTTGGAAAATCAATTTATTCCCTCGGCAGCAACTTTTACCGTCAATAACCGGGGTCTTTTTTCTCCAACAACCGGAAGCATACGCCTGGCGGACATGAGCGACGGCTCACCCAACAATTGCATTGTCATAGACCTGACCAGAGTCAGAATGGGAAGATGGAATGGAGCAGGAGCAAACTGTGTTGCAGACTAATAAAGGATTTACCTTGGTGGAGGCAATGATTGCCATTTTTTTGCTGGCAGTCTTACTTCTGGGTGCACTCACCGGCCTGATAGCATCTTACAGGGCAACGAGTCAAAACGCCCTGCGTGATGAAGGCATTAAACTCACTCAGGAGTTGATCAACGATGTCCGCAATACCCCCTATGCCGACCTTGTGGTCGGCGTTGCGGCTCCCGTCGTTATTATCCGCCAAGTAACCAACACCAACGTCCCTTACACGGCACAACAAACCGTAACCAATGTCGTCGTAGGCCTCGACAGAATGATACAAATCGTTGTTTGGTGGACCCACCACGGCCAAACTTTTAATTATACGGCAACCGCCATTGTGGGGACAATATGAAAGAGCGCGGTTTTTCATTAGTGGAACTGATCGTGGTCATGTTTATTTTTTCTATAATCATGATAGCCTCAGGGACTACTTTTCAACGTGTTTTATTTGGAGTGAAATCAGAGTCGAAATCAGTGGAAAGCAATCTGGACAAGCTTGTAGGGGCCGAACTCATCCGACTCGACCTTGAGCACACCGGATTCGGGATTGCCCGAAACACCGTCACCCCACCTATTGCCTGGAATGAGACAGGAGTCAGCCCAACCCATACACGACAACTTACCCTGCGCTCAACCCTCAACAACAGCAACCAAACCACCCTTGGCTGGCAGGTGATCAACTGCACATCAACAATCGCATCAATCGCAAGCCAAAGCGTCGCCGGATGGGACACCGTGGGCCAAAACAACATTGTACTCCTGGATGAAAATGAAAACTTCATCCAAAACACAACCCTAGGGAGCAACTGTCCAGCCATCGGCCTCTATACCGCTTACCCCTACGATGCCGGCACTGCAACTGGTTGTGCAGGCCAATACTGCAACCAGATTACCTATAGCCTCGGTGGAAATGCTCCCGCAACCTGCGCGCCAAATACTAGAAATCTTATCCGGACCGTCGGCGGCGGCGGGGGCGATCCAATCATCAACTGCGTGGCCGACATGAAAGTACTTTTTGATTTGGATAGTGATGGCGATGGAGATATCGATACCGGAGCCGGTACCGCAAACCTACCAGGAACAACAAGCCTGATCATTGATCAGGTCAAGAACATCAATGTTTATATCCTATTCCAAATCGGCCAGCGGGAACAGGACTTCGTCTTCAGCGCCGACACAACACTTGGGGGAGAAATTGCCTTTGACACGGCGGCCATCCCCAATTTCACAGAATACCGCTGGAAGGTTATCAAGTTAACTGGCAGACCAATGGGCTGGCAATGATGAATTACTACAAACTAAATGAAAAAGGTATTGCCTTGGTAACGACCCTTCTGATGGGTCTAATCGCCATGGGCCTTGTTGCGATTGCTTTTTTTCTTGCAACAACATCAACTGAAATGTCCGGAATAGAAAAAAGATATATTACTGAACTAGACGCGGCTAAAGGGGCAGCCCAGTATATCATGACAGATTTAAGAGCCGGCATACTCAAATGCAATGGCGGCAACCCCTGCATTGGCGATACAACCTGCGCCAGCGTCGGCTCGGTTATCGACCTTAACAGTAACGTTTGTAATGGCTTAGGCAAACCAGCCTGCGCTAATATTTCCGCCTGTTACCTCAATGAAACAAGCAGCACCGACTTCACTTTAATTTCCGTATCAATCACTTCGACAAATCCCACCTTCAATGAACAAGCCACGGTAGATTTTGTCTATCGGATAGAATAATATTTTTAAAAAAATGTCACTTATTGTGACATTTTTTGTCACAATAAGTGCTTATTCAGATAACCTTCCTGCACATCATTTTAATGAAAATAAACCAAGATAGTTAGATAACGTTCAGAAACCATAGGATATAAAACAAAATAACCACACATAGCAAAACATGGCACACCTGTTGCATTTTAACATAATCAGTCTCCCATTTTTTGTGATTTTTCACACAATCCTTGGGACTAATTAGTAAGGAAAACAAACAGCAGAGCAAACAAGATCAGAAAATCTGACCTTAACCCTAAAACTTGGAGGAGAAAAAAAATGAAAACGAAACAAACTTGTCAAAAAGGTTTTACCCTAGTCGAGCTGATGATCGTTGTCGCAATCATCGGTATCCTGGCGGCAATCGCCATCCCGCAGTTTGCTGCCTACCGGATCAGAGGTTTCAACACCTCTGCTATCAGTGATGTCAAAAATCTCGCAACCTCGGAAGCTGCTTTTTTTGCGGATTGGCAAGGGTTTGCCATCACAAATCACGCAGCTGATCAGGCTGCAGTAATTTTATTGGCAGCAGCTCGAGTAGCACCGGGTACTGCAATTCCTGGTGTTCTCATAACAGGTGGAGATGGTGTTGCGACAAGCGACTTTATTGTAGCAGATGACAATTCCGGCACCGGTAGGGCTAATGCTATCGCCTTAGGCAATGGTGTTACAATTGTCGCCAATAGCTCCGGCCCATTTGACTCCTTTACCGCAATATCCAAACATATTCAGGGCGATACAATGTTCGGTGTTGACAGCGACGTGACCTTATTATATCAGGACCCAACAACGATTGCAGCAGGAACTGCTCTAACTGCATCAGCTACTAACACACCTCCATCTGTAATATCCGCTGATGACTTTAACAATATCGGCGCTTATGTAGTTAAATAACCAGACCTGCGTCACCAAGTATCTGAGACGTAGCACTTTAGCGCCGGTTTAAATACTTTTTTGAACCGGCGCTTTTTTATATCTTGATTTTTTCCATGAAAGGGAACAAGTGATTACCTTTAAGCACGTTGCCAAGATCTACCCTAAAGAGATTTCCACACCAGCTCATACCGCCCTTATCGATCTCACATTTACTATTAATAAAGGAGAAACCCTTGGCCTGATCGGCGCCAATGGCGCCGGTAAATCCACCAGCATTCGCCTTCTCATGGACTTCATCCGGCCGGACCAGGGAGAAATACAGCTTTTCAATAATTCTCCCAAGGCACCCCAACTGCGTCAACACATCGGCTACCTGCCGGAAACCGCCAATTTCCCGGCCAATCTCACCGTAGTCGACCTGCTCCGTTTCACCGGGGCAACCTGTGCTGTGCCCAAGAACATTCTCAGCCAACGTTCCCATGAATTACTAACCCTACTTGACCTGTGGAAAGTACGACGCCGCCCCTTGCGCACTTACTCCAAGGGCATGCAGCAGCGGGCCAACTTTGCCATCGCCCTGATCAACGATCCGGAACTATTGATCCTTGACGAACCCATGAGCGGCCTTGACCCCTTGGGCCGGAAAAAAATCATCGACCTTATCGGCCAGTTGAAGGACGAGGGAAAGACCATCCTCTTCTGCTCGCACATCCTGGAAGACGTGGATCGGCTGGTGGACAACATCCTCCTCCTCCATAAAGGCAAAAAGCTCTTCTATGGCACCCCGACCGAACTGGCGGCCCAGGAACACAAATCATCCATGGCCGAGGCCTTTGTCAGCCGGATCACAAGGGAGGATGCTCATGCTTAACCAGATCCGCCGCATCCTAGCCCTGGCCCGGCTCATCATCCTCGACGGCCTGCGGAGGCATGCCCTGATCGGTCTTGTCCTCTTCGCCTTTGCCGGAACAACCGGCGGCCTGCTGTTTTTTGATTTTATCCCCAGGGATATAGGCAGGGCCTCAAACGACTTTATCTTCTCCATCATCTGGCTGACCGGTTTCATCTTTTTGCTGTTTCACGCCGTCCAGGTCATGGCCTGGGACAATGATCGCGGGGCGCTGCATACCTACTTGGCGCGGCCCATCTCCCGCACCGAATACGCCTTAGCACTCTATGCCGGGCTGGCCGCCTTGCTGCTGGCGCTGAATATCATTCTCGGCACCCTGGGTTGGGCCGTACTAACCTTTATCAAAGGCTCAGTGGCCGCTGTTTACTTCCAGCACCTGTCGCTCCCCTTCTTTCTTCTGGCCGGAACCGGGCTGTTCTGGATGCAACTGGTGATTCTCGCCGTAATCCTCCTGTTCTCAAGTGCGGTGCGGGGAAGTTTCCCGGTTTTGCTCCTCACCCTGTGCTACTACTTTATCTGCTCAGGTCTACCCGTGGTCAGAGAAGCCCTGAATAAAAAACTTGTTGAAGGCTCCAAACAATCTCTTGACGCCCTGCTGAAATGGCTGACCGCCATTTTCCCCGATTTTTCCTGGCTCGACTTTAAAACCCTGGCCGCCTCCAGCGATCAGACTCCGGTTGCGGCCCAACTGACGCTGCCCTTTGCCCTGTCAACACTCTATATTGTGATTGTCATGTGGCTGGCCTGTATCATCTATGAACGGCGAGACCTGCAATAATGATCGCCCGGGTCATCATCCTTACAGGATTCATTCTCCTCTATGGATTTTTATTTTCCGCCCAGGAGCAAAAAGCCCTGGTCAGAGATGTCACCCTGGACATTGCCCTGCCGGTAAACTTCCACAAGATTACCTCCGGCTACCTCAAACAACTGACCGCGGAAATGCTCTTTATTCAAACCAGTGTCTTTCTCGGCGGCGTACGGCCCGGCACCCCGCCGGAAAGTTACGCCGAAGCCCTAGGCAACAACTTTGAAGTGATGACCTCACTCTACCCCCGCTTTATCGACCCCTATTATGTCTGCCAGGGATTTCTCCCCCACATTTCACAAGAGGCAGCCGCGAAGGCCAATACTATCCTTGAAACCGGAATAGCAGCGCTTCCCGATGATCTCATCCTCCGTTTTTTCCATGGCTCCAACTTTTTTCTGGCGATGAACGAACCACTCAAAGGCGCGAAGGCCTTTTCCGAAGCGGCAAAATTGACCAATGCCCCGCCGCTGTTCGGGCATCTTGCCGCCCTGTTATCTGCCCAGGGCGGCGACATTGCCGCCGGGTTGATATCGTTGAAAATAATGCTGGCAGGCGAGAAAGATGAAGTGGTTCGCGCTCGCTATCAACAGGAAATAGTCATTTTCGAACAAGCAATAGAGGTGAGCAAGGCTCTGGAGGCCTACACCAACAAACATGGAGTTGCCCCAGAATCACTGGATCAACTTGTCCCGGCATTTATACCGCAACTACCGGAAATAAAGGATTTATTTACCCTCAACTACACCCCGCCCACCCTTACCCTCCAGCGTCCGGACAAAAAGAAACTTTCCCAACAACACTAAAAACGGCCAAGGCAAAGCTCACATCTTCCCAGTCAAAAAAATTAACCATGGCTAACCCAAGGCAGCACATAAATAAGAGATTTGACTTTTCGGCAAGATATCGCATAAGTTACGTCAGGAAATGACGTTAAGATTTGGGACAAACAAACGACGCCACAACTACATCTTTAAATCTTTTATGGTTCCGTTTATGTTACTTGATAACAGATGATCATCCCTCTGTTTAAAACAGATAATCTAAATCATCGAGATCCGTTTGCATGGAAAATACTGCCCGCCCCCAACTTACTTTTTTACTTCCTGCATACAACGAAGAAAGCTCCATCGGGGTAACAGTCGCCAAACTTAAAAAACTATACCCCGAAGATCAAATCCTGGTTATTAATGACGGGTCAACCGATGCCACCGCCGCCAAGGCTACCGAAGCAGGGGCCAAGTGTATCTCCCACCCTTACAATATCGGCAACGGTGCCGCCATTAAAACAGGCCTGCGCAACGCTCAAAGCGAGTGGGTATTGATGATGGACGCCGACGGCCAGCACGACCCAGAAGACATTGCCAAGATCCTGGCCCATAAAAACGAGTTTGACATGGTGGTAGGCGCCCGCGCCAAGGGTTCCCACAGCTCTCTGCATCGCAAACTGGCAAACTGGGCCTACAACCGGCTCGCCTCTTATATCACCAAACGAAAAATCCCCGACCTCACCTCCGGGTTTCGCCTGGTCCGGCTCGATATGGCCAAAAAATTTATCTATTTATTGCCCAATGCCTTTTCCTATCCCACCACCATAACCATGGCCTATTTACGCAGCGGCCTCAGTGTAAAATATGTCCCGATCAAAACACATAAAAGAACAGGCAAGAGCAAGATCAAGCTGATGCAGGATGGCGCTCGGTTTCTGCTCATTATTGCCAAGATTGCCACTTTTTACTCCCCGTTTCGGATCTTTCTGCCCACCAGTGTCCTCTTTTTTGGTATCGGCATCGGCTACTACCTTTTCACCTTTATCACCACGGGCCGCTTTACCAATATGTCCGCCCTGCTGCTGTCGACCTCGGTGCTGATCTTTCTGATCGGCCTTGTTTCCGAACAGATTGCCCAAGTACGCTATGACCGAGTGCAGGAGTAAAAGTGGAGCTGCTACCATGTTCGTAGAGAACAACAAAAGCATGCTGGGTAAATTAAAAAACAGGCTGTCCTTTCTGGGCAAATACCCTGTCCACCCGCAATGGTTTTGTCAAAACAGCAGAAAATTATTAGAAAAGACCATCAAACATCAAATCACCGCCGGCACTGTGATTGATCTGGGCTGCGCAGGCAAATGGCCGGCGGGGGTTCTGCCGGCAAACTGTAAATACTATGGCCTGGACTACCTGCAAACCGCTAAAAACCTCTATCAGACCACACCGGACATCTATGGCGACGCCCAATGCCTACCGCTCGCAAGCGAAAGTGCGGATTATATCCTGTTGCTTGATGTTCTCGAGCATCTGCAATCACCGGAACTTACCATACGTGAAATCAAGCGCGTGCTAAAAACAAACGGCAGCCTGATTCTTAATGTGCCGTTCATCTATCCAATTCACGATGCCCCGCTTGATTTCCATCGTTGGACCCCACACGGACTTGACAACCTTGCACAAAAAAACGATTTTTCAATAACCACAGAGTTATCGGCCGGCTCCCAACTGCAAACCGCCGCGGTTATCAGCAATATAGCAATGACCAAAAGCGTGCTGGACTGGATTGAAAAAAAACACCCGGCCGCCCTGCTGATTTTGATTTTGCCCTTCTATATCTTGTTCAACAACCTCTTGGGGTGGCTGCTGGGCATGGCGAACAACAAGAAGCAGATCATATCGCTAAGCACTATTCAGGTATGGAAAAAAGGCTGAATAATGAACCGAACGACATTGGCCGCAGATGACAGATAAAGATAAAGTTATTGTCCTCACCTCTACCTTTCCCCGTTGGCCGAAAGATACAACGCCGCCCTTTGTCTACGAACTCTCCCGGCGACTGGTTTCCAGCCATGAGGTGACCGTGCTCACCCCCCATTACCCAGGCGCCAAAACCGAAGAAATTATGGCCGGCATGACCATCCGCCGTTTCCGCTATTTTTTCAACCCCTTTGAAAAACTGGCCGGGGCTCAAGGCATGTTGCCGACTTTGCAGCACAACAAGTTTTACTATCTGCTGGTGCCGCTCTTCATGCTCGGCCAGATGCTCAGCCTCTTTTTTCTATGTAAAAAAATCCGCCCCCACGTCATCCATGCCCACTGGCTCATTCCCCAGGGATTTTGCGCCGCGCTGATCGCCGGCTTCTTCCGGATTCCCTTTGTGGTCACGGCCCATGGCGCTGATATCTTCGGGCTGCGCTCTTACTTTTTCAAAATTTTGAAAAAATTCAGCCTCTGCCGGACGAAAAGGGTGACCGCGGTAAGCTCGGCCCTGGCAACCGCCATCCACCAAGATCTTGGCTATCATCAGCAAATCAGCGTGCTCCCGATGGGAGTCTGCGCCCAGCAATTCTCCCCGGCCCACAACTTTCCGGAACTCAAAAAAAGATATGGAATCACCGAGGCAATGCTGCTTTTTGTCGGCCGCTTGACCCAAAAGAAAGGGGTTTGCCACCTCATCGACGCCATGGGCCAGGTAATTCAAAAGATGCCGGAGGCCAAACTCCTGGTGGTGGGCGGCGGCGAAGAAGAGGCAAATATCCGCCGCCAAATCGAACGGATGAATCTTGGCCGACAGGTGATCATGGTCGGCGCTGTACCCAATGCCGAGCTCCCCGCTTACTATGCCACGGCCGACATCTTTATCGGTCCGTCCATTCAGACCAAGGGCGGAGACACCGAGGGCTTCGGTCTCACCTTTGTGGAGGCGGCGCTGAGCGGCTGCCTGGTGATTGGCTCCGATGTCGGCGGGATCGGCGATATCATCGAGCATGAAAAAACCGGCTATCTCGTGCCGCCGGGAAATGCCGAGGCCCTTGCCGAGACCATTATCCGGGCGCTGCAACAACAAGAGCAGGTAACGGAAGAAATGAAGCGGCAAGGCCGGGCCAAATGCCTGGCCAAATACGATTGGCCGATCATTGCCGGCCAATATAGGGGATTATTGCATGCCGCATCGAGTAGCCGGAGCGTCCCCCAATAGATAGCAACAATTTTGAGGCAGAAAACAGAACCATGTTCGAACGATATTTTAAAAAATTGTATCAGCGAACCATGCAAGAAGCCTATGGCCTGGCAAAAAATGAAATCATTGCCGCCCTCAAGGACGGCGGGCGATGTTTGGATTGCGGGGCGCAACGGGGTGGATGGTATGAACAACTTGCGACCGAGATGCCACTGAGCCAAGATCATTATTTCGGCATTGAATGGAATGAAGCCTGTGTCAAAATCGGGCAACAAAAAGGCTACAATATCCAGCAAGGGGATCTCAACCAGAAGATACCATTTGCGGATGATACTTTCACCTGCGTTTATGCCCTTTCCCTGCTAGAGCACTTACTCAACGGCTGTCATTTCCTGAAGGAATGCCAGCGAATCCTTAAACCAGGAGGGAAACTCGTCATCTTAACCCCTAATATCAGCACGTATTTCACAGCATTACTAATCCTGGCGGGGAAAATGCCTTCCAGCGGCCCCCATCCAGACTCCGACCTTTTGTTAAAAAAAGAGGAACTCTTTAAGGTGAGCCCCGACGGACTTATCAGTGACGCTGAATCTGATTTTTCTCTCCATCGCCATTTGGTGGTGTTCAGCTTCAGGGTCTTAAAAAAATACCTGGCAATGATCGGGTTTTCCCGGGTCGACGGCCATGGCTTCGGCCTATACCCCCTACCGAACTTCATCCAACCAATTGCCGAGAAGATCGATCCTTATCACTGCCACCAAATGGTCTTTGTTGCCCATAAATAAGCGAGGTCTCCCCCCATGTTTAATTCAATAATACGGCCCTAATGCGAATCCTCTTTCTATGTAAACGCCAGTATACGGGCAAAGATCTGTTGGATGACCGCTATGGTCGACTATATGAACTGCCGGCGGAATTAGCGATGCTGGGCCATCAGGTTGCAGGGTTGTGCCTGAGCTATCGCCCGAGAGAGCAAGGGCCGTCTTTAACCAGAACGCCGAAAAAAAACCAGGTGGCCTGGTCTTCCGTCAACCTTGGGCCCTTTATCCTGCCGGGGTTGCTGCGTTACTTCCGCAAACTAAAGGAGATTATTAACGATTTCCATCCCGATCTCATCGTTGCCGGCTCCGATGCATTACATTGCATTTTCGGGCAAAGAATTGCCGAAAAACACCACCTGCCCTGCGTCCTGGACCTATATGACAATTTCGAAAGCTTCGGGCTCACTTTGGTGCCGGGTATTTCCCCGCTATTTCGCAAAGCAGTGGCCAAGGCGGAAGGTATTACCTGCGTCAGCGCCCAGCTGGAGCGACACGTTTTAACGAACTACCGGCCCAGGGGCATGGTAACAACCATCGTCAACGCTATTCCCGCAGAGCTGTTTCAAGGTAAAGACAAAATGATCGCCCGGCAAAAGTTAGGCCTGCCTGCCGAGGCTAAACTGATCGGGACCGCCGGGGCACTCAGTAAAAATCGGGGGATCAAAACCCTTATTGAAGCTTATAACGAACTGGCGGCCCATGACCCAACAATTCACCTTGTTCTGGCCGGGCCGCAAGAGCCTACAATAAAATTAGCCAACGATCCGAAAATCCATTATCTGGGAGAACTGCCATACAGCGAGATCCCTTTTCTTTTCAGCGCCTTGGATGTGGGCATAATATGCAACGTGGATTCCGGCTTTGGCAGGTTTTGCTTTCCGCAGAAAGCATATGAGATGATGGCCTGCAACCTGCCCGTTGTCGCGGCCGGGGTCGGCACGATGGCTGAATTGTTAAGCGCTTTCCCGGAGCAGCTCTTCTCACCCGGAGATGTAACAGGCTTAGTGCGGGCGATCAGGGGGCAACTAACAAATCCCCGCCAACCCGAAATCCCCATTGTCACCTGGCCGCAACAGGCCCAAAAGCTTCTATCCTTTATCGAAAAAATACGCCCCTGAGATGCAAACCAGTGGTGATGAACTTCAACTTGTCAACGTCTCCCGCAACAGCATAAACTACGCAACTTGCGATAAGGAAGATAGACGGCCCAGTATCCGCGGTAGACCAACCGCATCCAGGCCGAGCGGCAATTCTTGCTATGAACCCGCCTCTCCTCTTGGAAACGCTCCCGCAATGAGACCCAATCACTCTTAGAACTGATTCCGACCAGGCGCATTGAGGCAAGCGGCAGATCGATCGCCAGTGAACTCGCCCCGGCCAGATAGGCGCGCAGGAAAAAATCATAATCCATGGCAATGCGGAACCCTTTGTCAAAGGGGCCTATTTTAAAAAAAAGCGATCGGGCACAGATTGCACTCTGATGATAAACCCCTGACTTGAAATTCATCCACCAGTTAAAGCCCCTTGGCCAATGCGGTCTTTG
>DUZU01000050.1 GCA_013349285.1 Deltaproteobacteria bacterium | reverse complement strand
GCCAATCTTTTTAGAGAACATACCGCCTTCCCCCAGCGTTCCATCAACCAACCATGACCCGTGTTGGCAACTTACCGAAAACACAAAACAATCCATAAAAAAACCGGCCTTGGCATAACCTTTGCCTTATGTAAACGGCAAAGATCAAACATCAAGCAAAGGAACAGCCGGTGATCTACTTATATTATTCCGAACATTTTTCAACAATAGGACAAAACCTGAAACAGGCCATCACCGCTGATTTACAGGAACAACCAGTACTTAGTTTGACCAATGTGGAGTCTCTGGCCCGTCATCTCACCTTTCCACAACGCCCTGTGGCCGAAGTAATTTTGGTCGTACTCCTGGCCGGCAACAAAACCGAGTTGCTTTCACTTTTACAGTTAAGGGAATTGCTCGTTGAAACGCCCCTGATTCTGATTGTTCCCGACCAAGAGGAAAAAACCGTTGCCCTGGGACATTCGCTATATCCGAGATTTCTCGGTTCAATTGATGACAACCATAAAACGATTGCAGAGATAATTAAAAATATTACCACTACCACCCCCAACTAAAGGAGTTTACAAAATGAAACCTACTCAACGACCGGAACGCTTTAATTACGGAGCCCGTGCTATCATTTTCTGGCTTATTATTTTGATCGCATTCAGTTGCATAGGTATGAGCATTACCGCCCTGGCATTCCTGTCCACCCAGAAACAGGACGGCTTGGTAATAAATATCGCCGGCCGCCAGCGGATGCTTTCCCAAAAAATGAGCAAGGAAGCCATCTCCATCAAGAGCAACATCAACACCGAGGCCAACAGAAAAGCACTTCAAGCGACTCACGCCCTTTTCAACAAGTCACATTTAGGCCTATTGAAAGGCGACGAGGAAATGCAACTACCGGCGACCACCAATAAAAAGATCCTGGAGCAACTACAAAAAGTTGACGCATTATGGAGCCCCTTCAGCAAAAACATCCTGGAAATCATCGAACAAGATCAAGATAGCCTCGCCTTCCAACAATCAGTCACAGGCATCCTGACCAACAACATTGCCCTGCTTAAAGAGATGAACAAGGCGGTGGGGATGTACGAAGAAGCAAGTAGCAAAAAAATATCCCTGCTTAAAAACATTTTAATTTTAGGGGCGATCAACTCTTTTGTTGCCAGCGTTATCTGCTGGATGACCGTCAACCGTAAAATCATTCTCAATATTCGAAAAATTTCAGCGGATCTCAAGATAAACGCCGAAGAGGTAAGCAATTCCTCAAACCACATATCTTCGGCAAGTCAAGTCCTGGCGGACGGTTCCACTTCGGCTGCCGCTTCTCTTGAGCAAACCACGGAAGCGCTCAAAGAGATTTCTATTATGACTCACCAGAATGCTGATCACTCACAAGAGGCGGACGACCTCATGCAAAAGGCCGAACAAGCCACCAAAGAAGCAAATAATTATATGGATCAGGTAACGGCTTCACAACGTGAAATAGCGACCGAAAGCAGCAAAATAGTCAAAATTATCAAAACCATTGACGACATTGCCTTTCAAACCAACTTGCTGGCATTGAATGCAGCCGTTGAAGCGGCCAGGGCCGGAGAGGCTGGGGCAGGTTTTGCGGTGGTAGCCAACGAGGTTAGAAATCTGGCAATCAGGGCGGCCACCTCGGCAAAAGAAACCGCAGGGCTGATCGAGACTACAGTTAAAAAGCTTGATCACGGAACCTCACTTGTCGAAACAACACGCGAATCATTTGGCAAGGTAGAGGACAGTATCGACAAGGTCGTACAACTGGTCAAAGGGGTCGCCACCGGCAGCAAGCGACAGGTTCAGGGCATAGAAGAAATAAACAAGTCAATCAAAACCCTTGACCACTTGACCCACGAAAATGCAGCCAATGCGGAAGAATCAGCCTCTGCGGCAGCGGAATTGCACGCCATGGCGGAACAAGTTGATCAAGTTTCCTTATCTCTGATGGAAGTCATTTTCGGTGCCGCCAAAAAGCACAATCAGGTAATGGTTGCCGATCAAAGAACTCATTACGGGACCAAAACGCTCCCCCGGCCTATTTCCTATAAAAAGGAGGTTTGTCATGGATAACCAACTTACCAACATACCGGAAACCAAAGCTGTTGGGGGTAAGTTTTTAACCTTCAACCTTGAGCAGGAAGAATACGGCATCTTGATTAACAGGGTAAAAGAAATAATTGGGATGATGCCGGTTTCGGCAATCCCCAGGGCATCTCAGTTTATCAAAGGAGTAATCAACCTTCGCGGCATAGTGATTCCCATTGTTGATCTCCGGCTCAAATTCGGCATGCAAGCTAAGGAGCAGACAGAGAAAACTTGCATCATCGTCATCGAACAGAAAAAAGGGGAGCAAAAAACAAATATAGGCATAATCGTTGACTCCGTATCGGAGGTCTTAACGATCAGCCCGGAAAACATCGATCCTCCTCCGGCACTAGTCGGCTGCAAGGACCATTCCTATCTTGATGGTATTGCCAAAAGTAAAAACTGCATCAAGATGATTCTCAACATCGACGAAGTCCTGGCCGAGGAGTCCGCTGATTATAAAGAAAAAATTCAGCTGGAGCCAACCCACTAGAAAGCTATTGCAGATTAACGGCAAAACAACAAGGAGAACACGATGTCATTATCGGTAAACCAAAAACTGTGGTTCACAAACAGTGCTTCAGCCCTGGTTGCGATTGTACCTTTTCTCATTTTGGCGATCATGGCCGTATCCACAGCCAAGCAATCGTTCATCGCCGGCGAATTCCAGCAGCTAAAATCTGTTACTCAACTCAAAAAAGACTTTATCAACAGCTATGCCCATACAACCAAAGCAGACCTGGAAACCCTCACGGCCGGTAACGATGTAGCCTTGATGTTTAAAGCGCTTGTCGGATATCACATTGACACAAACGTTACGTCTACTGGATCCTATGATGTAACAACTGAAACCTACAACAAAATATATGATCAACACTCTAATTACCTGCAAGAATATGTTGATCATTACGGTTATTACGACCTCTTCATCATCTGTGGCGAACATGGTCATGTGATGTACACCCACGCCAAGGAGAACGACCACGGGACCAATTTGGCACATGGCCAATACAAAAGCAGCAAACTTGCCGAACTCTGGCACGACGTTCTTCTCACCAACGCACTGGTCTTTAAGGATTTTGCTCCTTATGCGCCGTCCAACAACCAACCGGCCGCCTTTGTGGGAGCCCCCCTTAAAATTGATGGCGAGACCGTGGCCGTTGTTGCGCTGCAACTTCCTCTTACGCATATCAATGGGATCATGCAAAATCGTGAAGGAATGGGAGAGACAGGGGAAACCTACCTTGTCGGCCCCGATAAACTGATGCGCTCCGATTCCTTTCTTGATCCTAAGCACCATTCGGTTACGGCCTCTTTTGCCGATCCTGAAAAAGGCAGCGTCAACACAAAAGCGACCCAACAAGCTCTTGCCGGTGAATCGGGCAGCGAAATCATTATGGACTACAATGGAAACTCCGTTCTTTCCGTCTACACCCCCATACATTTTTTCGATAGCAACTGGGCATTAATATCGGAAATTGATGAAGCCGAAGTGGTCAGTAATTCAGTAGCAGCCAAGATGCTGATGCGCAGGGTATTGATTATCGGCTTAATTTCCCTGGCGGTTATATTGACGATTGTTCTGCTCAACGGTTTTCTCGCCAGAGATCTGGTCGGCAAATTAAACCGTCTCATCACTACTCTAAATAAAGGCGCAGAACAGGTTTCATCCGCCTCAAGCCAGATCTCCGGCGCTAGTCAACAATTAGCGGAAGGAGCTAGCCAGCAGGCAGCCGGACTTGAAGAAACCTCCGCCTCCCTCGAGGAAATGGCCTCGATGACCACTCAAAACGCTGAAAACGCCAACCAAGCGTGCATATTGGCCAAAGAAACAAGCAAGGTGGTTAACGAGGCTACCCAAACCATGGGAAAACTATCCTCGGCCATGACCGAAATTACACAGTCAAGCGCCGAAACCTCCAAAATCATTAAAACAATCGACGAGATTGCCTTTCAAACCAATTTGCTTGCGCTCAACGCGGCAGTTGAGGCGGCCCGGGCCGGAGATGCAGGGGCAGGGTTTGCCGTGGTTGCCGATGAAGTAAGAAATTTAGCGTTACGAGCGGCAAAGGCGGCCAACAACACTTCAGAGCTAATTGAAAACACGATCAACAAAATCAAAGATGGTAATGAGCTTGTAACCCAGACCGATGCAACCTTTTCCCAAGTGGAAGATAGTTCCGCAAAAGTTACTCAGCTTGTCGATGAAATTTCCGCCGCGTCTAAGGAGCAGAGTCAGGGAATTGGCCAACTCAACATTGCGATGTCGGAAATGGACAAAGTGGTTCAGCAAAATGCGGCCAATTCCGAAGAATCGGCCAGTGCCTCCGAAGAGCTTAATGCCCAGGCAGCGTCCCTCAAGGATGCGGTCCATGACCTGTCACAACTGGTAACCGGGGGAAGAAGACAAGGTTTAACGACTTTAGCCATCCCTTCCCCCCGGGCAAAGGTCCTTTCCATTGAAAAAAAGAAACTGCCGGTCAAAGCGTTAAAATCAATTTCTCCGGAAAAGCTTATTCCCTTTGATGAAAAAGATTTTGAGAATTTTTAGCAGAACAAAGGATAACTCCTGGAACGCGTCGAAAAAAAAATGCAGGGGGCTTCAACTCGTTACCAGAGCTTTATAACTAAAGCGCAAAACGCAGGATTTTTTTTATCATTCAACTTGGGGAATCAACATGTACAGAAGAAATCCTGACCTTTCTGGTGTTTCCGAACGAATTTTGTTGGTTGATGACGACCAATGCGTTTTGCGCCTGCTAAACCGGTATATATTCAGTTTCGGCCTTGAAGCCGACAGAGCGCAAAACGGCAAGCAAGCCTTAAAATTAATGAATGAGCAACCATACGGGGTGGTGATCACCGACATGGTCATGCCGATAATGAATGGCATGGAGCTATTGATCAATATCCGTGAGCACCACCCGAAAACCGATGTCCTGGTCATTTCCGGGCATACCGAAACCCATAGTTTCAGTGATCTTGTTGCCGCGGGCGCGGCGGACTTTATAACAAAACCATTTAGTCTCGATGAATTGAAGGCTAAGTTACAACGTATCTTTAGGGAAAGACATCTACTGGAAAACCTGCAATTGGCCAAGGAAAAGGAAAAACAATTCTTTTTGAGCTTGGTTGAATCGCTGGCCATTTCCCTGGAAGAAAAAGATCCTTATACCCATGGTCACTCTCGCCGGGTTACCGCCCTCAGCCTAAAACTTGCCGAACTGACCGAAGGAGATGTTTCTGACTTCGAACTGTTAAGCTTGTGCGGTATGCTTCACGATATTGGGAAAATCGGCGTCCCCGACAAGGTATTATCAAAGCCAGGTCCCCTTTCTGCAAGCGAATACAATATAATAAAAAAACACCCTGAGCGAGGCGCTCATATTTTACGGCCCATTGAATCCGATGCAAGGGGCTCGCTAATCGCACGGATTATTAAGCATCACCATGAACATTTTGACGGCAACGGATATCCCGGCGGTCTCGTTGGTGAAAAAATTCCATTGATGTCACGTATTATTGCAATCGCTGATACCTTTGATGCAATGACCTCGGACCGCCCTTACAGAAAAGGACTCTCTCGACATAATGCCTTGCTGGAAATCAGAAAAAATGCCGGATCTCAATTCGATCCGGCTTTGGTGGAAAAATTTATAGTTTTAATGAATGAAAAGTGAATCACAAGCCAGGCATCCCAAATCATAATCCATGTACCGAAAACCTATTTAAAGGACATACGAATTGGCGGCCAGGTAACGCCATAATCACCTATTTTTATTACGAAAAAACCAAACAAACCCCACTAAATCGCTGGTGACTTCATCGACTCAGCAACCTCTTCAACTGCGCCATAAGCTCGGCGACATCCAACGGTTTGGTCAGAAAAACATCGCAACCGGCCGCCAGTGCATCCTGCCGATTTTTCTCCATGGCATTGGCACTGAGGCCGATCACGGGAAGGTTCTTGGTCGCCTCAGATGACCTTAAGCGCCGGACCGCTTCATGGCCGCTCATGTTCGGCAGGTTGGTATCCATGATAACAAGATCAGGGTGACTGGACGCAGCCCGTTCCAACCCGCTTTCCGCGGTGTTGGCGGTGATTAAAGTTATATTCGGCATAAATTTTAAAATACTCTTCATCAATTCCACATTTGACAGATTATCCTCGACATAAAGAATCGTCTGCGTGCCCATATCGAGCAATTGGCTATCAGGCGAGGCATCCGCTGATTTTTGATCATCATTTGCCTTTTCTTGCGTGCGCTGTTTAACAATGGGAACATCCAGCCAGAAGGTGCTGCCCTGGCCATCGACACTGGAAAAACCGATTCTACCACCCATCTCCTCTATCAGCCGCTTGGTCAGACTAAGACCGATGCCGGAGCCCTCCACCTCGGTCATCTCCGCCCCCAACCGGTTGAAGGCCTGGAATACCTCCGCCTGTTTTCTCGCGGGAATCCCGATGCCCGTATCTGAAACCAAAATCCGCAGCCAGTAATCATCAATAATTTCGGTGGCCATGGTGATGCGTCCGCCGGAACGGTTGTACTTCACGGCATTGGATAAAAGATTGAGCAAGGTCTGGCGCAGGCGCACCTTATCGGATTGAACCATAACCTCGGAAGTTCCGGTGCGGTCTTCCAGTCTTAGCCCCTGTTTCTCGGCTTGGGGATGGATCAGACTCGCACATTCTCCGATGATCTCTCTGGATGAAACAGGCTCCAGGGAGAAAGTCAATTTCCCGGCTTCGATCTTGGCCAGCTCAAGTACGTCATTAATCAATGACAGCAGATGATTACCCCCGGAAATAATATAGCGGATCTGCTGCAATTGCGATTCGGTCAAAGGCGGGTCCGACATTTCCAGAAGTTGCGAAAAGCCGAGAATCGCATTCAACGGGGTCCGCAGCTCGTGACTCATGGATGACAGAAATTCTGATTTTGCCTTGTTTGCCTTATCCGCTTCACCCTTGGCGGCTTCCGCCGAATTCTTGGCTGAAACCGCCAATTCGGCACTGCGGGAAATTTCCCGGCGGATAATCATAAAAAGAAACCACAGACAGACTACCGCCAGCATCAACATAGCGGTGGAAACCCCGATTATAACCTTGGCCCGGACCTGTCCGGCATAAGCTTCGGCACGATCCACTTCGGTGGTGATGCCAAAGCCCAACTGCTTGTCCCAGACCCAGGCCCCGACAACAGGCACCCCTCGGTAATCACGGTATCCTTCCAGATCCGAACCGGATTCCTCTCTGACCAAGCTGGCCGCCATCCGGGTAAGTTTATGATTTTGTCGTGGCAGGCGAGGCTTCTCACCTTTGGTCAAATCGACACCGGGATCAACAATTTTCAACTTGAGATCAGCGTGATGCGGGTCCTCAAGCAGGCCGAGTTCAAACAAATGCTGGTTGAAACGGCTGTCACTGAGCAGCAGACCTTCTTTATTCAAAGCATAGGTTTCACCGGAATGACCGAAACGAGCCCTTTCCAGTATCTCGGTAAAATAAAGGTCAGGGTCGATCCGCAAGGTGAGAATCGCAATGGTCCGCCCGCCATCATCCTGAATCGGCGTGGCGGAAAACATGGTGGGCAACGCCTCAACCACATGGCCATGCCGATCCACCAAAGCAACATCCGATTGGAGCGGCTGGCTAATCAAGGTTTCTCCATTCCATACCCGCTGCAGAAAACCGGCCTGCTGCGCCAGGAGATTGACCGTCCCGACGTTTTGATCACGGGATGAAGCCAGACTGGTGCCGTTTTGGTCAATAATAAAGAACCCCTTGAATCCCGCGAAGCCCAGGTAAGGATTAAACAGGTTGCGCAACAACTCCTGTTCCGGCGCCGCCAACAGCTCTTCTCGGACTTTAGGCACCGGCAATAATCGCTGAACCGCCTTCCTGACCCGATCATCGTTGGCCCAGACCAGGGTCGGCGACTGCTGATTCTGATATAAAATACGCAGCCCCTGTTGGGCGCTGTCCAATGCCGTTTTCAGAGATTTCTCCACATCCGCCTTCCCTGCCTGCTCAACCCAGGAATCGGCAATAAACATCATCGACAGGATAAAACAGAGGGTTGCCACGGTAATGCCGTGCAAAATAATATTCTTGGACAATTTGTTAATCAGCACCGAAATTTCCTCCTGTTTCATCTAAGATGTGGAAACCAATATCCGAAAAAAATGATTAACAATGGCTCAAAAGAAGTAAACATTGCCAACGGGCATAACGCACTTGGGCTGAATTGAATGTTTACTTTTCTCATTTTAACAAAAAAAATGCCGGACCGCCTAACGCAAACAGTGATCCTAACAAGAAAAGATAATAAAGGGATAAATAACTGATATACGAGTTTGGCTTTTTCGTGGATACAACCAAGCAGAATCCAAGAGATATCTGCCGGTTGCCGGCAGGATTCTAAATCATGATCCCGGCAAAGAGAGTGGACATCTTAAAGACATACTTTTCCGGCAACCCGCCCCGCATGAAGATATCATCCTCGATCCGGGTAAGAATTTTGGTGATGATCACCTCATAGCCCATATTGAGATAACCATTTTTACCGACCCCGTTGGTTAAAAACAACAGATTACCCTTACCGTCCTCATAGGTTTTCAGCCGCCAGCTCACCTGACTGATATTGTGGTGCAGCCTTTGGAGCCGAGCAAGATCGAGCTGCAGCCCGCTGATAAAAAAACCCTCGTCCTTTACCTCGTAAGCCTCCTTCACACTTTGCCACAGCCCCAGGCCAAGGAGGAAAACCCGGTCACTCTCCTCGATATCAGCGGCAAAGGCCATGGTCAGAATTTCATGGGATAGCTTACCGGCAACAGGCCTGAAAACAGACGGCCCGT
Organism: Deltaproteobacteria bacterium; assembly: GCA_013349285.1. Classification (GTDB taxonomy): domain Bacteria; phylum Desulfobacterota; class Desulfobulbia; order Desulfobulbales; family Desulfurivibrionaceae; genus DUZU01. The sequence goes on along the minus strand of DUZU01000050.1, from coordinate 8,106 downwards.
GGTGGAAGATATAATTTACCTTCCGCTGCCGGGCCGCTGGATCTTGCTCATATTTAGGGTTCCGGGCATAAAGCCGGAGAGTGAAATCTTTTAAGTCCTGGTGGATCAACTGGACATGATGCCTGATGATGCTGACATCGGTGGGGATGACAAATTCGGTGAGATTTTGCTTGGCCTGCCGCACCGACAGATTACAGCCGAACAACCCCGGCAGGATCGCCAGCAGCAAAACCGTTTTAAAAGCCGGGACCAACACCATACCCGCGACCTTCTTTACCATCCAAACTCGATAAGCAACCAGTACGGACGCCTCCTTTTACAGCTTCTGGCCGCTGATCTTCTCCAGGGCCTCAAGGTAGCGGGCTCCGGTTTTTTCTATAATCTCAGCCGGAAGTTTCGGCGGCGGCGGCGTCTTATCCCAATCAAGGGAGGAAAGGTAATCCCGCAGGAATTGCTTGTCAAAGCTGGGCTGACCTGCGCCGGGCTTATACTGATCAAGGGGCCAGAAACGAGAGGAATCAGGGGTGAGCACCTCATCGATCAGGATAAGCTCGTCGTTATAGATCCCGAGCTCGAACTTGGTATCGGCAATAATTATGCCTCGGCTGCGGGCGTAATCCGCCGCTTTCTCATAAAGACGGACACATACCTCGCGAACCCTGGCGGAAAGCTCTTTGCCGAGAATCTCCTCCATCTGTTCATAGGAGATATTTTCGTCATGCAGACCAAGCTCGGCCTTGGTGGAGGGGGTGAATAGAGGCTCGGGAAACTTATCCGACTCCTGCATGCCCTCCGGCAATTTAAAACCGCAGACCGTGGTGTTTTTCTTGTAAGCGCTCCAAAAAGAGCCGGAAAGATAACCGCGGACAATGCATTCCACCGGCAACGGCTTGGCCTTTTTCACCAGCACGCTGCGGCCGAGCAGCTGATCGCGATAGGGGGCGCATTCGGCCGGATACTGATCGACATCCGCCGTAATCAGGTGATTGGGTACGACATCCTTGAGGTAATCGAACCAGAACAAGGAGAGCCGGGTAAGCACCTCTCCCTTGCTGGTGATCGGATCATCCATCACCACGTCAAAGGCCGAAATCCTGTCGGTGGCCACCATCAGCAATTTATCGCCCACCTCGTAGAGGTCGCGAACCTTGCCTCGATTAACAAGTTTAAGATTTTCAAAATTAGTTTGCGTTACCGGAGTTGTCATAGCCTGCTGCTTCCTTATCTATAAATTATAAAAAACCGCGCGCCAGCTGCGCGTTCACTTATATTTCCTTGGGCATGGCAGGGGTCGCCCCATGGCGCCCGGCCACATATCCGCCCCGCCGGTTGGCCCGACTCAAGGTCTCGGGCCAGGAAAGTCCCTGAAGATACCCGGCAATCAATCCGGCAAAAAAGGCGTCGCCGGCGCCCACCGTATCGGCCACCTGCACCGGTTGTCCCGCATCAGCATAATAGTCATTGCCGCTTACCAGCCAGGCGCCCTTGCCTCCTTCGGTAACCGCAAGGGCGTCAAGATCATACCTTTTACAGATCTCTTGCGCGATATTTTTTTTCTCTCCCGGCCCAATCTCAAGCCAGCCAGCCACCTGCGCCAGTTCATGCTCGTTCATCTTGATCAGGGTGGCCGATTGCAGTGAGTCGAGGACCAGTTCCCGGCTGGTATAGGGCGGCCTGAGATTGACATCGTAAAACCGCTTATCCGCTTTGGCGCAGAGGGCGGAGATAACCGCCCGGCTGCGGGGATCGCGCTGAGCCAGGGTGCCGTAAACCAGGGCAAAGGGCTGCTCGCCGACCTGTTGCAAGGCCTGCTTAAGATCAAGATTATCCCAGGCCACCGGGGCGACGATATCAAAATGGGGCTCGTTACGGCCATCCACCGTAACCTTGACCCGGCCGGTGGGCAGGGTGGCGTCGAGCTGGACCCCGGCCACATTCAGGCCAAGCTGCCCCAGGCGGGCCATGGTGTTTTGCCCCAGCTCATCATCGCCGATCCGGGTGATGATCCGGACCTCGGGCAACAGGGCGGAAAGATGATAGGCGACATTGATCGGCGCCCCACCCAGAACCTGCTTATCCTCACTAAAGATATCCCAGACCACTTCCCCAACCGAAACAATCATCCAATTCTCCTCAAGAAGACGACATAAACAAGCAAACCCGACTACTGGATCAGCTTGGCCCGTTCCTTAAAATAAAGGTGATACAGGAGGTGGCAATACTGGGCGAGCCTGGTTTTGGCCTGCTGGGAAATGGAATACCGCCAGAACCCGTACACCTTGGTCAGCCTGGTCAGTTTTTGACAATGAAGATCCCAGGTAAAATTACTCTGGGCCCGCTGCATGCCGGCCTTGGAAAAAGCCTGCCAGTGTTTGGCGTTTTGCTCGCAGTCAGTAAAAAAATCACTGATCTTACCGCTCATCGCCTCCTGGTCCGTGGGATTGATCAAAAAACCTGATTTATCGCGCTCAATAATCTCCAACGGTCCGCCGAACTGGGTGGCAAAAACCGGCAAGCCGGTGTGCATCGCCTCGAGAATGGTCAGGCCGAAGGCCTCAAACAGAGCGGGCTGCACAAAAACCCCGCGCCTCTCCGCCATGATCCGGTACGCCTCGCCGGTCTCCTCCTTGGAAAGAAACTTGCCGACCCAGCGCACATTGCCATAGAGATCATACTGCTCCAAGATAGAATGCATCTTGCGAATCTCGTCCGCCTCCTCGCCGCCGCTTGAGCGCGCCGGATCGATGACACTGGCGATCAGCACCAGATTGGCCTGGGCACGGAGTTTATCATTGCGGCCATAGGCCTCGACCAGGCCGGTGAGGTTTTTGATCCGATCCAGCCGGGCAATGGAAAAAATAGGCGGCAATTCGGGGTGGGTCAGTTGGCCCAGGCTGTCCTGATCCTGGGTTTCAAAGAGAATGGCCGCCAGCTCCCGGCTCTTTTTCTTGCTGCGCCCTTTTTTGTGAGTATAAGGGAAAAAGGTATCATTGCTCACCCCGGGCGGAATCACATTGAACCTGGGGTGAAAGAGGTTGATGCCGCTGGTCACCTGCAAGAGGCCGGGCATGGTGAAGTATTGATAGGACTCATACTGGCCGATGGAGCGGTCGGTGCCGGTAATCTCCTGGCTGGTGCTGGTAATGATGAAGTTGGCCAGATTCATGGCGATGAGATCCGCCATGAACTGTACGGAAAAATGATAATCCGCCTCAAAATTCTGCCAATGGAGATCACTGAACAGATATTTTGATTTTTCCAGGGCATGGGCTATATTGCACTGAATAACCCCCATATTCTTGGAAAGCTGGGTGGCCACCAGGTTGCCGTCCGAATAGTTGCCGACAATAAGATCGGGCCGGCCGTCTAGCTCCAGACGCAACTCCTGCTCGACATCAACCGCGAACTGATCAAGATAGGGCCAGATCCTGAACCGCGAAATCCAGTGCGGCACCACCTCGCCTTGGCTATCCCGGAAAGGCACCCGCAGAATCCAGACATTATCGGTGCCGTCAACCTTTTCCAGCCGCTGGTCCGAGGTGGTCCCCTCGTTTTGGGGAATGAGCCTGGTCACGATCATAACTTTCGGAGCCAGCTCAAGGCCGGCCCGCTTCAGATCCTCGGTTAAAAATTGCTCAAGGGCCTTGGCCTGGTCGAGGATATAAACAACCTGGCCGCCGGTATCGGGCCGGCCCAGCACGTTTTTCTGGCCGAACCAGCCATGGGGTGAAATAAGGCTCACCTTGGAAACCATGGGAATTCGGGAGAGAAATTCCTCCAAAATCTCCTCATTGGGCTGCTCAAGAATATCCTGCAACAGGTTGAGCGTTTCCAAAATCCGCGCCAGACTGTCGCCCCAGCCCTCGAGAAAGCCTAGTTTCTTCATTTTTTTCTTGATGCGGGCCATGTCGCCGGAAAACTCGCAGCGCTCCAGAAAATCCACCGCATCCTCCAGGGCGGACTCCAGCTCCTCGGTGCTGCCCACCTTATCCCCGTCCAGCAGCAACTGCACCCCATGGAGATGATGCAGCTTTAAGAACTCATAAAGCGCCCTGTTCCACTTGGCGCCATTGCTGGAGAGACTGGAAGACATATAACGGTTCAGGTGTTTAATGCCGTCGCCGATGGTATTGGGATCCTTCAGGCTGGGCCCGTAATCATAAAAAGAGGCCAGGTTGAGCTGCATGGTCCTTTGATTATAAGGCAGATCCGGCCTGATCAACCTCTCCTTGATCTTAAGAAAATCCTCAATCGTCAGATAAAGCAGACGATCGGAACCCGCCTCAAGCCGGTAAATGCGGGAGGTTGCCTTTCTGTGCCGGTGCACGATCACCAGGGCGTTGTCGAGACAGAGGATCTCCTGGACCTTCCGCAAAAAACGCCAGGAGCTGTGCAGGGAACCCCCATCAACATGGGCGTCGGAGAAATCCTGAAAGGCGAGCAGCAGATCATTGCGCAGAATGATCGGGGTTTGCGGCCTGGGCATGGCAAACAAAAACGCCATAAGGAGCGGCACCTCTTGCTCATCAATAAAACCGGCCAGGCTCTTATCCATCAACCTGCTCCTTCTTCAAGAAAACGATAATGGGCGATGCCGTCAAGAATGCCGGCGGCATAATTCTGCTCACTGAAATAAATTCGTTTATAGCTGCGCAAGCGCTCCAGCTCTTCCACATAATTACCAACCACCACGCCCTTGGTGTCCCCGCGCAACATCTCCTCATCCTTGCCCGAATCTCCGCAGACCATGATATTGGGCAACGGGATTTCCCACTTATAACTCAAATAACGGATCGCCTTGCCCTTGGAGGCCCGATAGGGCAGGATATCGAGATACTGGCCCAGGGAATGGACCAGATTATACCGCAGCTTTTTCTGCTCCAGGGCCTGGTGCACCTTGGCAATCAAATCCGGATCGGCTTTTAGGTCGACATAGTAGCTGATCTTGGCGCGCCGCTGGGCGATCTCCTCCTGCAGGGTAAGAAAATCGAGCCGGCCCAGCTCACTCTTGAGCTGTTCCGGTCGCCAACGGTAGGTGATATGCTGCTGCCAGCCCTTGTCCAGGGTAAAACTCGGGCCATAGTAAATTTCGGTGCCCACCGAACAGATAATGATATCCGGCTTGGGCACCTTGTATTCCTGCAAGGCCTTGAGGGTTTTTTCCAGGCAGCGGCCGGTGGCCACCCCCCAGCAGATATTGGCCCTGTTCTCTTTCAACACCCCGAGCAATGCAGCCAGGGCATCCGGATCGCCCACCAGGGTATTGTCGATATCGGTGATCAACAGCCGTTTTGCCCGGGTGAGGCGGCTGCCGAAAGCTCTGGGCTTGCTGGTGGCCGGCGCCTCCAGGGAGGCCGGCATTTCCGCCCGTACCTTTTTGATCAACTCAACGGTGCGCTTACAATGGGAAGGCCAGGAATAATGCTTGCGCACCCCGTTGATGCCGTTGCCGGAATAAAACTCCCACAACTCCTTGTCCACCAGAATTTTCCGGCAGGCCGCGGCAATGGCCGAGCTATTGGTCGGATCGATCAGAATCCCGTTTTCACAGTTGCCGATGATATCGGTGGGCCCGCCGTCCATGGTGGCAATGATCGGCAAACCGCAGGAGGCCGCTTCGATCAGGGTAAGGCCGAAGGGTTCCACCAGGGCCGGGTTCACAAAAACCCCATGGCTGTCGGCGCATAACCGGTACAACTCCGGCACCTCGATGGAAAAATCATGCTTTTTCGGAATAGCCAGTTTACCGTAAAGATCATAGCGGTCCATGAGCAGCAGCATTTCCGTTAAGACGTTGCGCTCGTTCTCCTCCATCTCCGCGATATCCTTACGAATCCCGGCAAAGATGGCCAGGTTGGCAATGGCCTGCAGGTCTTTGTCTTCGCCATAGGCGGTGATCAGGCCGGAGATATTCTTGCGTTGATCAGGCCGACAGAGCGCCAAAACAAAAGGTTTCTGCGGGTTAACCCAAAACCGGTGCAACTCGCTGAGCAACACCACCCGGGCCTGCCGGGTCGCTTCATCACCAGCCTCCGCATCGAGCTGAGGCGCGTAATAGGGATAAAAGGTTTCAACGTCAATCCCCGGAGGATTTACCGCATAGCGGCCCGCGGTAAAGTTCTTGTACAGGCCGTACTGTTTGTCGATTTCATGGTTGGTGCTGACAATAATCTGCTCGGCATCCTTGATCACCCGGTCCTCAACCCTGATCCGGTGATCGATATTATAGCGGCGGTTGATCTCTTCGGGGCTGTGCCCTTCGGCCAGCAGTTTATTTCTCTTATGCGCCCCCATGGAATGGCCGGTAAATATCAAGGGCACCCCGAAGATACTGGCCAGTTCACTGGCCACATAACCGCCATCGGCATAATGCCCGTGGAAGATATCAGGAATGCGCCCGGAATTTTTGATGAATTTGAGGGTCTTGTCCACCATCTCGTCAAGATGGGGCCAGAGCAGCTCCTTGCGCATATACTTGCGGCCGCCGCACTGGATACGGACGATGCGGGCTTTTTCGGAAAGGGGTTCGATGGGCTGGGCGTAATCGTTGGAAACAGTTTTATCGTAGATAAGGCGGGTTATCAGATCGACCTGATCAACCGCCGGATGCTCGGCCAGAGCCCGGGCCAACTCGATCACATATTTGACCTGGCCGCCGGTATCGGCATCCCGGCCCATCTCAAGACCATGGCCCCTGACCAGACCATGGATGCTGAACAACTGAAGATATAAACCGGTAGTCGCCATTCCTCTCCCCTATTACTGGTTAAGTGGAAATGGGCAAATAAACGCCCTGGGCTTGCTCCAACGAACAATCACTTGCCAACTCCGAGGCTCGCCTCAGGCAAAGCAAATTGTTACCCCGTCCGTTGTCCTACGGCTCAGCTATGTAGCAATGGAAATTTCATGCGCCAAACCACAGCAGATGCTAACTTTGTGATGATTATCGTATCACAGAACCACCCTTTTTGGCCAACCATCTAACCGCGATAGAACCATTTTTTAAGGTCTTGCTCGGAAAACCTTTTAACAACCGGCCGGCCGTGGGGACAATGGGAAAAGATATCCGCCGCCATCATCTGCTCGATAAGCGCTTCCGCCTCCCGGGCCGACAACTGCCGCCCAGCCTTAATTGCCGATTTACAGGCCATATCCGCCAAAACCCCTTCGGCCCTGACCCCGGCCTGTCCCTGCGCCTCCTTGGCGAATCTGGCAAAAATCCCGGCCAGAATCTCCTCGGGTGAAGATTTACCCAGGATGGCGGGCACCGCTTTGATCACATAGCTGCTGTCGCCGAAATCCTCAAGATCAAGGCCAAGCGCCTCAATCTCATCACCATAACGCCGAAGGATGGCGACCTCATCCAGGGAGCATTCAAAAACCTTGGGAAAAAGCAGGGCCTGCCGGGCAACCTTGCCGGCGGCAAACTGTTTTTTTAAATTTTCAAAAAGCAATCGCTCATGGGCGGCATGCTGATCAATGGCCAGCATGCCCTGCTCGCTCTCACACAACAGATAAGTGGCCAGCACCTGGCCGATATAGCGCAGGGGGGCAAGCGTGGTTTTATCCGCCTCATCCTCAATAACGGGCGGCGCCAAGCCCGCCGAAGGGGCGGACGCCTCGGAGGGCGAGGCCAGGGGGGCGCGCTCTTTGTTGGGGAGAGCGGGATTTATGTCGACAACTGCTCGACTTTTAAAAAGAGAGACCGGTTCGGCCGTAACCGGCTTCACCAGGGCATCATCTACTGGATATGCCGAAGGAGCGAGCGGCATTATATCTTTTTTTACCGAAGCCGGGGTAAAGATCTCCCCCTTGAGCCGCTGTTGATAGGCGGCCATGGCCTGGCTGACCGCGGCGGCGATGGCATCGTGCACAAGGCGGGAATTATGGAACCTTACCTCCTGCTTGGTGGGATGCACATTGACGTCCACCGTCTCCGGAGGGACCGAGATAAAAAAGACCCCCACCGGCCGGTGGCCTTTCATCAGATAATTGTGCAACCCCTCGCCCACCCCGTGGGTAATCATCCGATCCCGTACCATCCGCCCGTTGACAAAGGTCCGCAACCGGGCGGAAGCCGCCACCTCGGCATCAGGGGGAACCAGG
>DUZU01000049.1 GCA_013349285.1 Deltaproteobacteria bacterium | reverse complement strand
CGGCCAATCGTAACATGAACAGGAGGGTTGAGTTTAAACGCCTGAAATAATGAATTGTCGAGTTGGTGATTCATGCTGATAATTTGATAAAAAAAGGCTGCCCAGCTTTTGCGGGCAGCCTTTTTTTATGACTGAAATTCAGTGGTGATCAATATACTTTTTGTCAGTTGGCCAGCTGTTTCGTCACATCTTGGCGGAACTCTTTTTCAAGGTTGGCATTGCCGATTTCCTTGCAGAACATATTGACTAGTTCTTCAAATCGCTGCTTGGTGCAGTCTCCCGCCTCAAACCATTTTTCAACGGTTTCCCGGACGATCATTTCGGCAATGGGGCCGATGGCCTTGGCCATGGCATTCTGCCAAACCGGAATGGCGCTTTTGAGCGGCTCTTGTTGGCTGGCCAGGGAGAAATCCTTGGCCGGTTTTCCAGCTTTTTTGGCTGAGGGCGCCTTCATGGCCTCTTCGGGATTTGCCTGGGCTTTTAGGGTGGCCTGGGCCAGCTCACTAATCAGCATGTTGCTGGTCATATTGATTAAGGCGAAATTGGCGTTGGGCTCGCAAAGGGCGACAATGCCCGAGTCTTTACCGACATGCTTGATCATGAGCATCGTGTCGTCAAAGAGCATCTCGACCGAGTTGACGCTGAGATGGCACGGGGTATTCATTTTGAAGATGCGTTCCACCGAGACCTCTATCTGTTTCAGGATTGCATGGTCGTAACCCTCCGGCACATCCGAGAAGATAATGTCCGGGTGCCCGATATAGACAAAAACGCCCTTGACGCCGGGCAGCATTTTTATTTCCTGTAAAAGTTCATCCATGACTCATGCTCCTATTTCGCTTGCGCTTCTGCTATGGCCGGGCTGATGGCGGCCGCGATACCGATTGGTGATACGTCTGGTGCAATCTCAATGCCGACCGATACTGCAGGGCCGGGAATGATGAGAAGCTTTTCGCCCTGGACTTGGCTCATGATAATATATTTGGGCAAGTTCGCGTAGCCCAGGGTGTTGCGGATTTTGTCGGCCGCCATGGTCACGTACGAGACGAATGGCTTGATTTCTTTGTTGTTGATGTTTTTATGGGCCAGAACCGATCCATCCTTAGTTAACAGCACCATTCGATTAACGCCCTTGGTGGAGTTGATTTTTTCTTCCAGGGATTGGGGAGTGCCGTGAGCGGGGGGCGGTTCGGGCGCAGTAGCCGTTTCTTGCAAGGTCGGTTGAGTTGCGGTCGTGGCAAAATCAAGATTGTCAAGCTGGTCCAGTTCGCTGTCTGCGATGGCTGGCGGAGGGGTGTCTTGGGGTTGGGCTTGCGGTTCCTTCGCCATTTTTTCTTTGCGTTCATCACTGAAGCGGGCGCCCTCGATCAGAATGAAGCCGAGCGGGGCTTCAATAATTTTTTTGCGATTTTGGCAGAAATTGTAGATTTCTATCTCGGCATGCTCCCAGCTGATGATCTCATAAGCCGCATCGAGACCTTCCAGGGGTTCGGTATAGGCATTGATCAGGGCGCCGCCCTCAAAAAAAAGTATGCCTGTTTTGTTGGCTGCCGTGGCGGTTATGGTGCAGGTTTTGTGATCCAGTTCGACGAGTTGTAAAAAAGAGGGCAGGGAAATGCCGGTAACGTGACCTTTGGAGCCGGCGGCCAGACCGTCGTCTATTTTCTTGAGCAGCAGATTGAAATCAATGGGCTTTTCGATGTATTGGAAAGCGCCGAGGTTCTTGAGCCGATCTTCCATTTCCGGGGTGCCGAAAGCGGTCATCGCGATGACCGGGATTATGGCGTTTTGTTTGCTGATCTGGCTGATGAGCTCAAAACCGTCCATCTCCGGCATTTTCAGGTCGGTAACAACCAGGTCTACGGTTTTGTCGTTTAAGGCGTCAAGTGCTTCCTTGCCGTTGCCGGCCATGATAACTTGAAATTTACCGGCTTGTCCCTTGCACATTTCCTGAAGGCTGAGCAAGAAGCCTTGATCATCATCAACAATTAAAACTGTTTTCATAAATATTGCCTCACCTGGCTTGTGTTTAACTTGATAATTTTTTTTAAAAATTGATTATTTAATGCAGGCGGCCCGCACCTGAAGCAGATCTGTTTCCCCGTTAATGACCTTTAGGATACCATCCTGTTTTAAGGTGTGCATCCCGGCCCGCATTGCTTCCTCGCGGATTTCGGCAATGGGGCTGTTTTTGACGATAAGAAGTTTGAGGGGGTCGGTTGCCGTGAGCAGTTCATGGATGGCTAACCTGCCCTGGTAGCCGGATTTTTTACATTTGCCGCAACCAATGGGCCGGTAAAGGGTTGCCTTGTCAATCTCGGCCATGGGCAAAGGGCTGATTGGATGGTGGCCGAATTCGCTGATGATGAATTGTTTTTCCTCGTCATTCGGCTGGTAGGCCTCTTTGCAGTGATTGCACAGGCGTTTGACCAGTCGTTGGGCCAAGACCCCGAGCAGGGAGTCTGAGAAGTTGAACGGATCGATCCCCATGCCCAGTAAGCGGGTGATGGTTTCGGGTGCGGTGTTGGTGTGCAGGGTGGAGAAAACCAAGTGCCCGGTCAGCGCCGCTTCGATAACGGTTGCGGCTGTTTCCTCGTCGCGGGTTTCTCCGACCATGATGATATCGGGATCGGCGCGGAGAAAGGCCCTGAGAACCTTGGCAAAATCCAGGCCGATTTTGCCTTCGACCTGGACCTGGCGCAGGCCGTCCTGGACAATCTCCACCGGGTCTTCCACCGTCCAGATTTTTTTGTCCGGTCGGTTTACATAGTTGAGCGCGCCATGCAGCGTCGTTGTTTTCCCCGAACCGGTGGGGCCCACGACCAGCATCAGGCCGTAGGGCAGCTCAAGCAGGCGCCGTAATTCTTTAAGGTTTTGCTCGGAAAGCCCCATCTTGTCAAGGGGCAGGGCGCCGCCCCCCGCTAGAATTCTCAGCACCACGTCTTCGTTGCCGCCATGGGTGGGCAGGGTGGCGACCCGCAGTTCAATTTTGCCCCGTTTGGTCTTGAATTTAATTTTGCCGTCCTGGGGGAGGCGTCTTTCCGAGATGTCCAGTTTCGCGAGAATTTTCAGGCGAGAAACCAAGGGTTTTTTATAGGTGTGGGGGATATTTTTATAGTGGTTGCAGGCGCCGTCAACTCTGAAGCGGACCGAGGTTCCTTTTTTGCCGGGCAGGGATTCGATATGGATATCTGAGGCGTTGAGGCTGACCGCGTCTTCGATGATCTTGTTGGCCATCTGGACCACCACGCCATCGGCGGCTCCGCGGATGTCATTGTCATCCTCTTCTTCTTCAACGATTTCCAGAAGTTCGAGTTCCTCAAAAACATCTTCCTTGTCCGTCTCGGTGGTGTATTTGCCGTAGAAATAATCAATAAATTTATTGATATCTTCTCTCAGCGCCACCCCGATGAGAAAGTCGGAACCATGGAGGATTGATCTGATATTATCCTGTTTACCTAAATCGTTCGGGTTGTCGGCCAGCACCAGCAAGCGGTGGTTTGATTTTTGGATGGGAATAAAGGCGTTGGTCCGAAAGTAGTTTTCCTTGACTCCCTGAATGCAGGCCGGCGGCTCGGGGGCGTCGGCTTCAATGAATTCCACAAAGGGGCATTCGTAATATTCGCTTAAGGATTGCCCCAGTTGCTGTTTTTCAATGCCGAATTCGGTGAGCAGTACGTTGTCCACCGTTTTGTTGTGTTGTTTGGCTCGATTTTTGGCCTCTTCGAGCTGGTCGGCGGAGAGCAGCTTGTTGCGGATCAGGCTATAGAATCGACCGTATTTGGTAGCGGTTTGGGTCAGGGTGTTGAGCCGTTGCCTGGCGTGCCTGAAGTCCGGATCAAGGTTGATGATCTGTTCCAGAATCTTGATGGTCAGGGCGATGGAGCCGGTGCGCTCATAGGTGACGGCCAGGGAGTCAAGGAGTTGCAGCCGTTCCTCTCTACGATTCAAGCCGCTTTCCTTAACGGCCGCCTCGAAATGCTCGATTGCCTCAAATGGTTTATCAAGCTGCAAACAGCATTCGCCTATCTTCGAATGGACGGCCGCCGGGCGAAATCCGGTTTCAACAAGGCCGGTGAGCTCTTCATGGGCCTCGGCGTAAAAGCCTGCAACCATCAAGCCTAATGCATTTTCCAGGTGATCGGCTTCGCTGATCTCGGTGGATTTTTTGCCTGGGCCCCCTTGGTTCGGGGAGTTTGAGAAATCACTATGCAGGGCGACCAGTCTTTCTTCTATCTGGTCTCTAAGGATTGGTTGGCTGGCGTCAACCAGGGAAAGTAGCGTTTCGTAGATAGTAAGGGCTTCGTCCGTCAGCCCCTGTTTTGCATAAAGGTCTGCTTCGGTCAGTTTTGCCTCAATGTTGTTATGGTCGGCAGCAGATATTGATATGGTCATAGCGGGCCGTTTAGATATTTCTGATGGTTATTACGGAAATAACTTGGTCCTGGTTGGTTAATTCTCCGGCGGTCATGGTGTTGGGGTCGTAGTTCGGGGTCCAGGTCCAATCCGATGATATATTTATAATTTCAATTGGTTGTTCGATGCAGAAAGCCATGCCCTGGTTATCGTTAAAGATGATGACCACGTTCTCGGTTGAGGCAGCTGAGTCATTTTCGGCGTTGGCTGCACGGGCAACTGGAACCTGTAGTTCTTTTAGGGTGGATTCATTGTAGAAGTTGAGCGCCCCTTTGACCACCGAGGTGATTTTTGCGAAAAACCCCTTTTTAAGGTTTTTCAGGGGGAGAAAGGGTCCGGAGATGGCTTTGTTGGGCACGCCGTCATAGGCAATCTGTTCCGGGATAAATGCCACTCTTTTTCCGGCCCAGGTGGTTGAGGCCACGGTATCCCAAGGACTTGCGGCTGGTTCTGGTTTCGACTGGGGGGGGCAATCCATCGGCGGTGTTGTTCCGGCAACGTATTCGGCGCCCAGTGCATGAATAAGAATCTGTTTCTGTTTTTCCATGCGCTCGTGCAGTTCTTTGTGGATGGCGTGGAGTTTTTCGTAACCAGGTGTTTTGCCGAAAAGGTTTTCTATGGGAACAATGCGTTTGGCAATGCATTTGTCCAGGATTGAGATGTGACCGTTGATCGTTTCAATTAACTGATCGGCAACCAAAGATGGTTGGCCTGGTAACTCCAGGGTGAGCTCCTCTGGTTCCGGCTCTGCTTCCGGTTTTTCTTGCCTGGGGGGTGTTGCCGGTTCTGCTGGCTGCGCCGTTTCGTTATTTTTGAGCAACTTTGTGTAGTCTTTCGGAACATTGGGCAGGGCCGAGCGTAACTCGGACAAGGTGGGGTCGATCAGGTTTCGTTCAATATGGGCAAGGTCGTCGGACTGGGCGGTGATGGTTATGGCCTGCAAGCCTTCCTTGAGGGTTTTGGGGGCCGAGGTGGGGATGCTTTGGGGGGCAACGGCCATGGCATCAAAAATCTGCTCCATAAGTGAAAAAATTTCCGCCAGGGCGATTGCCTTTTCCGTGTCGAGTTTATCCTGAATCTCTTTGAGGCAGGTCCGGGCCTTGTCGATATTGTAATCGGATATTTCCCATTCCAGGCTGAGCAGGGCTTCATCGGCTTTTGCAAACTCGTCGGTTTGGCTATGGGCCGAAGATGGGGCCGCGGCAACCGGAGTAGGAGCGGAAATTTCCTCGCCGACTGAGTCGGAGAGGTCTTGGGTGGTGGAAACTTCAGTTTTTCCAGAATATGGGCCAAAAAGGTTATCAATGGCGTCGTCAATTTCGTTGTGAAAATCCTTCTCGTGATTATCTTGTGTCATAAATCTGTTCTCCTTGAGAAGTTGTCAACCTGAAACGCCTAGCGCCGGGCTGAAGGCTTATTTCGAATTATTATGAAGTAAATGTTTATTGGTTACATATTTAACGGTTTGTTTGCTTATCTCGCGCAGGGTTTCAAAGACACCCTGCCCACTGACCGCCGCCGCCTCAAATGTTTTGTACTTGTGGTCGGGATTAAGGTCGTGGTCTAGTTCTTCGATGGTAAGGGTGGGGATCGGCGTGCCCACCAGATCGCGTTTATTGTATTGGATTACCAGGGGAACCTGATCTACATCAAGGCCGTATTCCGTGATGTTTTGGCGAAGATCCGCCAGGCTTTCGATGTTTCTTTCTCTTCTTACCTGGAGCGGGTCCGCGACAAAGACCAGGCCGTCAACCCCTTTGAGTACCAGTTTGCGGGTGGCCGCATACATTACTTGCCCCGGCACGGTATAAAGCTGGATACGGATGTTGAAGCCCCGGATGGTGCCAAGGTTGAGGGGCAGGAGGTCAAAAAAGAGGGTTCGGTCACCCTTGGTTTCGATGGTGAGCATTTTGCCCCGATCTTTTTCCGCCATCGCATCATAAACGGAGAGAAGATTGGTTGTTTTTCCGCAGCGGCCAGGGCCGTAATACACTATTTTGCAGTGAACTTCTCTTTTGCTGAGGTCGATTAAGGCCATTATTTATCCTTCGAAAATTTGCAAAATTGTATCTGTAAGATCTGTGACGCGGCAACGGACAAGTCCGAGGGAAACATCTTCGCCGAAGATGGTGATGAGGATTAATTCATCGCCGATTCGGCCGAAATGAATATTGCCGTTTTTGCCTTTATGGAAAAGAAGGCTGAAGTCATCCTCGCCGATCAGTTTGGCGATCTGTGAGGTGGCGCCTAAATTGGCGGCAGCCAGGGCGGCTAAGGATATGGCGTCGATATCGGCTGAATCCTGGCCGCAGTTGGACAAGATGTTGCCGGCGCTGTCAATGAGAAGGGCGGTTCGTACTCCTGCCTGAATCAGTGACGAATCAATAGCATTGCGGGCCTTTTCCAGGACTTCCGCGGTGAGAATGAAATCTCGCATTTTTTTGTTGGCTCCTGCGGTAAAAGTTGGGGATAAGCGTCATCACCAAGGGAGTGGGCGTCATAGAAAAGCCGGGCAAACGTCATTTTACAAAACAGGCCATTTTTATTACGTTATTTCTTGTAAAGAAGAAATGATCATTCATCGTTTACATTGGAAAAAAAGCTCTGTCAAGCGGAAAGAGGGGTAATTGGCTCGATAGGTATGGGCGGCAAGAGTCAAGCGTGGTCGGTGTTTGAAGTGTAATTTTTATTTCATTGTTTATTGTTCGGGCTAATGTTTTAGTTCTTGAATTAATTACTCGACTTTCGTGGTTGGTATTGTTATTTTTTCAGTCTTCTTTCTGGTTGAGTTTGTGTTTGTTTTGTGATAAATTGTTTAATTGTGCGTTTTTTTTGGTGTGTTGACGCGGGCTGGTGATTGAGGCCTGACTTGAAAAAAATGTTCCCAATGATTAATTGTTTTCGGGTAACCCCCAACGTGCTTGTGAATTTTGCCGAACAGGTCTTGATCTTGCCTTAAGGCTTAAAAAATTTGTAAAAGAGGTGCTCGCTTGAAAAAGAAGATTTTAATTGCCAATCGAGGTGAAATAGCCCTGCGGATTATTCGTGCCGTGCAGGAGCTCGGGTATGTTGCCGTGGCTATTTATGAAACCCCGGACAAGGATGCCTTGCATATTCGGGTTGCCGATGAGGCAATCTGGATCGGTGATGGCCCCCGGTCGGATTATCTGAGTATCGAAAAGGTTATTGCCGCCGTTAAGAAGTCCGGCGCCCATGCCATCCACCCGGGCTATGGTTTTCTTGCTGAGAATCCTGATTTTGCCAAGGCCTGTGAAGATAACGGAATTGTGTTTATCGGGCCGTCTTCCGATGTTATCGAGGCTCTTGGTAATAAGGTTACCGCCCGGAGAATTATGGCCGAGGCCGGGATCCCCATGGTGCCGGGTACTCAGAATCTGTCTGCCGGCGATGCCGGGATTCAGGAGGCGGTGGAGTTTGCCGATAAATATGGCTATCCGGTTATGCTCAAAGCCACCGCCGGTGGCGGCGGCCGTGGTATTCGCCGGGTTGAGAACGAGGCGCAACTGCGGGCGGAGATTCCGGTGGCCCGCTCCGAGGCCAAGTCTGCATTTAACAACGATGCGGTTTTCCTTGAAAAGGTTGTGATCAATCCCAAACATATCGAGGTGCAGATCCTGGCTGATAAAGCCGGTAATACCGTGCATCTCGGTTCCCGTGACTGCTCGATTCAGCGTCGGAATCAGAAACTGGTGGAGATTGCCCCCTCGCTCATTCAGGATCAAAAACTGGTTGATGAAATATGTGATACCGCGGTCAGGGCCGCCAAGGCCGCCAATTATTTCAATGCCGGCACCGTGGAGTTTTTGGTCGATAAGGACTGGAAATATTATTTCATGGAAATCAATACCCGGGTGCAGGTTGAGCATACGGTGACCGAGATGGTTACCGGCATTGATATTGTTCGGACCCAGATCAAGCTGGCCCTGGGCAAGAATCTCTCTTTTTCCCAGAAGGATGTGCAGATCAGGGGCTTTGCGGTCGAGATGCGGATTAATGCCGAAGATCCCCAGAATAATTTCATGCCGGAAGGCGGCAAAACCGTTTCCGTTTACCGCTCGCCGGGCGGTTATGGCGTGCGTCTTGACGGTTTTGTCTATCAGGGTTTCACCATTCCCGAGGTATACGATTCCCTGCTGGTTAAAATGACGGTGCATGGCTTTAGCTGGAACGAGACAGTGGACCGGTTGAAGCGCTGTCTGAAGAATTATGTTATCACCGGTCCCAAGACCACTATTCCCTTCTACCTCAATCTGGTTGCGGATCCTGATTTCAAGAAAGGTGATTTTGATACCTCTTTCATCGAAACCCACCCCCAGTTGATTGAGTATGACGAGCAGGGAAGCGAGGGCAACATGCTGGCACGGTTGATCGCGGAGATTCACTATAAAAAAGAGAATCCCTACGCGATTTAACCCTAGTGGAATTAATTCTTGTTGGCTTATTAAGGAAACCTTCTTTAATTTAAAGGCTAACTTGTAGCAAGATTAGGAGTCACCATGGAACGTATTGTTCAAGGTATGAGTATTACTGAAGTGTTGAAGACGGTTCGGGGGGCGGACGGTTATTATGTTACCAATACCGCCCGGGACATGTCCCAGTCCGATTACAAAAACAGGATCCTGTTGCACACCGACCTTCTGGCGGCAAAATCACGTGAAGAGGCAGGGTATTTCTCTTTGGAGATTACCGGTGGCGCTTCTGTTCATGTTGATATCCTCCGTAAACAGGTCGATCCTTTTCTCAAGCTGGAGCTGTTGCGGGAGCGGATGCCCAACACCATGTTTCAGACCCTGTGTCGCGGAATCAATCTCTTTGGCTATCGGCCGTATCCGCAGAATGTTATCCGGTTTGTCGTCAAGGAATTCGCCAAGTATGTCGATGTGTGGCGGGTGTTTGATTTCATGAATCATGTGCCCAACATGCAGGCCGTTTTTGAGGAGGTCCAGCAGGCGGGCAAGATTCTTGAGCCCACGGTCTGTTTTTCCACCGGTCCGGAGCATACCAATGATTTCTACGTGAAAAAAGTAAGCGACATTCTCGACGTTACCGGCAATGAGATCGTGCTTTGCATCAAGAACCACGGGGGCTTGGGTACCCCGAAACGGATCGGCGACCTGGTCGATGCCATCCTCCAGAAGTATCCGGATATGGTTATCCATTATCATGGTCATAATACCGATGGCAACGATGTGGGCCGGATCGTGGCCGCTGCCCTGGCCGGCGCCAAGATCGTCGATGCCTCAGACCACGCCTTTACCGGTTACTATGGTCCGCCTCCGATTTTGAGCGTCGTTCATACCCTGAAGGACCATGGCTTGAAAGCGGTTGGCCTCAATGAGGAAGCGGTGGTTGAGACCTCCGAGGTGTTACGTCCCGAGCGGAAGTATTACGAATATTTCGAATCCCAGTTCAAGGGCTTTGATCCCACGGTGCAGATTCATAAATTGCCCGGCGGCGCCATGGGCAGCAGCTTTGAGCAGGCGGTGAAGGGTAAATTCCTGGATAAGATGCCTAAAATCCTCCATAAGGAGTTGCCCGAGGTTCAGAAAGAACTTGGCAACTACTGGAGCGTGACCCCCGGTTCTCAGATTTTGTGGACCACCGCGGTCAGCAATGTTCAGACCGGGGATCGTTACAGCAACTGTTCCGGTGATCTTAAGAACCTTCTGCTCGGTAAATATGGACCTTTTCCTTTTTATCAGCCACCGGATTGGATTTATGAAAAAGCCTTTGGTCCGGATTGGAAAAAGATTCTTGAGGAAGAGGGCGGCATGGATGAGATCGAGGATATCGATCTTGATCAGGAGCGGAAAAATCTTGAAGACAAGCTCGGCTATAAGCCCACTGAGCAGCAGCTGGTAACCTACCTGCAGCATCCCAATGATGCGGTGAATTTCTTTAAGTTTGAGGAGAAATTCGGTAAGGTTTACGTGTTGCCGCCCAGTATTTTCTTCCGGCGCGGCGGCTTTAAGCTGGGGGAAACCTTTTCCTTCAGGGATCACAACGGGAAGGAGCATGTTATTGAGATCGGGCCCATGCAGGAGAGTGAGGACGGCACCGAGACCAATGTCTATCTCAATATCGATCATCATCAGCGTCATTTTGTTTTTGAGAATGAGGCCCCTGGCGGTGGAGAGGCCAAGGCGATTAAGCTCAGCAAAAGAGAGATTTCGGATCTGGCCAAGGCCGGTGATGTGCGGGCGCCTTTCTCTGCCAATATCTGTGAGATAAGTGTCAAGCCCGGCCAGGAAATCAAGGTCGGCGACAAGCTCGTCATGCTCGAGGCGATGAAGATGCAGACCCCGGTTAACAGCGAAGTTGCCGGAGTGGTTGAGGCCGTTGTCGCCGCGGTCGGCGATGCCGTGCATCCCGGCGATGAGTTGGTCAAGGTGACTCTTGGCTGATAGGTATTTTATTTTGTAATAAAAAAAGGCCCGCGATTATTTATAGTCGCGGGCCTTTTTTTGTGGAAAAAATAAGCAGGTTTCAGATTACTATCACTGAATTTTCCGAACCGAAGGGGTTGGCGCAGCGCTCCTTGTTTATGGGATCTGTGCACCATTGGCCATCCACCACAAAACGGTACTCATGTCTGCCCGGCGACAGTTTGACCGTTTTCTTGCAGGAACCGTCCTTAAATTTGCGCATGCGAAAGCCATCGCCGTTCCATTGATTGAAGTCGCCCACCAGGTAAACTTCATTCGCCTCCGGGGCAATCAGGCTGAATTCGGTGGATGGAATAGTTTTTTTTGTTTTTTGTTTGGTGGTTTTCGTCTTGTTGCCGACCATAGGTTTTACGGATGTACTCTTGGTTGCCATTTGTTCCTCCCAGGTTTAAGGTGCTATAGGGTTAGTGAATATGTAATCGGATTATGTCGTTTATTGTCGTAAATACATATACATCATGGGCGGAGCCGGCATCAAAAGTCAAATGGAAAATCACTTGGCGAATGTCAGGCGGTTGAAGCCGCCTTTATCGTACCAGGGGCGGGAGGCGTCGATCTCGCTGATTTCAATAATGAAAACCTCGAGAATCAGATATACCTTGGTGCCTTTGCGAACACAGGCAGTGAGGGTTTCGCCGTGATGACCCATGGCGGCGTGGAGGTGGATGAGCGGCTCGTCGTTGGCCCAAAAGATGCTGCCGATCCCCATGGTTTCGTGGGCGCCGCTCATGGTTTTCCAGACCGGGGTCGGCGGCATCACCGGTTGCTGGGGGCCGGTAACCACCTCGGCTTCACGCAGCCCGCCGATTACCTGAAACCAGCCGCAGCGGATCTTTTCTTTGGTGATAACGTCCTTCATCCCCCCAAGAAAATCATCGCCTTCGTCAAAACGGAGGCTAAAGACCCTGTTGATACTTCCTGTTCGGTAATCCACTGATCATCCTCTTTGGTGGGGGTTATTCTTTGTTTTGATTTTCATCCGGGGCTGATTGCTGGTTAAGCTGCAAGCGATCCATCGCCGATTTGAGCTGGCGAAAAATCTCGCGGCGATGTGCCGGTTTTCTGGTTTTTACATAACGCAGGGCAGAAATTTTTACGGCGATAACGTCAAGGCTGGGGAATTTTGCGGAGGCTGAGTCAATGGTGCTGCTCTGCCATTGTTCATCAAGAGGCTCCCCTTGCTCTTCGGCGTCTTCGTTTGCGCCTAAGGCCTCGGTGATGATGTCTTCCCTGATTCGTTCCAGTTCATGGAATTCCCCGTCCTTTTTAAGCTGCGACCCCTTTTTTTCTTCCAGGAAAACGAGCAGCTCTTCCGGGGAGCCCTGGCGGAGTTCTTTGGCGATAAACTTGATCTGCCGTTTTAACGCGCCGGCTTTTAGTGATTTAGTGTCGATGATTTCGTTGCGGAGCAAATCATCGCAGGGCAACTTTTTGATGCTGCTTATGGGGAGGTCGATCAGCTCCTTGGCCAGCTCTTCAATTTTTTTGGCCAGCCTTTTTTTTTCGGAGCGGCTGATGTAGGGTTCTTCCGCTTCACTTTTGTTTGTCCGTGATTTTTTAGTTGCCATAAAAGTTCCTGCTAAAGTAGTATTTGCGCAATATATTTGGCAAACAGTATCATTCAAAATAATGTTTTCAACATAAAAAGGCGACCATGATGACATCTCAATCATTTACCGTAACCCAACCGACCCGTATTTGTTTCGGTGAGAACAGTATAAACGATCTTGCTGCACTTGTAGAGGATCTTGGCGGCAGCAAGGTTTTTATTGTTGTCGATCCCGGGGTCAAAAATGCCGGTTTGCTGGCTAGGGTCACGGCTCCCTTGGAAAAAAATAAAATCCCCTTTGAGGTTTACGACAAGGTTGATCCCGAGCCCGGCCTGAAACTTGCCGATGACGGCGCCAAGCTTGCCAAAAAGGCTAAGTGCGATTGCGTGATCGGCGTGGGCGGCGGTTCGGCCATGGATGTCGCCAAGGCGATCAGTATCCTGTTGACCAACGGCGGCAAAGCCGTCGATTATATCGGTCTCGGCATGATCAAAAAACCGGGGGTGCCGAAGATCATGGTGCCCACCACCGCCGGTACCGGTGCAGAAGTAACATTTACTGCGGTTTTTATCAATGAGAAGACAAAGTCCAAGGCCGGTATGAACGGCGATCATCTGTATCCGGAGGCGGCGGTGCTCGATCCCGCCCTCACCGTTTCCATGCCGCCCCATATCACCGCCACCACCGGGATCGACGCCCTGACCCATGCCCTGGAATCATACGTTTCCACCCAGGCCCACACGATTTCCGAGATGTATGCCCTGGAGGCCATTGACCTGATCAGTAATAACCTGGGCGAGGCTTATGCCAACGGCGACAACATGGAGGCCAGGTCGAACATGCTGCTGGGCAGCCTGCTGGCCGGTAAGGCCCTTGCCACTGCCGGGGTCGGCCTGGTTCACGCCATGGCTTATCCCCTGGGCGGCATGTTCGGCATCCCCCATGGCCTTGCCAATGCCGTGCTGCTGCCCTATGTGATGGCCTATAACATCATCGGCAACCCCGCCAAGTTTGCGGTGCTCGCTGAAATTATGGGCCAGAAAACCGAGGAGATGAGCCTGCGTGACGCTGCCGAGGCCTCGGTGGAAGCGGTCTATCGCCTTAATCAGGATGTCGGGATTCCATCAAGCCTTGCCGATTTGAAGATTCCCAAAAACAAAATCCCGGAGATGGCCAAGATTGCCCTCACCGTAAAGCGGCCGGTGGAAAACAACCCGCGCAAGCCGAGCCTTGAAGATGTGATCAGGATTTACGAAACCGCCATGGATGGATGGGAATAAGCAGGTTCCGGTCAGATTGTTGTTGAAGTTAAACTTATGATGATAACCGTTTGAGGGAGAGTGTTATGCCCGGCTTTGAGATATTTGGTGCGGAAGAGAAGAAAGAGATAATGGATGTCCTTGATACCGGGGTGCTGTTTCGTTATGAGTTTGCCGAGCAGCGCAAAGGGGTTTACAAGGTGCGTTCCTTTGAGGAGAAGTTTGCCGCCTATTGCGGAGCAGGCCATGCCCAGGCCGTCACCTCCGGGACCACGGCCCTGAAAGTCGCCCTGACCGTGCTCGGCGTCGGCCCGGGCGATGAGGTGATCACCCAGGGCTTTACCTTTGTCGCCACCTGGGAGGCGATTTTCGACACCGGGGCCGTGCCGGTCTTTACCGAGGTTGACGAAACCCTGAACATGGATCCGGCCGATCTGGAAAAGAAGATCACCCCTAAAACCAAGTGCATTATTCCGGTGCATATGATGGGCGCGCCGGCCCGGATCGAGGAGATCAAGGCGATTGCCGATAAGCATGGCATTCCGGTATTGGAAGATACGGCCCAGGCCGCCGGCGCCAGTCTCAATGGGAAAAAACTCGGCACCTTCGGGGCCTGCGGCACCTTTTCTTTTGACGCGGTCAAGACCATGACCACCGGCGAAGGTGGGATGGTTATCACCGATGATGAGCAATTGTGGCGCAAGATGAGCGAGTTTCAGGACCATGGCCATGATCACGCACAAAATCCCGGCGGCCGCGGGGGAGAGGGGCGCAGCTTTATCGGTCTTAATTTTAGGATGATGGAGCTCCAGGGCGCCATCGGTCTGGCTCAGCTGGCCAAGCTTGACAGTGAGATTATCGCCCCCCAGAAAAAGAACAAGGCGGCCATGAAGGCGGCGGTGGCCAAGCTGCCCGGAGTTACCTTCAGGGAGGTGCTTGACCCGGCCGGGGATAACGCCACCTTCCTCGCTTTCTTTTTGCCGGATGCGGCCACCGCGCAAAAGGTGAACGGGGTGCTTGGTGAAAACGGGGCGGGCGCGGTCTATTTTGCGGTTAACACCTGGCATTACTATCCCAAGTGGGAGCATCTTTTGGCGGGCTCCACCCTGGCTGCTTCGGGCTGGCCCTTTAGCGGGCCGGACGGCAAACGGCGGGTGGTTTATGATCCCAATGTCCTGCCGCAGTCGGCTGCGATTATGGGGCGATTGCTGGTGTATCAAGTGCCGGTAAAGCTTACCGATGCGCGGCTGGCTCAGATTAGCTCGGCTATTGAAAAGGCCGCCGCCGCGATATTATAAGTTGGAGACTAGATTAGCCGGGGGGCTTTAATGTACTATAGCGCCCGAGATTCCAGCCAAAAATTAGCATATGAAGCGGTTGAGATTTTTTGTGGTTAAAGTTAGAGAAATTGTTAAATACTTTTCTCTGGATTAAAAGCAAAAAGGCTCGCCGCCAAGCGACAACTTGGCGGCGAGCAGGTGATAGCCGGTAGGGTTAGGAGCGATGTGGGATGGCTCGTTTGTTGAGACCCGACCGGATGAACACAAAGCAGCGTGTTGCCGTGGACGTTAGCAACACGCTGTTTTTGCTAGAAGTATGCCTCGATGGTGAGATAAACTTGGTCCATATCTTCCATTGGCGCATAGAACTGGGCATTGAGCGGCGATGCCAGTTCGTTGATGTCGGCTGGTGTGCCAAGCCACATGCCGCTGTAGGTATAGTCGTAGTCGTAATGCTGGTAACCAAGGCGGATAAAAGCCTTGCCGTATTTGGAGATAGCCTCCCCGGCCGGCAGGTCATAGATGCCGTAGACCTCATATACCTTGCCTCGGGTATAAAGCTTGCTGGCGTACATGTCATCGTGACCCGGGGTGAAGCCCAACCAGTTTTCCGAGCCCCAGTTGAATTCGGCGCCCAATTTCAGGCCGGCATCTTCCATGTCGTAGCGAACTCCAGCGTAAAGTCCGTAGCCATTCTTGTTTTCAGGCTCCATTCCCCATGAGCCCAAGAGGCTTGCTCCAAGTTCGTCAATACCCCTTGCATTGGTGTGGCTCCATCCCAAGGTTAAAAAGTAGTTAAGGTTTTCAGCTTTGTCCATGTATAGGGCGCTGGTGTGGATGATGTCGCCGAGGTTGATCCGGTCCAGGTAAATATCATCACTTCCGTAATACGAGGTGTCCGGGGTGGCATCGGCGTTGTCATTATCATTTGCCGCCGCATATTCTATCGGGTTAGGGTAGACCGTATCGCCCGGTACATTAAAGATATTGAAGGCCCCGTATGATTGCAAATAGAGGAAACGATCCCCCTTTTTGTAAATGTCCCAAGCAATTCCAGCAAAATCGACATCATTCATGCCACTGTCTTCGACGTTGGGGCCGGATTCAAAACCTCGACCATAACAAAAACGGAAGCGGCCTGGTGCATCTTTAAGTCCGAAGAGGTTCTGGTAGGCGTAACCAAGGGTTAACCCGTCAAACGGATAGTCCATGTAGCTCAATGGGGTTGCCATGCGCTCGTCGTTGCCTAAGCGCAGGTGGGCTGGTGGGCCGTCACTGGTCGGGCGACGACCTACGGAAAACCAGATTGGAGCGCCGCCGATATTGTTCCAGTTAACAATGGCCCGATCCAAAAGCAATTTGTTACCCTCCGGTGTGCGGCCCGAGGTTCCGTCAAATGATCTACTGGTAAGAAAGTATGGGCTGTATACGCCATCGTCTTCTTCGGGAAAGGGTGAGCCCTGCATGCCCCAGGTTTTGTAGCCCACCATTCTTGCTTTCACCTCGACATTTTCTGTGGCCTTGGCCCGCATATTGAGTCTGAGGCGGGTGGAGTACATGGTGTCATTGTTAAGTTCATGGGCTTGTTGCGCAGTGGCTCCTGCGCCTGCCATCATATTGAGTTGAGTTGCTGACGGTAAGGCGGCAAAGGTGTTGAATGCTCCCCGTATCTGCTGTGCTGTAGATGCTTCGGTGACCATGCCGTAGTAGCGCATGGCGCCGGCTACTTCTCGGGCGTTCCAGTAAGTAGGTACGCTGGTCTTGTTAAAGTCACCTCTGGTCCTGAGATCTCCGGTGATTTGAATGCGGGAGGCCAGATCCCATTTTTCTGCTTTTTCCTCGTAGGTTGTGATTTCCTCTGTTTGTGACTCCATTTGTTTGTGTAGTGCAGAGATTTTTGCCTCAAACTCATGGCTAAGTTTTTCGATCTTGGCTTCCAGTTCAGCGTTGCTTGCTGCCCACGTAACACCGGGTATGGCCAAGAGACCGGCCAGAGCGATAACTGAAATTTTTTTGACCATTTTCTCCCTCCTTAATTGAAAAAAAAATAAAAAAGTTTTGCGCTTTTTGGGCGCGCCCCTGTGACTCATCAGCCAGGAAAATAGTCTCCTGCTGATGAATTTTTGTTTTTAAATTGCTTGTTCATGATCACCGAAATGAACATCCATAAAAAAAGAGGTTGTTGTTTTAGTCCCACTAGATAAGAATGAACATTCATTCTTATCTAGTGGGTGTTCTACACTAAAAAAAAATGATTGGCAACACAAGAAATGAATGTTCATTTCTTGTGTTGCGTAAAAAAATGATTATTGTGCTTTTACAGCTCGCCAAGCAGCCGCCCACACTTCATCCGTGAACGTGGTTAATGGTACCTGGATAATACCATGCAGGCGTTGTTGAATCAGGCGGATGGTTGGGCCGAAGATACTTGTTGTTGCCACCGCCATATGCATGGGTCTGATTTCGCCGGTTTCCATTCCTTTGCTAACCATGGCCCGAATAATCTGCGGCACCTTGGTTGCACAGATGGGGGTGCCGTTCGGCATAATTTCGTTATGGCGGACAAAGAAGAGAAAATCGGTCATCTCGGGAAAGGTTTCCGTTTTTTCAAGAAAATACGCAATTATTGCGCGACAGCTGTCGTGTGCTGAATCATTATCGGCGATAATTTGCTCAATGGTATCTATCATACCCTGTAGAAGCTCGGCGTACACAACCTGTGCTATTTTTTCTTTATTTTTAAAATACCTGTATACAAGGCCGATACTCACATCAGCCTCTGCACGAATGTCGTGCACCGAGGTGTTGAAGTACCCTTTTTTAAAAAAAAGTTTTAAAGCGGCATGAAGTATTTTTTCTCGCCGATTTTGCTTAGGGTTGTCGTAAAAGTTCATAATAAGATATCGTTAAAAAAAATAAGGAGTGAACATGAATCGGACGTTTAAAGATAGTGCCCTATAATAAGTTAAGTATTATTAATATCGTATCTTGAATTGGGCGACAAGTAACTAAATTAGTGGATACTCTTTTTTTGCTTGATAGTTGGGGGCATAAGGTATGCATTTTTAGCCACAGGCGGATTGCGGAAGTTATGTTACCGGATAATTTGAAGGCTGTTTTCAGACATTCTCCCATGATGCGGACATCCTTCTTTGTTATATTGAAAAAAGGATCATGATCTGTTTTAATTTTTAGGTGATTACTGTTATCGTTAGAAAAAAACAGTATGATATTAGTTTGTTGTGTTACAGTAATATAATAGGGGGGGGACCTGTGGCGTCTTGGAGTTTGCAAAGGCGCCGGTGTAATTTCTCGAGCATTCTTTGTGTGAG
>DUZU01000048.1 GCA_013349285.1 Deltaproteobacteria bacterium | reverse complement strand
TCACGGGGGCGGAAAACAAGATGTGCGGATTTTGGAACGGTCCTAATTTTTAAGCTTTGGCTGCTGTCGGGTATCCCCTCTTGTCAATTGCTCAACCAGAAGCCGACTATGGAGGGAAAGACTGTGCCTTCCCCATTGGCATTCACGGTAATGCGGTCGGCCTGACTAGAAGGCTCAAGACAAACAGCTAACTGATAAGTTAGAGCAGAAAAATGGGGTGAACCAGGTTGTCTTGGTTCACCCCATTTTTATGTCTATCCATGCCTCAGGGGAGGAATGTTTCTTTTTACAGCCCTGTTTCCTGCAACTTGTTGATCAACTCCTGCTGTTCAGCGGTAAGCTCTTTCGGCACCTCGACCACAATTTTTGCCATCAGGTCTCCCTTGGGTTTGCCCTTGCCTCCGGGCAGCCCTTGGCCGCGCAACCGCAGTTTGGCATTGTTCTGGCAGCCGGGAGGAACCTTTACCTTGAGATGCTTGCCTTCCAGGGTGGGTACCTCGATCTTGGTGCCGAGTATGGCTCCGCTGTAGGGAACCTTGCATTCTACGATCAGGTTGCTCTCCTCGCGGCTGAAGGTGGGGTGGTCCATGATTTTGATTAAAAGATAGAGATCGCCGGGCGCGCCACCCATGGGGGAGGGGGAGCCTTTGCCGCTCACCCGCAGTTTTTTGCCTTCTTCAATGCCGGCCGGCACCTTGACCGAAACCTTTTCCGTGGAGGCGCCCCGGCCCAGGGAGATGGTTTTTTCCGCGCCGTGCAGCACATCTTCCAGGGTGATCGCTAACTCCAGGGTGTGATCCGCCCCTTTCTGGGGGGCGTGTTGGCCGCCCCGGCAGCCGCCGCCCTGAAAGGGGTTGCCGCCCATGCCCGAGGAGCGGAAGCTGGTGCGGCCGCCTCCCCCTTGGGAAAACAGTTCTTCAAAGATATTGCCGCCGCCCATACCGGAAGAGCGGAACCCGCCGCCTCCGCCGCCGAAGTTAAAGCCGAATTCCTTTAAGATGTCGCCGAGATCGGCGCCCCGGAAGATATCCTCCTGGGAATAGCGCTGCTGGAAGCCGGCCGAGCCGTAGGTGTCATACTGTTGCCGTTTTTCCTGGTCGGAAAGTACGGCGTAGGCCTCGCTGATTTTTTTGAATTTTTCCTCGGCCTCTTTGTTGCCCTTGTTGCGGTCGGGATGATATTTGAGGGCGAGCTTGCGATAGGCCTTTTTGATCTCTTCTTTTGAGGCCTTTTTGTCAACCCCCAGCAGTTTATAATAATCTTCCATGTTTATCTTGTTCCTGTTTCAACTATTATGCGGATAGCGCTTGGTTATCGGCGGTTGGAAAATGACGGCCAACAGGAGATAATCTCCTTGTTACAGGTAAAAAGTGCGCAGCCGATCACGCTAAAGATCCCCTGAAAAAACATTCTTTTTAATAATAAGTTTGCTCTGGCGAATACGCAAGTGGAGAAAGGGAAAAACTTAAAAGGGGAAATGGGCGCGGGCCGACCAACTGGCCGAGATTTGCTCTGCCTGTTGGTGGGGCCGGCCGGGTATTATGCGGTGGCCGGGATGATTGTTTGGGGCAGGGTAAAGGTGAATTGGCTGCCGACCCCCTTTTGGCTTTGAACAAAAAGGGATCCGTTGTTTTTTTCCACAAACTCTTTACAGAGGATAAGGCCGAGCCCGGTGCCTTTTTCTTTATTCGTGCCCGGCATGGAGTGGTGCACATCAAGTCGGAACAGTTTGGCAATATCCTCCTGCGCCATGCCCACCCCGGAGTCGGCGACGGTTATCTGCTCATAGCCGGTCAGGGCTTGGGAGAAAAGACGAATTCGGCCGCCTTGATCCGTGTATTTTATCGCATTGGCCAGCAGGTTGCGCAGGATAACCTCCAGCATGTTGCCATCGACAAAGACCTCTGTCTGGGGATTGATCTCCAGATCCAGGTTAATCCCCTTGTTCTCGGCATTGCGTTTGAGAAGGTTAACCACCCTTTGACTTATTTCATTAAGATTGATCGGCCTGGGGTGCCGCTCGAGCCTGTTGGTCTGGGATTGGGCCCATGTCAAAAGGTTTTCCAGTAAGTCAGAGAGATGGCTGGAGGTATCGAGCATGGTTTTGATGCAGGTTTTCTTCTTTGCCTCAGCCAGAGAGTCGTAATTGGCGGACAAAAGTTCGGCAAAGCCTTGCAGGGCGGCGGTTGGGCCGCGCAGATCATGGGAGATTATGGAGAAGAACTTGTCCTTGACGGCAATGGTCCGGCGCAGTTCTTCCTCTGATTTTCGTATTTCGTTGTAAGCGGCTTTCAATTGCAGGTGCAGTTTGATGCGGGCCAGCAATTCTTTGATGCTGAACGGCTTGGTTATGTAGTCAACCGCCCCGTTTTCAAGGCCCTTGGTTATGGCATCCGAGCTGGAAAGGGCGGAGATGAAGATAACCGGGATCTTGCTGTCGCCGCCCATCTGTTTGTAGGCTTCCATGACCTCGAAGCCGTTGGCGCCGGGCATCATAATGTCCAGGATGATCAGGTCAAAGCTCTGGTCGGCCAGGAGAACAAGTGCTTCGTCGCCGGACTTGGCTTCAATAACGTCGTAATTGTTTTTTGTAAGATTAAAGTTCAGCAGTTGCCTGATGTCTTGTTCATCTTCAACGATGAGGATTTTTTGGGGTATCATGGCTAATCCCTGTTCTGCCCGGTCTCGGCAAACGGCTGGTAGAGTTGATCGTAATCAGATGATAGGGCTGAAATGTTAGGAGATGATTAATCTTTGGTTAAATTATCATGGGTAACAAGGCGGGTTTGCCGGGCGAGGTGAAAATGCTTGCCGGCTTGGCGATGACTGCCGGCAAGCACAAAAAAAAACGGGATCAAGTGAGATCCCGTTTTTTTACAAGGTGCAACTGATCAATTCTTAGAAAGGAACATCGTCACCCATCACCGGCTCCGGATAGGGCGGTTCATCATAGTTTTGGTTGCCGCCATTACTACCGGCCCCGGCGCCGCGCGGGGAAAGCATCTTCATCTCCTTGGCTACGATCTCCGTGGTATAGCGGGGGTTGCCGTCTTTGTCTTCCCATTTTCTGGTCTGCAGGCGGCCTTCGATGTAAACCTTGGAGCCTTTGGAAAGATATTCGCCGCAAATTTCACCAAGGCGGGCAAAGGCCACGACCCGGTGCCATTCGGTAAGCTCTTCCTTGTTGCCGTCAGCTTTTTTCCAGGTTTCAGTGGTGGCGACGGTGAAGTTGGCGATGGCAGTGCCTGTCTGTGAGTATCTAACTTCCGGGTCTTTGCCCAGATTGCCGATAAGGGTAACCTTGTTAACCATTTTATCTCCTCTTATTTTAGACCGAAGACGGTTTTATAAAAGCATTATTTAATAATCGATGAATTAAATACAATAACGGCTATTGGCTTAACTTGCACCACCATTTTTTTCAGTTTGTGCAAAATTTAGGGATGGATTCGGCGAGCAGCACCGAATGTTGCGGGGCAGCTCAGTTTAAAATTGGTCGGCTGTTTGGGGTGGTTGCCGAATCAAGCATGCCACTTTTTTGTTGGATCTGATGCAGCAGGCGATGGACCTCGTCCGGATTAAAGGGTTTGGTCAGGTAATCATCCATCCCGGCGGTGAGGCATCTGCTGCGGTCGCCGGACATGGCGTGGGCGGTCATGGCCACAATCGGGGTCCTGGTGTCCTTTATTTTGTGATGCAGCTTCATCAGCATATCCCGGTAGGCTATGGGGGTATCGGTTAAATTGCCGATTTCACACCGGCGGATAAGTTCGGTGGCGGTGATGCCGTCCATTATCGGCATCTGCACGTCCATCAGGATCACATCAAAATTTTTAATGGTCAGCAATTCCAGAGATTCAAGCCCGGTCATGGCCGCAACAACCTGATGGCCTTTTTGTTCGAGGACGATGGTGGCCAGTTCCAGGTTAAACTGGTTGTCCTCCACCAGCAGGATGGACAATGGGTTGGAGGGTGTTTGCCCTTTGCCTTTTTCCTCAAGGCCGGCATCAATGATCGTGGGTTGCTGCAGATTGATTTCGAGTTTAACGGTGAAATAAAAAGTGGAGCCCTTGCCCGGTTCGCTTTCCACCCAGATCTTGCCGCCCATGATGTCGGTTAGTTTTCGGCAGATAGCCAGGCCGAGGCCGGTGCCGCCATGCACTCTGGTGATAGAGTTGTCCGCCTGTTTGAAGCTTTCAAAGATTTTTTGCTTGGCCTCCGGATCGATTCCGGTGCCGGTATCGGTTACGCTGAACTTGATTTCGACTTCATTCTTATTTTTGTCTTCGTCAAGGGCTTCGACGGTAATCGAGCCGTTTTTGGTAAATTTTATCGCATTGCTCAGCAGATTAACCAGGATCTGTTGCAGGCGCAAATCGTCACCGACTAAGGCCAGCGGCAAAGAAGGGGCCAACTGGTAAGACATGGACAGTCCTCTGTGCTTGGAGGCCACCTCAAAGGAACGCATGATTTTTTCCAGAACATCCCGCAGGTTAAAGGGGTGTTTTTCCAGGCTGAGCTGTCCTGCTTCGATTTTGGAAAAATCGAGGATGTCGTTGATGATGTTGAGCAGCGATTCCGACGATTGCTGAACCGTGGTCAGATGTTTGTGCTGCTGCTCAGGGGTGAGGTCGCTGTCTAGTACCAGACGATTCATGCCGATGATCACGTTGAGCGGGGTGCGGATCTCGTGACTCATGTTGGCCAGAAATTCGCTTTTGGCCATATTGGCCTTCTCCGCCATTTTCCAGGCCTGTTCAATCTCCTGTTGGCGGGCTTTGAGCATGGACTCCGATCGGGCCAGGGCCTTGGTCCGGTGGGCGAGTTTAATATTGGCGTCATTTTGATCTCGAAAAGATGCTGCCAGTTTTTCACCCATGGCGTTGAGGTTTTTTACCAGCCAGCCGAACTCATCGTCGCTGGCAAAGGCAAGGCGTGCTTCGAGGTCACCGTGACCTAGGCGATGGGCATAGGTGATTATCTCCTGCATGTGCCCGGTAAATTTTTTGGCGAGCAACATGGCGGTCGCGGCCGAGAACAAAACGGAAAGCGCCAGAAAGCACCAGGCAAGGAAGGTATTGCGGTTTTGCGCTTTGACGTGGGAGGCATAAAAGCTGTCCGTGGCTTCATCGGCCAGGCTTATGTCCTCATGGGTGATGCGGTTGATGGTGAGGACCATGCTGTTGATTTCATCAAGCAGCAGCCGGTAGCCCTCTTCTTTTTCGAAATCCCTGCTTAAGGCCAGGAGTTCATCGGCTTTGTTGATGTACTCGTCGGTCATTGTTTTTAGTCTGACATGGACGTTTGCCTCGCCGCCAGGGTGATGTTGTTCGTGGGCAAGCAGCAGGATTGCGATTTGTTCTTTGGTTTCGTTGATCTGGCGATCGAGGTCCGCCATCAGTTCGAATGATTCTGCGGAGAGGTGTTTGAGCAGCAGCAGGTCGCATTGGTTGTACAGGCTTTCCAACTGGGTGAGTTGCAGGTTGTTCTGAATGGTTTCCCCATAGAATTCATGTAAAAAATCTTTTGATTTGGCGGTTACGGCCAGGATGTAAAAGGAGACCAGAGCGCCGAGCAGAACGATCAGGCTGGTCGGCAGAAAGATTTGCCAGTAAAGGGGTAGTTTGCCGTATATCTTTGCGGTTTGTTTTTTGAGCATATTAATGACTGGCCTTAACAGATTTTTCAGGCGCTCGATTGATGCTGTGGATTACGCTGAAGCCGACGGCACTGAATATTTTATTGAAATGATCTCCTGCAATAAAAGCGAGAAACATGGCCTTCTCTTTATGATTTGCCATGGTCTTGAGCGGCGCGGCGTAATATTCAATGGGCTCGCTGGCCGAGGCCGGGATTGTAAACTGCAACCGCATGAAATCGGCAAGGCCGGTCCGGTAGAGGATGGCGGCTGTCCCTTCCTCGGCTTTTGCGAGGTCGGCTACGGCCAGGGAAATTTTCTTTTTGCTGATGATCTTGGGTTTGAGCTCATCCCATAACCCTGATTTTTGCAAGGCCTGTTTCGCATAGCGGCCAAAGGGGGCGCGGCTCGGTTCGCCGATAATGATTGATGTTACTTCGGGCAGGGTCAGGTCGGCTAGTTTTTGGATCTTGATGGCGCTGTCGGCTCGGGTGACGATGATCAGATCGTTGCTTAAAAGTGGCCGGACCTGTTGCCGGTCGATCAGGCCATTGTCAACAACGCTATTCATCCAGTTGGCGTTGGCGGATAAAAAGAAGTCCGCCTGGATGATCCCGGCCTGGATGCCCCGGGCCAGCAGTCCCGATGATTTACAGCTGTATTGCAGGTCAATGCCGGTCTCCCGGGTAAAGGCAAGTCCAGCTTCCTTCATCGGCGCGCAGGTGGAGTCCGCCAGGGCCAGATGCAGTTCCGCGGCGATAGTTTGGGGCGGGATTAGATATAAAAAGGTGCAAATTAGAATAATGCGGCAGACGAGGTTTTTTTTTAAAAGGCCTGAAGTCATATAATTTAATAAAAGTGAGGTAAAATTTAATGATGTTCAGCGGCTTGGAAATATGCGCTTGCCGAGTGTGCTGAAGATGTAAAAATAGTCTAGCAATGGCAAGCTTGAAAGATCAAACAAAATTGATACGTCAATTAGATGCAGTAGGATGATAACGACTATTTGACTAACAGTTTGCAGGGGTTGATCGTTAATGTTTTTGTTAGGGTTTGTCCTTTTGTTTTGACGATTAATTTGCAGATAAGCGGGGAGTAGTAGGTAGTTTGCTGGTTAGGTTTTCGAGAAAAAATAATTGCAACTTTCGCAATCATCCACTGGGCCATATGGGTTAAGGTTGTCCGGCCCGGTCCAGCATGGCGGGAATTCCGCCCTTTTCCTCAGGCGTAAAGCCGAACACCTCCTGCCAGATCTCATCGCTTTCCATGCAGAAATAGACACAGGTGTCGGGCGCGGCATACTGCTTGATCCGCTCGGCAAGCAGGCTGTACATCTCAACCCGTAGCTTGCGGAAATAGCGGAATTTGTTGTCCAGGCCCAGGACAAACTCCTCATGGAAAAAACGGGAGGCGGGAAAGCGGGAGGTGGCGATCGCCTTGAGGGGTGGCAAAAAGCGGAGAGCCCCCAGGCTGATCCAGGCAATCTTGTCCGCCGGGACCGAGGCGAACAGCCGGTCGATGGTCTCGGTGTAGCCTTGCTGCCAGCCGGGATGATAGATGATCGGGTCAAAATGAAAGGCCAGCCGGTAGCCCCAATCTGCGCATTGCCCGGCCGCGGCCAGACGTTGCTCAAGGGAAGCGGTGCGCAACTCTTCGCGTTCCATGATCGCCGGGCTGTTCAGCGACCAGGCCATGACGGTGCGGCCACCATGATCCGCCTCCTGCAGGTGGTCGAGGACTACTGCCTTTGATTTAAGTTCCAGCACCCCGTTTTTATCTTTAAAGTATTCAATCAAGATTTTGCTCAGGCCGGTGATCCGGTCGAGGGCCATGGAATCGGTGAACTCGCCGGTGCCGATCCGCCGGAATCGTGCCGGTTCAGCGGCAAAAGCATCATCAAGTTCTTTAAACAGCTCATCGATGTTGACGAAAAAAGAAAGCCAGGGATTGTTGAGATAGGCCTGCAGGATGCAATAGACACAATCCATGGGGCAGTTCATCCCCACATTGAGCACCTGGTAATCGCAGCAGCGGTATTCCTTGGTTGCCGGACAGGCCTTAAGGAACTTGCCGCGATTTTTGGCGAGGAGCAGGTGGTGTTTGCCTTTGTTCAGGCTTTGCGGGTAGGGACCTAAGTCAATCTCCGGGCTGGCGCGGTCGGGGATGATCACCGGGGTGATGTTGTCGAGTCTGGCCAGGATCTGTTCGGTTAGGGGCAGGCCCTGGCAGCCCTCTTCGACATAAACGTGTTTGATGAGCCGGCTGAGATCGTTGGCCTGGGGCTTGGTCATGGCATCATATCCTTTAGATGAAAATTTGTCGCCCAGCATACCGCAAAGGTGCGTTTGAGCCAATGGCAATCGTTAATTAGCGGCTGATAAAAGCAATTTGCTTGACAACTGCCATTGTCAGGTGATGGGGTGACATGTAACTGTTTGAGATTGTGGTGTTATTGGCTTTGCGTTGTTGGCTTGGTTGGATTGGCAGGACTACACCGTGGTTCATGCCGGTTAGGGGATCTCGGTGATTGATCAAGCCGAGGCGCGAAAATCCTATGAGGTGTGGGAGCAACTGGTGGGTTTTGCAGGAAAAATGACGCGGCTCAGGTTGCGGAAAGTTTGTCGTTTATTTGGTAGCATGAAAAAAACAACGTATAATAGATAGCTTATATATTCAAATGCCTGTCGGTTCGTTTGGGTGGCAATTGCCTGTATGTTCCCCGTCCAGCCCCCTTTATATTGCAGGAAGCCGCTTGTTAAGCTCCCCCATTTTTTAAAATCGTACTTTTGATAAGCTTTAGCTGGCTATCTCCATGAAATATATATAATATTATTTTGTTAAGGCTTGCTTGTCATCTTGTGCGGGTTGTTATCTTGGGCTGTTTGTCTGATGGTTAATGGGTTGAATATCTATGGCTAAGATCAAAATTTTTGTGGCGGACGATCATCCGGTGGTGAGAGAAGGACTTCGTTCTTTATTTGACAAATATGAAGAGATGAAGCTGGTGGGCGAGGCCGGAGACGGCCGTGAAACCATTGATGGCGTTAGGAAAACCAAACCGGATGTGGTGGTGCTTGACATTGCCATGCCCATGATGAGCGGCCTTGATTGCATTCCGTTGATCAAGTCTTTTGCCCCGGAAATCAATATTGTGATGCTCACCATGTTCTCCCGGGAGGCCTATGTGCATCAGGCCCTGGCCTCGGGGGTTCATGGCTATGTGCTGAAGACCGCTCCCCTGGCCGAGGTGGTCGAGGCGGTGCGGATGGCCGCCGTGGGAAAATATTTTTTGAGCAAGGATATTAATTCCGAGCTCATCCGCAGTTATCTGGCCAATGACGAGCGAATGGCCAGCGAATCCGGCAGATATGATCTGTTGTCTGATCGCGAACAGCAGGTTTTCCGGATGGTTATCGAAGGCAATCCGACCAAGGAGATAGCCGATATGCTCTGCCTGAGCCCGAAAACGGTGGAAAAGCACCGCTCCAATATCAGTAAAAAACTTGGGATTATCGAGCCGTTGGCCATGTTGAAATTTGCGATCAAGATCGGGGTTGCCGATCCTGAGTTGTGGCCTGATCCTTATGTCTGAGATTTTTTATGATGGTCGGGTTGCCAATTGTGGGAGGCCTGAAAAATTGTGAGTCAATTGCCGCAGACAAGTTATAAGTCTTTGCCGGTTCGTCGTTTTACCTGGATACTTCTTCTGGCCTGGTCTTTATTCATCCTTGGTCTTTCCTGGCAGGAGATCAACGGCATTCGACGGATTACCAGGGAGTTGGCAATCGGCGAGGCGACCTCCTATTTCAGCCAGGATCGAGCCTTGCGCCGGTGGAGCGCTTCCCACGGCGGGGTCTATGTCCCGGTCGATCAACGAACCCAGCCCAGCCCTTATCTTGCCCATCTGCCAGAGCGTGATCTGGTAACGCCTTCTGGTAAAAAGCTCACCCTGATGAATCCCGCCTATATGCTGCGGCAGATCAACGAGGAATTTTCCAGCCTCTACGATTGTATCGCCAAGATTACCAGTCTCAATCCCCTGCGTCCTCAAAATGAGCCGGATGGGTGGGAGCGATTGGCTCTTACCGAGTTTAGTCAGGGGCTGAAAGAAAAAATGGAATTTACCGAGTTGGACGGCCTGCCTTTTTTGCGTTATATGCAGCCCATTATTACCCAACGTGAATGTTTGGAGTGTCATGGCCACCAGGGCTATGACGTCGGAGATATTCTGGGTGGGATCAGTATTTCCTTACCGATGGTCAAGCCGCTTGCCATTCAGGACCAGCAGGTCAGGGCCTTGTTTTACGGTGTTTTTTCAGTATGGCTCATCGGAGTGATCGGTATCTGTTTTGGCGGCATAATTTTGCGCCGCCATGTGGATGAGCGTGATCAGGCCCAACAAGAGCTTCAAGTGTCACGGGATAATCTTGCCCGGAAGACCGATGATCTTGCCGCGGCCAATGCCGCCCTTAATCAGGAGATCGCTATCCGGAAAGAGGCGCAGCTGGAGATCCTGCGCAGCGAAGAAAAATTCAGAACTCTGGCTGATTTTACCTACGACTGGGAGTACTGGGTGGATCAGGCCGGTGATTATGTTTATGTCTCGCCTTCTTGCGAGAGGCTCACCGGCTACCGGCCGGCTGAGTTCATGGAAAACCCGGAACTGCTGTTAAAGATCGTCAGCGATGAACATCAAGCCTTGGTCAGGGATCATATGGTTGACAGCCGCCCCGATCATGGGGTTTGCGAGTTTGAGTTTGCCATTGTAAACCGGGCGGGAGAAAAAAAGTGGCTATCCCATATCTGTCAGCCCGTTTTTAACGAGGCCGGTATTTTTCTGGGTCGGCGGGCCAGCAACCGGGATATTACCGATCGCAAGGCGGCGGAGAAGGCGCTTGAAAAATTTGCCGGAGATTTGGCCAACAGCAATAAGGATCTGCAGGATTTTGCCTACATGGCCTCCCATGATCTGCGTGAGCCCCTGGTCTTGATTCAGGCTTTCAGTGAGCGCTTGCTCAAGCATTGCGGTGCGGATTTGTCCGAGCGCGGCCGGGAATACCTGAACCGTATTTTCGAGTCCAGTGCGCGGATGCAGAGGCTGATTAACGACATCCTCGCCTATTCCCGGGTTACCGCCTCCGGGTATCATGTCGAGGAGGTTGATCTCAGCAGAATTGTCAGGGAGGTTGTAGCCGATCTGGAAATGCGGATCATCGAGACCGGGGCGTCCGTGGAAATAGATGTGGCTGACAAGATAACAGCCGACCCCGCCCAGCTCAGGCAGCTTTTTCAGAACCTAATCGCCAACTCCTTGAAGTATCGGCGGCCGGATGTTGCGCCCCAGATTAAGGTGTACAGTACAAAATTTACGGTCCATGAAAAAGACGGGCTGCACGACTATTGTAAAATCACGGTTGAAGACAACGGCATCGGCTTTGATCAAAAGCTCGCCTCCCAGATCTTCGGCCTGTTTCAGCGGCTGCATGGCCATAACCAGTATGAGGGGACCGGCATCGGTCTTGCCGTCTGCAAGCGGATTGTCGAGCGGCACGGCGGGGTTGTTACCGCGGGCAGCAAGCCGGGGGTGGGCTCCACCTTTGTGGTCAGCCTGCCGTTGCGGGGGCCGACCGATGGCGAGAGCTAATCGACTTTGGTGCTGACCTTTCGCTCGGGAGTTTAGGGAATTTCTTGCGGCTGGATCTAATGATAAGCGTTGGGGTATGATGAGCCTATGCATGAAATGTCACTGGCCATGGGGATTGTCGATCTTGTCACTGGGCAGGCGAAAGAGGCCGCGGCCCAAAAAATAAACCTGGTCGAGTTAGAAGTCGGGCGCCTGGCCGGGGTGATGGTTGAGGCGCTTACCTTCTGTTTTGAGGCTGCGGCCCGAGATACGCCGGCCCAGGGCGCGCAGCTTGAGATTGTCGAGGTTGAGGGGCGGGCCAGATGTCTTGCCTGCGAAACCGTTTTTGCCGCGGATTCCCTGGTCATGCAATGCCCCAAGTGCGGCAGCTATGCCACGGATATTGTCCAGGGCAAGGAACTGCGGGTTTTGTCGCTGATCGTTGACGAGTAACGCTGGCGTTGGCGTCAGTGGATGTACAACAGAAGATAAGCTCTTCATAGGTGATTATATGTGTGATTCCTGCGGCTGCAGTCAGCCGGATGATGCGGTTACTTTTACCAGGCCCGGCGGGGGGGCGGTCGGCCACGGCCATCATGGCCCGGCCGGTCGGGTTTTAAAGGTTGAACAGGATGTGTTGGCCAAGAACGCCGGGATTGCCGCCCATAACCGCGATTTTTTTAAAGCCCGCAATATCGTCGCCTTAAACCTGGTCAGTTCCCCCGGTTCCGGCAAAACCACCACCTTGGAGCGCACCATCCGCGCGCTCAAGGGGACGGTGGAGATGGCGGTTATTGAGGGCGACCAGCAAACCATGCTTGACGCCGACCGGATCAACGCCACCGGCGCCCCGGTGATCCAGGTCAATACCGGGGCCGGCTGCCACCTGGATGCGGATATGGTCCATCGAGCCATGCATCAGCTTGATCTTGGTGATAATTCGCTGCTGTTTATTGAAAACGTCGGCAATCTGGTCTGTCCCGCCATGTTTGATCTGGGGGAGGCGGCCAAGGTGGTGATCATCAGTGTGACCGAAGGTGATGACAAGCCCCTCAAATATCCGGCCATGTTTGATGCGGCCGCCGTTTGCGTGATCAACAAGATCGATCTTTTGCCCCATGTTGATTTTGACCTGGCCCGGTGTAAGGAATATGCCCGGCAGGTCAATCACCGGCTGCAGTTTTTCGAGATTTCCGCCACCACCGGCGAGGGGATGAGCGGTTGGCTCGACTGGCTGCAACAGCAACTATAGATACCTTTTGAGCGCTTTGGTTAGAGTTGATATGTCCGCAGAAACCGCCCGCTGGCAGATTTCGGTTAACGGCATCGTGCAGGGAGTGGGCTTCAGGCCCTTTGTCTACCGGCTGGCCCTGGCTAAGGGGTTGACCGGCTTTGTCGCCAATAACCCCAACGGGGTGGAGATCGAGGCCCAGGGCTTGCTGACCGCTCTCCATGATTTTCTACAGGCTCTGAAAAGTCATGCGCCGGTCATGGCCGTGGTCCGGGATATTTCTTACCGCGCGGTGGCCGAAAGGGATGAGGTTGACTTTCTCGTCAAGGAGTCCGGGGGGGCAGGGGCGGTTGCCACCCTGATTTCGCCGGATGTGGCGGTCTGCGGCGAATGTCTTGCCGAATTGCGCGATCCCGAGGATCGCCGTTACCGTTACCCCTTTATCAACTGCACCAACTGCGGTCCCCGCTATACCATTGTCGAACAGATCCCCTATGATCGGCCCAATACCTCCATGGGTGCTTTTCCGCTCTGCGGGGCCTGCGGCTGCGAGTATGATGACCCCGCGAACCGGCGCTTCCACGCCCAGCCAAATGCCTGCCATGTCTGCGGACCCCAGCTTGTTTTGTATGATTATCTCGGCAAGGTCATTGCCCACCGGGATGCGGCCCTGGTCCAGGTTGTCAATCACCTTAATGACGGCATGATTGTAGCGATCAAGGGTTTGGGCGGCTTTCACCTGGTGGTAAACGCCCACGATGAAGCCGCGGTCGCCCGTTTGCGGCAACGCAAGGGGCGCTCGGAAAAGCCCCTGGCGGTAATGGTGGCCGATCTCGACACCGCTCGGATGATCTGTGAGCTGAGCGAGGAAGAGGCCCTTGCTCTGCAGGCCCCTCAGCGGCCCATCGTGCTGAGCCCTAAAAAAAACAAGCATGGCCTGGCCGAAAATGTGGCCCCGGGTAACGGGCTGTTCGGCCTGATGCTGCCCTATACCCCCCTCCATCACCTTCTTTTTGAGGGGGGCGGCAAGGCGCTGGTCATGACCAGCGCCAATTTCAGCGAAGAGCCGATCTGTATCGATAATGACGAAGCCCTGCACCGGTTGGAGGGGGTGGCTGATTCGTTTCTTTGCCATGACCGGGACATCTATCTGCGCTGTGATGATTCGGTGGTCACCAGCCTGGGCGGCGTTGTCCGTTCGGTTCGCCGCAGCAGGGGCTATGCGCCGCAGCCGATTTTTTTGAAAGAGGACGGCGCCAGGGTGCTCGGGGTCGGCGGCGAGTTGAAAAACACGGTCTGTCTGCTCCAGGGAAAAAATGCCTTCTTGAGCCAGCATATCGGCG
This sequence comes from Deltaproteobacteria bacterium, assembly GCA_013349285.1. GTDB lineage: Bacteria > Desulfobacterota > Desulfobulbia > Desulfobulbales > Desulfurivibrionaceae > DUZU01. The sequence continues at coordinate 7,057 of DUZU01000048.1, read as the reverse complement.
ATCTGCAGAATCTGGCGGCCTACCGTTTTTTTGAAAAAAGTGTCGCCCACCTCAGCCGGATCTTTGCCATCGAGCCCGAGCTGATTGTCCATGATCTGCATCCTGATTATCTGTCCCGCCGCTGGGCTCGGGAGCAGCCGGTTCCGACCCTGGCCGTGCAGCATCACCATGCCCATCTCGCCGCCTGCCTGGCGGAAAATCATCAGGACGGCCCGGTCATCGGCCTGATCATGGACGGTACCGGCTATGGCCCGGATCAGACCATCTGGGGCGGCGAGGTGTTGATCGGCGATGCCGCCGGCTTTGAGCGTTTCGCCTGTTTCGAGCCCCTGCCCCTGCCGGGTGGCGACGCGGCGGTGCAGGCCCCCTGGCGCACCGGGGTGAGTTATCTCCAGGCCGCATTCGGCAACGAACTGCCGGCCTTGCCCTTTCTTGCAGAGCACGATTTTGCGCCGATCATCGAGATGGTAACCAAGGGGGTCAATTCGCCGCTGACCAGCAGTTGCGGCCGGCTCTTTGATGCGGTGGCCGCCATCGCCGGCGGCAGGCAGCTGATCCGCTACGAGGCCCAGGCTGCCATCGAACTGATGCAGGCGGCGGGCTCTTTGGCGGAAAAGGGTTTTGCTTTTGATCTGATCAGCGAAGATGATATGCTTAAAGTTTCGGTGCGTTCAATTATTAGAGATGTTGCCACGGCGGTAGGCAAGGGCGCCTCCCTGGCCGAAGTGGGCCGCCGGTTTCATCGGACCATGGTTGAGGCCTTGACCGAGCTTGCCCTGGCGGCGAGAAAGGAAAAAACCCTCAATAAGGTGGCCTTGAGCGGTGGGGTTTTTCAAAACAGCCTGCTGTTTGAGGGGCTGGTGCAATCCCTGGCGCTAAAAGGTTTCGACGTAATCAGTCACCGGCAAACCCCATGCAATGACGGCTCGCTCTGTCTGGGGCAGGCGGTGATCGGCAGAAAAAAATTAAGCGGACGATAACGATATGTGTTTGGCCATTCCCGGAAAGGTTGTCGAGGTTTATGAGGAAAACGGGCTGAAGATGGGCCGGATTGATTATGCCGGTTCGCTGAGCAAGGCCTGTCTCGCCTATGTCCCGGAGATTGAAATCGGCCAGTACACCGTGGTTCATGCCGGTTTTGCCCTGTCGGTGATCGACGAGGACGAGGCCCGCAAAAGCTATGAGGCCTGGCAGGAGTTGACCGATATCTTTGCCGCCCAGGGGACGGATATCTTTGGCAAGCCGCTTGTTGGTGATGATGGGTAGTTGTTTAGATTTGTTTTTCCCCATTGGCACGTAGCCGAGTACCGGAGACACTGGCGAAAAGGAGTTTAGGTAAGCGGAGCCACATAGTGGCGGAGACTCCGATCTGTTTGAGCGAAGCGAGTTTTCAAACTCCCGTCAGTTTCGAGGAACACAGGGAATCCCGCTTTAAGCGGGGCAGCAGTGTAACGGCGAGTGACAGGGTGCATTTCTTTGGTTAGTTTCTTTAGTGCCAGCAAAGAAAGTAACAGAAATACAAGATCGAAATGTAAGGTTATACCTTGTTGCTCAATTAGCCTTTCTTCTTTTGTTTGCCCAAAAGAAGAAACAAGAAAAGGGCACCCCGATGTCCAGGCCCTGCGGGCTTCCTTGCGCTTCTCGCCGCTAGCGGAGACGCTAAAAACTCGGCTGCGCCTCAAACAGTTTAGCGTCTTGTTCCGCCAGCGGCTGTGATGCTCAGCAGGCCATGAAGGGGGACTAAAAAAAACATTTTTTACGGTAAAACCGTGAAAATGTTTAAGGATGGGATGGGCTGTTTCTCTGGCTCCCCTCAAGGAATAATAAATGAAATACCTGGACGAATACCGCGATCCGGCCATCGCCAAAACCCTGCTGGCCGAGATCAGGCAGAGGGTCACCCGGCCCTGGGTGATCATGGAGATCTGCGGGGGGCATACCCATTCGATCATGAAGCACGGTATTGATCAGCTGCTGCCGCCGGAGATCGAGCTGGTCCATGGGCCGGGCTGCCCGGTTTGCGTGACCCCCATAGAGATCATTGACAAGGCCTTGGCCATTGCCGCCCGCTCCGAGGTGATTTTCACCAGCTTCGGGGACATGCTGCGGGTGCCGGGCAGTTCCCGGAATCTGTTGATGGTCAAATCCGCGGGCGGTGATGTGCGGATGGTCTATTCGCCCCTGGAGGCCGTGAATCTGGCCCGGGAAAATCCCGATCGCCAGGTGGTCTTTTTCGGGGTGGGTTTCGAGACCACGGCCCCGGGCAATGCGATGGCCCTGTTGCAGGCCAAACAGGAGGGGTTGGCCAATTTCAGCCTGCTGGCCAGCCATGTGCTGGTGCCGCCGGCCATGCGGGTATTGCTCTCTTCGCCGAGCAATCGGGTGCAGGGCTATCTGGCGGCCGGCCATGTCTGTACGGTGATGGGCTGGCAGGAGTATGAGGCCATTGCCGAGGAGTTCAGGGTACCCATCGTTCCCACCGGTTTTGAGCCTTTGGACCTGCTGGCCGGGATCCTGATGGTGGTTCGCCAGCTGGAAGAGGGCCGCCATCAGGTGGAAAATGAATATGGCCGCTCGGTGAGCCGCGAGGGTAACCGACCGGCCCAGGCGGTGCTGGCCCAGGTTTTCGAGGTGGCCGACCGCAAATGGCGGGGGATCGGGATGTTGCCGGCCAGCGGACTTGCGATCAGAAAAGACTATGCCGATTTTGACGCGGAAAAGAGGTTTGCGGTCGACGCCATCGTGGTCGAGGAGTCGTCCCGCTGTCAAAGCGGCGCCATCCTCCAGGGGTTGCTTAAACCCAATGGCTGCGCGGCCTTTGGTGGGGATTGCACCCCGGAGCATCCCCTGGGCGCGACCATGGTCTCCAGCGAAGGGGCCTGTGCCGCCTATTATAAATATCATCATGCGAGATAGATATGGCGCTTAATCCTGATGACTTTACCTGCCCGCTGCCGATCATGGAATATGACACCATCCAGCTTGCCCATGGCAGCGGCGGCCGGCTTTCCGCCCGCCTGATTGAGTCGATGTTTCTGCCCCGTTTCGGCAATGAAACCCTGAATAAGCTTGAGGATCAGGCCCTGCTTGATCTGCCGGCCGGCCGGTTGGCCTTTACCACCGACTCCTTTGTGGTCGACCCCATTTTTTTTCCCGGCGGCGATATCGGCGATCTGGCCGTCAACGGCACGGTGAACGATATCTGCATGAGCGGGGCGACTCCCCTTTATCTGAGTACGGCCTTTATCATTGAGGAGGGGCTGCCCATGGCCGACCTGCACCGGATCCTGCTTTCCATGGAAAAGGCGGCGGCGGCGGCCGGGGTGCGGATCGTTACCGGCGACACCAAGGTGGTGGATCGGGGCAGCTGCGATAAGATTTTTATCAATACCAGCGGCCTCGGGCTGGTGCCGGAATCTGTGGCTATTTCCGCGGCCAACCTCAAGGCGGGTGACAAGGTCATTGTTTCCGGCACCATCGCCGACCACGGCATGGCGATTCTCACCAGCCGGAAGGGGCTCTCTTTTCAGTCCCGGGTGAAAAGCGATACCGCGGCCTTAAACGGGCTGGTTATGGCAATGCTTGCGGTGAGCACTTCGATTCATGCGATGCGGGATCCGACCCGGGGTGGGCTGGCCACGACCTTGAACGAGTTTGCCGCATCCTCTAAAGTTGGGATCGTTCTTGATGAGGGGGCGGTGCCGGTGCGCCCCGAGGTGCGGGGGGCGTGCGAAGTTTTGGGCATTGATCCCCTCTATGTGGCCAATGAGGGGAAACTGGTGGCCGTGGTGGCCGATAAAGATGCGGAAGCGATGCTGGGCAAGATGCGGACACATCCTCTTGGGGCCGATGCCGCCATCATCGGCGAGGTGACCGGGGCCAACCCCGGTTTGGTCACGATGCGGACCGCCTTCGGGGCCGAGCGGATCATCGATATGCCGGTGGGGGAACAGTTGCCGCGGATCTGCTGACCCAGGCGGCTAGTGTTGCCGGCGTAACGTTGCCCGTTGCAGAACCTTGCAAACCTCATCGGGCTGGAATGGCTTGGTGACATATTCGTCCATGCCGGCTTCGATGCATTTTTCCCGGTCGCCGGCCATGGCATGGGCGGTCATGGCGATTATCGGGGTGCGGGTTCCCAGCAGTTTTTCGTTGAGCTTGAGGATGAGCTCCTGGTGTTCCTTGGCCGAGGGCATCCTTTCATTCTCACAACGCCTGATTATTTTGGTCGCGGTTATCCCATCCATTTTCGGCATCTGCACATCCATCAGGATTGCGTCGATCTTTTCATTGGCAAGGGTCTCCAATGCTTCCAGGCCGTTCATCGCCGTTGAAATTTTGTGCCCTTTCTGCTCAAGGATAATTTTGGCCAGTTCCTGATTGATATAATTATCCTCAACCAGCAAAATATGTAAGGTGATGGTCGGCGTCTTGGTCTGGGAGTCGGTTTCGGTGGTTACCGAATGGGGTTGGCTCGGCGCACTTCGGTCTTTTTTGAAGATGGCGGTGAAATAAAAGGTGGAACCGCTGCCTTCGGTGCTTTCTACTCTGATTTCGCCGCCCAATAACAAGGTGATTTTTTTGCAGATTGCCAGGCCAAGTCCGGTGCCCCCGTGAAATCTGGTCATGCTTGAGTCGGCCTGGGTGAAACTGTCAAAGATCTGCGGCATAACTTTTGCGGGGATGCCGCAGCCGGTGTCAGCAACCGAGAATTCCAGCACAACCTGCTGGTCGTTTTCCGACAGTAGTCGGGCCGTGAAATAAATTTCTCCTTCTTTGGTGAATTTTACCGCGTTGCCGACCAGATTGATTAATATTTGGCGTAATCTGTAGTCATCGCCGATCAAGTTGAGCGGGATATTGTCGGGAATTTCGTAGCGCAGCTTAACCCCCTGTTGTTCAACCCTGACGATAAAGCTGTTGTAGATAAAGCGACATGTTTTCTTGAGGTCGAAGGGTTGCTCTTCCAGGTCAAGCTGACCCGCCTCGATTTTTGAAAAATCCAGAATGTCATTGATGATATTGAGCAGAGATTCCGCAGATTCCTGGACGGTGGCGATATATTTATGTTGTTCCGGACTAAGCTCGGTTTCCAGGGTGAGCCGGTTCATGCCGAGGATGGCGTTCATCGGTGTTCTGATTTCATGGCTCATGTTTGCCAGAAATTCGCTTTTTGCCCGGTTTGCCTCGTCAGCTTTTTGGATCATTTCCTCAAGCTCCAACTGCTTTTTTTCCAACTCTCTTTCAATCTGCTGCCGCCGGGCGATATCTTTTTCAAGAGCCAGGTTGGTCTCGGCCAGTTCTTCCGTCTTTTTTTCAACCTGCTGTTCCAGGGTCTGGTTAAATGTTTCTATTTCCTTGCTGTACCCGGCAATCTGTTGTTGGAAAAAAGCAAAAGCATTGCCGAGTTGTTCTACTTCATCACCTGCATTTTTAGAGGTTTCGGTCGGGAGGTTATCTTCACGGGGCCGATAACGTAAGCCGAGGTCGTTGATTTGTCTGGTCAGGTTGATTAGAGGTTTTATGATTTTGCCGATGAGCAGGAAACTGACCAGGATAAACATGATGACGCCGGCCATGGTGAGGTATGAGTTATAAACCTTCAGCCGGTCGGAAAGAAAGTAGATCACATCATTTGGCTGATAGTAAAGAAGAAGAAAATCAAGATTGTTACGGGAAAATTTTCGGTAGACAAAGCTGAGCTTGCGGTCGTTGCTTGTCAATTCGAATTGTCCCTGTAAGGCATTGTTTTTAACTATTTCGTGGATGGCTTGCTGTTCCAGTTCATCAAAGTTGTCTGCCGTGTCGTCGGCCTGGACCAGGGGCTCGTGATTATCGAGCTGAAGCAACATTAATTTGCCTTTTTTGGGTAGATAATGCTCCAGCAGGGTCTGGATATTCTGAAACGAAAACTGGCCCCAGATAAATCCATAGATCGTCCCGCTTTGTCGGTTTTTTAGCGGGACGGAAATATTAAAAAAAGGCAGGGGGTAATCCATATTATGCTCTATGCTGCCGATGTAAGGTTGCCGGTCAAGCATCGGCCTTTGATAAATAGGGGAGGAGAAGAGGTTGAGCAGGATGTTGTCATCGTTGCTTTCGGGAAACTTGTTAAACCTTAACCATTCCTTGCCCTTGGCGTCGATGGCCGATATCCGGAATAAAGATTCTTCATTCTGCAGCATGCCGCGCAGGGCGATTTGGGCCGCAAGGGGAGCTTCTTGGTTTGGCGGGGAGATGGTGGCCAGCAGGGTGAGGTGGGATTCGCTGTTAATAAAAAACTGGTGGATGTCATCTTCGGTCTGGAGCAGGCTGTTTTCCGCCCGGTGCTTGAACATATCATGCATGTGGTCGGAAAAGACCACGGTGCTCAAGATGTGATAGAGGGCGATTATTGCCAGGAAAGGCAGCAGTGAGGCTGATAATATTTTAATTAACAATTTCATCTGATAGCTTAAAAAATAATCTCGGCATTGGTGGTTATGTCCACTGGGATGTCCTGTTTAAGGGTGCTTGCCGTTTGTAGGTTAATAACATATTTTGTCTGGTAATAGAAATATGGAAGTTGTGCAGGTTCGCGGCCTTGTAATATTTTGTCGATGTACTCGGCAAGCTTGGGGCTGGTTTTGTCCAGGTCGGTTGCCGGGCCGCCGAGAAGACCGGCTTTGATGTGGCTTTTCAGTTGGCTCAAGACCGGCAGTTTTAGTTGATTTTGCCATTTGACGATCTCGGTGACGTCGTGGTTGGTAATGCCGGGCGGGTAGAGCAGGATAAAATCACTCTGCCCGGCAATTTCCCGCATGGTTTCACCTACCTGCTTCTCGTCGGCAAAATAGCGAAAGTCAAGGATGAGGTTGTATTGCTTTGCGGCATTTCGATATTCACTTTCCGTTTCCGGCAGGTTGGTGGCGGAATGACTCATTACCGTAATCCGTTGCTTGCCCGGCATCATCTGTTGGATCATATCCATTAAAGATAAAACAGAAGCGCGAATGACCCCGGTGAAATTTTTCTTCAAGGACGGTGGGATGTCGGTTATCAACTCCTGGGTGGAAAT
>DUZU01000047.1 GCA_013349285.1 Deltaproteobacteria bacterium | reverse complement strand
AGTTTGTCTTTACCGTAGTCAACACATGTGCTTTTTATCATTTCCAGCTGGGCACATTTTAAAGATTTGTTATTTTAATTGGAAATTGGAGACACCATGATTGAAGTAGAAGTCAGAGGCGACATCGAACAGGCAATTCGGCTGCTCAAGAAAAAACTGCAGCTCGACGGCATGAAAAAAGAACTCAAACGCCGTGAATACTACGAAAAACCCAGCGCCAAACGCCGCCGCAAACAGGCTGAATCAAAACGCAAGATTCGCAAACTCACCATGCGTGGCGACCGCGACTAACATCATGGGACCTTTCCTCGGATGATTACCAAACGAGGGACCGTTTCCGACAGCAGACGCTCCGACCGGACCGGGCAGCATGCCCAAGCAGCAACCGGCGGAGCGTTTTCTTTTTTCGACCTCCATCTCGACCAATTCCTTCATTATCTGGCCGTGGAACGCAGGCTTGCCGCCAATACCACCCAGGCCTACCACTCCGACCTCACCGCTTTTTTTGCCTTTTTAATAAATAATCGCATCAAGGATCTCGGCGCCATAACGCCCAGCCATATCCGCAAATATCTGGACCACTGCCACGCCCAGGGGATCTCCAGCCGCAGCAATGCCCGGAGAATTTCGGCCCTGCGCGCCTTTTTTAAATTTCTGGCCGGCGAACGAATCATCAACGAAAACCCCACCGCCATTATCGACCTGCCCAAGCCGGGCCGCCCCCTGCCCAAGGTGCTGACCATGCCCGAGGTGGACCGCCTGCTCGCCGCGCCGATCAGCCACACCCCCCTGGCCCTGCGCAACCACGCCATGCTCCATCTGCTCTACGCCACCGGCATGCGGGCCTCGGAGCTGGTCAACCTGCCCCTGATCGGCCTCAACCTGATGGGCGGCTACGTCCGCGTTTTCGGCAAAGGCGCCAAGGAGCGGCTCATCCCCTTCGGCGATACCGCCCGCGGCCATCTGCAGCTCTACAGCAAAGAGGCCCGGCCCAAGATCATCAAAAAAAAACAGAGCAATTTTCTTTTTATCACCAGCCGCGGCAAGGCCATGAGCCGATTGCGCTTCTGGCAGATCGTTCAGGAAACGGCCCTGGCCGCGGGGGTCATCAGGAAAATCAGCCCCCATGTCCTGAGACACTCCTTTGCCACCCACCTTCTGGAGCGCGGCGCCGATCTGCGCTCGGTGCAGATGATGCTCGGCCACTCCGATATCGCCACCACCCAGATCTACACCCATGTGGACAGCAATCGGCTCAAATCCATCCACCAGAAGTTTCATCCCCGGGGATAACTTTTTTCCCGGCCCGTCGCCTTTCGTTGTAAGCTTTGTCCCGATGGTCTATAATCTCTTTATTGCGGCCCGATGCGCTTGGTACAAGCCCATCACCAACAATCCCGTTGTCAACTCCTGCGGAGTCCCATGGAAGTAATCACCACCCACCTCAATGCCGACTTCGACGGTCTGGCCTCGATGATTGCCGCCCAGAAACTATACCCGAATGCGGTCTTGGCGTTTTCCGGCTCCCAGGAACGCAACCTCCGTGATTTTTTTGTGGAATCGGTGCAATACCTATACAACTTTCAACGGCTCAAGAATATCCCGCTCGACCAGGTGACCAGGCTGATTGTGGTGGATACCCGCCAGCCTACCCGGATCGGCAACTTCGGCCAATGCCTGAGCAATCCCGGCCTGGATCTGCATATCTACGACCACCATCCCGACACCCCGGGCGACATGCAGGGCCGCACCGAGATAGTCCGTCCCTACGGCTCAACCACCACCATATTCTGCCGCCTTTTTCAAGAGCGAAACATCGCCATCTCGGCCGACGAGGCCACGATCATGGCCATGGCCATTTACGAAGACACCGGCTCCTTCGCCTTTGACACCACCACCCCCGAAGATCTGGAAGCGGCGGCCTGGCTCTTGACCCAGGGGGCAAACCTCAGCACCATTTCCCAGTTTCTGGCCCAGGAGCTTTCCACCCACGAGGTGGCCCTGCTCCACGAACTGATCAAATCGGCCACCACCTATACCATCCATGGCCTTGACATTGTGGTCTCCAAGATCGACCTGCCCAAATACGTTGATGAATTCGCCCTGCTGGTCCGACGCTTCATGGTGATGGAAAACCTCAACACCCTGTTTGCCATCGCCCGGATGGGAGAACGCACCTATCTCATTGCCAGAAGCCGGATCCCGGAGGTCAACGTCGGGGTAATCGCCCGTGATTTCGGAGGCGGCGGTCATGCCTCTGCCGCCGCCGCCACCGTGCAGGACATGACCATAATCGAGGCCGAGGAAAAACTGATCCGCCTGCTCCACAAACACGTAATGCCGGAACGATTCGCCAGGGAACTGATGTCGTCGCCGGTGATCACCGGCAACCAGGAGATCACCATCGCCGCGGCGGATGAGATCCTCAACCGCTACAACATTACGGTGCTGCCGATTATCGACGATCAGCAAAAGGTGGTGGGCCTGATCTCCCGGGTAATGGTGGGCAAGGCTACCCAATTGGGCATGAGCCACTTAAAGGTCAATGAGTATATGACCATCGATTTCGCCACCCTGTCGCCCGACGCCACCATGGCCGATATCCAGGAGCTGATTATCGAGCACCGGCAGCGCTTCATTCCGGTGGTTGACCATGATGTGCTCAAGGGGGTTATCACCCGCACCGACCTGCTCAACCTGCTGATCAAGGATCCGGGCTACATGCCCCAGCAGTTGCTTTCCGGCGAAGAGCAGCCATCGAGTGAGCGCAATCGCAATGTGACGGCGCTGATGGTGGAGATGCTGGATCGCGACCTCGTCATGTTACTGAAGGAAATCGGCGAGGTCGCCAGGCTCTGCGGCTATCGGGCCTATGCTGTGGGCGGTTTTGTCCGCGACCTGCTCCTCCACCAAAAAAATCTTGACCTGGATATCGTCATCGAAGGTGACGGCATCGACTTTGCCAAGAAACTCGGCCGGCAACTCAAGGCCGAGGTGCGGGTCCACGAAAAATTCAGCACCGCGGTGGTCAAACTGCCGAATGATTTCAAGATCGATGTGGCCACGGCCCGCCTCGAGTATTACGAATATCCGGCGGCCATGCCCACCGTGGAACTGAGTTCGATAAAGCTAGATCTTTACCGCCGTGATTTCACGATCAACGCCATGGCCATCCACCTCAACCCGGACACCTTCGGCGCCCTGGTCGATTTCTTCAACTCCCAAAACGACTTGAAGAACCGGCAGATCCGCATCCTGCACAATCTCAGCTTTGTCGAAGACCCAACCCGCATCTTCCGGGCCATCCGCCTTGAACAGCGCATGGGGTTCAAGATCGGCATCCATACCGAAAAACTGATCAAAAACGCAATCAAACGCAATCTCTTCGACCGCTTCTTCGGCCATCGCTTCTTCAGCGAGCTGAAGATTATCCTCTCGGAGAAAAACCCGCTGCCGGCCTTGAAACGAATGGCGGATTTCGGGCTGCTCAGCTTTTTGCATCCCCGCCTGCGCATGAATGCAAAAACCGAAGAGATTCTGGAAGAAACCCAACGCGCCCTGGCCTGGCATAAACTGCTCTACCTGGACCAACCATGTCGGCAGTGGCTTGTTTACCTGCTGGCCCTGCTAGCCGCGATCCCCACCAAGGAAGTCCTGGATTTTTGTCAACGGCTGGAAGTGCCGGAACGGCACAAGATGTTGATTATGAAAGAAAAAGTCGAAGTACATCGCATCGCCTTTATCATGAAAAAACAACACCCCCAATCCGCCAGCGCCATCTACCACCTTTTGCACAACCTTTCCCCGGAGGGCATTTTATACCTCATGAGCCTGGTCAAAAAACCGGAGAGCAAAAAAGCCATTTCCCTTTTTGTTACCGAGCTGCGCCAGATTCGCCCGGAAACAAATGGTTACGACCTGGAAAAAATGGGCTATCGCAAAGGCCCCCTCTTCGGCGCCATCCTGAATCATCTGCTCGATGCCCGCCTGGACGGCGTGGTGACCAGCCGTGAGCAAGAACTGACCTTTATCCAAAACAACTACCCCCTTTATTAACCGCCGACCGACCTTAATCCTCAGCAAGAGAGCTATGTTCGCCATGGACTTTTCCAAGACAATTCAAGAAATAATAATTCTGGCCCCGCCTTTTCTTTTTGCGCTGACCATCCATGAATTTGCCCACGGCTATGTCGCATTCCGCTTTGGCGACCCCACCGCCAAGGAATTGGGCCGCCTCACCTTGAACCCGCTTAAACATCTCGATCCCATCGGGGTTCTCGCCTTTTTGATCATGAAGATAGGCTGGGCCAAACCAGTACCGGTCAACCCCAATTATTTTAAAAATCCCCGCCGGGAAATGATCTGGGTTTCCCTGGCCGGGGTCAGCGCCAACCTGCTCCTTGCCGTTGCCGGCGGCATGGCGGTTCGGCTGTTGATTCCCTTTAGCGACATCATCCCCTCTGCAATTTTCTGGCCCCTGATTCAGATGACGGCGGCCAGCGTCTGGATCAACATCATGCTGGCCATCTTCAACCTGATTCCCATCCCGCCCTTGGACGGCAGTCGGGTGATTGCCAACCTCCTGCCGCGCTCGGCGGCCGCCGCCTACCAAAAAATCGAGCCCTTCGGCTTCATTATTCTGCTGGCCCTCTTCTATACCGGCGTTATCCCCAACCTCATGCGGCCCCTCATCTCCTTTGCCCAAGGCCTGCTCATCGGCTGACCCTCCTGCCGGGCAACCGGGCAACCGGGCAACCGGGCAACCGGGCAACCGGGCAACCGGGCAACCGGGCAACACCATATTTATGGTAATAATAATTATTTGCTTATTTTTTTTTAAACTTTTTGCTTCTTGTGCTAGAATAAAAATTACAGACTAGGCAACGGGCAACACAAAACAAAAAAAACTTAACATCTTTTTATTATTTAAAAATTACGGAGGCAGCAAATGGGGTTGATCAACTGGCATGAGCGATACAGTGTAAACATTGCGGAAATTGACGAACAACACAAACAACTAATCAAGATGATTAATGAATTACACGACGCCATGATGGCCAAAAAAGGCAAGGATGCCCTGCTGCCGATCCTGAACCAACTGGCCAGTTACTGCATCAAACATTTCAGCATCGAAGAAAAAATGATGCAACAGCATGATTATCCCGATTTTGCCGATCACCAGGCCAAACATCAGAAAATGACGGCCAAGGTCAAAGCCCTGATCAATGACGTGCAGACCGGCAAAAGCTCGGTCACCATTGATGTTATGAATTTCCTCAAGAGTTGGCTCGACAAACACATCATGGGCACCGACCAGCAGTATGCCCCCTTTCTTAACAGCAAAGGCGTCAGCTAAAACTCCTGCCGGCGCGGCGACTCAGGCGTTTGACCTGATTTGCCGCGCTTTTTTGCCCCAGCCTCCTTTTGTTGGCCTCTCTTTTCTTTTGACAAAACCCAAGGCAACCCTCCATAATATTCAAGGATGCGTAACCATTATAAAAAATGGTTTTGTACCCCCGGAGCGGGTCGGCATTCTGATTCCGCCGCCCGGCTTAAGATGCCTTGCCGGCACGCCTAAAGCCTCCTTTATGTGGTTTAGAGACGAAGAGATATGCACCTTTACCCGAACATCCTCATCGGCCTCACCGGCCATTATGCCCTCCGCATGGGCAGCTATATCTGCAACCTGACCGCCTTCACCTTCCGGGCTTTCCGGGACTGGCGCCTGCGCCACTCCCTGTTCAACCGCAAAACTTACTCCCCCCTTATCTCCCAGATTATTTTCACCGGGGTCGACGCCATGCCGGTCATTACCATTTTGGGGTTGATCACCGGCTTTATCATCACCTTTCGCCTTATCTCCCTTTTTGACAACCTGGGCGGCACCAAAAACATGACCGCCATTCTCATCGACCTGGTCGGCCTGGAACTGGGGCCCCTTATCGCGGCGATCATTCTGGTCAGCCGATCCGGCTCGGCCATTGCCGTTGATATCGGCAACATGAAACTGCATGGCGAAATAGAGTCGCTCAAACTGTTGGGCATCAACATCAACGATCTGCTGACCACCCCCCGGATGATCGGCTCATCCCTGTCCCAACTGGTACTGGCCGTTTACTTCACCATCATCGCCCTGGCCGGCGGCATCATGATCAGCGCCATCCTGCTCTCGGTCAACTATTTCAAATATATGGGTGAACTCATCCACCGGCTGACCCCGCTTATCATTATCACCTTTATCTTTAAAAACCTGCTCTTCGGGCTGCTGATCGGTACCGCCGCCTGCTATCACGGCCTGCAGGTGCAAAGCTCCAGAACGGAAATCCCCCAACAAACCCAACGGGCGATCATGAACAGCCTGATTCTGATCTTTCTGCTGGACGCCTTGATCATGGTGGTCGCCATATGAGCCCCCGGCAACCGGACAAGGTGCTGATCACAGCGGACCGGCTGACCCCGGCCGATAACGAACAGCGCCCGATGGCGCCGTTAACCGTGGAGATCAAAGCCGGAACCACCACCTGCTTCATCGGCCCTGACGGCTCGGGAAAAACCCGTTATCTGCGGGCACTGGCCGGGATCGATCCGGCGGCGGGCACCCTTGAAATTTTCCAACAAACCGTTGCCCAACTCAACGAAAACGAGTGGTCCGCCATGCGGCCGCAAATAGGTTTTGCCGGCGCCTACACCCCGCTCATCTCCTTTTACAACGCCTGGCTGAACATCACCCTGCCGGCCCAGTATCATCAGCCGGCCAATGACCACCTCATAGAAAGCAAAGCCCATAACCTGCTCGACGAACTTGAGGTTAAAGTCGACCTGGGCCTGCTGCCCGCCTATTTAAGCCGGAGCCAGCGACAAAAACTGGTGCTGATCCGCACCTTGATGCTTGACCCGTTGGTTCTTTTTCTCGATGAACCGTTCAAACCATTCGACCCCCTGGACGAGGAAAACCTGGCCGTTTTTTTCAACAAGCTGCGCAAAGAAAAAAACCTGGCCCTGGTCATGGCCACCCACAACCTCCCCTATGCCATTGAAAACGCGGACTGTATTTTCTATGTGGACGCCGATCATCTTCACCGCTTCAGCTCGGGAAAAGAGCTCACCGATTCACCGCTTGCCGATGTCCAACAATTTATCCACTCGCACTATAAATGGGCTACCCCATGAAAAAACCACCCGCTGACAACAGCCCCCATTATATCCACGGCATGGCCTATTCCTTTCAGGAACGGCTGGTCGGCACCTTTGTCCTGCTGGCCATGGTCGCCCTTTTCGGCCTGTTGATCGCCACCGGCAAAACCAAATACCTCTTTGAGGACCACGTCACCATTTACGGATACCTGCCCACCGCGCACGGGCTGGCCACCGACAGCACCATCCGCATCTCCGGCATCGACGGCGGCTATGTCTCGGATATTGCGGTTTCCGAAAAAAACGAGATCATCGTCAGCATGCGCATCTTTAAGCGGTTCCATCGCTTGCTCCGCGCCGATTCCGTGGCCTCGATCCGAAATATCTCTCTCCTCGGCGCGGGAAGCGGCACCATCGAGATAAGCGCCGGCTCCCCCGATCAACCATTACTGCAAGACCAAGCCGACATAAAGATCCAAGAGGCGTTTTCGGTTGAAGATCTGGCCACCGAGATAACCACCGGTATCCGGCAGGTGCAATCGACCATCAGCGACCTGGCCGGGTTCGTGAAATCAATGCAAAGCGAGCGACTCTCGGAATCCATGGCAGACGTGGAACAGATTACCGGCAACCTGCGGAAGATCACCGATCAACTGGCCGCCGGCGGCGGAGTGCTCGGCGCCGCCCTCTATGACGAGGAGATGAAAAAGGACATCAAAAACAGTGTCAGCTCGTTGAGCAAAACCGTGGTGGTGGTTGAAAAAAGACTGAAGCAACTGGAGCCGGTCCTGACCAACACCGGCGAGCTTTCAAGCACCCTGAAGGACACCTTGAAAGATTTCCCCAAGGTCATGGTTGAATTGAAAAACACCATGACCCAGGTAAACAATATGCTGAATACCATGGACAACGAGGTGCAACAACTGCCGGAACTGGTCGGCAAGATGCGGATCCTGCTCGAAGAATCCGACCGGACCCTGCGGGCCGCGCAAAGGGTCTGGCCGTTATCCCAGGCGGTTGAGCAAACAGGCGACAAACAACTCCTCATAGCCCCACAGGCCGCAGATGAATAACTATCCTACTCACATCCTGACCATCCTGGTCGCTCTGCTCAGTCTGATCCTGAACAATGCCTGTGTGCAGCGACCGCAACCCGAGCAGACCCCGGTAACCATCCAGGTGGCGGAACTTAAGCTGAGCAGCGGGATAAACGCTTTTGAGCAGGGTAATTATTACGGGGCAAAGATCCAGTTCAACGATGCGCTCACCCTTTACCGCAGCCTCGACCACGGCATCGGCATGGCCCAGGCCCATCTCAACCTGGCCAAAACCTACCTGGACGCCGGCAATCTGCAAAGCGCGGCGGACCATCTGCAACGCAGCCGCGAGCTGGCCGGCCGGGAAAATATCACGGAACTGTCCCCACATCTCGAGATCATGGCCTCTTCTCTGGCGATCAAGGAAAAACAGTGGCAACAGGCGCTGACAATCCTGGCCCCCTATCTACCAACCACAACCCGGGCCACCCATGACAGCTTCACCCTGGCGGCCCTGCAAAATCGGATTATCATCGCCTTTGCAACCGAGCCGAGCACTGCCGGCCACTGGGTGACGCAACTGGCGGAGATTCTCAACCACAACGGCAAATCGCAGCCGGCCCTGGTGGCAAGACTGTTCCGCTTCCAGGCGCTGCTGGCCCAGCAGCAGGGGGACCGGTCGGGGCGCGACCAGCGCTTCAATGCCGCCCTGAAAATCTATCGGGATAGTACGGCCAGGCCCGGGATCGCGGCAACCCTGTACGAGTGGGCCATGGCCACGCTGACCAGCGGCCAGCATGCCGAGGCCGAAGATCTGTTCCAGAGAGCCCTTACCGTCCGCTTCAGCATGCAGGACCACCTCGGCTGTATCGAAATTATGGAACAGCTGCCAATCCGGCATGGCGCCGAAGGCGATCGGGCCGAAAAGCTCAAATACTGGCTTTCCGTTTTACGGCAAAAGGAGCTTTCCCAACTGCCGGCCCTGTTACCCGCACGCTTTTCGTTACGGGAAATTATTACCGATCTTTAACCCCCAACAACCTGCCAACCCTATTTTTTATACCAGCGGCCGCCGCCATCCTGCAGCCAGGTGCCGGGACCGGCCAGCTCGGCAATCTGCTTGGCCCGCCGCATGCCG
Organism: Deltaproteobacteria bacterium; assembly: GCA_013349285.1. GTDB lineage: Bacteria > Desulfobacterota > Desulfobulbia > Desulfobulbales > Desulfurivibrionaceae > DUZU01. Next base: position 12,271 of record DUZU01000047.1, on the reverse strand, counting down.
ACCAGCTCGACAGTTGTCTTCTGCTGACCGGCAATGGCGGTGTATACCGCCCGGCGATCATCATTTTCAGCCTGGACCAGTTCGACCTTGGCCGTGGTCCCGCTGACAAACTCGAGATAACCTTTATAGTTTTCGCCGACAAGGCCCTGGGCTTTAAGCGCCCCTATCTCCGGAAGCCTGGCCTGCATCCTGGCCTTGATATCATTGGCATTGGCCAACACCTGTGTTGCCGCCGACAACACAAAGCTTACAATTAAAAACAGATAAAAAAGAGAGATTTTGCCCTGTTTTCCCATCGCCGTCACCCCTGCTGCTGAAATTTTCATGTGTTACCTCCCTACTTGCCGCCTTGGGTGGCAGCCTGATCAATGTCGCCGAAGAAATCATCCAGCGCCTTATCGACCTTGATATTGACATCAATGGTGATGTGAATGGGCTTGATCTCAATGGGCGCCATCTGCACCTCATGTTTGGATTCGATTTCATGCCGGGTACAGCCCTGGGTGAGTAAAAAGCCCAAAGCGACCAGGAACCAGCAGATCCTTATCTCTTTCATGGCGAGCCCCCTTTTGCTCATTGGGTCATCTTATAAAGTTGTTGAAAATTACCGCCATAACCAAGAATCTTCTCCAACGGCAGCCGTAAATTCATATCAAGGCGAATCGGCTGCTTGATGCCGGCGCCGCCGTCGACTCCCAGGCGGGAAAAGCTGCCCAGTTGCCGATCATATCTAAATGGTATCGGCTCGGCGGGCTGGCCGTCAAGCTTCATTTGCAGGACAAGATCTTCACCCTCGGTGAGCAGCAGCAGCTTGGCCCATTTATAGTGAAAATTCTTCAGGGCCGCCCCGGCAAAATCAAGCTGGGCATACTGGGCTGAATTTTTCGGCAGGCCGGCGGCAAGGGTTTGCATCCCCCCCACTTTGATAATCCCTTCTTCGCCGGGGGAAGAAAAAAGAAACCCGTCATCAAAGCGCAACACCCCGTTGTTAACGGCCACCGGAATCCGGCCGCTGACGCTGCCCTCGCCGGAGGCCTGGTCCACCCCGAACTGCTCAAGAATTTGGGCCAGATTGAGGCGATCACAAAAAAGAACCAGGTCATAATCTTTGCGGTTGGGCGAAAAGCGCAGGGCCTGGCTGTAAACATGGCCGCCGCACCAGGCAAAGCCCCCGCTTTCAAGATAAAGCGAAGCAGGTGGTTCGAGTTGATAAACAAGGCGACCGTCATTAAACTCTAACCCGCCCACCCGGGCCTTGGCAAAGGTTAAGCGCTGGCCGCTCGCACTCCGCCCGGTTAAGAGCTCGGGCACCTGCAAGGAGAGCTCAATTCCGTCCACATTGACTTGCCGCCCCGGCATTTCCAGCCGCCCCCCATGGACCGCCATCGATAACTCCCCGCTGCTCCCCTTGGCGCTCTTTTTAAAATCGGCCATCAACTCCAACTCGCCGGCAAGGGTCACTTCCTCTTTCATCCGAGCCAGCCTCCCGATATCAAAAGCAGTAAAAGCCTGGCGGGGCGACCTAAGTTCCACAGCGGCCGTTGGCCCGTCCTCGTGATCATAGCCGAGATCCGCGTGGAAATTAACCGTGATCCCGGTTAAAACCCGGCTCGCATGCACCCCATCAAAGAGCAGATGCGTCCCCTGCTGCCTGGTCTTGATCTTAACCGCGCCCAGATCATTCCCCTGGAAACTCAAGCGCTCGATGGCCAGCTCGCCCGGCGGCGCCCCGGATAACTGCGGCGGCCACGCCACGGCGAGCCGGCCGTTAAGCCCGGCCAGGGCAAGGCCTGACGCCGCAGAGCTAAACCGCCCCTGGCGAACAGAGATTTGCGTCTGGCCGCGAAACTCATCCTTTGCCCCGGCATCGGCCCGGCCGGAAATTTCAAGGCGCGGCAACTCAAGCAAGCCATCGTTACCCTTATACCGCCCGCCGCTGAGCTCCACCTCAAAATCCGCCGTCCCGGCAGGCCAGGCGCGAAGAGTGGCCGCCAGCTTTTCATAATTGAAAAATCCCTCCGGCCGAGCGCTACCGGCTATCGGCTTGGCTTGCAGGTCAAGCCGCCACTGACCCTGCTCCGCCTTAGCCGTAAAATCGACCTCGGACTCCAGGATTTTGCCTTGCCCCTCAACCCGAGTATCAGCAGCCGCCTCGATCCGGCATAAAAACTTACCAGCCCCCTGCAGCGCCGCCATTTCCCCGGAAAAAGAGCCGGCAAGATCATGCAGCGCCAGATCGACAGGGCCGCGCAGGGCCAGGTGGTTCAACTGAAAACGCCAGCCACCTTCCCCGCCGACAAGGGATAACTTGACCGGCGTCTCCCCCTGGCCGGCGACAACAATCCCGCCGACCCCGGCCTGAAATTGCGCAAGCCCCAGCTCAAGATCCGCAACATCAAGCCGCAGGGGGTGCAGGCCCAGCCGGGCGTCAACCTGGACCGACATACGCCCGCCGACCGCCGCAGCCCGGTCCAGACCGCAAAAAACAGCCAGACGGTTAAGATCGAGATCCGCGGCGGTCAATGCCAATTGCAAGGTGTTCTCCCGCCATTGAACCCGGCCGGCAACCACCATCTCTTTACCCGCCGGATAACATCGAAAAACGCCCTGCAGGGGTGCGGTGATATCGCCAAGCCCGACCGGATTTTCCCGGGCGACCCTAAGGAAAAAAGGCAACAGCAATTTTCGGCCGGACCAATCAGCCGCCAAGATCCCGTTTTCCACGACCACGGCCCCAAAGGTAAAGGGCAGGGCAAAGGAGACCGGTCCGGCCGCCTCCGGCTTTGGCCGGGCCGAGCTTTGCAGGCTATCGGTCAGCCCGGGCACCACCAGGCGATTATCACGCCAAGCCCCATGCAAGGAGAGGCCGCCGAGGCTGACCTGGCGCAGATGGCCGGCCAGCAGGCCCGACAGCGAATAATCAATCCGGACCGAGTCAATCCGCAGGGGAACGCCCTGCGCCGAAGCCAGACTGACCGAGGCGAGATCGACCCCGGTCAAGCCGATCCGGCGCACCTTGCAGGTCAACTCCAAGCCGGGCATCTTATTCGCGGCCAGGCTCTGCAATCTGCCCTCCACCCAAACCGGCAACACAAGCCAGCCCCAGCCGGCCAGCAGTACCGCCGACAAGCCGCCGAACATCCCTATGTTTTTTCTCAATAAATTCATACGGTTAATTTCAACTAATCCCCATTGACCAACCGCGGGGCAACTATTGCCCCTGCGGCTCAGGCCCCGCCGTCATACCCATCTTATCTGATTGGCAATAATAATTAAAATACAAAGAGTTAATTCAGCCTTACCATTTTTTTCTTCCTATGATACGCTTAGTTATAGGCGAACAACATAATCAAGATTATCGGCCCCCGATTGAGGTCGTCCAGCTATGCGCAGCAACCGCCCCAACATTCAGGATGTCCTTGCCTATGAGATAAAAAAAGAGATTGCGGAGCGTTATTTCGGCTTTCGCAAACTGATCGAAACAGACAAACTCAACTTCCAGGAAAAAACCAGGCAATACTCTTTTATCCTGGAAAAACGAATCAGCTTTGATCTGATCAGAATCTATATCCTGCTCGGCGACGAGGGCCTGATCCATGAGTTTCTCAGCCTCACCAACCTGCCCGCCGACCTTTTTTACGACCCATACCTTACCAAGTCGGCCACGATCAGAGCCAGGGTCTTTGAAGGAATCAGTCTCCACGGCTTTACCCGGAAAAGACGCTTGAAAAATCTTTTTTTTGCTTGCTACGATCGCCTTGCCGTCCATATTGAGCAATACCGGGACAAACTTAAAGAGCTTAGCGAGGACCGGGAAAATATTAACGAGGAAATTGAACTTTTCTACCAAAAAAACGATATCAGTTCCATCGTCGGCTTTTTAAAAGCGTTGGGCGATCACAGCAAGACAGGCCACATGGAAGGGGGCATGGAGCCGGGAATGGCGCAAGGGTTGGCACAGAAAATGCGAATTGAAAACCAACTCCCGGTTGACCACTACCTGCCGACCATCCTTTCCTTGCCGGCCAGAAAGCAAATCGACAAAGACCTGCGCCAGCTGATCAGCCAAGCCATCGACCGGCACCAGCCGGAATTTATCGAATTATTTTCACGGAGAGACGGATGGGCTTTACGATAAAGCACAACAGCGCCGGTAACGGCTGCGGCCGTCGGCCATTATTGGCCATTCTCTTCCACGGACGATAGGCGGCTTGCCACCATGGAACAAACCTCGGTCATCATCAGCAATCCGGACCGCAAAGCCGCCCGCGAAGAGGGAGCCCTCAAGTTGGGCGTACTGCCCAAGGAGGTCACGGTTAAGGAAGCCGGCGAAGGCCAGTTTGAGGTCTCGCTTTTCAAGGTTGCCGGCAAATTTGAGATATTTGTGCAGCCCGACAAGATGGCCGCCTTCATCAAAACGCTTTCCCCCCCGCAACAAGACGGCGAACCGGTAACCGCCGAGGATATCCTGACCGATCTCGCCAACCAGGAGATCATCTGCGGCATTAACACCGAATTGATCAACCAAGTTACCGCCAAGGTCGCGGCCGACGGCGAGAGCGCACACAATATCCGCATTGCCGAAGGTAAAAAATCATCACCCGGCCAAGACAGCCGCATCGAGTACAAAATAGGAGTAAAGGCGCTCAGCGACAAGCCGGAAGCCGCCGACATGGTGAAACCGGGCCAGGTCATTGCCGTAAAAATTCCGGCCGCTGTAGGCACAGGCGGCCAGGATATTTACGGTCAGGAACTGGAGCCCCTCTTGGGGGCGGACCAACCCTTTTCAGCCGGGGCCAACGTGCTGGTATCAGAGGACAAGCTGACCTACACCGCGGAAATTTACGGCAAGGCCATCGCCTCCAGGGAAAGCGTGCTGGTCAGCAATCTGGTCGAAATTGCCGAGGACCGGATGTCGGCCCGCATGACGATCATGCCGATCATGGCCGACACCAGCCGCCTCAGCCTGGAAGATGTATTGGCGACCCTGGCCAAATCCGGCGTGGTCCACGGCATCCACGAAGATGCCATCAAAACCGCCCTGGACCAGGACAGCCCGCAGCAGCAGGTCCTGGTCGCCGAAGGCAGCCCGGCCCAGGAAGGCACCAAAGCCGTCATCAAATTCGGCTTCCGGATGAACAACGCCGACCCGGAGGCGATCAGCACGGCCCGGCAGGAAGGAAAAATCAACAACCTTGAAATCAGCAAGGAGCTGGTCAAGGCCAATGATGTTCTTGCCAAAAAAATCCCGGCGGCTGAGTTGCAAAACGGCTGCACCGTTACCGGCGAAACCCTCGAAGGCTCTACCCCTCCGGAAGATAAAGCCATTACCGCCGGGGAAAATGTCACTGTTCTCGACGACGGTCTCACCTATGTCGTGGCCAATGACATCATCGCCGGCTATGCCGATTACAATAACGGCACCCTGTCCGTGGAAAAACCGCTGCGCATCTCCGAGGACAAGATGCATGCCTACCTGACCATCCACCCGCCAGCCCGGCAAGGAAAGGGGCTCACTGCGGAAATCATCATCAACCTGCTGAAACACCGGCAGATCAAACACGGGATCATCCGCGCCAATATCAAAAAGGCTATTGAGCTGGCAACGACAAAAGGTAAACCGCTGCACGATGTCATCATCGCCAAAGGCAAACCGCCCGTGGAAGGGCAGGACGGCAGAATCGACTTCCCCTTGAATCTCGAAAAAACCGCGGGCACTTACCATGAAGACTCGGATCTGATTGATTTCCGAGAAAGAGGCATGATCAAAAACGTCCAAAAAGGGATGATCCTGGCCCATAAAATCCCGGCCCAAAAAGGGATCGACGGCTACGACATCTTCGGAAATACGCTGCCGGCAGTCCCGGGAATCGAGAAAGACCTCTTCCCCAAGGGCAATGTTGCCGTTTCCGAAGACGGCCTCACCTTTACCGCGGAAATCGAAGGGATGGCGACCCTGATCGACAACGACAAGATCGGGGTCTTTGAAATGTATGAAATTGCCGGGGATGTGGACTATTCCACCGGCAATCTGGCCATGGACGGCATGCTCAATATCAAGGGCTGGATCAGATCGGGCTTCACCGTCACCGCCACCGGGGATATCTTGGTGGGAGGCGGCATCGAAGACGCCACGGTGGAGTCCGCCGCCAATATCCTGGTAAAAGGGGGCATCGTTAGTCAGGAGCAGGGAAAAGTTAAGGCCAAAGGCGATATAACCGCCCGCTTTGTCGAAAGAGCCAGGCTCCATGCCGGCGGCAATATCTATATCCATGATGAAATCATGCGCAGCAAGGTCTCTACCGACGGTTTTCTTTCGATCAAATCGGGAAAAGGCCGAATCAGGGGCGGGACGGTTTCGGCAATTCAAGGAATAGAAGCAAACGAAATCGGTTCGACAGCCGGCGTCATAACCGTCGTGATGGCCGCCACCAACCTGGCGCTCAAAAAACGAATCAACATCCTCAACCGGAAAATTATCCAACTACAGCGCGCAAAGGCCAAAATGGATGCCGTTCTGCTCCGCTACACTTCTAAAAACAAAAAACTCCCTCCGGAAGTGGCAAAAAAAATCAGCCAACTCGCCAAACAACGGCGGAACTTCGTGCAAACCGAAGAGAAAATGAACAAAATCAAAGAAGCCTTTTGCGCAGAGCTCGGGGCAATCGACACCAAACACGCCAAAATCACCGTAAAAAAATCGGTCTATATCGGGACGATAGTGGTTATCGGCGGCCAGGTGCTAAAAATAATGGAAGACATCACCGGCCCGGCAACCTTCATGCTCGACGATGAAGGCAAGGTTGCCGTTCGCAAATAAATACATCGACCAAGGAGGATAACTTCAATGGATCCCAAAAAAACACAGATTAAGGATATCATGCAGGCCCAGGTCAAGACCATCTCCGCCAAAACCCCGATTGAGGCCGCGGCGCAAATGATGTATGAGCAGAAGGTTTCAAGCCTTATCATAGAACCGGTGGACGAACGGGACAGCTTCGGCATTCTCACCCGAAAAGATGTTATCGAGGCCTTGATAATCGACCGGATGCTCGAATTTCCCCAACTGGTCGAAGATGTGATGAGCAAGCCGGCAATCACCGCTTCAGGCAATCTCTCCATTGAAAACTGCCTGAAATTGATGCGCATGGCCGGCACGCGAAGGTTACCCGTGGTGGATGGCACAAAACTCACCGGCATCATCAGCAATACAGATATCTTTATCAGCTATTTCCGCAAAAGCTGAGCATTAACGCCATCTCGCATCGGACCGACCGCCGGGATGAGGGTCAGCTGGCCGGGAAATCCTCATGCTATCCTGTTTTTTCTCGCAGCATAGCAAACCATGATTTAACGGGCCCTGGTATCGCCGGATGAAGTCCGGCGCCCCCCGTAACACTCTTTTTTATCCCCATGACTTAAAGTCTATGGTAATTATAGATTGTTATTTTTTGATGTATTCATTCCAACCGGCATGAACGGTTGCGGTATTTCATACATACAAAAAAATGAGCTTCATCCAAAAATCATGATCAACGCCAAAAAGCCGGGCCTCAGTCTTTATCTTATAATTTTCTGCTTTGCTCAATTTTTGCTCGTCGGCTATCTGTTTTTCTGCACAAACCACAAAAAAGAACGCTATTTCGACAACGCTATCTCCCGCCTGACCATCGAGCAGAACGCTCTGATCCAGTCCTACCGGCGGCAGGCCCATATTTTCTTCGATGATGCCCTGAGCAAAGCCACCATTCCCCAACTTATCGACAAAGCCGACAACGGCGAACTATCCCCTGAGCAAAAAATCGATCTCCGCTTACAGCTGCTCCGAGAACTCACTCCGATAATCGGGATGTTTCAACGCAGGATTTTCATGGTTGTCGACTTTGTTGACCCGCAGGGCAAAATCATGCTCAGCCTGACTGATCAGCCGGATGAACATAACACCGGAGACCCTTTACCCTTTTGGCAACCGGCTTCTGGTCACGGCAATTACAAAGAAGGCTTTGTCCTGGATAAAGATTGCTACTCGTACCGTTTCATCTTCCCCATCGAGCAAGGCGGCAAATACTATGGATCATATGAAATCAGCGTTCCCTTTCATCTGATCCAGCAAAACATCGAAGACTCTTTTCCCGCCGAATATCTCTTTATCCAAAAGATAAACACCATCGCTGACAAAGATCGGCAATACTATATGCCGAGCAATTTACACCCCGACTACTATTACACCAGGAGCATCAAAAAAATCAGCGAATCAGGCCGCCACCCCGGCCATTTAAGCGCTGCCATCGTTCAAAAAATCAGCTCGAACATTCAACCGAAAATATCTTCTCAAATTATGGCGCAAAAGCCTTTTGCCGTCACCACGGCGGTAGACGACAAAAACTATGTCGCGGTTTTTTTGCCGATGATCGATCTCAACCAAAAATTAATCGGCTACCTTTTCTCCTACCAGCCCGATCAAACCATCGCCTTTATCAAAAGAGAGGTTATGGTTACCTATATTCTGCTAAGCGTGCTGGTCTTTCTGCTGTTAATCTCCCACAAGATCTCCACCGACAAACTTCATGATCGCCTGCGGTTTCAAAACGCCCTGATCGAGGCAATTCCCAACCCCGTCTTTTTCAAGGACAACAACGGAAAGTACATCGGTTGTAATAAAAATTTTGCCGACTATATAAATCTGCCCAAGGAAAAAATCTTAGGTAAAACCATCCATGATCTTTTCCCAAAGATGGTGGCTGACCTGCACCAAGAGATAGACCTCACCTTGTTAAACAACGGCATCACCAAGACCTACGAAGGGAAGATCCCCGTACCCGACGGCAGCACCAGACAGGCCATTTTCAGCAAGGCCGCATTTTCCGACCACCGCGGCGTCATTCAAGGGCTTATCGGGATTATCAACGATATCTCCGACCGAAAAAAAGCTGAAGAGGAACTGGTAAGCTCCCATATTCAATTACAGCAGATCTTCAACACCGCGGCCAACGGGTTACGGATTATCAATCCGGACCATGAGGTGATCATGGTCAACGACACCTACGCCTTAATGACCAACCTGGCCAAAAATAATATAATCGGCAAAAAATGTTACGATGTCTTTCCCGGCCCGCACTGCCACACCCCTATTTGCCCCTTGACCAGGATTCTTAACGGCGAAAATTTTATTGAATGCGAGGTTGAAAAACAAACAGTAAACGGGCAAACCCTGCCGGTGCTGCTCACCGCCAAACCGTTTCGCAATATCGAGGGTGAACTGGTCGGGATCATTGAGGACTTTAAAGATATCAGTGAAAGGCACTGGGCCGAGAAAGCCGTGCACAGCTTAATGGTAGGCACCTCCATGGTGACCGGCGTCAATTTCTTCTCCACCCTGGTCGAGCAACTGGCAAAATGCCTTGGCACCAAATATGTGCTCATTGGTGAAATTACCCAGAGTACGCCTGACACCATTACCGGCCTGGCGTTTTGGGACGAATCCCGCCTGGGCTCCCCTGTAACCTACCAATATCCCGGCACGCCTTGCGAGCAAACAAAAAACAGGGGGTTCAGCCTTTTCAATAAAAATGTTGCCCGGTCATTCCCCAAGGACCAGTGGCTCCAGGATCGCAACATTGAATTTTATGCCGGCATTCCCCTGCGGGACGAACACGGCCAAACCCTTGGCATCTTATGCGCCTTACATGACACCCCCCTGTACAATATTCCGCATCTGGCCGAGGTTTTCCATGTCTTCTCAAACCGGGCCACCGCTGAAATCAAACGGATGCGCTCAGAAAAAGCCCTGGCTGAAGCAATGCAGCAGGCCGAGGAGGCCAACCACGCCAAGAGCCTGTTTTTAGCCAACATGAGCCATGAAATCAGAACGCCGATGAATGCCATCATCGGGATGAACCGGCTGGCCCTTGACACCAATCTATCCAAAGAACAGTTCCGCTACTTAAAAACGGTTCAGGATTCCGCCACCTCACTGCTCGGCCTGCTGAATGACATCCTTGATTTCTCCAAAATCGAAGCTAACCAACTGGAGCTTGAAGAACGCCCCTTTGATATCCGCCAGACCATTGAATCAGTGGCCCATACCCTCTCCATCAAATCTTTTGACAAAGGGGTGGAACTGCTCTGTCAAATTCAGCCGGACATGAACACCGCGGTGCTCGGTGACTCGCTCAGGCTTCGACAGATTTTCTACAATCTGATCGGCAATGCGATCAAATTCACCTCCTCGGGCAATATCATTGCCAAGGCCGAAACGGTTTACGAAAATAACCATGAAATAGAATATCTTTTCCAGGTGACCGACACCGGCATCGGCATCAATTACGATATCCAGGCCAACATCTTCGATCATTTCAGTCAGGCCGACAACACGGTTAGCCGAACTTACGGGGGTACCGGCCTGGGTCTTTCAATTTCAAAAAAACTTACGGAAATGATGGGGGGCAAGATCTGGCTGGAAAGCCTTCCCGGCAAGGGAAGCACCTTCTTTTTTACCGCTCGTTTCCCCAAGGGCGAGGTTACGGATCAGCCCATGGATATGACCTCTCTAAATCCCGGCTCTTGCCGAATACTTATTCTGGATAACAATGCGACCAATCGCACCATTATAAAGGATGAACTGAACTATTGGGGTTTCACCCTAATCGATGAAAGCGATGATCCAGGTCAGGCCGGTGAAATTATCCGCAAGGCGCAAAAAACATCATCACCCTATCGCCTGGTAATCTCCGACATTAAACTCTCTGATATGACGGGTCTGGAATTTTTACAACTTCTTGAACGCGATGGTCTCACCAAGGAAATGTCGGTAATCATAATGTGCACCCCCCATGACCATGAAACCTCCCACTGTTGTCTCCATTATGACTGCGTCAACCTCGACAAGCCGGTAAAACGCGATGAGCTGTTATCCGTGATAACCAATGCCTTAAGCGTCCCCGATGAGGACCAGGCCCCGGCAGCTGCAAATATTGTCCCGCAGGATGAGGTGGATCAATTACCGACCAACCTTAACCTGCTAGTTGTTGAAGACAATCCAGCAAACCGCGATCTGGTCCAGGTGGTCTTGGAAAAAGCCGGGCATAATGTCGCTCTTGCCGCCAACGGCCTTGAGGCACTGGTTGCCATGATCCAGCAAAATTTCGACCTGATCTTAATGGATGTGCAAATGCCGGTCATGGACGGCATCACCGCTACCCATATCATTCGGAGCTGTGAAAACGGCACCCTTGCGGAAATTCCCGCACAACACAAAAAAATCAGCGCCGCGCTGGCAAACAGAATCAAAGACAAACGGACGCCGATCGTGGCAATGACCGCGCATGCCATGTCCGGCGACCGCGACTGGTGCATTAAGGCCGGGATGGATGAGTATATCACCAAGCCTTTTGATCCGATCGAAATATTCAACATTATTGCCACGTTCACCGGAGTTGCCCCCGTGGTTGAACAATCAGATGTTGCGGAGCCGGTCGCCGAACCTGCACCGGCAACGGTTACGCCAGATCTTGTTTGCCGGCATCTGCAAAGTAAATACCGGCTCAAGCCCGACAAACTCAATCTGCTGATGGATACCTGCCGTAAAAACTTGAACACCCATTTCATCGGCGCCCAAAAGGCTCTTGCCGATAAAGACATGGATGGCTTAAGCATGGCGGCCCATAGCCTGAGCGGCATCCTGCTCACCTTCGGCCTTAACGATTGGGCCAAAATATCAGCCCACATTGAAAGCGCTATTAAAGCCGGCGACCTGGATCAACCCTTCCGGGATCAGCTTGCGGAGTTACATAACGGCCTGCGGGCAATACTTTAACCCTTGAGGGGATCCTGCATTTTCGCTTGGGCGGGCAAGATCAAGGCCCGCGAGAACTCAACTTAGGCTTATACCTGTTTGTTGTCTCGGCGCTGATCTAAGGTGACAACTTTTCGGACACAACTCAGAGATTGAATTCAAAAACTTTGGTTGCAAGATAGCCTTCAGCTGGTCCTGCCGAGTTTTCTCCCGCTACTCATTGCGGTTGCCATCCTCTTGCCATCCAACCCTTCTTCGCCCGCCAATCAACCTACAGATTCGCCACCTCCATCAACAATTATCATCATTACCATGATAATGATGATATACATTTATTAGTATACTTATTACCATTATCATGATAATATTGCTTACGATAATAATCACAACCTCCTAAAGGGAATCACATGACGATAATCGGCATTGGCAACACCAAAGGCGGCGCCGGCAAGAGTACCATTGCCTGCAACCTCGCCG
>DUZU01000046.1 GCA_013349285.1 Deltaproteobacteria bacterium | reverse complement strand
TTTTGAAAAAAGTGTGCATTAGATTGTTAAAAAAAATGTCATGCTGGTCTTGCTGTTTTTGGGCATCGCCCTTGGGGTTTCCTATCTGTTAACCAGGGATGTCGTGCGGCCCCTGCAGGATCTTATCCTTAAGTTAAAAATTAATGATGATACCAATACCAGCAAAGATGATATCTCGATCCTGGATGATACCTTCAGTAATCTGGTGGACAACCTGGGTCAGGCCTTCCAGACCATTCAGGAGTTCAAAGACAGCCTGGAGGATAAGGTCAAAATCAGGACCCGGGAGCTTGAGCATACCCTTAATGAGTTGCGCGATACCCAGATGCAGCTCGTACAGTCCGAAAAAATGAGCGCCCTCGGCCAACTGGTCGCCGGAGTGGCCCATGAAATCAACAATACCATCAATTTCGTCAGCGGCGCCCTGCCGCCCTTGACCAACCGGCTTAATGAGCTTAAGGGCTTGCTGGCCGCAGAATCAAAAACAGCGTCTACTTCTACGGTTGAGGATTATGGCCGGATTATGAAGAGCGTGGATGTGCTGCTGGACAACATCTGGGAAGGCGCGAGGCGGACCATTAAAATAGTAAATGATTTAAAGAACTTCTCCCGGCCGGATGAAGAGGTTTGGAAGCCGGTCGCTATCAATGATTGCCTTGACAGCACTCTCAATCTGGCCTACCACGAATATAAGCATCGGCTTGAGATTGTCAGGGATTTTGCGCCGGAACTGTCAAATGTTAACGGCTCGCAAAGCCAGCTTAATCAGGTTTTCATGAATATCCTGATCAATGCCATTCATGCCCAGCCGGATGGCGGCATGATCAAGATTAAAACCTGGGAAGCGCGGGACAAGGTTCATATTTTGTTCAGCGATAAGGGGACGGGCATCCCCGAGAATATGTTGGGTAAGATCTTCGATCCATTCTTTACCACCAAGGAATTCGGCAAAGGTTCGGGGCTGGGCTTGAGCATATCATACGGTATTATCATCAATCATAAGGGTGAGATTATGGCCAGGAATCTGCAAGGCGGCGGCTGTGAATTTGAAATAATTTTACCGGTTTTATAATTGTAAGATTTTTGTGAGATTTTTTTTGTAATATAAAAGTTTATCATTGTTGAGCAAGATGACTGGGTTGAGCATGTAAAATTATTGGGGGTATCGTTATGGGTGAAAAAAAAGGACGGGTTCTTTATGTTGATGATGAAGAAGTCAACTTGACCAATTTCAAAGAAACACTTTCCGACGAATTCGAGATCTTTACCGCCTTATCCGGTGAGGTTGCCCTCGACATTCTAAAGAAACAAGGAGAAATGGCCCTGGTCGTATCTGATCAGCGGATGCCGGGCATGAGCGGCATAGAGTTGCTGGCTCAGGTGAAGATGCAATACCCGGAAACCATCCGGATGATTATCAGCGCCTATACCGAGATCCACGAATTGATCGACGCCATTAACCAGGCTGAAGTTTACCGCTACTTTGTCAAACCATGGGAAGAGGAACAATTACGGCTCACCATCGGCAATGCGGTAAAGACCTATAACCTGGCAAAGGAGATCAAGTCCTTTGTTTCCACCAGAAGAACACAGGAATAGTCTCCTAAACGGGAAAAAATGCAGAAGACTCCGGTCCTATATATAGATGATGAGGTAATCAACCTTATCAATTTCAAGGAAACATTCGGGGATACCTACGATGTTTTTGTTGCCGGCAGCGGTAACGAGGCGCTGGAGATTATTGCTGAAAACAAAGAGATTGCCGTGGTTCTTTCCGACCAGCGAATGCCGGGAATGAGCGGCACCGAGCTGCTCGCCAGGGTCAATGAGATCGCCCCCAACTGTGAGCGGATTATGATCACCGCCTATACCGATCCCGGCGATTTGATTGATGCCATCAACCGGGGTCATGTCTACCGTTATGTTGTTAAACCCTGGGATAATGATGAACTGAGGGTGGCATTGGCCCATACGGTGGAGCGGTTTCGGCTCAAGCAACAGAACCGAGCCCTTACCGATGAACTGCAAGAAAAGAATGAAAGATTGGTTAGCCTCAACAACGAGCTTGAGGCCAGGGTGCTGGCCCGGACCGAGGCTCTTGATTTGGCCAATGTCAAGCTCAAGGAGAAAAACATTGATCTCGAGCAGGCTAACCTGACCATCAATACCCAGTCCGAGGAATTGCGGCAAGCCAATGAGCGCTTGGTTTGCCGGGTGGAGGAGCTGGAAAACGCCAAAAAACAGGTGGAAACCCTGCAAAATTTGTTACCGATCTGCAGCTATTGTAAAAAAATCAGGGACGATAACAACTACTGGCAGGATCTTGAAGCCTATTTTCACCACAACACCGACATGCTATTCACCCACAGCATCTGTCCGACATGTTATAAAGACGTGGTCGAATCGCAACTCAAAGTTATGAAAAAACCACGCTGATCATCGAGCCGTGGCCAACGCTATCCGGGCGGCCCGAGCCGAGGCCCCCGCCCCGCCGAGTTTTGCCCTGACTTCGGCCAGGCCGTTCAGCATTTCTTCTCTGCTCTTAGTATCCGTCAATAACTCCAAACCATGCCGGGCGAGATTGTCCGGGGTTGCCTCTTTTTGCAGCAGTTCGGGCACCACTTCGCGATCAGCCACCAGGTTTACCAGGGAGGCATATTTAATTTTTATAAGATGTCTGGCCATCAGATAGGTGAGCGGGGAAACCTGGTAAGAAACAAGCATCGGCACATCCAGGATGGCCAGCTCCAGGGTCACGGTGCCCGAGGCCGCCATCACCATTTGACAGGCGGCCATCATATCGTAACGATTTTCGGCAATAACCTTCACCTCGAACTCGCAATCCGCCAGGCCGTGGGCGCGCAGATCAGCCAGGCTCAAGGTCGAGGCCAGAGGCAGCAAAAACACCGGTTTTTTCACTCTGGTTTTAATGAGTTTGGCCGCCTCCAGAAAAACAGGCAGCATCGCCGCCACCTCACGTTTGCGACTGCCGGGCAGCAGGCCGATGATGGTGCTGGTCGGATCGATCCGGTGTTGGGCTAAAAATTCGGCCTTGGCCATCGAGGTTTTCACCGAATCCATCAGCGGATGGCCGACAAAATCAACCTCCATGTCGCGGGCGGCATAGAAATCCTTTTCAAAGGGCAGGATAACCGCCATCCGGTTTACCAGTTTCTTGATCGTTTTGACCCGGCCGCTGCGCCAGGCCCAGACCTGAGGGCTGATGTAATAAAAGATGGGGATGTTGAGTTTTTTTGCTTTTTTGGCCAGATGAAAATTAAAGTCTGGGTAATCGATCAGGATCAGCAGGTCGGGCGGCTCGGATTTGAGCCGCTGTTCAAGGGCGGCCATGGCTTGGCGGATGTATTTGAAATGGCTGATTACCTCGATAATGCCGACCACCGCCAACTTGGCGGCATCATAGAGAATCTCTACCCCTTGCCCCTTAAGCTCATTGCCGCCGATGCCGCAGAAGGTCGCTTCGGGATTTTCTTTTTTGATGGCGGCGACCAGATGGGCGCCGTGCAGGTCGCCGGATGCTTCCCCGGCCACGATCATGATCTTGGTTTCAGCCATTTTCAGGTAATTGCCCGCTGGGGATTAATCTTGCAGAAGTTGCCGGTGCTGCTCGGCATGGCACTTGATCTGGGCCATAATTTCCTGGGCCACGGCCAGGGCCAGCCGCCCCTGGTTGCCGCAAACCTTGGGGGTGGTGCGGTTGCGGACATTGTTGACAAAGTCGGCCAGTTCCATCTCCAGGGCGTCCTTTTCGATAAAACAGGACTTGATCACCTCTTCCCTGGGGATGAGGTTTTCGTCGACCTCGCCGGTAAGTTTGATGACCATGATCTCTTTTTTGCCGTAATCCAGCGAAATATATGACTTGGGCTGAAAGATCCGCAACCGGCGTTGGTTGCCCTTTGAGATTCGGCTCACGGTGATATTAGCGGTGCAGCCGTTTTCAAAGATCAAGCGGGCATTGGCGATATCGGTGGTCGGCGTGAAAACCGGAACGCCGACGGTATGGATGGTCCTGATCGGCGAGTTGACCACGCTTAATATGATGTCGATGTCGTGGATCATCAGGTCGAGCACCACATCGACATCAATGCCCCGGGGCTTGAATTCGTGAATGCGGTGGGATTCGATAAAAATCGGTTGGGTCAGATGTTCGGCCATGGCCAAAACCGCAGGGTTGTACCGTTCGATGTGGCCCACCTGGATAATGAGTTTTTTGGCGGCGGCAATGGCGATCAGATCGTCAGCCTCTTCCAGGGTGGTGGTCATCGGTTTTTCCATCATGACATCGACCCCTGCCTCAAGGCAGATTCGGCCGATCTGATGGTGGAGGCTGGTTGGGGCAACCACGCTCACCGCGTCAACCTCTTTGAGCAGCTCTGAAAAATCGGCAAAGGGTTTGGTGTTGCAATCTTTGGCAACCGCCGCCGCAAAGTCGGGATTGGTATCGGCAACGCCCACCAGATCGACATCGGCCATGGCCGCGTATTTACGAGCATGAAATTTGCCGAGGTAGCCGACCCCGATAACGCCTAATTTTATCTTGTCCATGGGATTGCTTGTATCCTTAATATAATGATCGGTTAGCCCGCGAAAATCTTATCAGAGAATAGCCGCCAAGCTGTTTTTATAATAAGCTCTGGGGTTGGCTGCAAGGTATTTAAGCCATTCTAGCACCAGCGGCCATGGTTGCCAATAAAACAAAAAACAGCAAGAAATTTGCTTGGTGTTTAGCCGGGAACTAGAAAATCAATTTAACCTGTGCCCTACTTGTGCTAATATCCTCGAAAATCTTTTGTCCAATCCACTCACAAGATAAGCTCATAACAGGAGAACAGAATGTCTGATTCGCGTAGCGCATGGAAATCAAACATCGGTTTTTTGCTGGCAGCCATCGGCTCGGCCATCGGTTTGGGGAATATCTGGCGTTTCAGCTACATGGCGCACCAGTATGGCGGCGGCGCTTTTCTGGTTCCTTACCTGGTTGCCCTGCTGGTTGCCGGGCTGCCGATCATGCTGCTTGAGTATGGGGTCGGCCATCGGGAAAAAGGTTCTTCCCCCTTGTCTTTTACCAGGATTGACAGCCGTTTTGAATGGCTGGGCTGGTGGATGCCGGTGGTGGCCATGTTCGGGATCATGCTTTACTACTCGGTGGTGATCGGCTGGTGTTTCAATTATTTTCTGTTTTCATTCACCCAGGCCTGGGGCAGTAATACCCAGGCCTTCTTTTTTAATGATTTCCTGCAACTCTCCGAATCGGCCAACCAGTTGGGCGGCATTCGGGTGCCCATCCTTTTTTCCACCTTTCTGGTCTGGGTTGTCTGCTGGGCCATCTGTTTCAGGGATGTGAGCCACGGCATCGAAAAGGCCAGTATGATCTTCATGCCGATCCTCTTTCTGGTGACCATCGTGCTGGTGGTTTGGACTCTGACCCTGGACGGCGCCGTTGATGCCGTTTTTGCCCATTATCTTCATGCCGATTGGAGCAAGATCAATCTTTTTGCCGCTGACCCGGTGGTGCGGGAGGCGGCCGGGGATGTCTGGGCCGCGGCCTTCGGCCAGATCTTTTTCACCCTGTCCCTGGGCTTCGGGATCATGATCACCTATGCAAGCTACCTGCCGGAGAAAACCAACATCAGCAAGAACGCCCTGATCACCTGTGTGGTCAACTGTTCTTACTCGCTGTTTGCCGGTCTTGCCGTGTTCGGTATTGTCGGTTTCATGGCCCAAAGCCAGGGGGTGCCCTTTGCCGAGGCGATCAAGGGGGGGCCGCAGCTCGCCTTTGTGGTTTACCCCAAGGCCATCTCTCTGTTGCCCAGCATGAGCGGCTTGTTCGGCACCCTCTTTTTTCTGATGCTGGTGATTGCCGGGATCACCTCCGGGGTTTCGTTGGTGGAGGCCTTTGCCTGTTCGCTTACCGATAAGTTCGACTGGTCCCGGCAGCGGGTGGTCACCCTGCTCTGCTTGGGCGGTTTTCTGGGCAGCATCGTCTTTACCACCCGGAGCGGCCTTTACCTGCTGGATATCGCCGACCATTTCATCACCAACTACGGCCTGGTGATCGGCGGCCTGCTTGAGTGTTTGTTGGTGGGCTGGATCTTGAAAACCTCGACAAT
Organism: Deltaproteobacteria bacterium; assembly: GCA_013349285.1. Taxonomy (GTDB): domain Bacteria; phylum Desulfobacterota; class Desulfobulbia; order Desulfobulbales; family Desulfurivibrionaceae; genus DUZU01. The sequence continues at coordinate 16,033 of DUZU01000046.1, read as the reverse complement.
TATGGCGCACATCAACCGGGTTGCCTCCCGGGTGCCCAAGGCCTGGTCTTTTTCGATAATGTTTTCAACCCCGATTATTCTTATTTATCTTCTTTATCTCACCCTTGCTTCCGATCTTAAAAATAACTATGGTGGTTATCCCACCGATCAGCTTATCATCTATGGCATAGGTTGGCTGCTTATCTGTCTGGTTGTCGCCCTGGCCTTGACCTTCAGCCCCTGGAAGCCCGCCAAGCTTAAACGGCGGCACCGGCCCGAGGAAGATGATCTGCTGGTGTGATGTTCCCCCTTTTTATTAACACGCTCATTTTTTTGAGAAAAATATTTAATGCGGACCTTTAAATTAACGGTCAAGATCGTCATTTGCGTTCTGCTTACCCTGGCGGCCTTGGTTTTGATCGTGCCCCGGATGCTGGAGCTTGATAAAATCAAGCAGCAACTAGTCAATCGGGTTGAACAAAAGCTCGCCAGCAGGATTGCGATCGGCCAAATTCAGTGGCAATGGCTGCCCCTGCCCCATGTCACCCTGTCGGCCTGTGAGCTCGACAACGAGGCCTACACCATAGTTCTGCCCGTGGCCAGGATCTACCCGGACTGGCGGTCGATATTTACGCGGGAGGTGGATGTTACCGATGTTTATCTGGTTGAGCCCCAGTTTACCGTCAAGAAAATCCCGGATTCTTCCCGGCAGCTCGATTTTAAGCTGTTGCCTCAGATCGAGCTTTCGGTGGAGCGGGCAACCCTGCACTTTGCCGAGAACAGTCAGCTGCCCTATGCCGCTAATAAAGAGTTTTATCTGGGTTCGATAACCGGCGAGCTGGAGATATCTTCTTCAACCTTTAACTTCAGCCTGAGCGGCAAGCCCTCGTTTGGCGATAATTTCAGCATCGAGGGTGAGGTTGCCCTGGACGGCAGCGCCTATCAGCTTAAGATCGACAGTAGAAAACTTAGGCTGCATGATGCTTTTCACACCATCGGCGGCGGCGCCTTGCTGCCCCTTGAGTCGGTGGCCAATTTCAAGGGGGGGATCAAGGGCAAGGGGCTGGATAATATCGAGTTGAATCTGGTCGGCGATCTGCCTTGTCTGCTGGCCCATCCCGCGGTTGAACAAAATCTGATCAGTTGCGGCTTTGTCGACCTTGCCTTTAAAAAGCAGGGGGCGGATATGTTTTTAAAAATCAATGACTTCGAGTTGCTGGAGCCGGGACTGACCCTGACCGGTGAGATCAATCGGCAAATCGATCCCGAAGACGCCGACAATCCGGTCTGGACCCTTGGTCTGGCCGGGGAAAATCTTAATCTCAGTAAAATTCGCAAAACCGTGCTTACCCTGTGGCCGGATCATCCGGTTGCCCGCGAGGTCTGCGACATCGTCCAGGGCGGCAAGGCGGGCAAGGCCTCTTACCAATTTCGCGGGCCGGTATCCGAATTTAATAATATCCGGGCGATGACCATTACCGCCGCGCAAACCGATGCAACCATCCTCGTGCCCTATGGCAAGTTGTTGTTGGAGCATGCCGCAGGCAACATGCTGATCGCGGACGGGATTTTATCCGTGCAACAGGCAACGGCCAATCTCGGCAATAGTAGCGGCCGGGATTGCGAACTGCGGTTGGGGCTGACCGATGATAACCATTATTTTTCCTTGGATGTTGAGGTCGATGGTGACCTGGCCGAGTTGCCCGAGGTGCTGCGCAGCCTGATTGATGATCGAATTTTTCTTGAGCAGCTCGCCATGTTCAGCAACATATCGGGTCGGGCCAATGGCCATTTGCATGTCGGAGAAAACCTCAACGACCTCAAGGTGACCCTTTTGCTTGCCGAGATGAACGGCAGTGCGGCATACAAACCTCTGCGCTGGCCGGTTAAGATTAGCCGGGGCCAGTTGACGATTCTGCCGGGGCAGGTTCAATGGCAGGATGTCGAGGCAAGCTATGGCCGGCATCAGATCCCAAAAACTGCGGGCAAGGTCGACTGGAGCGGGAAAATTTCGGTGGAGATAACCGATCTCGATGCCACCTTGCTTTCTGCTGATCTCGATTTGTCCAGGCAAGTGATATTGGCCCCTCTGCAAAAGGACTTGAAGGACATATCCTCCAAGGTCAAGGGTAAACTGGTCCTTACCGAGACCAGGGTTTTCGGACTGCTAGATGAGCCGGCCAGTTGGAAATACCGCACCAATGTTAAGTTTGACGATGTTGTTGTTACCTCTCCGCAACTGCCGGCGCCGATCAAGGTTAACAACGGAGAACTGCTGCTGACCGAAAAGGAGCTTAACGTTACCCGCTGTGCGGCAACCTTGCTGGATTCTTCTTTTAAGCTTACGGGAAAAGCTCTTCATGACGGTAATGCGTTGACCTCTGGTGCTCTGGCGTTATCCGGGCTGGCCAAGGAAAAACTTGGGCCATGGCTTAAAGGCCTGGCGCTGGTGCCGCCGCCTTTTTTCCCTGCCCTCCCCTTTACCCTGGAGAACGCTGATTTTGCCTGGGACAAAGAGAAACTTTTCGCCAAGGGTAACCTCTCCGCCGGGGTAAAGAAAAAGGGAGCCCCCCGGATCAGTTTCAGCGTCGATTCTTCCATCAGCAAACCTCTGGTGGTTGATCTGGCCATCAAAGGGATTGATGAACAGGCTGACATTGTCATTGATTTTCTCGATAACATCCCGGAAACCTTTAATTTTACCTGGAAAGGGAGGCTGTCCGAAAAAACCCTTGACGCTCTTTTGGAAAACAAGGCTTTCCTTCAGGGAAATATTGCCGGTGATTTTCAGCTGTTGCTGCCCGCCGATCCCACTGCCACTGTTTTTGCCGGTGAATTGTCGGCCAAGGGGCTGAATTGGCATTGGGACGGCAGTGAAATTTCAAACATCGATGTCGCCGAGATGCATCTTGTCGGCACCGGTGAGATCCTCGACATCAAACAACTGCTGCTGGGGCTTGCCGACAACGAAAGTGTGGCGATCACCGGTCCGTTGTATCGTTCGGCTCAAGGGTTGGAGCTCAATGTCGACCTGCAATCGTTATCCCTATCCCGCAAGACCATTTTTAGTTTTCTAGATGATCTGGAGTTGATAAGACATGAGATTGCCGAGGAAACGGGTGGCGAGAATAACCCTAATCCATGGAGTATTACCGGCGAAATAAATTTTGATCTGCAGGAGTTTGTGTCCGGCGACCGGGATGGCGGCTTAGGCCGAAGAGAGGATGCGCCCCTGATCTGGAATCCATTGCGCGGCAAAATAAGATTGTTTCCCGGTTGGAAGGCGGCGGCTAATATTACCTCGGGGCGGCTCTGCTGTCTGTATACCACCGGCGAGTGGTATTCCACCCCCGAGCTTGGGCAGAGTAATTTTAATATTATCAGCGCCTGTGAGACCACCCCGCAATTCGAGTTAATCCTGCCCTGCCTCGGCTACCCCCAGGATTTGATCGAAGGGGATTTCTCGTTAAGCGGCAGGTTGGTCGGCGCCCTCAACGATTGGCGTGACGGATATCTGGATGTGCATTCCGCCCAGGGCCGGATTTTGCGGATGACCTTGCTTTCGAAAATCTTCAAGGTGGTCAATGTTACCGATATATTTACCAGTACCGACAGCGGTCCCGACGGGGAGCAGAAAAAAGGTTTTGCCTATAATGAGCTTGTTTTAAACACAAAGGTAAAAGAAAATAACCTCATCATCGAGCAGGCTTTTATCAAGGGTGAGGGGCTCAATATCTATGCCGAGGGCAAGATGAACATCAACACCTATGATCTGGATCTGGTGGTGCTGGTTGCCCCGTTGAAGACCCTGGACACCATAATCAGCAACGTCCCCCTTGTCGGCCGGGTTTTGGCCGGGAAAACAGGGACGGTGGTGGCGATCCCTGTTTCGGTAAAGGGAAATATCCGTGACCCAAAGATTACCGTGCTCGACCCCGGTGCGGTCGGTCAGGGAATTTTGAACATTATTAAAAGGACCTTGCTGCTCCCATTCTATATCCTTGAACCGGTCATTCCCGACATGAAGCCGTACGAGGATTAATAATCGTCCTTTTTTTAGGATTAATTTTTACGTAAACCTGACATCCGAGGATTTGATATGGATCTTATTGAGTTCATAAAAGAATTGTATGCAATCGTGCTTGTGCATCGACTGGTGATTGTTTTTTGTTATCTGTTGCTGAGTTGGGCCGTGCATATTTTTGTTAATCGAATTTTGAAAAAACTGGCATCGATGACCAGTATTTCTTTTGATGATCAAGTGATCATGATTATGCATCTGCCGGTGGTCCTGACCGTTGTCGGGATCGGGGTGCTCCATGCCGTTGCCTTGCCGCCTATCCTTGCCGCGCCATGGGATAAATTTTTGCCCGGTATCACCAAGAGCTTGATTCTTTTCATCTGGGCCTCCGCCGGGTTGAAGATCTTCGGCTTGATCGCGGAGAATAATCTGACCGAGGCCCTTTCTCGCGGCAAGATGGGCAAGGACCTTTTGTTGTTGTTAAAGAATGTGGTGCGGGTTGTAATCGTAATTTTAGTCCTGCTCTGGCTGCTTTCCATCTGGGACATCAATCTGGCCCCGATTTTCGCTTCGGCCGGGATCGCCGGGATTGCCGTGGCCTTGGCCGCCAAGGACACCCTGGCCAACTTCTTCGGCGGCATCTCGATTTTTGCCGACAGGACCTTTGCGGTGGGCGATTATATTATTCTTGATAATAACGACCGCGGCGAGGTGGTCGAAATCGGTATCCGCTCGACCAGGCTCAAGACCAGGGATGATGTGCTGATAACCATCCCCAACGCCATTCTGGCCAATTCAAAGATCATCAATGAAAGCGCCCCTATTCCCAGATTCCGGATCAGGGTGCCGATCGGGGTTGCCTATGGCAGCAATCTCGATGAGGTCGAGGCCGCCCTGCTGGAGGTGGCCGAGCGCAACCCCGCTGTTGCCAAGGAACCGGCCCCCCGGGTTCGGCTGCGGGCCTTCGGCCCCTCCTCCTTGGATTACCAACTGCTCTGCTGGGTCGATGATCCGAGCCTCAAGGGGCGGGAAACCCATAATCTGCTCAGGGATATTTACAATATCTTCGCCGCGCGTAACATTACAATTCCTTTTCCCCAGCAGGATATTTATATTAAGGAAATCCAAGGGGTAATTCCGCCGGGCAAAAATTGATCATTTTCTTAATCCATTGATCATCTAACCTGTGGTATACTCCATGTTGTCAGGTTTTTTTGTCAAAATAGTGGAATATCACGGGGTTGGCCGCGATTGTTTTTCAGATGCTCACCGCCCTTGCATTTGTGCCGTCGCGAACAACCCTCCTCCGGCCATGGACAATGATGGGCTTGGCGGTTGTCGCTTAAAAAATATAAACGGGGATAAGCCATGATTTCAGCATCATCTGCCGCCTGTTCCGCATATGGCGCCTGCGATCTTTTTGCAAAAGGCGATCTGCGGCCATGTTCCATTGTTATTTTCGGCGGGTCCGGTGATCTGGCCGCCAGGAAACTCATCCCCGCCCTGTACAACCTTTTTATCCACGATGCGCTGCCCGATCCGATCAATATTGTAGGGGCAAGCCGGACGGTGATGAGCGATGAGGTCTTCAAGGATCGGCTGTATGGATTTTTAATCGAGCAGGTCGAGGTCGACCAGCAGCGTTGGCTTGAGTTTTCAAAAAAATTATTCTACCAGGCCATAACCTACGACAATGGAGATTCCTACCTTGAGCTTGCCGATTTTCTGGACGGGCTTGACCAAAAGAACAATACCTTAAAAAACCGCATGTTTTACCTTGCGGTCCCCCCTTCTCTTTATCCGGTGATCGGCGCCCATCTCGGCCAGGCCGGCCTGGCCGTTGAAGGCAAGGACGGCGAAGACTGGGCACGGATCGTGGTCGAGAAACCCTTTGGCCGCGATCTGGATTCAGCCCGCGAACTTGAACGGATCCTGCACGACAGCTTTAACGAACATCAGATATTCAGGATAGATCATTATCTGGCCAAGGAAACGGTGCAGAACATTTTAATGCTGCGGTTTGCCAATACGATTTTCGAGCCGCTCTGGAATAGAAGTTTTATCGATCATGTGGGGATCGTCACCACCGAAAAACTGGGGGTGGAACACCGGGCCGGTTATTATGAACAGTCCGGGGTGCTGCGGGATATGTTCCAGAATCACCTGATGCAGCTTTTGGCCCTTACCGCCATGGAGCCGCCTTCGCACTTTGTGGCTGAACGGGTGCAGGATGAAAAGGTCAAGGTTTTCAGGGCGCTTAAACCGCTGAATATTGACAACCATCACGACAATCTCATCTTGGGCCAATATGCGGCCGGGATGATCGACAACCAGCCGGTTTGCGGTTACCGGGACGAATCAGGGGTGACCCCTGATTCGCTGACCCCGACCTTTGCCATGTTGCGGGTTTATATCGATAACTGGCGTTGGCGTAATGTGCCTTTTTATTTGGTTTCCGGCAAGCGCATGGAGCGCAAGGAGACCAAGATTGTCATCCAGTTCAAGAACGTTCCCCACTCCATGTTCCGCAATGTTCTTGATGAAAATATCCTGGCCAATCGGCTGATCCTGGGGGTTTATCCGGAAGAGAAGATCTCGTTGAGTTTCCAGACCAAAAATCCAGGCGCCAAGGAGTGTCTGCGGCCGGTGACCATGGATTTTAAATATAACAGCGTTATTTCCAAAACCGAGCTCGGCGCCTATGAGATGGTGCTGCTCGATTGTATCTTAGGCGATCATATGCTTTTCTGGCGGCAGGACGGGGTTGAATTATCCTGGTCTTTTATTACGCCGGTTCTGCAATTTTGTGAAAATTGCCTGATGAACAAGGATGATCTGCAGTTTTATCCCGCCGGCAGTTTGGGGCCTGAAAAATCCCAAGAGATGATTAATCTTCTGATGAAAGGCTAAGCTCATGCAGGTTTATCACTTTGATACGATTATGCAGTTAAGCGATGGGGTTGCCGGTGATATTGTCAAACTTGCCCGGGCGGCGGTCGCGGAGAAAGGTTATTTTTCCATTGTTTTTACCGGTGGCAAAACCCCGGCATTTCTCTATGAGCTTCTGGGCTCCTCCCCTTTTGTCGAAAAGATGCCCTGGCAACAAACCCATGTTTTCTGGGGAGATGAGCGTTGTGTGCCGCCAACCGACCCGGCCAGCAATTATAAATTAGCCTTTGATACCTTGCTCCACAAGGGGCTGGTTCCTGCGGCCAATATTCATCGCATGGAGGGGGAAGATGCATCGCCGGCTCTTGCTGCCCAGCGCTATCAGCAGGAAATAGAATTGTTTTTTAAGGATCGGGCGGCCGGCAAGCCGGGGAGCGGTTTCGATCTCATCCTTTTAGGCATGGGGCCGGATGGGCATGTCGCCTCATTGTTTCCTACAACCCCGTTGTTGAGCGAAAAAAGGATGGTTGTTGCCTGTGACGGGTTACAGGGCAATCCTGTTGTTCCCAGGGTCACCTTAAGTCTTTCGGCGATAAATCAGGCGCAGAACATCTTTATGCTGATAAGCGGCAATGACAAGAAAAAAATATTTGAAGAGATCAACAACAATAAACCCGGGGTAGAGGTTAACTACCCCGCCGCCCTGGTTAAACCGAAAGGACTACTTAATTGGTATATTGCCAAGTAAGGGTTGAGTCAACCGATGGCGAATAATTTCTGAAACCAGTTTTTGCCGATATTTTTTTGATCGGTAACCAGCTTGTGCACTCTTGATACATCCGGGTTGCCGGGGTCGGTGATAAATTCCAGGCCGAGCTGAAATGGCCGGTTCGGTGTGGTCAGCATATGGTCGAACCACACCGGCTGCGCCGGAATAATCAGCTTTCTGGTAAATTCAATGTCGACAACCTCAAGGTTTATCACCCGATCCTCATTGTCATTGAACGAGTAAAAGATATGCAGCTCACCGCTTTTAATCCGGGGCACGGTGACCCGCGCCCCGAACGTGGAAATATCGTTTATGCTGCCGAGCACGGGCTCACCGATCACCTTACCTTCAGATTCCATGAAGGTAAGGGTAACCGGCAGGTTGGATTCAAAGCGGGGAGCGCGGCGATTTTCTTTGCCCATCAGCTGAATATACTGCCGAAGCAGCCCTTAGTTAAATTCAAAAAAAAATATATAAGATATTACCGCAACATCCTTGATGTCAAAGAAAGAAGCTGATTTTATAACCAGCCGGAATCTTTATTGTTTCTGGCTGGTCATCTCGGTAATGATTTCCTTGACGAGTTTGCCGTTGGGCGCCGTGGCCATGGGGTTGATTTGGACCAGGCTCTGCCAGGCGGCAACGGCTCCCGGCTGGTCTTTGACGTCATAGAGCAGGACGATGCCTTTATTGAAGCGGGCGGTTTCATGTTTCGGGTTTGCCTTGATCGCTTGATCAAAGGACTCGATGGCCTGCTTGGCGTTGCCGACCCGCCGGTACATTACCCCCAGGTCCGTGAGCACATCCGGGTTATTTGGCAGGATCGCCAATGATTTGGTATAGGCCTTGATCGCTTTTTCCGGTTCGTTGGTGTCAAAATAAAGATGACCGAGACTGGTCCAGGCCTGGCCGTTATTCGGATTGGTCAACACCTCCCGTTCGAGTTGCAAGATCTGCGTGCTCTGTTCAGCGGAAATATCCGGTGATTGCTGAGCCTGCCCGGTGGTGGCAACCTGAGTTCCGCCGCCGGCCGGGGCTTTGTAGACACTGAAGACGATTCCGGCGAGAAAACCAGCCACCAGGCAGCACAGCCCCACGATCAGTAAAGTTTCTTTTTTTACATAACTTGCAGATGATTGTTCAGGGGTAACCATTAAAAAGAGCCTCCTCGGTATTTAATTTTATTACAAAATCATAGCGGTAGGGATAAATTTGTCAACTTGAATCCTATGTTGCTTAAGGAAAATCATTACTTTTTAAGACAGTCGTCGTTCAAAAATGTTCCGCGAAACCAGTACCTTTATCTCTGCGGCCCCGAAATGTCAGCCCATGTCCGCTTATATTTCATGGATATGGGTGCAGTATTTCTTGTCTAGGGATTGCGCCTGTTCGACCACCCTGCGGTGATGGGTGAAGAGAATAACCTGGTTGATTTCGGCCAGTTCAGCGAAAATCCGCAGAGTGGCCAGGGAGCGGGCGTCATCAAAATTTACCAGGATGTCATCAACGATCAAAGGCATGGGCGCATGGCCGGCCAGCCGATATCTCAGCGCGGCCAGGCGCAGGGCCAGGTAGAGCTGGTCCCGGGTGCCGGAACTCATCTCTTCGACATGCACCGGCGCGGTTTTCGGCCGGAGGCCGACCACCACCAGTTGGCCCTGCTCATTTTCCTCGGCTCGCAATCCGGCAAAGGAGTTAATGGTCAGCTCCCGGAAATAGTCCGAGGCGATCTTGAGGACCGGGTCCTGATTCTCACTGCGAAAGCGCTCGATCTCATCTTTGAGCACCTTGGAGGCAAGCTTGAGCTTAACATAGCGGTCGGCAACCCGGCCCAGTTTAGCCAACACCTGAGCGGCCTCCTCCGCCGCTTCCCCGGCCTCGCCCCGGCCGTCCATCTGTTGCAGTCTGGCCCGTTTCTCGCCGATCAACTCGGAAAGTTCTTTGATCTGAAGGGCAATTTCATTCCTGATCTGATGTTCCAGGGGCTGAATTAGGCCGGGCAGCTGATCCGGACTGATATCCATGGCCTGGGCTTCCAGCTCGCTGATCGAAAAACCGGCCGCCCCCTCGATCAGCAGTTTTTCACTCTCGGCGATGCGGGCGGACAGCTCGCGAAAGGTTTGTGATTTTCGTTCAGCCTCGTCCAGTAAGCCTATCTCCCGGCACTCGGCTATTCGGCAAAATTCATCAAGTTGGCCCAGGTGGCTGGCGATTTCGGTGGCCGTTTGCCGATCCCTCTCTTGATGATCGGCAAGCTCCTTGCCGAGCCTTAAAAAATGGTTTTTATTTTCTTTGGCCCTGGCCAGGCGGCCATAAAGTTCAAGAACAGCCTGCTCGTTTGAGACGCGGCCCGATAAATCCGGGGCGATCCTGGAGAGGAGCTGGGCAACCTCTTGGCGGAAGTTTTCCACATTTCGATCAATGCCCGAAATTCGCTTGTGAAAATCATCCGCCTCTTTAAGCAGAATAAAACACTGTTGCAGGTTTTCGATAATCTCGTTGGCTTCATCGGGCAGAATAGTTCTACCAGCACCGAGTTCGGCCATGGTCGCCTGCCACTGTTGCCGCCAGTGGGTGAGGTCGTTTTCCGCAATTGCTTTTTCGTTGGCCTCCTCGGTCAACCTGGTGTCAAACTCTTCGAGCTCGTCTTGAAGTTTTTTGTGTAACTCATTGTTTTTGGCTGTTTTGTCGCGCACCTGCTCGCAGCGGTTCAGCACCGGCTCAAGCAGCTCATCGGTAAACCCTATCTGGTCGCCGAGCTTGGTCAATTCGGCAAGCAGCTTCTCCTTAAGGCGGCTTCTCTCTGCTTGTTGAGCTGATAGCTCTGCCTGCTTTTTGTTTAATTCGATGGCCGCCTGACGAATTTTTTCAAATTCATTTAGCCAGGTAAGCATTTCGTTCGGCGGCAATGGGCTTATCCCTTTGTCCGCCCAGAGCTGGCGCCACTCATTGTCGGTTTTGGCAAAAGTTACGGCCGCATCGTTGATCAGCTTGGCAAGTTCGGCCAGAACCCCGTTCAATTCCTCCTGCTTGGCGGTGAGGGTGGCGAAGTTATGAACCCGCTCTGATTCCCAGCGGAGACGATCGGCGGTGGTGTCGGCCAGTTGCAGCCGATGTTCAAAGGTGTCCGGCAAATTAAGGCCCGCAATGGTATAGGTTGCCTCATCTTGGCCAGTATCTTCTCCTTGAAGCCACTTTTTCCGCAACAGCTGCCAGCCATGATCACGCTCCGCCCTAACCTGCTGCAACTCAGCTTCGGTGGGGATGGAGCCGGCCCGGTTTAACTCCTGTAGCTTGGTTTCCACCTCCCTTAGTTCGGCAAGGGTCTGGAGTTGCTCTTTTTCAAGAGTCTTTTGCGAGTTTTCAAACAGCCGAAAAAGCTCATTATAGCGGATAATCGTTTTATCCATGGGCAAAGAAACCGTCATCAGCAGGTCGAGATTGTTAAGCTCCAGCAGGCCGATTTGTTGCAGTCGGTTGAGGCAGGCGTTGCTCTCGATCTTGATTTCATTGCTGAGCGCGGCCACCCGCTCATCAATCGTCCCTGCCCTGTTTGCGTTCCTGATCGCCTGCTCCAGGCCGGAGTTGTCTTGTCTGCCTGGCAGCAGTTTAAACCGCTCGGCCACCCGTTGCCGGCTGTTATCAAGGGCAAGCAGCTGCTTGGTGGCTTTGGAGATCCGTTGCTCCAAGACGTTATATCTTGAAGCCAGGTTGATGATCGAGTTTCTTTTGATGAGCAGGGGGCGAAGGGTTTCCACCTCTGCCAAGGGCAAATCATGGCGAACCAGCTTTAGGCGGCCGGCCGCCTCGCTTTTTGCGGCCTTGCGTTGCCCTTCCCTTTCGGGCCGATCGTTCAAGGCTGTTTTGATTCCTCCCAGTCGTTGATGGAGATCTTCAATGGCCTCGGCAAAATCAAGGAGTTCGTTAAAAGGGGGGATGGCGGCCAATTCCGTATCCAGCGCCGCGAGCTTTTCCTCGTTGGATTGCCGGACCGCCTTGAGGGTGTGGAGATTTTTCTCGATCTCCCGCCTTCTTTTCGCAAAATCATCAGGGAGAATCCGGACCTGGCCCAGGGCGGCGAGTTCCTGCTGAAGTTTCCTGCGCAGTTCGAGTTGGGGGAGAGCCTGCTTGATCCGGTTGAGTCTTAGCAGTTCAGCCGCCTTTTGCGCCCGGATATCCTCCACCGCCTTAAGCCGTTTTTGGGCATCGGCCAGGGCGCGATCCAATTCCTGCCACTCCCGGCTGGAAAGCATCAACTCGTTGGCCTTTTTTTGAAGTTCTTTATATTTTCGCAGCAGTTGATTGATTTCAGGCACACTGCCGCTGGCTTTGAAGAGCTCCAAGGCTTCCCGGTCGAGATCGTCCTGGATCTTACGTAAGGAGGAAATGCCCGCCCCTGCGGCAAACAGGGCCTGGCCGAGGTCGGCCTCCTGGGCCAGAATGTTTGCCCCGCCCTGCAGCAACTCTTCATGGCTGAGGCCGTAGAGGGTTTCAAATATCGCCTGCTCGGTTACCGGCAAAAAAGAGGCCAGGACGGCCGGGGCAACGATATTATCGTGTTGGTCGCAGATATCCGCCTTTCTTTTTTTGCGGCGGAAAAAAGTGAGCTCCTGACCATCTTCCCGAACCAGGGTGCCGCCCACCAGCAATTTGGGATTGGGATGGATAAAATTGTCGCTGGTTCGTTCGGCAAAACCGAAGAGCCATGCCTTAAGAGCCCTGAGGGTGCTGCTTTTCCCGGCCTCATTGGCCCCATAAATCAGATGCAGGCCCGGGCGTTCCGACGCAAGATCTATGGTCAGGTCGGTAAAGTGGCCAAAGGCAGCCAGGATCAGGGTTTTGATCTTCATCTCCCCCCCCCCTGCTTGAGCAGTTTGGCGATGAGGATTTCCTTGACCTCCTGGTAAAGATCATGGCTCTGTTCTGGGGAGTCAGATCGGAAGATGTCATTGTTTCTAAGAAGTTCCGGCGGCAGCTTGCTTTTAAAGCCGGCCAGCTCCGGCACTATCTCCAGACAATCCGCCCGATCCATTTCCAGGCGGCTGATTGAATTGATGAGCTCGGCAATCGGGGTGTCGTCACCTAAGATTTCGTCTAGGCTATGGATGCGAGAAGTTTGAAACAATACCTTTTCCAGCCAGATCTCGCCAAGGCCGGTTGCCAGGCCGCGGAAATAATCGGTAAGCGCCCCGGACTCGTCCAGCAATTGCCCGTGGAGCGAGGTGCTGCCCGACAGAATCAACCTGATTGCCAGCAGGTTGCCATCATGGTCGGTTTGCAACTCTTCAAGCATGGCCTGGACCCGTTGCGGGACCTGGTCCATGGCCTCACAGCCGCTGAGGTCAACCTGGCAGCTATGCCAGCGGAGCACATCGAGTGAGCGCTCTTCAACCTTGAGCACCCGGCCGTTGTCTACCAGGGCCAGGGTCGCGCCCTTGGGACCGGTTTCCTTTATGTGCCGGCCTTGAATGTTGCCGGGAAAGATGATCCAGGGATCGGCGCAAACCTCCTCCCGTTTGTGGATGTGGCCCAGCGCCCAATAGGCGTAGCCTTTTGCCGTTAAATCGTCAATGGTGCAGGGGCCGTAGGGTTCATGCCCTTCGCGGCCGGAAAGGGCGGTGTGCAGCAGGCCGATGTTGAGCCAACCCGGTTCTGCCGGAGGATATTGTTTGGCAATATTGTCGGCGACCACCCTGGTTGCGTAGCTCTGGCCATGGATGACAACGCCCAAGGATTCGATTTTTTTAGATTCCGGCCTTTTGCTGGAAAAAAGATGGACATTTTTCGGCAGCGGTAACGCCTTGGTAAGCTGGCTGGCCGCGTCATGGTTGCCGGAGACGATGAAGACGTCAATGCCGGCCGCGGCCAATCTGGACATCCGGTTGCAGAAAAACAGGCCGGTATTGTAATCCTTCCAGTCGCCGTCATAAAGATCGCCGGCAATCAGGACAAAGGCCACCTGCTCGTCAAGGGCCAAGCTGATCAGCCGGTCAAAAGCCCTTCTGGTAGCCTGTCTTATCTGTTCCACCGGGGCGTCATCATATGTTTCCAATCCCCGTAAGGGGCTGTCGAGATGAATGTCCGCCGCATGTAGAAACTTGAACATATTTGCCATCAAATATTTTTATTCCGGATGGAACTTACCTAATTAAGAGCATGATGGAAAAAATAACGACCATGACCACCACAAATTTCTGGACAAAGGCGTTGCCCTTTAAAACCGTGGTGCGGGAGCCGATTGCCGCGCCGATCATACTGCCGATGCCAAGGGCCAGTCCCGGTATATATTCCACTTTACCGGCTATGATAAAAATAACCAGCGAAACAAAGGTGAACACCAGAATAATAAAGGTCTTGGTGGCATTGCCGGCAACAAAATCAAAGCCGGTCAGCAGCATTCCGGCCAGGATCAGAAATCCCACCCCTGCCTGGATAAAGCCCCCATAAAAGCCGATCATGAAAAATATGGCCCAGATGGCGGCCCAGCGCGCCGGGGTATAGGTTACCTGCCGTTTGGCCAGCATTTGCCCGGGTTTTAAAAAGCCGGCCAGGGTCATAACAATCATAAACACGGCGAGATATTTCTTGAAAGCCGTATCGCTGACCATGGTAGCGCCGTAGGCGCCCACCACGCTGCCGATGGTCGCGGGAATGGCGGCAATCAAACTGAAGCGCAGATCAAAAACGCCGTAACCCTGAAACGTTTTCACCGCGGTGCAGCTTTGCAAAAAAACCCCGAGCCGGTTGGTCGCGTTGGCCACGGTGGCGGGCAGCCCCATAAAAATAAGGACCGGGATGGTGAGAAATGATCCGCCACCGGCCAGGGTATTAATGAACCCGGAGATTATCCCCACCAAGACGAGGATTAGAAGATTAACCAGAGAATAGTTTGTCATTATTTTGTCGGGAACTAGTTAATAATACTAATAATTTATTTTTTTACCATACCGTTTTCAGGAAAGCGAGCAATCAATGCGACCCGGGCAAAGTAATGGCCGCCGCCCCCTTTATCCTTGACAGCACGGAAAAGGCCGTTGTATTGAAAAGTTCACTCACAATCTCACCGAGGTCATATTTACATGAAAAAGTCTATCGGCAAATATTTATCACCTCTTCTGTTAGTCATGTTTTTGGTAAGCGGCTGTGTCGCCACCCAGGAGATCAGGCCGCAACTCACCTTTCGCGACCCCGGCCCGATCAGGCTGGCCGACCTGAAGCAGACTGATCTTGAAAAACTCCACACGGTTTTACAAGAAACCGCCTCCTATAATACTGAGCAATGGACCAATGCGCAGACCGCCATTACCTTCAAGGCAACGCCGCGGCCGGTTATAAAGTCCGGGGAGATGATCTGTCGATCGGTGGTAATGACCATTGTCGGCGGCAACGAGCAAACGCCTTTTGAAATAACCGCCTGCCGCCAAGGGGATTTGTGGCAGGTTCAATCTACCCATTGAGCTGATGAGTTATGGACCGACAACGTTTAAGCCGTGATATAGAGTTGTTTCTCGCCGAGGATATCGGCCTGGGCGATATTACCACCCAGGCCATCTTCAGTCGGGAGCAAGTCGGGATGGCTGAGTTTATTGCCAAAGAGAGTTTTGTCGCGGCCGGTATCGACGAGATCGTGCCTATGGTTTTTCAAACCCGCAATCCGGCGGTTGATTGTCATGCAATGGTTAAGGACGGCAGCAGGGTTGCGGTGGGAGATAAGATCTTCAGCGCCACCGGGCCGGTGGTCGATTTATTGACCGCGGAACGGGTGGCCCTTAATCTTGCCCAGCGGCTGAGCGGCATTGCCACCCTGACCGCGGCTTTTGTCGAAAAAATCGCGGGCTTTACGGCCAAAATCGTTGATACCCGAAAAACCACCCCGGGCCTCCGGGCATTGGAAAAGTATGCGGTTCGGATCGGCGGCGGCCATAATCATCGTTTTAACCTGGCTGACGGCGTTCTGATCAAGGATAATCATATCGCGGCCTGCGGCTCCATTCAAAAGGCGGTGGACAAGGCCCGCTTCGCGGTGCCCCACACCATCAAGATCGAGGTGGAAACCGAAAACCTGGCCCAGGTTGAGGAGTGTCTGGCGGCCCGGGTTGAAATAATCATGCTCGACAATATGACCCCGGCCTTAATGGCCCAAGCCGTAAAACTGATTGGCGGCCGGGCCCTGGTCGAGGCCTCCGGCGGAGTAAATCTTGACAATGTGCACGAAATTGCCGCCACCGGGGTTGATCTTATCTCGGTCGGCGCCCTTACCCATTCGGCAAAGGCGGTTGATATCAGCATGCGGCTGAAGGTGGGTAGCTAAGGGGGGGCGGTTGATCCGCTAAAAACTCCTGGCAATATTGAGCGAAACGACTTTTCGGGTATAG
>DUZU01000045.1 GCA_013349285.1 Deltaproteobacteria bacterium | reverse complement strand
GACGCAATCGTATTTGCGATTACAGAAATTACATTTGATGTTGCATTTGGGCGCCACCGGCAGGTGGACTCTACCGGCCTGGCCTTTGACGGCAGGGTTGAAACAGGGGTGACGGCTCAGATCTTTGTTGATGTTTTCCATGATGTTTTCTCCACTATATTTATGAATTCAATGTTCATTTTTTTAAAAAATGACTAAAATTATTCCGCCAAAGTTTAAAAATGCATAAAAATCCCAAATCGGTACTGTAACTATTCAGCAGTGCTGCAGGTAAGCAAGCTGGCGAGACTCCGGATGCCAGGAAGAGCCCTGTGAGCCTTACATCCGTATGCGAACAGGATGATGACGCAGCAGATGTGGTCTTGCTGAATAGTTACATATAGCTGTAGCCCACCGGTGACTTGCGTTGTTTAACCTCGATCATCGCATTGGCGATCAGATCGAACAGCTGCTGGGCGCCCTGATAACCGACATGGAGGATGCGCTGGCCGCCGACCCGATCATGGATGGGAAAGCCGACCCGCAGCAGGGGGATATCCAGCTCCCGGGCCAGGGGATAGCCCTTGCTGTGGCCGATGATCAGATCCGGGGCCAGGGTGCGCGCCTGTTCGCTGATATCAAAAAAGTCCATGCCCTCATGGGCTTCGGGCGCCGGCAACCCCGTTTCCGCAACCGCCTCGGCCACGGCCCGGGCAAAGTTGCCGCTCCTGCCCCCGGTGGCGCAGAGAACCGGTTGCACCCCGATCTCGGCGAGAAACGAGACCAGCCCAACCACCAGATCCTCCTCGCCGTAAAGCACCGCCTTTTTGCCGAACAGGTATTTATGGCCGTCGACCATGGCGTCCACCAGCCGCCCGCGGGCGGAGGCGTATCGGGCTGGCAGTGCCTGCCCGCTCAACTCGCTGAGCCGCTTACAAAGCCGATCGGTTTCCCTAAGGCCGATCGGGGTTCCCAACCGGTACAGGGGGACGGCAAAGGTCTCCGCCAGAAAACGACCGGCGGCGATCTGCTCATCCAGGGTATAACCGAACTCGATGGTGGCCCGGGCCCGGCCCATGGCGCGGATATCCTTGATCTTGGTGCCGCCTTCGGGTATCAACGGATAATCCGCCAAGGCCTCGCCGTCCAAGGTGTCGGAGATATCGGGCAACACCGTGCACTCAAGGTTAAAGGCCGCGACCAACTCTTTGAGATGCCTCAGATCGGCGGGCGAAACAAAGCCGGGCAGCAGGTTGACGGCTTCAGTCCGGGCGCCGCCCCGGGCCAACTGGGAAGCCAGGGCATGAACCGCGGCATGAAACCCTTCCATGTGGGTGCCGGAATAACTGGGGGTGGCAACATTGACCAGCAACGGCGCGCCGCGCCGGCCGCCAAATTCCCGCCGATATTCATCAAGCAGCCCACCGACGTCGTCACCGATGGTTTCAGTCAGACAGGTGGTGGCGATGCCGATCAGCTGCGGATTATATTTTTGAGTGACATTGTTGAGCCCCAGCTTGAGATTGGGCCCGCCGCCGTAAACCGCATGCTTCTCGCCCAAGGAGGAGGAGGCGATATCAATGGGCTCGTTAAAATGGCTGATCACATAGCGCCGCATATAGGTGGCGCAGCCCTGGGAACCGTGCAGAAAAGGGACGGTGCCTTCCACCCCCCGAAAAGCCAGACAGGCCCCCAAAGGCTTGCACAGCTTGCAGGCATTGGTGGTGGAAATATAATTGGGCGGCATCTTGGTCATGGCAAAACCTCGTTCTTTAATCTCTAAAAATTTCGTGTGATTGGCGGCTAAACCTTAAACATCCCTTCTCGGCACAAACCGCCAGACCGGGCTCATCACCGAGGAGTACACCTCCCGGGCGAAATTGAGCATGCCGGCAAACCCGGCCAGGATCTCTTTGCGTTCGTGATTATGATCGCAGAAGGCTACGCCGAGCTTATAGGCAATCGGCCGCTCCTTGACCCCGCCGACAAAGATGTCCACCTCCTTTTCCTTGAGAAAAGAGGAGAGCTCCAGGGGGTTGGCGTCATCGACAATAATGGTGCCCGGATCGGTGATCTCTTCCAGTTCCTGATAATCCTCCGGGGTGCCGGTCTGGGAGCCGACCATCACCACCTCCATGCCCAGGAGCCGGAAGGCCTTGACCAGGGAAAAGGCCTTGAAGGCGCCGCCCACGTAGATCGCCGCCTTCTTGCCGGTCAGGGCCTGCCGGTATTGCTGGATTTGCGGCAGCAAGGCCGACAGCTCCGCCTTGACCAGCGCTCGGGTTTTATCGATCATCTCCTGATCCTTAAAGAAATCAGCCACCGCATAGAGGGATTCGGCCATATCCTCGACCCCGAAATAGGAAACCCGGATGGAGGGCACCCCGAAATCCTTCTCCATCATATTGGCCAGATCCATGGTGGCGCCGGAACACTGGACCACATTCAGGGCCGCGCCGTGGCAACGCTTGAGGTCATCGATACGACCGTCGCCGGTGATATTGGCGACCACCTCAACCCCGATTTTTTCGAAATATTCGCGGATCAGCCAGATCTCGCCGGCCAGATTGAAATCACCGAGGATATTGATACTGTGTTTGCTGATCCCGGTGACATCCCCGGTGCCGACCAATTGGCGCATGGCATTACAGGCCGCCGCGTAACCGGCCCGCTTGTTGCCCTTGAACCCTTCCGACTGCACCGGCAGCACCGGAATCCCTTTTTCCTCGGCAACCTTGCGACAGACCGCTTTGAGGTCATCCCCGATCAGACCGACGATACAGGTCGAATAAACAAAGGCGGCCTTGGGCTGATGGCGATCAATGAGCTCGATCAGGGCCTGGTAGAGTTTTTTCTCGCCGCCGAAAATGACATCAATCTCCTGCATGTCGGTGGAAAAACTCATGCGGTGCAGCTCGGGGCCGGACGACAAGGCGCCGCGAATATCCCAGGTATAGACCGCGCAGCCGATGGGGCCATGCACCAGATGCAGGGCATCGGCGATGGGATAGAGCACCACCCGGGAGCCGCAAAACACACAGGCGCGCTGGCTGACGGCGCCGGCCAGGCTATCTTTGTTACAAGACATGGCAAAGGGCGCTTCCCCCTTGCGGTGGATCTGCCCCCGTCTTTCATCCAATACTGCTTGCATGGCGTGACTCCTGTTTACAGGCGGGAAAAAGGGTAAGGACCAACTTTTCCCCGGCCTGGATTCATCTGTGTTTACAGACCCATAGAGCAATGGCCATGCCAGCTTGCGCAGCAAGTCACAAAACAATGCAATTCCGGCGAGATAAAAGAACTCAGGCAAGTTATTCAGAAAAAAGCAGATCTTTGCGGCAAGGGGCTTTTTGTCGCAAAGTTTACAAATTGGAAGATGGCGGACATTTTTGTTTCGCACGGAAAACAGCGGAGAACAAAAAAGAACTATAAAAAAACAAGATGGGTTTACCCCCAAAAAAAAGCGACCAAGGCCAATTTTTGATTTCTTGAAAATCGAAAATTATCATTTAGGCAAACCAGGAGGCCGGAGGTAGAGATTAAGAATTAAATTAATAAATTTTCTAGTAATATCAAAAAATTACGCTTACCCCTTTTAAAGGTTGCCCTCCTAAAACAAAGATGGAATACTTGCCTGCAAGTTTAAAAAAAAAAGAAGACGGCCGCCAAAAATTATGAACCTCAAGGCAACTTTTCACAACCTGACCCAAAGCCATCCCCTGTTCATAAAGATGGCAATACTCCTTGTAACGGTCGGCTTGCTGTCCGGAGTCGCCCTGGACCTACGGCTGCGCCACGAACTTGATCGCAACAGCCGAGAGCGGCTCAGTCACAAATTCTGGGAAGATCTCTCCAATTTTGATCGGCGGACCAAAGCCCTTCAGCAGGCCGCCACCATCATCACCGCCGGCAAAAAATTCTATGACCATGTCATAACCAGACAACAGCTCGATTTCGACCGGATCGAAACCTACAACAGACCGCCGGCCTGGCTGCCCGAGCCGGAGGTTATGAAAAACTTCCCCCAGATCAGCCACGCCTTGCTGATCGACCAGCTCGGCATGGTCAGCGAGGCATACAACCATAATGGGGTTGCCACCCCCCAAGCCTTGCTGCACCCATCCGCCGAGCTGCTGCAGATGAGCAAGGACAAAAACCTGCTGGCTACCGCCGACCACCGCCCCTATCTCGTTACCAGCCATAGCCTCGACCATGAACAAGGCCGAACCCTCGCCACCCTGATGCTGGCAACCATCATTGACGACAGATTCCTGCAGGACTCGGTCTCGCCTCAGGAAGACAACCAAATCCTGGCCTTGATCAACGGCGTTGATCAACAGATCATCGCCAGCAGCACCCCGGAACTCCTGGCCGCCGGCAGCAAGCTGCGGGAGACGACAAATCGCTACCGGGTGATCGAACAGGCCTCCCTCGACTACAACTCCTACAAAGGCGCAATCCTTTTTGCCGCCCTCAGCCCAGCCGGGGTTCCGGCTTCGGCGCAAAGCGTCATCCTGAACAGCAGTAGACGACAAAACGCCTTGCTCGCCCTGGTGCTGACCATGACCGCCGTCTTGGCCAGCTACTTGACCTCCGGAAAAATTCAGGGGCTCTGCCGGCAACTGCAGCGGATCAAAGGGCTGACCATCAAAAAAACCTGCGATTCTCTTCTGAAAGGCGATGAACTGAACCTGCTCTCTTCATGCATAGAAAATATCCGGGCGGCGGTGCCGGCCGCCATCGACCAGGCCTGCCTGCAGACCAAGAACAACAGCCTCGACACCATCAGAAACGCTTACTTTGCGGTAATAACCATTGACCAGGACAAACGGATCAGCTCATGGAACCCGGCGGCGGAAGCGATCTTCGGCTGGCCGGCCAAAAAAGTTCTCGGCAAAAAACTGCCCGACTTGATCTTCCCCAATAAACATTGCGTGGCCTTCGAAATCGGCATCCCCGGCTATATCACCAAAGGCGACACCTCGCTGTTTAACAAACAGTTCAAGAAACAGGCGCTTCATTGCGACGGCCACCGCTTTCCCCTGGAACTTTCCGTTTCGCCGATTGATATCGATTACAATACGTCCTACATCGTATACGCCCGGGACGTAACCGAATGGGAACTCCGCGAGGCCAGGGCCAAAAACACCTACCAGAATCAACGGATCATCAATTCCATTCTCACCATCTCCATGGAAGCGATCCCCCTTCAAGAACAACTGCAGCACGCCCTCAACAACATCCTGCAGATGAAAGACATCGAACTGCTGCCCCAGGGGGCCATCCTGCTGACCGATGAGGAATCAAACACCCTCTCGATTGTGGCCCACCAAAACTTCAGCCGGGAACAGCTGGCCCAGTGCAAACGAATTCCTTTTGACCAATGTCAATGCGGCCGGGCCGCCACCACCCGTCAGATTCAGTTTATCGACACCGCGGACGACCACGACCCGGAACATCCAGGCATGAGCCCCCACGGCCACTACTGCGTGCCGCTCTTTTCCGGCGATGATGTCCACGGGGTAATCGCCCTCTATGTTGCGGACGGCCACCAAAAAACAAAAGAGGAAACCAACCTGCTGCTGGCCATCGCCAACATCCTGGCCGGGCTCATCGAACGCAAAAAAATCGAAGACCAGCTCTACAACCTCATCGACAACCTGAAGCAAACCATCGACAAACTGGAAAACGAGAAAAAATTCTCCGAATCCATTATCCAAAGCCTGAGCAACGGGCTGATGGTTCTTGATCTCGACGGCAGAATTATCTCCTGCAACCCCAACGGCAAGCAGCTCCTCAAGAGCTTTGCCACCGATATCGAGGGAAAAAAGCTTTCCGAAATCTTTGGGGATGCCGCCGCCCATATCCTGACCGACATCTCCCAGTCCCTGCCCCAGAAAAATGACGAATTGGCACTGCGCACCAGCAAAGGGCACGAACGAACCCTGGGCTTCACCATTGCCGCCCGCGACGATGCCAACAACAACACCGTAGGCATTATTGTCTCCTTCACCGACATCACCGGCATCAAGCAGATCCGCAAGGAAATGGAAAAAATGAACCGGCTGAGCACCATTGCCGAAATCGCGTCCGCCGTGGCCCACGAGGTAAGAAACCCGCTGGCCGGCATAAAAACCATGTCGCAATCAATTGATGAAAATCTTGCTAAAAATGACGAGAAAAAGGAATACATCCGCAGGATTATCAACCAGGTTGACCGGCTCAATGAACTGCTCACCGATTTCTTCACCTATGCCCGCCCCCCCAAACCATCAAAGGCCAAGACCTCTCTTGCCGGCATCATCAACGACATCAAACCCCTGATCAACGCACGGCTGCTCAAAAATCACATCACCTTCCGGGAAGATTACGATCCGAACCTGCCGGAGATCATCGCCGACCCCAGCCAGATCCAGCAGATTTTCCTGAACCTGATCCTCAACTCCATCGACGCCATCGGCCAAAAGGGCAGCATTGAGATCAAAGCAAAACAGCCCGATGCCGTGATGCTTGAAAACTACAGCATCACCTTCCCCGGGCTGTCAACCTCCACCGAGCAGGTGGTGGTCCACTTCAAGGATACCGGCTCGGGGATTCCCGACGAGATCGCCGACAAGGTCTTTGAGCCTTTTTTCACGACCAAACATGACGGCGCCGGGTTGGGGCTGTCCATTGTTTACCGGATCATGCAAGAAAACAACGCCTCCATCTACATCGACACCGGTGCGGAAGAAGGCACAACCTTTATCATGTTTTTCGAGGCTGACGCAAAATAATGGGCAAAGTGCTGCTGATCGATGATTCCTCTGACATGCTTTTTTCCCTGAGCAAGACGGTAAAAAAGGAAGGCTTCACCGTCTTCACCGCTGCCAGCGGCGCCCAAGCCTTGGAAATACTCGGCAGCCAGATCATCGATCTTATTTTTCTGGATATCGGCCTGCCGGACATCAACGGCATCGATTTGATCAGCCGCATTAAAAAAATCACCGGTGATCCCGACATCGTAATGCTCACCGGGATGAATGACGCCAAAACCGCGGTGGAGGCCCTCAAGGCCGGGGCCATTGACTACATCCTCAAACCCTTTGACCTGATCGAATTTAAAACTATCCTGACCCGCACCATGCAGGCCAGACTGTTAAGCAAAAAGGTGTTCCTGGCGCAAAAGCCCATGGGTCTTGAGCAGATCATCGGCACCAGCAAGGAAGTGCTCCGCCTCAAAGAAGAGATTAAAACCGCGGCCGAGGTAAGGTGCCCGGTGTTGATTACCGGCGAAACCGGCACCGGCAAAGAGCTGGTCGCCCGGGCCATCCATGACCGGGGCGGCGGCAACGCCGTCTTTATCAAGGTGGACTGCGGAACCCTCTCCGCCAACCTCATTGAATCAGAGCTGTTCGGTTATGAAAAAGGGGCCTTTACCGATGCCAAGGCCGACAAAAAAGGGCTCGTTGAAATGGCCGACGGCGGCTGCCTGTTTCTCGATGAAATCGGCAACCTGCCCCTGGCCCTGCAACCAATCCTTCTCCGCCTGATCGAAGAATCAACCTTCCGCAAGGTCGGCGGGGTCAAGGATGTTCATGTAAACATCAAGATAATTGCCGCCACCAACGTCAACCTCAAGCAAGAAATCAAGCAAGGGACCTTCAGAGAAGATCTCTATTACCGGTTGAATGTGCTGCAACTCAAACTGCCCTCCTTGCAGGAGCGCGGCGACGATGTCTTGCTGCTCGCCAATTTTTTTCTCCGCCAATTCAACCGGGAGCTCAACAAACAAATCAGAGGATTCAGCTTGGCGGCGGAAACGGCTATCCGCAATTACGCCTGGCCCGGCAACATCCGCGAACTTAAAAACGCCATCGAACGCGCGGTAATCTTCTGCCGCAACGAGTGGATCGACCCCCAGATCCTCAACCTCAACCAACCCAATGCCGGCATCGACCAGACAGAGCCCACCCTGCTCACCCTTGACCAAATGACCACTCGCCACATCAAACGGGTACTGCAGGCCACCGGCCACAACAAAACGCGGGCCGCCGCCGTTCTTGACATTTCACGAACAACCTTGCGCGACAAGCTGAAAAACGACCAGTCTCCGGCCACCTGACCAGATATTGACCAGCAACCCCCTGTCAAGCACCCAACTCTTGCCCACCGGCCAACGCCCGGCCCACAAGGCTTTCCAGCGACAACCCATAATTAAACCCGCCATTGCTCGCATGGCACAGTATTTGTAATCAATAAAAGTAGGAACCAGCAAGCCTGAGGGTCACCCAAAGCAAAGACAGCCAAGCGGGAAAAGTAATATGAAAAAAATATTAATCGTCGATGACGAAGAGGACATGATCTGGTCGCTGCAAAAAAACCTAAATCATGAATCACTCAAAGTCGACATCATTACCGCCTCATCCGGGGAAGAGGCGCTCAAAATTCTCGCCGCCAATCCGGTGGACCTGATCATCACCGACATCAAGATGCCTGGAATCAGCGGCCTCGAGCTGCTGGTCGAGGTAAAAAACCGATACCCCAAGACCGGGGTCATCGTGATGACCGCCTACCCATCCCCGGAATATAAAAACGAGGCGCTGGCCAAAGGCGGCCTCCACTACATTGAAAAGCCCTTCGACATCAACGAATTGCGCAAAATCATTAAAAGGGTCCTCAAGGAAACCAGCCTCTTCAAGGGGACGGTGGCAGGGGTCGAGTTGTCGGACATCATCCAGCTCAATTGCCTGTCAAAAACCACCACCGCGCTGGCCGTGAACACCGCCGACCACGAAGGGATCATCTATTTCGACAAGGGCGATATCGTGCATGCGGCCTGCAACGGCCGGGTGGGCGAGGAGGCTTTTTATACTATTTTATGCTTTGAGGGCGGCACCCTGGAAACCCGCAAACACGCCAATCCCCCGCCCAGAACCATCAACCAGCACAGCGAAGCCCTCCTGATGGAAGGAGCCCGCAGAATGGATGAGGCAAAGGCCGGGGGCGCCTTGACCGCAGGAGAGGTGGACTCCTGGGATTTTGACGGCGCGATTACCCCGGAAAAACCATTAACCAGCATTAACAGCGAAAAAACAGAGCCATCCACAGCCTCGCCAAAAGAGGCGCAGATGGTATCAACAAAGGAGGAGCAAATGGGTAATTTACAGGAACTATTGACCGAGTTCACCAACATTCCGGGAGTAAACACCGCCTGTCTGGTCGGGCGCGACGGCTTCTTGCTGGACAGCGTAACCATCGCCGGCACCGATGCCGAAACGATCGGCGCCATCGCCTCAAGCGGGTTTGGCGCCTCCGAGTCCATGGGCAACCAGTTGGGCAAAGGGATGCTGACCATGACCATGATCGAATATGAAAACGGCCCGGTCATGCTGGCCCCGGTCGGCGGCGAGGCCTTTCTGGTAATCGTGGCCGACAAAAACTCAAATCTGGGGATGATCCGGCTAAAGATCAAAAAGCATGCCGGTGACATTGCTACCACCGCGTCAATCTAACGATATAGGAGTTAAAAAATGGAGGAAGGAAAGATTCTCGATATAGCGCACATCAGCTTTTTGGACATGATCAAGGTCATGATCTCATCAAGCGGTGCGGCAAACGCCAAGGGAACCCTGATCAGAAACGCGCTGACCACGGCGGGCAAGATGCAGGAAGTTGATTACGGCTCGTTTGACGAATTCGTGGCTTCGATTGACAACGCAAGCAATCCGATTACCCAGATAGAGGGCAAGGCGACCCACAACGGCGATTTTGTCTTCGGCCTGGCAAAATGTCCATTCGGCCCGTCCATCAAAAACTATACCCAGATTTTTGAAAAACTACCGGAAGGCTACGCCGATTTCACCACCGAATTCAACAAAACCAGCATGATCACCGACAAGTATCGAATCGGCGAAGGGGCCGGAGTCAGCCCCTTCTGTGCCGTCCACCAACCGATGCGCAGCGCGGTGGCCGAAAAGATCAAGATCGGCGGCAAAAAAATCCAAATTTTCCAGCTCGGCTGCAAATCGGGCGCCGGCAAAAAAGGCTTTGCCGACAAGTGGCTGGAGGCCAGCGGAATAACGAAAGAGGTGGTCGACAAGGTGCTCGACAACAACATGTGCTGCTACTACATCCAAATAATGTAATGCCGGGTTATTGAGATGGGCGGGGGGAAGCGGCCTGCTGGCTGTTGCCCCCCTTTTTTTATCTGAGCACCAACGAGTTTGCCGCTTTCCCTATAACAAGACATCGATGATCGCCGTTACCGCAGCCTGCATCTCGCCGGGGGCATTCACCTCCTGCGGACAAACCGCCAGCAGGTAGAAGACACTGTCATGCACCACGAAACTCCTGAGCACAATCTTGTCGGTGTCGTTCATATCCATGGAGATATTATTGGCCTTTTCCTGCTCAAGCATGCCACCCGCCTTTGCCAGCACATCACCAAGAACGGAACTGAAGGCTGCCAGGGTATCCACCGCAACCGGGCTGTTGAAATCGGCAAGAGCAAACCCCATGGCATCGGCCACAATCGCCCCGTAAAAACCACCGGCGCCGCACATTTTCTTAAGAATCCCACCCAGAAAATCGGTATGAAACTCGCCGGCATCCCCGCTCTCCGCGGCAACGCCCGCATCGGCCGGGGTTATATAGATACTGGCCGCCCCTAATTGCCGGGCCCTGATTTCCTTGGCAAGATCCATATAGGACTTTGCCGTTGCCATCCCCCCCGGCACCAGGGCCACCGGCGTGGCCTTCATGCTCGCCGCTTCAAAATCGGCGCTAAAGGGAATCACTGATTTCAAAAAAAGCGAGCCGGGCAATCTGGATTTGAAGTGGTTGAATATTTTAGCCTCAAAAGGATTATGCGAGTCGTACATGGTTACCAAAATCCCGGCCATCTCCAACTCGGGGTTCACCTGCCCCTTGATCCACTCGGTGAGAGCCAATAATTTAGGGATGGATTTAACCGTGCTCGCCCGACAATTGATAACCGGGATGTAGCTGTTGCTCACCGCAAGCAATGCCTTGACAATGCCCCCCACTCCGACCGGCGCATCAATCAAGACATAATCAAAGTCCGCCGCCGCCTCCCTGATCAGTTCCCCCAGGTTGCCTTTATCAGCCTCTTTCTCAAAGAAAACAATGTCTTCGGGAGCTTCGACACCCACCCCGACCGCAGCCAGAGAGTCGGCAATCAGATAGACGACAATATCCTTATAACTGCCGCCGTTGCGCAACAAATGGACCCAGCCCACCGAAGCGGCGGCCCGCATTTTCAGATTGCAGGAAAGAGCGAAGCCGCCCTGGGGATCGGCATCAATGATCAACACCTTTTCCCCAAGCCGGCTCAAACTATGGCCCAGATTCAAAGCGGTGGTGGTTTTGCCGACCCCGCCCTTCTGACTCGCGATGGTAATAATTTTGGCCATAAAGCTCCCCCCTGTTTCCACCTTGCCCAGTTAAATCCATACATCCCAAAAACAAAAAAACAGAGCCGGCCCGAATCAATCACCAATCCAAAAATATCGATAAAATTAAAGTGTCACATCAACCAGCACCGGTCTATCCATCAAACATTACAAACTATTTTTTTGCCACAAAATATTGACAGCATCTTCCCGTCTTTACGTTTTTATCTGTTTTCCTCAGACAAAGAACCACTGCCCGCCAGAACCACCACCTCAAAAACATCGTTACCTGTTAAACGAAAATTGCCGCTTAAGCATTGCAGAACCATGACGGGCCGGCCAATTTCAAGGTTCTTTGCCTTGTTCTTTATCTTTTTTGAGGTATGATTTTAGAAGAACCAGAGAAAACGCAAAAAAATATAACGCGGGGTAAACCATGCTGCAAATATCTCAAAATGTATCCATCCCCGACAAAGAAATAGAAATCACCGCCATCCGCGCCCAGGGATCAGGGGGACAAAACGTCAATAAGGTGTCAACCGCCGTTCACCTGCGTTTCAATATCCGCAACTCATCCCTGCCCGACTTTTACAAGATAAGACTTTTAAAACTTAAAGACCGGCGCATTACCGGGGAAGGCGAGATAATCATCAAAGCCCAACAGCATCGGAGCCTAGAGAAAAACAAAGAAGAGGCGCTGGCCAGGCTCCAGGAGCTGATCAAGAGCATCATGATTACCCGGAAGAAGCGAAAACCGACCAAGGCCACCCGCAGCTCCGGCCTAAAAAGACTCGACCGTAAGACCAAACACGCAACTACCAAGAAACTAAGGGGAAAGGTTGAGCATTAGCCCCAACCCAATACACAATCGGCGCAGCTCTTCATGTTACGGGTCGCACACCTCACAACACCGCATGACAAAAACCTTCATCGACCGAAAATCAAAAGAGATAAGAAGCGGCAATACACCAAAAGACGAAGGCAACCGGCCTGGGACTGGCGGTGGTGCATGGCATTGTAAAAAGTCTACAGGGCGAAATCACCGATTACAGCGAACCGGGCAAGGAAACATCTTTCACGTTTACCCGCCGGAGTTGACCGAGAGGAGTGCAGTGCTGACCGAGAAGGCGCCGGAACAAACTCCGGGTGGCAACGAAAGGAGCATGGTGGTGGATGACGAGCCGGACACAGCCCAAATGATAAAAGTGATGCTGAAAAAAACTAGGTTATCAAGTTACCTGTTTTATTGCCGGCCAAGAGGCACTCAAGGCCTTCACCGCCTTTCCCGACAAGTTTGACCTGCTGCTCACCGACATGACCATGCCCAAGATGGGCCGGCAGCGAATTATCCCAAAAAATTCTGAAGGTAAACCCTAACCCCCCCATCGTTCTCGGCACCGGCTTCAGTGCCATTATGGACGAAAAAAGGCCGACGCGCCCTGTGACAAGCCGGTTGGTTAACCTGCGGCAACTATACTTAGCATGGAGCCAAACACTCGTCGGTCCGGGTTAACATCATTAATGATCAATCATAGCGGCGGGACCAGACCCCTCTTTGAATTGGCCGCGGAAGATATAGGACATACTTTGGCCATTGATCTTTTTCATGGCGATTTCACCACCTATCCGACGGGTCAAATCCATGGCCGCATCAAACGGCCCACAAAAAAACGATGGCCCTTTCTTGCCGAGCAGATGCAACCGGTGATATTTCATGGCAGCTTGCCCAGCCCCGGTGGCGGTGATGGTCACCTGCAGCATATGATCACCGGTATCACGGTAGGCTACAGAGTCAACCTCGATACTGAGCCCGCCTTCGTCCATATTGCCGAGCAGATGAATGGCAAGGCTGCAGACAATCTCTTCGATGACCTGAGGATTAGCGGATAAAAACCGCGGCACCTGCGGCGCGACAAAAACCTCAAGAAACATCCCCTTGGCCTTGGTCATACTGCCGATCTGAATAATTATCTCGGCAAACCGCCTGCGAAAATCAAAATCAAACTCACCAAGCAATAACTGGTCTTCAACCTTGGGCAAAACAGAACTCATTATATTACTCATACCGGCAACCTTTTAAAAATGAGAAAAAGGATGAACGCACTCCATGTGCCGCTCCAACTCATCCTAACCTCAGTTGCCCCCCTACCAACAACGACAATACACGTAAATCTCCTCCCCAGGAGATCATTTACGATTAAATCATCTTATGAATTATCAGAAAAAATCAAGCATAAATTGCAACAAAGTTAAGACGTTGTCACTAACAGACCGAAAAAATTAAAATAAACGAGCCTTGATCGACCAAAATTGATCTTTAACAATGGCCGGCGAGATTAGGATCAATACTATGATAGGCCATCAACCAACACCGGTTAATCAAAACAAAAAAAAACGCCGCAACAGGTTAAAACCCATCCCGGCGTTCGACTCATGTTCTTCAGTTTCAGTTGGCGAGCTTACCCCCAGGCACCCCCCTTGGAGGCGTTGGCCCCACCCTGGTTATCAGCGATCGCCGGTTGTTGCCTTGTGCCGCCGTCTTTAATTGTAAAATTAGACATCATATCTTTCATATGCAGGGCTTGGCTGGAAAGCTCTTCCGCGGCCGCGGCGGACTGCTCGGCGCTGGCCGTATTCTGCTGGGTCACCTGGTCAATCTGGCCCAGGGCCTGACCGGCCTGGTTAATCCCCTGGGCCTGCTCGGCCGAAGCGGCGGCGATCTCGCCCACCAAGCCATTGACCTTGCTGATGGAGTTAACGATCTCGGCCAGGGCCTCACTGGTCTGCCTGGCAATCTCGGCGCCATTTTGGGTTTTGGCCACCGAGCCTTTGATCAGTTCATCGGTCTCCTTGGCGGCCCTGGCGCTGCGGGCAGCAAGATTACGGACCTCTTCAGCCACCACCGCAAAACCCTTGCCGTGGCGTCCGGCCCGGGCGGCCTCGACCGCGGCATTTAAGGCCAGCAGATTGGTCTGGAAGGCAATCTCATCGATAACCTTAATAATCCTGGAGATATTCTGCCCCGCCTCGTTGATCTCTTCCATGGCCGTGACCATCTCCTGCATCTTGGCATTACCGCTTTCGGCGGCGCTCCTTGTCTGGCCGGCAAGCTGATTGGCCAAGGTGGCGTTTTCGGCATTATGCTTGGTTTGCGATCCCATCTCGGTCATGGAGCTGGTGATCTCCTCAAGGGAAGCGGCCTGCTCGGTGGCGCCCTG
Organism: Deltaproteobacteria bacterium; assembly: GCA_013349285.1. Taxonomy (GTDB): domain Bacteria; phylum Desulfobacterota; class Desulfobulbia; order Desulfobulbales; family Desulfurivibrionaceae; genus DUZU01. The sequence continues at coordinate 7,736 of DUZU01000045.1, read as the reverse complement.
ACTCAGGGCCTGACTCGAATCGGACACCTGACCGGAAGCGCTGGCAATCTGCTCGGTGGCAGTAAAGATCTCACTGATCAACTTATTAAGATCCACCCCGGCCTTCTTTAACGAATTACGGATAATGTCATTTTCATCATAGGGGACGGCGTCAAAGGTAAGATCACCATGGGCCAGCTTATTGAGCGCCGCAACCATTTCCCCCTGCAGGCTATCGGCAAACTCGTCCATGGTTTTCGCCATCTCCCCTATTTCGTCGGCCCGCTCCATCCTGAGTCGTTGATCAAGATGCCCCTTGCCCATTTCCGTCAGCATGGCCGCGGCCTTTTGCAACGGAATGGAGATGCTGCGCCCGAAAAAATAAGCAAACACCGTGGCAATGATCACGCTCATAATCCCGATCACCCAGACCACCGTTATGGCGAGGGCGGCCGATGAGGAAATTTCGCGACTGATCTGATCGGCAAGTTGTGATGTTTGCTCAACAACTTCATCGGAAAGCTCAAGAACCGGGTCGGCGCTGGCTTTCATTTCATTGAGCAGACCGGCGATCTCGATATCCTTTGCCACCAGAATTTTTATGCCCGCGGTATAATTATCGAGCCGCGCCTTTAACTCATTCTTGGCGGATTGATCGAGAAGGGAGGTTTCAATATTTTCACTCAGAACCGCCGCCGTCTTCTCCAACCGGGCAATATATTTTTCATTACTCCGGAGCATATAGTCTTTTTCCTCCTTGCGGAGAGTCAAGAGCAGCACTTTGCCATTGGGGATATAGTGGCGGTTGATGAACTCTTCCATCTTCCCGGCTGCGGCGCGCACCTGCTGATATTTGACCTTACCCTTATACCACTCGCCCAGGGCAAGGCCGTATTGTTCGAGGTCATCTTTGACTTGAGCCTGAAGCCCGGGCTCGAGCTTGCTCTCCGTAACGACGGTCCGGCAACTTTGCAACGCACTGTTGAATTTCATTAAATATTTTTCGCCGACCGAAGCGTTCTGCAGGTTGAGATGCAAATCCTTTTCATACCGTCTCATCATCAACAGCCAGTAACGAATGTCATCGACATCATACTTATCCATGTCCGCACTGAGCTGATGAGCGCTGGCCCTGAAGTTACCCTGCACTCCCAAATTTTCGTTCAACCCCCGCTCTTCCGAGGCCTTGGCCAGCCTGGCAAAGGCGTAACGATAAGCGGCAAGCCCCTGAAGAGCCAAATTAAGTTCATTACGAATTTCCTGATTCGCGGTCGTCTCCATCAAGATGGAGACATCTTTCTCCGCCAGCTCAAGATTATTATTACCCTTCTGGAAATACTTCAGATCCTGCCGGGCCATAAAATCCTTTTCATTACGCCGCACTTGCAAAACATCGGCTTGCAGTTTCTGGGCGAGAAACTTGGCAAACTCCTCTTTTTTAACATCAACCTTGTAACCGGTATTGACATTATTCAGCTGAATAATGCCCGTAGCCCCCAGGATTATCATCAAAACGATCACAATCCCAAAACCCAACGCAAGCTTTTGCCCTATTTTCATTTAACTCCACCATGACCACAAATTAAGATTAAGGTAACCGACAAACCCCGCCTAACAATTTAATGCTTATAATAATAATTACAACTACTTAATTATGGGCACACATAAACAAAAACTGTCAAGTGTTGAACTTGTTTTTAGACAAAAAAACCGGGAGGGGGCTGATCCCCTCCCGGCAGCAAAATATTCCTCTTTAATTTTAATACTTACCAAACTCACCATCATCCAGGGCGATCACCTCACTGGGCTTAACGGCTTTGCCCATTGATGTCTCCCCCCAGTGCGTCTTCTCTTTGGTTGTAATCCGAGACGCCGGATTGTAGCCGACAGCCGGTCGCTTCATGGCGCCGCCCTTAATTGTAAAATGAGACATCATCTCCTTCATATGGGCGGCCTGGCTGGAAAGCTCTTCCGCGGCTGCCGCCGACTGCTCGGCGCTGGCCGTATTCTGCTGGGTCACCTGATCAACCTGACTCAAGGCTTGGTTGGCCTGGGCAATCCCCTGGGCCTGCTCGTTGGAGGCGGCGGCAATCTCGCCCACCAGATCGGTAACCTTGGTCACCGAGTTAACGATCTCGGTAAGCGCAACGCTGGTCTGTTCGGCAATCTGGGTGCCGTTTTGGGTTTTAGCGACCGAGCCTTCAATCAGCTCGGCGGTCTCCTTGGCGGCCTTGGCGCTGCGGGCCGCCAGATTGCGCACCTCTTCGGCCACCACCGCAAAGCCCTTGCCGTGCCGACCGGCCCTGGCCGCTTCCACTGCGGCGTTCAAGGCGAGCAGATTGGTCTGAAAGGCGATCTCATCGATGACCTTGATAATCTTGGAGATATTCTGCCCGGCCTCGTTGATCTCGCCCATGGCGCCGACCATCTCCTGCATCTGAGAATTGCCCTTTTCCGCGGCATCCCGGGTCTGTCCGGCCAGCTGGTTGGCCTGGGTCGCATTCTCGGCATTGGTCTTGGTCTGCGAGGCCATCTGGGTCATGGAGCTGGTGATCTCCTCGAGCGAAGCGGCCTGCTCGGTGGCCCCCTGACTCAGGGACTGGCTGGAATCGGACACCTGACTGGAGCCGCTGCTCACCTGATCGGTGGCAATATTGACATCTCCGATAATCTTATTAAGATTGTCGCTCATCTCTTTCAGGGCGATACCTAAAACATCCACCTCCGAGGCAAGCTTAACCTCCTGGGTGAGATCACCATCGGAGATCTTGGTGGCCAAGTCCGCTTTTTCCTTCAAGGTGGCCATCATATCCTTCATGGCCGCGAAGATACCCACATCCCTGCCGTCGCTCTTCAGCTCCATGGTCAGATCGCCCAGGGCGACTTTTTTGACCACCTCGGCAATATAAGAAGGCTCACCGCCAAGCTGATTCATCACATTTCGGGTAAGAAAGACGACGATCCCAAAACCGATCAGCACGGCAACCAGGGTGCCGAAAATCGAAATATTAATAGTCCGGTCAGCGGTGGCGGCAGCGGCCAACTGGCGTTGCTCCATGAGCCCCTTTTCGATATCGGTGATCTCGGCGATCTGCACCCGCAACTGATCCATATATTTTTTCCCGGCGCCCTTGCCCATCATGGCCACGATATCATCCATGGTCAATTTCACCGCATTCATCGCTCTTCTCGCCTCGATCTCGGGCATGGCCGCCTGGCTGGCCCAATCAGCAGCCAACTGCCTGATCTCCCGGGCATGGCGCTCATCACCCAGGCCTTCTTTACGCAGACCATCTTCAAGCTGCTGCAGGTGTTTGGCCAATGAACTTTTTCCGGCAATAAACGGCTCGAGGGAGGCCTCCTGACCGGTGAGCAGAAAACCGCGCTGACCGGTCTCCTGGTTGACCATATCCATCAGGATTGCATCGAGCAGAACCACGCCGGCCATATTCTTATCCGCCGCTTCCTTGGCCCGCAGTGTTGCGATTACTTGGCGAAGGTTGTCAAAAATCTCCTTGCCGATCGTTCTGGCCTGCAACTTTTTAAAATGCTTGTAAGCCTCATCGCCCTTAACCACCTCGCGACGGGCTTCAAGCTCGACGGTCATAACCTTTTCATCGAGCTCTTTAGCCAATTTTTCCACGGCTGCAAACCGGGCAACCTGGGCCGGGTTATCGTTAACCAGCTGCTTGGCCTCGGCCATGGCCCTGGCAAAGGTCTCCTTGCCGCCATGGTAGGGATCGAGATAACCCTCATCGCCGGTAATCATGAAACCCCGCTCCCCGGTTTCCATGTCAACCAGAGACATAACCAGTTGATCGCCCTTGCCAATAACCTCGTGGGTATGTTCAACCCATTTATTATTCTGAATCAATGAACTGACGCTTGTATAGACAACCCCGGCGATGATCACCATCAGGCCCAGCACCAAGCCGTTGCCCAAAAATAATTGGGTCCTGAATTTTAGATTCCCAAACATTGTTTCCACCTTTAAATTATTTTTTTCAAAATTTTCCTCAGCCTTTCACCTGAGCCGAGCAAATAAAAAACATTTTTTGATCAGACCGCCTCAACCAAGGCCTCAACCTCTTCATCGTAGAGCAACTGGCCCACATCGAGGATAATCTTGACCTCGTCATCGAGCTTGCCCATCCCTTTAATAAAGCTGCTCTTGGTTTTCCGGCCTGATTTCGGCGGCGGCTCAACCTGGGCTTCCGGGATATCGGCCACCTCCCGCACCTCATCCACCACCAGACCAACGGCATTTTCTTCAATATTGACCACGATGATACAGGTGCGCTCATCATAATCGCGAAGCGCCAGCTTAAACCGGGCCCGCACATCCATGACCGGGATCACCTTGCCCCGCAGATTGATCACCCCTTTGATAAAATCGGGCAGATCCGGCGCCTCGACGATCTTCTGGATACCGATGATCTCGGTGACATAGGCAATCTCAATGCCATAATCCTCACCGGCCAGATGAAAGGTGAGATACTTATCCTTCTGAGTATCCTCATCATCGTAGAGCTCTTCATCCATCTCTACCTGATTTTCCAGGGCCATATTTTCCCTCCAACCTAAAAGAATTTCAGCTTAACCGGCAATGCCGGCAGCAGGCCATCCCCCAACATTCAATCGACAAAACACCTTATCTTTGCAGGCAAACCAACAACCAACTCACCCACCCGCAACATAAGAAAACCATGTGAATTTCATTATCCGCAAAAAAATCACACATTCGCAATACTTTTTTTGCAACCAAACACGCACTATGACATTTATGTAATAAATCGCCAAAAATGATACAACTTTGTCACAATAATAAGCCCGAACCGGACGCAAAATAGCTGAGCCCACATACCAATATTTGACATAAGGCCTTATTTTGCCTATAAATTCCTTAACCATCTTTTTTTAAGCAACCATTGACCGTAAGCACCGGGAACACCATGAAATTATTTATCATCAACACCCTTCCCGCCCTGCTGGGCATCCTTATCCTGCTCCTCCTTGCCGTTACCGGCCATTACTGGCAAAAATTTAAAATGGTCACCCAAAAAAGCCCTCTCACCTTCGATCTGCTGAGAAACCCTGGAGAATCCGTGCGGGCGCGCCTGGAAGAACTCCATGCCGACCTGACCATCTACCTGCTCCTGATCCCGTTGATCCCCTTCGTCTTCTACTCGACGGTTCTTTCCCGCAGCTTTTATGCGGGGATCGCCCCGAGCAGAACGGTAGTCCTCAACTCGGTGGGCATTGCCGCGATCTTCACGGTTTTCTCGCTGTTCAAGATCATCAACCTCTTAAAAAGTCGCAAAGCCATTCAGCTTGAACTGGACTGCAGGATGGCGGTGGGCCAGGAACTGAACCGTCTGCAAACCAAGGGCTGCCATGTATTTCACGATGTGCCGGCAGGCAAATTCTATATTGATCATGTGGTGGTAGGTGAAGCCGGAGTTTACGCCGTAAACACTCTGGGTCGGGAAAAACCCCCGGGATCAAGGGTTACCCAAGATGCCAAGGTTACCTACGATGGTATGTGGTTTGACTTTCCGGATAAAAAAGAAAACGCCCCGATTAACCAGGCCAAGCTGCAGTCGGCCTGGCTGGCCACTTGGCTGCATGGGGTCACGGGAGAAGAGGTTGTGGTAAAACCGATCATTGCCCTGCCCGGCTGGGTGGTGGAGGCCAAGGAACGACACGAGGTTAGCGTTATCAACGGCAAGAACCCGATGAACCTTGCCACCCCGCGGGAAATAAAACTAAGCACAGAACTTACCGACCGAATCGCCTTTCAGCTCGAACAACGCTGCCGCAACGCAGGCCCCAACCATCCATAGCAACCGCCATGACCCACGGCGGCTTCGGCCACCATTGTTCGCGACTGAAGCCACGCCCAGATGACTCTTCCCATGCTGCTATAACTTAGTCGGCAATTAAAAAAAACTTGCCCTAAACCGGACCACAAAAAAAAGACGGTCAACCCGCAATGGGATCAGCCGTCTTTTTTTATCACAACGCCGGAGAGGCCTCTACACCCACCAGATCTGGCGTTTGGCCGGGTTGCCGATCAGATCGAACGAATCGCCGGCCTCCCGGAGCACATCGTTAAATTCGTCAATGGTAAAGTCGTAACCTTCCGCATTGGCGGCGGCGACAAAATCCTCCATGGTCTTAATGGCGTCATACTTGGCCCTGACCCCATGATCCGCACCTCCGGCAATGAGTAACTCCTCTGCTTTTTTCTTAGCCATAATTTTGCTCCTGTTAAAAAATATTAATTAGATGTTTGGGTAAGGGTAAGCTCCTGCACTTTTCGGGCAAGGGCCAACATGCCGGCCACTTCGGCGGCGGCCGGGACCCTGATCGTAAAGTTATCGACCTCACAGATCTCCTGAAAGGCATCCAACCCCTTTAGTTCGCCGCCCAGGCCCGCCAGGCGGCCGGGCAAAAATTCCTCCATGGACTCCACCAGGTCGTGCATGGTGTGATTGTAGGGCAGGTTACCGCTTTTCATGAGCAGGGCCATGATCAGTTTTTCAATGGCCATGGCCACCAGATTATAAAGGATCTCAGGGGTAAAAACCTCGCGCTGCCGGGCAAAGGCCTTACTGGCCGTGGCCAGAAACTGGTTGCCCTGCTCCAAGAACACTTGCCAATCGCTGATGGGCTGACGCTTGATATCGCTAAAGCCAACCAGATTAGCACTCGGTAATGATTTGTTGTTCAGCATGGCGTTACCTCATTTTAATGAATCGGCCCGCAGCCGTTTGCGCAGACAGACAAGCTCCGTGCCCTGCCAGCCAAGGGTTGCATAAAACTCTAGAGCCCCCTGGTTATTACGATCCGCCAGCAGCTGGAGTCGCTCCACCTTTCGCGCCCCGGCCCACTGCTCCAGGGCCGCCATTAATCTGCGGCCCACCCCCCGGCCTTGCCAGCCCTTCACAACCACCACATCCTCCACCAGCAGGGCAACTCCCCCCTCGGCGGTGGAAATGGTGAGCTGGCCGGAACACATGCCGATCACCCGACCCTCGGCCTCGGCCACCAGGATAACCGCGGCGGCCTGGTCAAGCATCATCGCCAGACCCCGGCGCTGCCGAGGGCCATCAAAGCTAAAGTCCGCCTCAATGGCAAAAAGAAGCCGCAGCAGCTCAACCAGCCCGTCAAGATCAGCCATCCGGCCCGGTCGGATTGTGACGCTAGCCATAATCAACCCCTGCAGCCGGCAGCGCTGAACTCAATGCGGATATTCTCGTCATCCTCTTGGCTCAGGGTGTACAAACTCCCCTTTACAAAAGGCAGATCATGGTCGAGGGCCGCCGCCAGCAGTCGATCGACATCATGGCCGGCCACCGCCTGATCCGCTTCACGGTTGACATGCACCAGCACCTCTTGCCCGTTTTCGGAAAACTGGAGCAAAAAGCCGTTATGCTCCAAAAAGACCAGATCCTCATAGGCGTAGGAAATATCCATGCCCACCGCCTCGACAATATTTTTGACCACCCCCAGGGAGTTCATACTCTCTCCTATTCTTTGTTGGTGATCAGGTAATCGGCAGCGGGTTCACCCTCTGCCAAACCGTCGAGGATGGCATCAATCGCCTCCTCGCTGTCCACCCCCTTGAACCACCAGTTTTCGGGCTGAATGACCATGATCGGCCCTAAATCGCATTGCTTGAGACAGGTGGTGGCAGTAATCAAACAATCCAGATCGCGGTCAAGAACCTCTTCTTCAATATATTGCAAAAAACC
>DUZU01000044.1 GCA_013349285.1 Deltaproteobacteria bacterium | reverse complement strand
CGATAAAGAATATAGAGCAGTATCCCGATAATCAGAAGCCTGAATGGATGCACCAAAATCTCCTATGACCGCCAGGCCGTTTTTTCGATCTTCTCCGCCGGGCTCAGTTGCGCGCAAATCTCGGCGGCGGTCATTTTTAACAGCGGATGGACCGAATCCGGGGCCAGCTCCGCCAGCGGGGCCATGACAAACATCCGTCTGGCCATCTCCGGATGGGGGACGATCAAGTCGGCGGTGCGGATAATCTCATCCCCGAAATAGAGCAGATCCAGATCAACCGGCCGGTCCTTGGTCATGGCCCGATCCCGGCCCATGGCCGCTTCAATCCCCAGCATGGCGGCCAGTAACTCATGGGGGCCGAGCTCGGTTGCCAGCTCCCCCACCCCGTTGGTGAACCAGTGGGATGACACCATGCCCACCGGCTCGGTCAGGTATGGGCTGGAAAGCCGTAACAGCCGGACGCCCGGCACCTCGCCGAGACGCTGCCAGGCCGTCTGCAGATTTGTTAAGCCGTCACCCAGGTTGGAGCCAAGGCCGATAAAGGCGCGGACCATTATAAAATCTTTATCCAACTCGGCTTACAGATCCTGCAGGCCGAGCACATCAAACATGGTATAGAGGCCGTTGGCCTGTTTCGTCACCCAGGCGGCCGCCAATGCCGCGCCCCGGGCAAAGTTATCCCGGTTATGGGCCCGATGGGTGATCTCCAGCCGTTCGCCGGCCCCGCAGAAATAGACGGTGTGCTCCCCGACAATGTCCCCGCCGCGGATGGTCTGGATGCCGATCTCCTGATCGGTCCGCTCACCGATGATGCCGTTGCGCTCATAGACCCCGACCTCGGCCAGATTGCGGTTGACCCCTTCCGCCACCATCTCGCCGAGCTTGAGAGCGGTGCCGCTGGGCGCGTCTTTTTTCATCCGATGATGCGCTTCCACGATCTCGATATCATAGGCATCACCGAGAATATTGGCCACTTTCTTGGCGATCTTGAACAGGACGTTAACGCCGACCGCCATGTTGGGGGCCTGAACACAGGGGAAATTGGCGGCAAGCTCCTTGAGCTCGGCCAGATTATCCTGGCTCAGGCCGGTGGTGCCGATCACCATGGCCTTGTTATACTTGGCCGCTTTGCGGGCCAGGGCCATGGTCGCCTCATGGAAGGTAAAGTCGATGACCACATCGCCCTGATCCGCCACCGCCTCGAAGCTGTCCGCCACGAGCACGCCGTTGGCGCCGAGCCCGGCCAACTCCCCGATATCCTTGCCGACCTCCGGGCTTTCGGCCCGCTCAAAACCGCCGGCCAGGATCAACCCCTCCTGGCGATCAACCATATAAGCAATCCGGCGGCCCATTCGACCAGCCGCACCTGCAACAATGACTTTCGTCATGATTTTCTCCTCAATAAATATAATTGGCGCAAGAAATCTTTGGCCCGCCTCTTACAGCATGCCGCAATCGCCGAGAACCTTTTTCAATTTTTCCACGCTGCCGTCATTCATCGGATAAAGCGGCAGCCGCGGGGCGGCGGATTTAATCTTGCCCATCATCGCCAGCGCCGTCTTGGCCGGCACCGGGTTGGTGTCGATGAACATCGCCTGCATCAAGGGAAAGAGCTGGTAATGCAACTCCTTGGCCCGGGCCACGTCGCCGGCCAGGGCGGCGTCCATCATCGCCGCCATCTCCTTGGGCCGAACATTGGAGGTTACCGAAATAACCCCGGTCCCGCCGATCATCACCGTGGGCATCGAGGTAAAATCATCCCCGCTCATCACCGCAAAATCAGCCGGACAGAGACGAATCACCTCGCTGATCTGGTTGAGATCGGCGGTGGCCTCCTTGATGCCGACAATGTTTTTGATCTCGGCGCAACGGGCCACGGTGGCGGGCAGCATGTTGATGCTGGTCCGGCTGGGCACATTATACATAATGATCGGAATATCCACCGCCGCGGCCACCGCCTTGAAGTGCTGGAAAAGCCCCTCCTGGGAGGGCTTATTGTAATAAGGGGTGATGATCAGCGCACCGTCCGCCCCGGCCTCCTTGGCATGCCTGGTCAACTCGATGGTTTCGGAGGTGCTGTTGGAGCCGGTCCCGGCCAGCACCGGCACCCGGCCGTTGACGGCCTTGATGGTCAACTCCACCACCCGGTGGTGCTCGGCATGGCTCATGGTGGCCGACTCGCCGGTGGTGCCGCAGGGCACGATGCCGTGGGTGCCGTTGGCGATATGAAACTCGATCAGATCCTTCAACCCTTGCTCGTCAAGCTGCCCGTCGATAAAGGGGGTTACGATTGCAACAAAAGCTCCGCGAAACTGGCTCATAATATTCTCCTGCTCATGTATGTCATACTTATATCAAAAGACAAAAAGGGCTTGGCAGCCCTTATCATTTACTCCGTACCGCCTCTTCGTGCAACCGGCCGTCATAGATAAAATTTGCCGGTCCTTCCAGATAAACATCCATGGGCCGGCCGGCCGCTATCTTAAAATGTATGGTCAACCGATCCCCGCCCGAGGTGGTGACGGCGACCGGCGCCTGCACATACCCCTTCAGGCCCGCTATAATGGCGGCGGCCACCGCTCCGGTGCCGCAGGCCATGGTTTCTTCCTCGACCCCGCGCTCATAGGTGCGACAAACCACGGAGCCGTCGGCCAGGACCTGGACAAAATTCACATTGGTGCCGGCCGGCTGGAAATGGTCATGAAAGCGGACAAGCCGACCCCACTCAAAAACCGGGGCCGCAGCTATATCATCCATGAAAATCACGGCATGGGGCACCCCGGTATTCAGGCTGTGCACCACGACATCCTGCTCATCAACCCCCAGCACGTTATCAAGGGCCAACCCGTTGGGCTCGGTCATCTTCAGCCGGACCGAAGCCCCGATCACCTCGGCCTCGATGATCCCGGCCATGGTCGCAAAGCGCATCTTAGCCTGCGCAATGCCCTTGGCATGGGCAAAGCGGGCCGCGCACCGAGCGCCGTTGCCGCACATCTCGGCGAAACTGCCGTCCCCGTTTAAAAACTGCCAGCGGAAATCGGCATCATCGCAGTTTTCGATCAAAATCAGGCCGTCGGCCCCGGCGGAAAATTTCCGCCGACACACCGCCTTGGCAAAGGCGGGCATCTCCGCCTTGCTTAAAAAGGGCTGCCGATGATCGATAACGATAAAATCGTTACCGGTACCGCTCATCTTGGTAAAGTCCACTGGAAAATTAACCGCCATAACTTAACGCTCTTTCAAAAAATCAGGGATCATCTCACCCTGAATCAGGGTTTCATATTCTTCCCTGGCCCTGATCACGTGAAACTGATCATGCTTGACCAGCACCTCGGCAACCCGGGGCCGGGAATTGTAATTGGAGGACATGGAAAAGCCATAGGCCCCGGCACTCATCACCGCCAGCAGGTCATCACTAACCGCGGCCGGCACTTGCTTTTCCCGGGCCAGGAAATCGCCGGTTTCACAGATGGGTCCGACCACATCGGCCACCACCTTTTCCCGGCCGGGGTTGGTCACCGCCTGAATGGAGTGGTGGGCGTCATAAAGACTCGGCCTGGCCAGATCGTTCATCCCGGCATCGACGATAATAAACTTCTTCTTGCCCTCTTTGGTATAAAGCACCTTGGTGATCAACACGCCGGCATTGCCGACAATCACCCGGCCCGGCTCCAGGATCAAGGTGCAATCCAAGCCGGCCAATTCCTTTTTGATCGCCTGGCCATAGGCTTCGGGATGGGGCGGCTCTTCGTCTTTATACTGAATTCCCAGGCCGCCGCCCAGATCAAGATAAGCAATGGTGATTCCGGCATCCTTCAGCATCCCGATAAAAAGCTTCACCTTGGCCAACGACTCGACAAAAGGTGCGACCTGGGTCAACTGGGAGCCGATATGGCAGCTGACGCCGACCACCTCGATATTGGCCATTTGTTTGGCGAGCCGGTAGACCTCTATCGCTGATTCAATGGGGATGCCGAATTTATTTTTGGCCAACCCCGTTGAAATATAGGCATGGGTTTTGGGATCGACATCCGGGTTGACCCGGAACGAAACCGGGGCCATGACATTCATTTCCGCGGCAACCGCCTGGATCAGATTGAGCTCCTGCTCACTCTCCGCATTGAACATCAAGATTCCCGTTTCCAGGGCGTAGCGAATCTCTTCCGCGGTTTTGCCGACCCCGGAATAAACAATCCTCTTGGGATCGACCCCGGCCGACCGCGCCCGGAACAGCTCGCCGCCCGAGACAATATCGGTCCCACCGCCCAAACTGCCGAACAAGCGCAGAATGGCGATATTGGAACAGGCCTTGGCCGCAAAACAGGTGATATGGGGGATATCGGCAAAAGCGCTGTCAAAGGCCTTGAAATGCTGGGTCAGGGTTGCGGTGCTGTAAAGATAGAACGGGGTGCCCACCTCCCGGGCAATCTCAGCCACCGCCACTTCTTCACAAAACATACTGTCATTTAGATAAGTAAAATGATGCATAATTTTTTCAATCTTTAATCATGTGGCACCGTGATGCCTGGTTTTACGGTTTACGCGCCTCAAATATCGCTTCCATGGAAGGCGAGCTTTCATTAGCCGGTCGGGCCCGATCAAAGGCCGTAACCGAATAATACCAAGTAGCAGAAGAGTTGGGGAGATTTTTGTCGATAAAAGAGAGACTTGCGCCGCCGACCTCTCCGACATGCTCCGCTTTATCCTTTGCCGGATCGCGCCGATAGATATGAAATCCGGCCAGATCCGTTTCCGGCACTGCTTCCCAATAAATCTTCACCCCCTGCTCGATTGCCGTCACCGCCACATGCTGCGGCGGCACCGGCGGCTGCAGATCACGCGGGGAGGCGACCACCGGCTCGGTGGCCATGCCGCCCGCCTTGGTCTCATGATGCAGCCTTACCGCCCGAATTTTATAAAAATAGCGGGTGCTGTTGCGGACATTTCTGTCGACAAAGCTCAAGCCGTCGACCAACTCGCCATACTCGGCAAAAACCTCGCCGTTAAGCGACCGCAAAATCTGATAATGGACCGGATCAGTGACCTCGGTGCCATCCAGCAAGCCCGCGGGCGGCTGCCAGGTAAGGGTGAGCAGCTGATCGCCCTCTTCGGCCGCCAACTCGCGGGGCGCCTGCAGCGGCGTATCCCAGCCCACGGCAACCGGATTGGAATCAGCACTGGCCACAAACCAACCGGCCCGGCTCTGCACCCGATAAACGTAACGATGCTGGGGGCGCAACAGGGTTTCCCGATAGGTCACCTCGCCTTCGGCGCCGCTTTCACCCTTAATATCAATGGCCGGCCCGAAAGTTACCGGGCAACCGGCGCAATAATCCTTTTCCGCCACCACCGCGCGCAACAACCTGAAGCCGTCCAACCTATATGGCAGACGCTCCCCCTGCACGGTGCGGGTGGGAAACGACCAGGTCAGGGTCACCCCCTTTTCATCGAGCTTGGCGCGCAAATCCGTGATCGGGGCGGGCAGCACCGTATCCGGCGGCACCGGCCTGGTTTTTTTGCCGCAGGCGCCCAGCACCAGCAGAGAGGCCAGCGCCAGCAAGATAAGACATCGGTTCACCGTTGCTCCTGACTGACCCATCATCGCCCCTCCTCCAAATCCGCCTCGGCCTTGGCCAGGGCCGCGGCCACCATCCGGCCGGAGGTGCCGCCCGTGGAAACCCGGCTGTTCACCGATCCTTCAATGGTGAGCAGCGGGAAAACATCCTCGCCGATCACCTCGGAAAAATTGTGCAACTCCTCAAGGGTGAGCTCGGGCAACTCCTTGCCCTGCTCGATGCAATAGGCCACGGTCCGGCCGACAATGGCATGGGCCTGGCGGAAGGGAATATTCTTGAGCACCAGATAATCGGCAAGATCGGTGGCGGTCATATAGCCGCCGCCCATCCCTTTGCGCAGCCGCTCCTCATTGAATTCCAGGTTGGCCAGCAGCTCGGTCATGATCGCCACCGAGGGCAGCACTGTATCCACCGTGTCGAACAGCGGTTCCTTGTCTTCCTGCAGATCACGGTTATAGGTCATCGGCAACCCCTTGAGCAGGGTAAGCAGGCTCATGAGATTGCCGACTACCCGGCCGGTCTTGCCCCGGATCAACTCCGGGATATCGGGATTTTTCTTCTGGGGCATGATGCTGCTGCCGGTACAGAAACTGTCCGCCAGGGCAACAAAGGAAAATTCCTCGCTGGCCCAGAGCACCAGCTCTTCGGAAAGGCGGCTCAGATGGATCTGGATCAGGCTGGCCGCCCCCATGAACTCGACCACGAAATCCCTATCGCCCACCGTGTCCATACTGTTGGCGGACACTGCCGGAAAGTCGAGCTGGGCCGCAACAAACTCCCGGTCGATGGGCAGGCCGGTGCCGGCCAGGGCGGCGGCGCCCAGGGGCAAGACATTGATCCTTTTCAGACAATCACTCAGCCGATCCTTATCCCGGCCGAACATCTCATAATAGGCCAGCAGATGATGGGCCACCAGCACGGGCTGGGCCCGCTGCAGATGGGTATAACCCGGCATCACCGTGTCCTGATAACGCCGGGCCAGGCCGACAAAGGCCCGCTGCAGACCGGTGAGCAGCCCGATCAGAGTCCGGCACTCCTCCCGCAGATAGAGCCGCACATCCAGGGCCACCTGATCGTTGCGGCTGCGGGCCGTATGCAGCTTTTCCCCGGCCGGGCCGATTTTTTCCACCAGGGTTTTTTCGATATTCATGTGAATATCTTCAAGCTCGGGCCGAAAAACAAAATCACCGGCATCTATCTCCGCCTCGATCTCAGTCAGACCCTGGAGAATAAGGTCGCGCTCCTCGTTGCTGATCAGCCCCTGCCGGGCCAGCATCGTGGCATGGGCGCGGCTGCCGGCGATATCGTGCCGATAGAGCCGGGCGTCATAATGAATGGAAGCGGTGAAGGCCTCCACCGAGGCGGCGGTTTTCTCGGAAAAGCGGCCGCCCCATAGTTTGGCCGGCGCTTGTTTTTTCTGCTCTGCTGAAGACATATTTTTTGCCTGGCTTGTTGTGATTAAAACAAATTTTTATTAATGCGCTGCTTACCATGTAACTGCAGCCATGGGGAAGACCATAGCTCGGTGGGAGCGGCTTCAGCCGCGAACAATGGCCGGCAAGTCCCCCAACATCTTTTCTTTTCGCGAATGAATTCGCTCCCACATCCACAGGTTTGCCTTGCAGCCCTTTTGGGGCCGCGCAACCTTATGCGGCGATAAGACTATTTCCTGCCTTTTTCAACCAGCGCCTGAATCGTCAACCGCAGGGCGTTAAGCCGGATAAAACCACCGGCGTCGGCCTGGGTGTAAACGTTGTCGGCCTCAAAGGTGGCGTAGCTCTCCTGATAAAGGGAGTTATCGGATTTGCGACCCACCGGGACACAGTTGCCCTTGTACAGTTTAAGCCGAACCACGCCGTTCACCGTGGCCTGGGCCGCGTCCATGGTCCCCTGCATCAGCTTCATCTCCGGCGAGAACCAGAATCCGTTGTAAATCAGTTCCGAATAGCGGGGGACCAGACCGTCGCGGATCTTCATCACCTCCCGATCCAGGGTGATGGTTTCCAGATCGCGATGGGCGGCGCGCAGAATGGTGCCGCCCGGGGTCTCATAGACGCCCCGGGATTTCATGCCGACAAACCGGTTTTCCACCATGTCGAGTCGGCCGATGCCGTTGGCGCCGCCGAGCTTGTTGAGCCGGGCCAGCAGGTTGGCCGGCGAAAGGGCCTCGCCGTCGATGGCCACCGGGCTGCCGCCCTTGAACTCGATCTCGACATAGGTAGGTTTGTCCGGCGCATTTTCCGGCGAAACCGAGAGCTTGAACATGCTCTCCTCCGGCTCATTCCAGGGATTTTCCAGAATGCCGCCCTCGAAGCTGATATGAAGCAGGTTCTCATCGGAGCTGTAAGGATTTTTCTTGGTGGTCGGCACCGGGATATTATGTTTTTGGGCGTACTCGACAAGCTTGGTCCGGGAGTTGAGATCCCAGATCCGCCAGGGGGCGATAATGGTGAGCTTGGGGTTGAGCCCAAGGTAGCCGAGCTCGAAACGAACCTGATCATTGCCCTTGCCGGTGGCGCCGTGGCTGACCGCATCGGCCCCCTCCGCCTCGGCGACCCGCACCTGTTCCTTGGCGATCACCGGCCGGGCCAGGGAGGTGCCCAGCAGATAAGAACCTTCGTAGATGGCATTGGCCCGGAAGGCCGGAAAAACGTAATCCCGGACAAACTCTTCCTTAAGATCCGAGATCACCACCTTGTCGGCGCCGGTGGCCATCCCCTTTTTCCTTACCGCATCCCAGTCTTCTTCCTGACCGACGTCGGCGGAAAAAGCCACCACCGGACACTTATATTCTTCCTTGAGCCAGGTGAGAATGACCGAGGTGTCAAGCCCGCCGGAATAGGCCAGCACAATTTTTTTTATTTCAGAAGCCACGAGTCACTCCTTATTAATCAATGAAAAATTATAACTACAAAATGGCAAGTCCCGCCGCCCTCGGGCAGCACCACTCGCCACTGCTTATTTCGCTGCCAGATGAATGGCCAGGATCGCCTTATGGATATGGAGCTTGTTCTCCGCCTGGTCAAAGGCGACACATTGCGGCCCCTCCAGCACCTGGTCGGTGATCTCTTCATCCCGATGGGCGGGCAGGCAGTGCAGAACAATGGCGTCGCCCTTGGCCTTGGCCAATAAGGCGCTGTTCACCTGATAGGGGGCGAAAATCTTCTCGCGCTCGGCCTGCTCGCTCTCCTGGCCCATACTGGCCCAGACATCGGTGTTGATCACATCGGCTCCCGCCACCGCCGCGGCCGGGTCGCGGACCACGGTAATCGGCTTGCCCGCCTCGGCGACAGCCTCTTTCAGGATCTGCGGATCGGGATCATAGCCGGCCGGACAGGCCAGGGTAAGGGCAAAACCGAGCTTGCCGGCCGCCTGAATCCAGGAGTTGGCCATATTATTGCCGTCGCCGATCCAGGCGATATGCAGATCGGCAATATCTCCTTTCTGCTCGATCACCGTCATGATATCGCTCAGGATCTGACAGGGATGATGGAGGTCGGTCAGGGCGTTGATCACCGGCACCGAGGAATAACGGGCCAGCTCGTCGACAATCTCCTGACCATAGGTCCGGACCACGATGCCGTCCACATAACGGGCCATCACCCGCGCCATGTCCTTAAGCGGTTCATTGCGGGCCAGCTGGGTGTCGCGGCCGGAGAGATAAATCACCCGTCCGCTCAGGCCATACATGGCAGACTCAAAGGAAACCCTGGTCCGGGTGGAAGGCTTTTCAAAGATCAGGGCAACGGTTTTGCCCAAGAGATGCTCATGGCGAACCCCGGCCTTGGCCTCTTTTTTAAGCAAAAGCGCCTGATCTATATACGCTGACAACTCCTCTTTGCTGAAATCCCGAAGTGCCAATAAATGCTTTGTCATTTTCCTGCTCTCTTAATCAAACACCGCCGCCTGCCAAATCATCCGGCAAACGCCAATCCAGCCAATTGAATAGGCCATCCCCGCAAGATGCCCGGGACCGCCAAAAAAAATGGGCTCAATCACGATCAAGGGCGGACACTTGCCCGCCACAGATTGAGCCAAACTTCAATGCATACAAAAAAACTTTTTTTTTTGCAAAGAGATTTTCACGTAAAATCAGGGAAAATTATAATGTTAACCCGGCAAAAACCTCATCGAGAACCGTAATCATCCGGTCGATCTCCGCCCGGGAGACAACCAGCGGCGGCAGACAACGCAGCACCTTATTCCCCGCAAAGTTGAGCAATACCCCCCGCTCAAAAAGCTTGGTAACAATGGCGCCGCCCTGCTCGATAAATTGTTCGGTGAGCGGCAACCCCTGGATCAGACCCAGCCCCCGGGCCGGGTAGGCGATCTGCGGATATTTTTCAGCCAGGGCGGTAAGTTTTTCGTTAAGATAATCACCCTTGGCCTTGACCTCGGCCAGAAACCCAGGGGTCAACATAATCCGGGTGGCGACCACCGCCGCGGCGCAGGCCACCGGATTGCCGCCAAAGGTGGAGGCGTGGCTGCCCGGGACAAAGGCGGCCGCCACCTTGTCGGTGGCGAGCATGGCGCCGATGGGCAGCCCGTTGCCCAGGGCCTTGGCCAGGGTCATGATATCCGGGGTCACCCCCAGCTGCTCATAGGCGAACAGGCTGCCGGTCCGCCCCATCCCCACCTGAATCTCATCAAAGATCAACAGCAGATCCCGCTCATCACACAGGGCGCGGATCGCCTGCAGATATTCCTTGGCCAGCGGCCGCACCCCACCCTCGCCCTGCAGCGGCTCGCACAGCACCGCGCAGGTTTGGGGGGTGATCATCTCGGCCAGGGCCTCGATATCGCCAAAGGGCGCATAGCGAAAGCCCTGGGGCAGGGGCTCAAAGCCCTGATGGAATTTTTCCTGGGCCGTGGCCGCCACCGTGGCCAGGGTCCGGCCATGGAAAGAGCCGGCCAGGGAGATCACCTCGAAACGGCCCGGCCCGGCGGCCTTTCTCGCCAGCTTGATCGCGGCCTCATTGGCCTCGGCCCCGGAATTGGCCAGAAACACCCGATCGGCAAAGGAATTGGCCACCAGCAGCTCGGCCAACTCGGTCTGCGGTATCGTATAATAAAGGTTGGAAACATGAACCAGCTTGCCGGCCTGGGCGCAGATCGCCTCGGTAATGGCCGGGTGACAATGGCCCAGGCTGCAGACCGCGATCCCGGCCAGAAAATCCAGATACTCCCGGCCCTCGACATCGGTCAGGGTACATCCCTTGCCGGAAACCATGGTCACCGGGTAACGGCCATAGGTGTTCATGAAGTGTTTGTTGCTCCTGCTAATCCATTGAGAATCCGCCATCATACCACCACCTCGGTGCCGACCCCTTCCGGGGTAAACATCTCCAACAGGATGGCGTGCTCGAGCCTGCCGTCAAGGATATGGGCCTTTCCGACCCCGGCCCGCACCACTTCCTTGCAACAGTTGACCTTGGGGATCATGCCGCCGGCGATCACCCCTTCCTTGATATAATTTTCCACCTCGCCGCAGGTCATGGAGGAGACCAGCTCGCCTGCCTTATTAAGAACCCCGGCGACATCGGTGAGCAGAATAAGCTTTTCCGCCTTGATATGGCGGGCGATGGCCCCGGCCACCAGGTCGGCATTGATATTATAAGCCTGGCCGTCCTCGCCGACGCCCACCGGCGCGATGACCGGAATAAAATCACGGGCATCCAGGGTTTCGAGGATGCCGGGGTTAACGTCAACCACTTCCCCCACCCGGCCCAGATCGATCAACTCGGGCGGCGCGTTCTCGGCTATCTCCTTCATGATCTTCATCTTGCGGGCCTTGATCAGATCGCCGTCGCGGCCGGATAAGCCCACGGCCTTGCCTCCGTGATAGTTGATCAGGCTGACGATCTCCTTGTTGACCTTGCCGACCAGGACCATTTCCACCACATCCATGGTTTCGCCGTCGGTGACCCGCATGCCCTGGATATAGTCGGACTTGATGTTCATCTTGGCCAGAAACTTGTTGATCTGCGGGCCGCCGCCATGTACCACCACCGGGTTGATGCCGATGTACTTCATCAGGATGATATCAAGGGCGAAATTTTTCTTGAGCTCCTCATCCACCATTGCGTGGCCGCCATACTTGATAACCACGGTCTTGCCGTAAAATTTTTTAATATAGGGCAGAGACTCAACCAGTATTTTTGCTTTTTCTAGACCTTTTTTCATAATAACCGGTATGCTGAAATTAATAATGACCAGATAATTATTTTCCAGGTAAACTGGAAAATTCCCATAACCGGAATATATACTGAGCGGCAACACAGATGTAAAGAAGTTGTGCATCGCTCAACAAAAAGGCTAAACTAAAACGATTAAAATCAGCAAAGCATTTGCCGAGCAATGACGATGCTGTTATCTTATAGCCCTTTCCCGGCTGACAATTTATTTATTACATTAATCTCTACTAAAACCTTAACTCAGGATCAACATAATGATAATGAAAAACATTATCAGATTTTTATTTTTGTTTCTTCTCACCTGCCTTTCCTCGACAAGCTTTGCCGCCGAGGAAAAACCCGCGGCCGACAACTCGAACAATAATATGCCGATCAACATCGAGGCGGACCGCATGGAATCGATGAAAAAGGAAAATGCGGTTATCTTCAAAGGCAATGTTGACGCCAAACAGGGCGAACTGATCATCCGCTCCGATGAAATGACGGTCTACTATCTGTCCGAAGCGGAAAAAGCGGCGCAACCGGCGGGCGATGCCCGTAAAATCAAAAAGCTCTTTGCCACCGGCAACGTGGAGATCAACAACCAGGGCTGGGTCGCCACCGGCGACAACATGGAATATTTTGAACTGGAAAGAAAGGTGCTGATCACCGGCAACACCAAGGTCTGGCAGGATAACAACCTGGTAACCGGGGACAGCGTGCTCCTCTATCTGGACGAAGGCAAGAGTGTTGTCGAACGCAGCGACAAAAAAGGCGAGCGGGTCAAGGCCTTTTTCTACCCCGGCGGCGAAAATCCAAACGAAAAAAAATAACAGGCTCATTGAGGGGAAAAAGTGCCGGTACTCGAGACCAGAAATATCGTAAAACAGTACAAAACCAGAAAGGTGGTCAACGGCATCAGCCTGCAGGTTGAAACCGGCAGCGTGGTCGGCCTCCTGGGCCCCAACGGCGCCGGGAAAACCACCACCTTTTATTCCATTGCCGGTTTTATCCGGCCGGACAGCGGTTCGATTTTATTAAACAACGAGGAGATCACCAGGCTGCCCATTCACCGGCGCGCCTTGCGCGGCTTGTCTTACCTGCCCCAGGAATCATCCATCTTCAAAAAATTGACCGTGGAAGAAAATGTCCGGATCGTCCTCGAGCCCTTGGGGGTTCCCAAAAAAGAGATCCGCAAACGGACCGCTCAACTGATGGAAGATCTTAAAATCGACTACCTGGCCAAAAACCGGGGCCACTCCCTTTCCGGCGGCGAACGGCGGCGGGTGGAGATCATGCGGGCGCTGGCCACCAACCCCAACTTTATCCTCCTTGACGAGCCCTTTGCCGGAATCGACCCCCTGTCGGTGGCCGACCTGCAGCTGATCATCCAAGACCTCAAATCAAGAGGGCTGGGCGTCCTTATCTCCGACCACAACGTCCGGGAAACCCTCTCGGTCTGCGACCGGGCCTATATCGTCAACCAGGGGGAGATCCTGACCCATGGGACGGCGGACGACATTGTCAAACACCCGGCCGCCCGCAAGATGTATCTCGGCGAAAATTTTACTTTATAATGGTACTATCTCCCTCCGGCCTATACTTTTCCGCAAGAGCAAGATAAAATAACTAAACAACATCTAAAAAAATGTCGCACTTTTTGATTACAGAGGACACCCGGGAATGGCGTTAGAGCTCCGACAACAACTTAAACTCAGCCAGCAGCTGGTCATGACCCCCCAGCTGCAGCAGGCGATCAAACTCCTGCAGCTTTCCCGCCTAGAACTTGCCGAGACCCTGCAACAGGAAATCGAGATCAATCCGGTGCTGGAGGAGGCGCTGGACGGCTCGGATTCCGCGGACAACAGCCTTGACTCGGTGGCCAGCAACGAACTGGAACCGCTGACCCGGGAGTCGGAACTGACCTCGGAAGTCCAGATGGAAAGCACCTCGTCGCTTTCCGAAATAGATTGGTCGAACTACAGCAACGAGTATGAGGGCAGTTTTTCACCACAGCCCAAGGATGACGCCGATCTGCCATCCAGGCTGGACATCATGTCGACCAAACCGAACCTGCAATCCCACCTGCAGTGGCAACTCAACCTCTCCCATCTGAGTGACCAAGAAAAAGAGATCGGCCAGTTCATCATCGGCAACCTGGACAAAAACGGCTTTCTCGAGATCAGCGAGGAGGACATTGTCGCCGACACCAACTGTTCGCCGGCCATGGCGGTTAAAATGATCAAGGCGATCCAGGAGATGGACCCCTCCGGGGTCGGCGCCCGCAATGTCAAGGAATCCCTGCTGCTGCAGCTCGACCGCCTGGGCCTGGCCGACTCCCTGGCCACCATCATGGTCCGCGACCACCTGCACCACCTGGAAAATAAAAACTTTGCGGCAATGGCCAAGGCCTGCGGCAAAAGACTGGAAGAGATCATCGCCGCGGTCAAGATCATCATGGGCCTCGACCCCCATCCCGGCCGAGCCTATTCCGATGAAGAGCCCCATTACATCATCCCTGACGTATACGTCCATAAGATCAGCGGCGAGTATGTCATCATGCTAAACGATGAAGGGCTGCCCCGGCTCAAAGTCAGCAACTATTATAAGGACATCCTCAAAAAAGATTCCAATGCGCCGGCCGCCACCAAGGATTATGTCCAGGAAAAGCTCAAGTCGGCGGTTTGGCTGATCAAGAGTATCCAGCAACGGCAACGCACCATCTACCGGGTGGTGGAATCGATCTTAAAGTTTCAATACGACTTCTTCGAAAAAGGCATCGCCTTTCTCAAGCCGCTGGTACTGCGGGATGTGGCCGAAGACATCAGCATGCACGAGTCCACGATCAGCCGGGTCACCAGCAACAAATATGTGCACACCCCCCAGGGCACCTTTGAGCTGAAATACTTCTTCAACTCAACCATCAGCCGCCAGGGCGGTGACGATATGGCCTCGGAAAGCATCAAGGCCAGAATCCGCACGATCATCCAGAACGAAAACCACGAAAAACCGCTGAGCGACAATGCCATTGCCGAGATTTTCAAAAAGGAAAATATCCAGCTGGCCCGCCGCACCGTGGCCAAGTACCGGGAACAGCTGGGCATTCTCCCTTCCAAGCTCCGCAAAAAGCCAAACATGGGACCCTGAAATGGGACTGATCGCTAACATCAAAAAAGATCTCATCATCCCGGAGCTGCACGCCACCAGCAAAAAAGAGGTCCTCCACGAATTGGCGGCCGCGGTTGTCAAACAATATCAAGGGCTGGACGAACAAACCCTCTACCAAATCCTGCTTGACCGGGAAAACCTCGGCTCCACCGGCATCGGCGACACCGTTGCCCTTCCCCACGGCAAGATCAAAGGCTTTGGCGAAATAGCCATCTGCTTCGGCCGCAGTCGAGACGGCATTGCCTATGACGCCCTCGACGGTAAACCGGCCCACCTTTTTTTCCTGCTCATCGCCCCGGAAGACACCGCGACCAGCTACCTCAACTGCCTGGCCGAGTTATCCCGTTTTCTCAAAAACGCCCAAACCCGGAGCAGACTGATGCAAGCTGCGGACCCCAACGAACTGCTCGCCATTTTTGCGCAAACGGAATAAGCCCATGCAGATCAGCATCTTCTCCTTTGGCCACAAACACGGCCTGCCCGATGAGGCAGACCTGCTTTTCGACGCCAGGATTTTACCCAATCCCTACTATGTACCTGAACTGAAAGATAAAACGGGCCGGGAGCCAGAGGTGGCCGCCTACGCCATGAACAACGAGGTCGGCAACAAGTTTCAACAACAGGTGTTGGCGCTGCTCCACTTTCTTCTGCCCGAATACCTTAGGATTGAAAAGGAAAAGGTGGTTATCGGGGTGGGCTGCACCGGCGGCCGGCACCGTTCGGTGGCCCTGGCGGAAGCGATCAGCAAAAAACTATCAGAGACATACCCCGACATCCAGCTCCATCACCGGGACATCGGCAAGTAAGGGGCGGGCTAATAGTCAACCGTAACCAGCCCGTCATCATTGCGGCTAAGCGTCGCCACCTGGGCGTTGCTCACCTTGATCGAGCGAAAATCAGCAATCGGCTTTTGCTGATAAAAGAGCAGCAGGGCACGCACCACGATTAAATGACTGACCACCAGAACACTCTTGCCACGGTTATCAGCAAAGATCGCCTCAATACTGTTGACCGCCCGCTTCTGCACATCAGCAATGGTTTCACAGCCCGGCACCGAAAAGCCGGCCGGATCACTGAGCCAGGTTGGATACTGCCGACCGAACCGCGCCCTGATCTCGTCTTTGGTTAATTTATCCCAATGGGGAAGCAAGATCTCATTGAGCCCCTCATCGCTGCGCACCGGCGCCTTGATGATCTGCCCGATAATCTCGGCGGATTGCCTGGTTCTGGGCAAGGGTCCGCAATAAATTGCCGTTATCGCTTTTGCCGCCAAAGCCCGCCCCACCTCAGCCACCTGCTCTGCGCCCTCGGGATGCAAAGGCTCATCACTGCGCCCGGCAAAGCGATTTTCCTGGTTGGCCATCGTCACCCCGTGCCGGGCCAGATAGATTGTTGTTGTCATAAGTTTTTTGATTTCACCACGAAGAGCACGAAGCTCACGAAGTTTTTTTAAAATTTACTATAATTCGGACATTGATCTATACAACATAGTTCACAAATATTTTCACAAGACTAATCTCCTTATCCCATCTTTCAATTGTTTGACGTTAAAATTGATGAGCAAACCAATAGGAACCATGGCCAACTTTAAGTATGTCAGCAGCTGCGCCTGATGAATCGGTAAAATTCTTTCGACGCTTTTCAACTCAACAATCAGTTTATCTCCCACCAAGACATCCACCCTGTATCCGCAATCTAAATTGATACCTTTATATTCAACGGGCAAAGGGGCTTGCAACTTAAATGCAATTTGCGCCACAGCCAATTCATGTGCCAGACATTGCTCATAGGTCGACTCTAATAATCCGGGCCCTAAATGCCGATGCACTTCAAGCGCACACCCTATAACACGATTGGAAAGTTCATCAAACATCATCGTGCATATCCTTTATTAAAATCAGAGGTCTTAACTTTGGCTCTAAAAACAAAAAATATTCTTCTTTACTACGCAGAGCAGAAAGATCTCAAAAAAAAATTTTCCCATCTTTACCCCTTCACGTTCTTCGTGGGCTTCGTGGTTAAAATTAACAGGACAAAGCCTCCTCGAAAAAACACTTGCCCCTCCCTTCTTGTTTCGAGTAGAAATAACCTGTTTTCTTGCAGAAATTTAAGACAAATCCAGCCCCAATGCAATCAAGGATATAATATGTTCCGACTTACCACCAAGATTTCCGACTGTTTGGCCATTCTCTTCATGACCCTATTTCTGCTGGCGCCGGTTGCCGCAAATCATGCCGCCGCCGCAGAGGCGCCGGGCCGAATCGCCTTTCTGCCCTTTAAGAGCAACGGCCCCAAGGACATGACCTACCTCACCAACGGCATCCGCGACATGCTCGGCAGCCGCCTGGCCTCGGAAGTCGGCCTCACCATTATCGACCGGGCAACGGTGGATCAAACCTTGCCCAGCCCGGCACAGCTAAAAAACGTTGATGACTACCGGCAGGCCGGCAAACAGCTGCAGGCCGACTATCTGGTTATCGGCAGCTTGACCGCTTTCGGCAGCAGCCTCTCCATTGACTCCAAGGTTTTCAATGTTGCCCAGGGCTCGTTGCAGAGTTTTTATGCTACCGCCAAAAATGAAGATGAAATAATCCTGGCCATTGACAAATTGGCCTGGGATATCAGTGAAAAGGTATTCAGCCACCCCCGCCCGGCCACCGCCTTGGTCCAACCGGCAACCGCCCCGACTCAAAACAGCCAGGCGACAAATCCTTACATGAGCGCCCATCCGGACCGGACTCTGGCCGGCAGAAATGGCTTCTACGGCGCCTCCCCCTTTATCACCCCCAAGGGCGCCACCTCCGGCTTCACCAAGAGCCAGAACATGAGAATGTCCCTGCAATATATTGAAAAGGCGGATCTCAACGGCGACGGGGTAGATGAAATTATTATGGCGGATCGCAAAAGCGTCCAGATCTTTTCCCGGGACGGCAACCGCTTTGCCAAGGTCGGCCAGGTCACAGTGGCCAACCGCCTCCGGATCCATGCCGTATCGATTGGAGATCTGAACGGCAACCACAAGCCCGAGGTCTATGTAAGCGCCGCAGATTACAACGCGCCTAATTCCTTTGCCTTTGAATGGATTGAAAAAGACCAGGTTAATTATCTGGTCGAAGACGCCCCTTTCTATCTGCGCACCATGGACATACCCGGCGAGGGCAAGGTGCTGCTCGGCCAACGGGCAGATATCGACTATCCCGTTAGCCCCGGCATCTATCGCCTGGCACTTGCCGGCAACAACCTGGCCCAGGAATCCCGTTTCGAGATGCCGGCCAAGGTTAATCTTTTTGACTTTGCCGTGGCCGATCTGGACGGGGACAAGATCAATGAGATAATCGCCATCGACCAGTATGACCGCCTCCAGGTCATGCACGCGGCCGGCTCCATTCTCTGGAAAAGCGATGATTATTACGGTGGCTCGACCCGCTTCATCGGCGGCCGGGACGGTCTTGGCCTGGCAGCGGAGCTTGATGCGGACAAGGACCTTAACCGCGTCTATATCCCCTCTCGGATCATAGTCAGGGATTTAAACCACGACGGGCTGCCCGACATCTTGATCAACAAAAACCTCTCCTCGGCCTCCCGGGTCTTTAAAAACATGAAGAGCTATCCAGCCGGCGAGATCCATGCCCTGACCTGGAACGGCATCGCGTTGGCCGAGCTGTGGCGCACCCAAAAGATCGACGGCTATATCGTTGATTACCTGTTGAGCCCCAACCCAGACAACACCAAGGCAGAGCTGCTGGTAGGCATTATTCTCCCCGGCAGTTCCCTAAGTTTTCTTGAGGAGCAGAACTGCACCGTGCTCATGTACCAGCTAAATCTTGCAAAAGCTGAAAATACCGAGCCAACAAATTAAAATTATTTGCAAATATTATTTTTTGTACTTTTTATTTTTTATTGTACAAAAAACTTGACATTGTCCCGAAACCCTGTTTTTAATTGGTTCTGAAAAGACTTTTTCAAAAACGGCGCATGCAGGGCGGGAAAACCTGCAACTCACCTTTTTGAAAAAATGAGGAGAAGGTTTTTTTTACACAACTTTAGTAAAGGGGATAAGAGATGAAAAAAGTATTAGCAACCGTTGCAGCCCTGGGCCTGGTCGCTGGTGTAGCCACCACCGCCTCCGCTCTGGATCTGTCCGTAACCGGTGTTTACAACGTAACCGGTACCTCCATGAATGAAGCAATTGGTTCCGGTGTAGTTTTAGTTGATGATGCCGGTAATGCAGATGAAGGTACCGACTCATGGTATGAGCACACCTTCAAAATGCTGCCCACCATGAAAGTAAACGACAATGTTTCCATGAAGGCTGACATTCGTTTTGCCAAGGCTACCGTTTGGGGTTCCCAGGAAGACCTTGCCACTTCTAGCGGCGGCAACTTCAATGTGCACAAAATTTACATGGAGTACATGTCTCCGGTCGGTAAGATCCGCATCGGTCGTGCAGAAGGCGGCGCTTGGGAAGGTGCTTTCCTTAACTCTTCTACCAATGCCGACCGCATCATGTGGTGGCCTTCGATGGTAAGCGGCGCTTGGTCTCTGATGTTGATGACCGAGAAAAAGACTGAGAATGATTCCATCGGCGCTAACTCACATTCCGACAGTGACCTTTACAAGGCTTCTTTGAGCCACAAGTCTGCCAACGGCAAGGCCGCCATAGCCTATAACTACACCGTTGATGGAACTCCTAGCACCGCAACACCGCCGGTACAGAAAGTTAAATCCAACAAAACCAGCAAGGTTGAGCTGGCCGCTAACTACAAGATTGCCGACATCAACTTTGCCATGGAAGCCGCCCATCAGTTTGGTGACAAGAGTGCTGACGCCAACACCGATTATGATGCATCTGCTCTGTACCTTCACGCAGACAAACAGCTCGGCGACCTGAATATCGGCGCTACTTATGTTTATGCCTCTGGTGATGAAGCTGGCGGTACTGACAACGAAGCTTTCATGGGCACCTCTGGTCTTGGTAAAGACTTCAACCCCCTGCTGATCCTTACCGGCGATGACACCGGCTTGCTCAATGGTGACACCTTTGCTGCCGACGCCGACATGGTTGACGACGGTGTTCACATGATCGGCCTGTTTGCTAACTACAAAGCATCTGATAAGTTAACTCTGAATGCTGCTATCGCTTACGCCATGGCTGATGAAGAGAAGATCGCCAACCAGGATGATGACTACGGTGTTGAGTATAACGTTGGCGCTGCCTATAAGTTGCTCGACAACCTGACCTATGAAGTACACCTTGGTTACCTTGATACTGGTGATTACTTCCAGGAAGGTGTTTCCGGTCAGGCTCTGCACAATGTTACCCTTTTGACCAACTCACTGACCATGACTTTCTAATTTAAGCCCTTAAAAGCTTAGTTAGTAGTGTATTGATCTAAAAAAGGCCCGGCGGAATTTCCGTCGGGCCTTTTTTTATATTGTTGTCTCGTCCTAAAAAAAGTTTACATCTGGGAGACTTATTTTAGGAGGGGACATTGTTTTAGTTGTTCAGCCTTTTTTTTTAGAATTCCACCCCCAGCTGCATGGTCACGGTCTCGGCATCGTTGTCCGTCCCGCCGTTTGCAACCGAATAATCCTCGTCGTGGATGTATTCCAGGGCCAGTGAGGTGTTATCGATTATCCCCATGCTGACCGCGGCCAGGTAGCGCTTTTCCGGCAGCCCCAGGTCAACGGCCTGGTCGCTCCCCTGGTAACCAAGGGCCAGGGTGGTTTCCTTGCCCATCAGCTCGCTGGTATAACCAACCTCCACATTCCAGGCCTTGGGCTTGGCGCCCCCGCCGTTATAGGCAAGTTCCGAGGCGGCAAAGGCTTCGGTGGCCGCGACATATTCCCCGATCAGACTGTACGGCCCGTAATTATAGAGCAGATGGGCGGCAATACCGTTAACCTGATCTGCTATTTCGGTTAATCCCGCTCCTTCCGGGGGCGCGGCCATGAGATACCCGGACAGCCCGTCCGAATCCGCAATATTGTTGAGCCAATCGACCCCAAGGTCAAGAGCATGCTCATCATTGGCATAGAGATAGCCCAGGCTTGCGCCGACCTCCCGCACCAGGTTATCCCTGCCGGTCTCCTCAACCTCACCGTTAAAGGCATAGAGCGCCCCATAAAAGCCGTTGGCCTCAAAGCCGAGCTGGATCACGTCCTCATTGCTTTCGCCAAGGTTTAATGTAAGCGGATCGGAAATCATATTGGAGGTATAGTTTCCAAAAGGGACATACATCTTGCCCACTGTGAGATAGACCGGGTAATTATCCAGATTGCCTAGGGTGATCGTGCCCTCATCCACCCCTAACCCGGATGCGCCATCCTCATATTTGAGCAGCAGATGAGCGCTGGACCACTGTGATATTTCGGCATCAAGGCCAAGCTCCACCGTGGCCAGGGCAAGATCGGAGGTGTTGGTCCCGTTAAAATCATCGGTCACCGCCCCTTCCACCTCAACCAGGCCGCTCAGGGTTACCCGCTCATTGATCTTTTGTAACAATGAACCATCGTAATCAGCGAGCTGAGAATTAACCTCCCCGGCCGCCTCCCTGTTTTCCGCAACCGCTTGTTCCAATTTTTCGATCCTCTCGATCAACAAACGGTTTTGGGCAACAATTTTTTGATTCTGCTCAGCCAACTCCCTGATCTGTTGGACAACCTCGGCCGGCAGTTCCGCCGCAGCCCCGCCTGGGACAATTATCGCCAGACTAAACAAAGCGGCCGCCGCCACCATCCTCTTTTTCATTTCTTCCTCCTTGGTTATAGATTAAACACCTTGAACTCTGCATATGATTGATGGATGCTCACTGGCTTTCAGCCGGTAAAAAACTGGAAATATTTAGCTTGATTTGGCCTGTTTTTTGTTCGAGCAAATTTATTCAAGAAAAATATTACTTGAGATTATCCAGCCTTGTGGAGGCATACCAGCCATTATTCGCGGCTGAAGCCGCTCCCACAGTGCTTTTCCCAATCCAGCTGAAACTCGGTGGCAATAATTTAAAATTACTTTTTTTTATGCAACTCTGTCCTGTAATGTAAACCAATTGCCGACACATAGTAATACTTTTTTAAAAATCGTCACACAAAATATACCTACTTTTATTCGGCCCACGATCACCATGCCGTTATTTTAAAACCCGGTGCTGATGATATATGCCTGTGAACCCTGTGGGAGCGGCTTCATCCGCGAATTCCTATTTATCAAAAACACCAAAGGTAATAGTCAGCGCCCATCCAACAGCATTTACCGGCCAGTATTTCGCTGAATTTTTGAAAAGAAGTTAAATGGTAAGCGAAGTTCTTTTCAGAGCTATAGAATGTTACCAGCCTGAAATAACTTAAAAAATATGCTTAGTTGCAGGGATAATTGGACAAAAACGAGGGGAGGAACTTTAAGTCAATAACTCCTTAAAGTATTCAATGGAGTCATAGCGGTCAGAGTGTTGCACCGCCACCTTGCTGCTGGGCTTGGCCACAAAGATGAGCTTGCCGAAGCCGAAGGTGGCGGCGGAATCAAGAACCCGTTCGGTATCATCGGCAAACATGGTCCGCCTCCGGTCAAAGCGGAGTAGATCTTCAAGGATCTGCCAAAAACCTCGGTCCTCCTTGGCCACCCCGATCTCCTCGGAACAGATGATCCGGTCAAAATAACCGGCCAGGGCGGTTTTTTCCATTTTGATGGCCAGGGTCTTGGAGTGGGCATTGGTGACCAGATATATTTTTTTGCCGTTGGTCCGGCAAAACTTCAAAAACTCTGGGACATAGGGGTGGATGGCAATCAGGTGGTTTACCTTGATTTTTAAGGCGGGGATATCAAGGCCCAGATTATCCGACCAATAATCAAGATCGGTCCAGGCCAGGGTGCCCTCAAGACTTTGGTAACGGTCCAGTAATTTTTTTTTGGCCGCCGCAATTGAAAGGTTATTCTGCCCGGCATAAACCTCGGGCACATAATGCTCCCAAAAATAATCATCAAAATGTTTATCGAGCAGGGTGCCGTCCATATCAAGAAGAACGGTGTCGATTAGATTCCAGTCGATTATGGCTGTTTTTTCTCTGGTCATGGCTTTTCAATTATCTTTTTGTGAGCAGCCTCAATCCAGGCCACAATACTTTTCCCTTGAACCAATCGATTCTCAAGGGCTTTAAAAATCGGCTGGAGATCCTCTTCTTCTTCCGGAGGAATCAAAAATCCGGGAAGCGGTCGAGACATAGCCAACCTGTTTTGTTCATGTGACTGATCAGTCGATCCGGCCAACTGAAGAGCTAACACATCAAGCAGGTTACCCCATGGCCGACCCTGATCAAGATGCTCGATAAGCTGCATAAAAACGGTGTTGGCCATCAGCATAAAAGGGGCGACCTCGGCAACCCCCTGCTCAGCACAGTTGCCGGTAGAGACAAAGGCCCTGCACATAAAGGGCCGGACCGGATAAATGGTGCAGCAATTATTTTTAAGAAACAGGCACGGGGTAAAATCCCATGGTGTCCCCTCTTCCTCCGGCGCCTCAACCCCATCAAAACAGAGCCGGGCAAA
>DUZU01000043.1 GCA_013349285.1 Deltaproteobacteria bacterium | reverse complement strand
CCCGGGCTAAACCATCGGCATCTGGTATTCGGTGCAGGAAGCACCATGGGTGCGGGTGGATGAGGCCGGTGAAGTGAAGATTGACACTGCCGACCGAAACGCGGTCATCAAAAGCATGTCAAACATCACTCAGTAACCGATGGCGAGGCAAATCAGGGATAGGTAGACCGCAAGCGGTTGATCTCAGCCAGCGTTCGTTGCGCCTTGATATAATTGGGGTTAATCTCCAGCGCTTTTCCGGCATATTTTTCCGCCAGTGCATATTGTTTGCGGTCAAGAAAAACAATGCTGATATGATGCCAGGTTTGTGCGTTGCCGGGATCAATCGCCAGTGACTTCCGATAAAGCTCCAAGGCGCCGGTCGTATCGCCCTGTTTATGCAGAAGCGTTCCCAGGTTTAGCATCAGCATCGGGTCACCCGGGGCGGCCCGGAGCGCCTTTTCGAAATACAGGGTTGCCTGGGGTAGATTTCCGTATTGCGAGTAAACATATCCAACGGCATAGAGGACCGCCGGATCGTTCGGGGTAATCGCCAAAACCTTCTGGTAATGGTGGAGGGCCAGGTCAAGCCTGTTGATTTGACTGTAGGCAAAGGCCAACTCCGAGTGCGCCATCAGCAATCGCGGTTCCAGCTCCAGCGCCTTGGTGAATTCCGGAATTGCCTCAGCGAATTTGCCCTTTTTCTTAAACTCAAAACCAAGATTATAGTGGGGCCGATAGTTGGTCGGCGCCTTGTCGGCGATGTCTTGCAGAAAGCGCAGCGGTTCCCGCCAGGTGTGATTGCGCTGATAGGTCCAATAACATGAAAGGGCGATGACGATGGAGAGTATCGCGATCATAACCGTTTGCAACTTCACAAACCGAAAGAGCATCACCGGCAGAAGGGCCAACAAAAACGCGGAAGGAATATAGAGCCGGTGCTCAAAGATCAGCTCCAAGCCGACAAAGGAAGATTCCAGAAAAAGATTGCCGCCAAACCAGAGAATGGCAAAGGAGAGCAAGCGTTCTCGGCGGGCAAGGGCTATGGCAAGAACGAACAGGCCGACCAGCGCGGCAATGGCCGGCAGCGTTGAAAACGGCTCGAGCAGGCCCTGGGAGATGGAGAAGTCATGGTCGAGATTCAAGCGAGAGGGATGCGGGAAAAAAAGAAGGGTGAGATAAAAAAAGATGATGCGGCTTTCGGTGAGCAGCCTTTCAACAAGGGAAAAATCCCTGTAGTGGAAGCTGTTTAGTATCGCTTGCAGCGGATGGCCGTTGGTAAAGATATATCCGGCCACGGCCAGAATCATCAACGCCAGGCCCAACCAGGGGATACTTTTCTTGAACCAGTCCCAGTCCAGATTTCTAAAAAAATAAAACTCGTACAAGTATATGAAAAAAGGCAGGGTGACGGCATTCTCTTTGGCGCTCAACGCCAATAAGCCGGCCAGAACCATGGCAACGAACCAGCCCCGCCAATGACGCTCCTCCTGTTGGCCGATTCGCCCCCGCGCATAACAGTATAACGAGAGCAGATAAAACATGCCGGAAAGGCTGGTCATTCTCTGCACGATATAGGTGACCGCCTGGGTCTGCACCGGGTTCGCCAGCCAGAGCATGGCCCCCAGAAAAGCGATCAGGCGCGGGTTGCCGACCACCCTCGCCCCGGGCAGGGCAAAGGTGGTCGCCAGCAGCAGGTAGAGGAAAAAGGCGGCCGAAAGATGAACAGCGATGTTGACGAGATGATAGCCCGCCAGCTGATCCTGATGCACATAATAGTTCAGGGCAAAAGAGAGATTGGCCAGGGGCCGATTGGGGTTGGATGATTTCTTGACGGCCAGGGCAAGGGTCTCAACCGAGAGCGACGAGAGGTGAATGGCCTTATTGTCCCGAATATTCTGGGCATCGTCAAAATAAAAAGGAACATCCAGGGTATTTGAGTAGATCAGAAAACCGACGGCAAAGATAATGGCGGCGATCAGCCAGGTTACGCTTGCTCGGCTAGGCTGCGCGAAAAAATTTATGTAACTGCCCTTTTCCATATAGGCTACGCCTTGTTGTGGGGGAAGCGCATTAAAAAAAGGCGGAGTCGACAATAACACAAAGGTCATCCCGCCACCGGGCACAGGCCCAGGCCCGGTATTAAAATCATTGGCGCCCACAGCCTCTCAGCCATGGGCTCCAATGCGTGCCCTCCGGCAAGATGTGCCGGAGGGTCGTTACAACTTAAAAGAACTAAGCCTGCCGGTTCGCCTTAAGATCGCTGTTTTCCAGATAACGCTTAATGGATTCCGCCGCCTCCTTGGCCTGGTAAACAGCCTTGGCCACGGTCTGGGGACCGAGCACCGCATCGCCGGCGGCAAAGATCCAGGGCTCGGAGGTCTGCATGGTCAACTCATCCACCTCATAGGTGGACCAGCGGCTCAGGGCCAGCTCAATCCCGGTCCCGGCGGTCAGATCCACATCCTGGCTGATCGCCGGGATAATGGCGTCAGCTTCAATCATGAAGTTGGAGCCTTCCTTGGGCACCGGGCGGCAGCGGCCCGAGGCATCGCACTCGCCGAGCTCCATCCGGATGCACTCGATCTTGGTCAATTTGCCGTTGGCCCCATGCACCTTGACCGGCGCGGCCAACATTTCGATCTTGACCCCTTCTTCCTCGAGATGATGAATCTCGGCCTGGGAAGCGGGCATCTCCGCCTTACTCCGACGATAAAGGATAAAAACATTGTCGGACCCCATGCGCAGCGCGGTCCGAGCGCAGTCGATGGCCACATTGCCGCCGCCGACCACCACCACGTTCTTGCCCAGGTCCATATTCTCGCCGACATTAATCTTGCGCAAGTAATCAACGCCATGCACAACGCCGGCAAGCTCCTCGCCGTCAACCCCGAGCTTACGACTTTTATGGGCGCCGGGGCCAAGAAATACGGCGGCAAAACCTTCATCTTTCAGATCCTGCAGGCTCTTATCCTTGCCGATGACGACATTGTTGACAATGGTCACTCCGCAGTTTTTCAAGGCCTCGAACTCGGCGTCGATCACCGGCCGCGGCAAACGGTAAGCCGGGATCCCCACGGCCAACATGCCGCCCAAAACCGGCAGACTTTCAAAAATAGTGCAGTGGTAGCCGACATGGGAGAGATAGTAGGCCACCGACATCCCGGCCGGTCCGGAGCCGACAATGGCCACCTTTTTATCCTTGGGCAAATCGCAGGGCTCGAGCAGGTTTTTATTGTTGGCCACCATCCAATCGACAATATAGCGCTCCAGCATGCCGATGGCGACGGCCTCGCCCTTTTTGCCGCGGATACAATGGCCCTCACACTGAAACTCATGGGGACAAACCCTGGAACAAATAGCGGGCAGCGAATTGGTGGCGCGGTCGATCCAGTAAGCCTCTTCTATCTTGCCCTGGCGAATGGCTTCGATAAACCCGGGAATGTCATTATTTATTGGACAGCCTTCGCGGCATTTCGGCTTCTTGCATTGCAGGCAGCGCTCAGCTTCGAGCTTTGCGGTGGCATCATCAAAACCGGAAACTACTTCCTCAAAATTTTTTATCCGCACCCCAACCGCAAGCTCCTTTGGTTGCTGACGGGGAATGGCCATTCTTTCCTTAGCGTCCATTTTCTCCTCCCTTGCAAAATAAACAAACCGTAAAAACGGTTTTTCCGACAAATTTAAGGTTGTCCCAATATAAAAAAATAAATTTTTTACATTAATATGTTTTCAAAAGCTTTTCATTGAAAAATTCAATAAATGCCAAGCGCAGTCACTCTGCTTCAACAAAAAATGTCACAAGGCCTTGAGCCAATTGTGGTTGACAATTGCAAAAAGTTCCCGCAAACTTAGTGTAAATATTATTTAATTCAAACATAAAAATCACGGAGTGACATAATAGATGAAGGCCGAATTCATAAACCCTTTTTTACAGGCGACCAAAAATGTAATAGAGACCATGGCCCAAACTCCGGTTACCGCCCAAAAACCAAAACTTAAAGACGACAACACCTCTTACGGAGAGGTTACCGGTATCATCGGCATGACCTCCGAGCATATCACCGGCTCCATGATCGTCAGTTTTTCGGAAAAATGTATCTTAAAAATAGTCGCCAACATGCTGATGGAAGAGCCAAAGGCCAAAATTGACGATGAGGTA
Organism: Deltaproteobacteria bacterium; assembly: GCA_013349285.1. Taxonomy (GTDB): domain Bacteria; phylum Desulfobacterota; class Desulfobulbia; order Desulfobulbales; family Desulfurivibrionaceae; genus DUZU01. The sequence goes on along the minus strand of DUZU01000043.1, from coordinate 20,113 downwards.
ATCGATGCGGTGGGCGAGCTCACCAACATGATTTGCGGAGGGGCCAAGGCCTCTCTGGCCAAACTCAACCACAAATTCTCCCTGGCCACCCCGACCATGGTCATGGGCAAGGGGGTGGCTATCTCCTACTACTCGGACGCGCCCACCATTGTCATCCCTTTTGAAACCGCTGACGGCACCTTTGTGGTCGAGGCTAATTTGGGGGAAAAATAACACTTCGCCAGGATCTGCAGTTAAGACAAAAAAAAAGCCGCCCACAAGGGCGGCTTTTTTTGTCTTCGATTAAGCGCATAAACTTAAGCGGATTTTCCCCGCTCGGCAAGTTTAATCCGGCTCAAGGCCCGATGCAAGGCAGCTTCTGCCCGGACACGATCAAACTTGTCCTTGTGCTGCACCGCCTCAGCCAACCGTTTTTCCGCTCTTTCTCTGGCCTTCATGGCACGATCAACATCGATATCCGCACCGCGTTCAGCCGATTCAACGAGAAAGGAAATTTTATTATTAGAAACCTCACAAAAGCCGCCACTGACCATCAAGCTCTGTTCCTTGCCTTCCTTCTTATAGGTCAGCACCCCGATCTTGATCGTACTCAGAAAAGGCGCATGATTGGCAAGGACACCGAATTCACCGCCATAACCCGGGGCGGTAACAATATCTACCACCTCATTGACCACGGCGCCTTTGGGAGTTACCACTTCCAGTTGTAATTTTTCAGCCATTGGTAATCCTCATCTACTTCTTGCCTCAAACTGCAAGACAAATCAGTCAATTCTTAAGCCTTAGCCTTTTCCTTGGCAGCCTTTTCAACAGCCTCTTCAATCGTCCCTACCATGTAAAAAGCGGTCTCGGGCAACTCATCGTGTTTACCTTCCAGAATCTCTTTAAAGGCGCGAACGGTATCGGCAACCTTTACATACTTACCGGCCATACCGGTAAAGGTCTCGGCAACGGTAAACGGCTGAGAAAGGAAACGCTGTACCTTACGGGCACGGGTAACCAGGGTTTGATCCTCTTCGGAAAGCTCATCCATACCAAGAATAGCGATAATATCCTGCAGATCTTTGTATTTCTGCAAAGAGGTCTGTACACCGCGCGCCACCAGGTAATGCTCCTCGCCCAGAACGTTGGGATCGAGAATACGGGAGGTGGAGTCAAGCGGATCCACCGCCGGGTAGATACCAAGCTCGGCGATCTGACGGGAAAGAACAACGGTACCGTCAAGATGGGCAAAGGTGGTCGCCGGGGCCGGGTCGGTCAAGTCGTCCGCCGGTACATATACACACTGTACCGCGGTAATGGAACCTTTGTTGGTGGAGGTAATCCGCTCCTGCAGGGCACCAAGATCGGAGGCCAGGGTGGGCTGATAACCTACCGCGGAAGGAATACGACCAAGAAGGGCGGAAACCTCGGCGCCGGCCTGGGTAAAACGGAAGATGTTATCAACAAAGAACAAAACGTCCTGGCCTTCTTCATCACGGAAGTACTCTGCCGCGGAAAGTCCGGTCAAAGCAACCCGAGAACGGGCTCCTGGAGGCTCGGTCATCTGGCCGTAAACCAGGGCGGCCTTGGGAAGTACGCCTGACTCTTTCATCTCATGGTAAAGATCGTTACCCTCACGGGTACGCTCGCCAACTCCGCAGAATACGGAGATACCACCATGATGCATGGCGATGTTGTTAACCATCTCCATCATGATAACGGTCTTACCACAACCGGCGCCGCCGAACAGACCCATCTTGCCGCCGCGGGGGAAGGGAACCAGCAGGTCGATAACCTTGATTCCGGTCTCCAGTACGTGGACCTCGGTGTCCTGGTCGGTAAAATCAGGAGCAGGCTTATGGATGGGACGAATCTTATCGGATGTAATGGGACCCATGCCATCAACCGGGCGGCCGACAACGTTCATGATCCGACCAAGGGCCGGAGCGCCACAGGGGATTTCAATGGGTTTGCCGGTGTCTTTTGCCAACTGACCGCGCACCAGACCATCGGTCTGATCCATGGCGACACAACGAACCACGTTGTCTCCAAGATGTTGAGCAACCTCGATAACAAGGTTATCTTCGGTATCATTGATACCAATGTTGGATACCAACAGGGCGCTCATGATTTCCGGCAATTTATCCGGATCAAACTCAACGTCAACAACAGGTCCAATAACCTGGACGATTTTACCTGTGTTCATTATCAGCCTCCTCAGCTACACTCTCTTTAAAAAAATTAAAAAGACGGAATTATTTTTCTGCGATTATTCTAATTAGCCCTTCAATGCTTCCGCACCGCCGACGATATCCATCAACTCTCCGGTAATACCTGCCTGACGGGCCTTGTTGTAAATGAGCGTAAGGTTGTGAATAATATCCTTACAGGCATTGGTAGCATTATCCATGGACGACATCCGGGCCGCATGCTCACTGGCGCTTACCTCCAGCATAGCATGATAAACCATGACGTTCATGTACAGCGGCAACAACACTTCCATGATCTCTTCAGTGCTCGGCTCATATATATATGCGGCGCTCACCTGGGTGGCAGCTGCCTGCTCATCGGCAGCCACCGGTTTAACCGGCAACAAAAGCTGCGATGCCGGCTTCTGCACGGCCACGGACTGGAACTTGCCGTAAACGATCTGCACCTCATCCGCGTCAGCCGCCAGGAAGTTGGCCGCAATATCCTGGGCAATGGCCCGGGCATTAAACATCTGAAAGGTTCCCATCAGATCGGGATAGGTCTTGCGAACCTTACCGGTCTTCTTGAAATAGGAAGCGCCTTTTTTACCGATACAGAGGAAGCTGACCTTTTTCCCGTCAGCCTCATATTTTTTCATCAGCTTATCCGCCATTTTCAAGATATTGGCATTGAAGCTGCCGCACAGGCCGCGGTCAGAGGTAACCACCACGATCTCGGCGCACTTGACCTCCCGCACTTCCATCAACGGGAACGACCCTGAGTCCATGCCGCTGGACAGGTTGCCCATCGCCGCATTGAACTTCTCGGCATAGGGCCGAAAATTTTCCATCTTCTGCTGCGCGCCGCGCAGTTTGGCGGCAGCGACCATATTCATGGCCTTGGTGATCTGTGAAGTTTTCTTCACCCCACCAATCTTCATTTTTACTTCTTTTAGGCTTGCCATGAGACCTTACCCCCTCTTTAGTTCAGGCCCTTAGCAGCCTTGAAGGATTCCCCGAAAGCCTGCAACGTGTTTTTCATCTTGGCTTCAAGAGCCTCGTCGATTTTCTGCTGAGTACGAAGGTCATCAAAGATGCTCGGCTCATTTTTTTCTATGTAATCATAGAGCTGAGCCTCATATTCGGCCAGGGTGTTAACCGGGAACTTGTCCAGGTAACCACGGGTACCGGCGAAAATAATACTTACCTGTTTCTCCATGGGCAGCGGCTGATACTGGGGCTGCTTGAGAATCTCAACCAGACGCTCACCGCGGGTGAGCTGAGCCTGGGTGGCGGCATCAAGATCGGAACCGAACCCGGCAAAGGCGGCCAGCTCACGGTACTGGGCCAGATCGAGACGCAGGGTACCGGCAACCTGTTTCATCGCCTTACACTGGGCCGCGCCACCGACGCGGGATACGGAAAGACCAACGTTGATCGCGGGGCGAACGCCGGCGAAAAAGAGGTTGGGCTCGAGGTAAACCTGACCATCGGTAATGGAGATAACGTTGGTCGGAATAAAGGCGGAAACGTCACCGGCCTGGGTCTCGATGATGGGCAGAGCGGTCAAGGAACCGGCGCCCAGCTCGTCGTTTACCTTACAGGCCCGCTCAAGGAGCCGGGAATGGTTGAAGAAAATGTCGCCGGGGAAAGCCTCACGGCCGGGCGGACGACGAAGCAGCAGAGAAAGCTCACGATAAGAAACCGCCTGCTTGGAAAGATCATCATAAATGATCAGGGCATGCTGCCCGTTATCGCGGAAGTACTCGCCCATGGCGCAACCGGCAAAGGCGGCAACATACTGCATGGCCGCAGGATCGGAGGCACAAGCGGCGACAACCGTGGTGTAATCCATGGCGCCGTTCTTACGCAGCGCTTCAACAACCAGGGCCACGGTGGATTTTTTCTGGCCGATCGCCACATAGATGCAATGAACGTCGGTATTTTTCTGGGCAATAATCGCATCTACACAGAGGGAGGTTTTACCGATCTGGCGGTCGCCGATAACCAACTCACGCTGGCCGCGGCCAACCGGGGTCATGGCGTCAACCGCTTTGGCGCCGGTGTAGCATGGCTCATGTACCGATTTACGGGCGATAACACCGGGGGCAAGCACCTCGATCTTGGAGGAGTGGGTGGCGTTAATCGGACCCTGACCATCGATGGGCCGACCAACACCGTCAACAACCCGGCCTTCCATCTCGGGGCCAACCGGAACCTCGGCGATACGACCGGTACGTTTAACGGTGGAACCTTCCATGATGTGACGAACATCACCAAGAATGGCGCAACCAACGTTGTCCGTCTCCAAGTTCAGGGCGACACCGAGAATACCGCCGGTGAACTCTAAAAGCTCCATGGCCATACAATTCTCAACCCCGTGCACACGAGCGATACCGTCACCAACAGAGATTACGGTTCCAGTTTCGCTCAGATCAACTTTACTCTCGTAATCCTTGATCTGCCCCTTGATAATTTGACTGATCTCTTCGGCTTTGATCTGCATCTTACTGTTCACTCCCCTTTATGGATTCTTTTAAACCGGCAAGTTGTGACTTAATGCTCCCATCTAGCACTAAATCACCGACCTTAGCAACGATGCCGCCGAGGATTGACGGATCAACCTCGGTCGTCAGGATAACCTGCTTGCCGGTTATTTTTTCTAAAATAGCCTTAACCTTTTCATTCAATTCGGGACTCAACGCCATGGCCGAAACCACTTTTCCCTGACACATATTTTTATCCGCGTCGACCATGGCCTGAAATACCTCGGCGATGTCCGGCAGAATGTTCGCTCTTTTTTTCTGAACAAGCAGCTTGAAGAAGTTGGCCATGACCTGCGAACAGCCCAGGGCGTCGATAAGGTAGTCCATCACCTTGGCCCGAACATCAACAGGATACATGGGGTTGGTCAACCCGTCGTAGACCTCGGGGGTAGTGATATAAAACTGGGCCATGTCATTAAGCGCTTTACAATAATCGTCAAAGCCGCCCTCTTCCTTGCCAACCGCAAAAAGCGCCTTGGCATATCGTTTGGCTAACACTGTATTTTTCACTGGAGACCTCCTACCTTATCAAGATAATCAGCAACCATTCTATCCTGGTCAGCCTGCTGCAGATTCTTCTTGATCAGCTCTTCCGCGAGAAGCACGGCCTGTTCGGCCACTTCCGCTTTCAGATTTCTTTTGGCGCCGGCCAGCTCATAAGCAACCGCCATTTCAGCCTGCCTTTTGATATCACCGGCAGCCCGTTCGGCATCCTCAATGATTCTGACCTTCTCGCTCTCGCCCTGGCTGACGGCCTCGGCGATGATAACATTTACTTCCTGATCAAGCTTGGCGAGTTTGGCTTCCGCCTCTTTGTACATCTGCTCGGCTTCCGCCTTGCGGGATTCCAAAGTCTCCAACTGCTCCCGGATCGATTCGCGCCGGCTGTTCAGGCCATTGACGATCGGTTTTTTCAGAAAGTGAACGAGAATGGCAGCCAAGGCGATAAAGTTCAGAGTCCGATAAAGGAGATCCCACAGTTTTGCCTCGGGAATTCCGCCGCCGCCATGGGCGTCAGCTGAGGCATAAGCGGCAACGGCCATGGCCAGTACCAACAGTACCGACATGGCAGCAACAGCAACCTTGGAGAAATTATTTTTTTTCATTTACACCGCCCTCCCCAAAATCTTGCCGGCCATCTCCGTGGCAAAACCGTCAACCTGGCCCTTGAGCTCGGTTTGAGCTGCAACAAACTGTTTTTCGATTTCACCGAGCTGGCTTGCCTTTTCCGCGTCTATTTCCTTACGGATCGCGGCAAGCTTCTCATTACTGGCGGAAAGCGCTTCGTTCCGGGCAGCTTCATACTCCCCTTTGGCCTTGATGCGGGCGGCTTTCAACTTCTGCTCAAACTCGCCTAAACGAAGCTCGGCATTTTTAGTGAAGTTACTGATCCCCTCACCCAAACCGGCAATTTTCTTTTGCCGTTCCGCAAGGATACCGCGAATCGGTTTGTACAAAACTGCATTCAGAATGACAATAAGCAGCAACATATTGACAATCTGAAGCGGCATGGTCAAATCAATGGTAATCATTTCTCTGCCCCCGTGATCTCTCGGTTAATCTGTATATTTAAAAAAAATTGCACACTAATGAATGATCGTTCATTTACAAGTGAACGGTTCTAATCTATAATTTTTTGCATGTCAATAACTTTATCCCCGCAAATTCACCCGTAATGACCCACCCTTAGAGCGACAAGGGAAAACCGCCTAGCAGCCCGACTTTCCGTCAAATCAGACACCAGGCCGGATTCTCATCCGGCCTGCTCGGCAACGATATCCGCCACCGCGGCCAGGGCCTCGGGTAATTTATCCACCATGGTGCCGCCGGCTTGAGCCATATCGGGCCGCCCGCCGCCGCTGCCGCCGACTTTGGCCGCAACCTCCTTGATGATTTTCCCGGCATGAAATTGCTTGCTCAAATCCTTGCTGACAATGGCCAACAGACTGACCTTACCCTCAAAAGCGCCGCCGAGCACGATAATACCGCTGCCCAGCTTGTCACGGACCTTATCGCCGACCTCGCGCATGGTCTTGGGCGAATCAATAATGATCTGCGTGACCAGCAGCTTAACCCCTGCCACCTCGCGGGCATTATTGATCATTGCATCAAGATCATTGACCGAAAGCTCGGCGGTGAGCCTGCCCACCTCTTTCTCCAGCTCTTTCTGCCGGCCGATAATTTTTTCCAGCTTGGCGCCCAGCTCCTCCGGGGTTGACTTGACCAGCTCAGCCAAGGCGGCAAGCTGCTCTTCAACCTGCTGAAAACGGTGCAGCGCTTCCGGCCCGGTCACCGCCTCCATCCGGCGGACCCCTGCGGCAATGCCGCCTTCATTGATAATTTTAAAGAGGCCGATCTCGCCGGTGGCCCCTACATGGGTGCCGCCGCAGAGCTCTTTGGAGAAATCGCCCACCGAAACCACCCGAACCTGCTCGTCATACTTTTCACCGAACAGGGCGGTGGCCCCTCCCCGGACTGCCTCCTCCCGATCGAGCAGATCGGTGTCGACCTTTTTATTGGCCCTGATTTCATCATTAACGATCTGCTCAACCTTTAATCTTTCATCCGGGGTCAGCGGCGAGAAATGGGTAAAATCAAAACGGAGCCGGTCCGACTTTACCAGGGAGCCGGACTGCTTGACATGCTCGCCCAAAACCTCCCGCAACGCCGCCTGCAGCAAATGGGTGGCCGTATGATTGTTCGCGGTGCGCTGCCGCCGGTTCTCGGCCACCTTGAGTTCCACCTGGTCGCCGACGACCAGGCTGCCCTCCTTGACCTCGATCTGGTGCAGAATCAGGCCGTCACCGGCCGTAATCGTGTTTTCCACCCGCGCCTTGCCCGAGGGGCCGACAATCATCCCCTTATCCCCGGCCTGACCGCCGGACTCGGCATAGAATGGCGTTTCCGCACAGAAAACGGAAACGATTTCTCCGGCGTTGGCCTGGCCGACACTCTCGCCGGCCGCATTGATAATGGCGCCTAGAGTCCCCCGGATATGCCTGGTGTCATAGCCGACAAAGGCAGCTTTCAACCCCTGCTCACGCAGGGTCTTGACCCCGGCCCCCATCTCGGCAAGCGAGGCGCCCTTCCACGATTTTTTGGACTGAGCCCGCTGCACCGCCATGGCCGCGTTAAAGCCGGCCTCATCGGCCACCATCCCCTTTTCAATGGCGATATCCTTGACGATATCCACCGGAAAGCCGTAGGTATCGTAGAGCTTGAAAGTAAAATCACCGGAGACCTCGGTGGCCCCGCTCTCTTTAAGGCGTTTGATCTCGTGGCTGAGCATGGCCAGGCCATGATCCAGGGTCTCGAGAAAACGCTCCTCCTCATTCCGCACCACCTTGGCAAGCAGCTCCCGGGCATCGTTGAGATGAGGGTAGGCCCCGTTCATCTGCTCGATCACCGCCGCGATGATCCCGGCCAGAAACGGCTTTTTCAGGCCCAGGGTCCGGCCATAGCGGATGGCCCGCCGCATAATCCTTCTTAACACATAACCCCGCCCCTCGTTGGAGGGCAACACCCCGTCCGCCACCAGAAAGGTGGTGGCCCGGGAGTGGTCGGCGATAACCCTGAGCGCGGTGTCGGTGCCCTTCTCCCGGCCGTACTCCACCCCGGCGGTCTCGGCGATCTTATCGATAATCGGGGTAAAAAGATCGGAATCGTAGTTATTGAACTTGCCCTGCAGCACGGCGGCGATCCGCTCCAGCCCCATGCCGGTGTCGATGCTGGGCTTGGGCAGGGGGGTCAGGGTGCCGTCTTCGCTGCGGTTGAACTGCATGAACACCAGGTTCCAGATCTCGAGAAAACGGTCGCAATCGCAGCCGAGCTTGCAGTCCGGCTTGCCGCAACCCGCCGCCACCCCTTGATCGATATGGATCTCGGAGCAGGGGCCGCAGGGGCCGGTATCACCCATGGCCCAGAAGTTGTCCTTCTCGCCCATGCGGACGATCCGGCCCTTGGGCAGATCCTCGACCTTTTCCCAAAGGGCTTGGGCCTCGTCGTCGTCATCAAAGATCGAGACCCAGAGATTTTCCGTGGGCAGCCCTATTTCCTTGGTCAGAAAATCCCAGGCGTAACGAATCGCCTCTTCCTTGAAATAATCGCCAAAGGAAAAATTGCCGAGCATCTCGAAAAAGGTATGATGGCGGGCGGTGTAGCCGACGTTCTCCAGGTCGTTATGCTTGCCGCCGGCCCGCACACAACGCTGGCTGGTAGCGGCCTTCACGTAATCCCGCTTGTCGTCGCCCATGAACACCCTTTTGAACTGGACCATCCCCGCATTGGTAAAAAGCAGGGTGGGATCGTCATGGGGCACCAGGGGTGAGCTTTCCACCACGGCGTGGCCCTTGTCGGCAAAATAGTCTAAAAATTTCTTACGAATCTCGTTTCCGGTCATCATCAGCAATACCTGTCTGGCTGGCCTTAAACGGGAAAGCGGGATGCCGCCGCATCCCGCCCTGTTAAAGCCATTTATTTTTTATAATTAAAATGCAATCACTTTTCCGCGGATTTTGGTTCCTTGCCCCCGCCGCCGGTATTGGCAACAGCCGGCAGGCCATAACCCAGGCGAACCTTTTTTTCAATGTCAATACACATCTCGGGATGTTCTTTCAAGAAGGTCTTGGAGTTCTCCCGGCCCTGACCGATCCGCTCGCCACCGTAGGAATACCAGGCGCCGCTCTTTTCGACAATGTCCATCTCCGCGGCCAGATCGAGGATATCCCCTTCCCGGGACGCGCCTTCGCCATAGATAATATCAAATTCGGCAACCTTAAAGGGCGGGGCCACCTTGTTTTTGACGACCTTCACCTTGGTCCGGTTGCCGATGGTGTCCTGGCCGTCTTTGATCGCGGCCATCCGCCGGATGTCAAAACGGAGCGAGCTGTAAAACTTGAGGGCGTTGCCGCCGGAGGTGGTTTCCGGATTGCCGAACATCACGCCGATCTTCATTCGGATCTGGTTGATGAAAACCATCGCGGTATGGGTCCGGCTGAGGACGCCGGTCAACTTGCGCATGGCCTGGGACATGAGCCGGGCCTGGAGGCCGACATGGGAATCGCCCACGTTGCCGTCGATTTCCGCCTTGGGAACCAGAGCGGCCACCGAATCGATGACAATGATATCCACCGAGCCGCTCCGCACCAGAATCTCGGCAATCTCCAGGGCCTGCTCCCCGTAATCGGGCTGAGAGACCAGCAGATCATCGACATTAACCCCGAGCCGCTCGGCATAGCTGATATCCAGGGCGTGCTCCGCATCGATAAAGGCGGCAGTCCCACCCAGCTTCTGGGCCTCGGCGATCAGGTGCAGGGCCATGGTGGTTTTGCCGGAAGACTCAGGCCCGTAAATCTCGGTAATCCGACCCCTGGGCACCCCGCCGACCCCGGTGGCGATGTCCAGGCTCAAGGTGCCGGTGGGGATAACCGGTATCGCTTCGCGCTCATCAGTGCCGAGCCGCATGATCGCGCCCTTGCCGAACTGTTTCTGAATCTGAAAAATAGCGGTATCAAGCGTTTTGCTTTTCCCTTCGGCAACAGCCATATTCCGGGTCTCCCTTAGTTAAATTATGTAACAAGCAACGAGTGAAAGAGACAAGTTAGCACACCAAATCGTTACCTGTCATTTTTTGCCGATCTATAGCAAAAGTGAGTATGATCAAAATTTGCAACAACGGGTATTTTTACACTGTTCGGAGTTCATAATCAAGCAATCTCCGCCGCAAAAGATCAAGGGCGGCCTGACAGGCCTGCCTCTGAATCCGGCCGCGACTGCCGGAAAAATTAAAGAGGAAATCATGGATCTTTTCCGGGGTGGCCAGGCCGATATACACGGTGCCCACCGGTTTTTCCTCGCTGCCGCCGGCCGGCCCGGCAATGCCGGTCACCGCCAGGGCATAATCGGCCGCGGTCTGCCGCCGGGCGCCGTCGGCCATGGCCCGAGCCACCTCGGAGCTCACCGCGCCGAACTTGAGCAGGGTTTCCCGATTTACCCCTAAAAATCGCTCTTTCAAGGAATTGCTGTAGGAAACCACCCCGCCCAGAAAATATTCGGAACTACCCGCCGCCTTGGTAATGGTGTGGCCCAACAGACCACCGGTACACGACTCGGCCACGGCCAGGGTCTGGCCCCGCTCCTTGAGGCTGCTGCCGATAACTTTTTCCAGGGTGTCGGTGTCGCTGCCATAGACAAAGGGCCCCAGCACCGACTCAATCTGCTGGTTAAACTTATCAAAGACCCCATCCGCCTCGACCGCAGAGGCGCCGGTGGCGGTGAGATTGACATGGACCTCGGGAAAAACCGGATAATAACCGATCTTGACCCGCGGATCCCGCCCTTCCAGATGACCGAGCTTGCGGTTGATCTCGGATTCGGCCATGCCCACCACCTTGAAGAGTTTCTGGCGCACCTTGCGCACCTCTTCTCCGTCCCAGACCGCGAGCCGGGTAATCACCGTCTCCAGCAGCAGTTCCTTCATCTCGTGGGGGACGCCGGGCAGAAAAAACACCGGCTTGCCGTCATGGACCAGAAAATAGCCGGCGCTCTTGACCTCGGTGTGCAAAGCATGGGCGCCCTCGGGCAGCCAGGCCAGTTTCTCCAAAAATATCTTGCGGTTGGCGGAAAGGGTATTGCCGTGGGCCTGGATCTTTTTAAAAATTTCCGGATAAAAGGTGGAAGGCCGATCAAGGGCGCTGGCCACCGCCGCATTGGTCAGATCATCGGTGGTAGGCCCCAGCCCGCCGGTGACCACCACGAAATCAGCCCGGCCCAGGGCCTGCTGCAGGGTCTGGCCGATCAGGTCGGGCTCGTCGCCGATGGTGACCATCGCCACAATTTCATGGCCGGCGGCAAAAAGTTGGCTGGCCGCGAAATGACTCGTGGTATTGAGAATCCGGCCCGAGGTGAGCTCGTCACCGATCGCTATAATTTCACCAAGCATAATTTACAGTCATTAACTTATGTTTTAATCAAACCAGAACGCCCAGCACCCCGTCATCGGTCAATTCTTCCAGACGGACCGAGACCAGGGTATTGGCCAGGTTGTCGGCGGCGGCAAAATGAACCGGGATATAATTTTCCGAAAAGCCGCGCAGCATCTTGCCCTGCTTCCGGCCCTCAACCAGCACCTGCTGGACGCTGCCGAGATGTTGCCGATAAAAAGCCATACGTTTTTTATGATCCAAATCCCGCAAGAGTGCAACCCTTTCTTCCTTGACCTTTTTGGCGACCTGATCGGCCATGCCCGCGGCCACGGTGCCCGGCCTTTTCGAATATGGGAAAACGTGCAGATAGGCAACCGGCAGCGAAGCGAGCAGGTCATAGGTGTTGCGAAAAGCGGCCTCATCCTCGCCCGGAAAGCCCACCAGCACGTCGACCCCGATGCCGACCCCGGGCAGGCGCGCCACGCTTTTTTTGACCTTTTCGGCAAAGGTGGCGGCCGGATAACGGCGATTCATCTTTTTCAAGATCCCGTCGTCGCCGCTCTGCAGCGGGATATGCAGATAGGGCATGATGGCGGCCGAGGCCGCCATCAGCTCAAGCAGCTCATCGGTGATCTCGGTGGGCTCAAGCGAGCTGAGCCGGTAGCGGATGGGCAGATTCTGCGCCACCAGGGCGCGGACCAGGGCGACCAGATTGGTTTTCGGCTCAAGATCAAGGCCGTAATGGCCCAGGTGAATGCCGGTGAGCACCACCTCCCGATAATCCTGCTCGGCAAAAAGGGCGGCCTGATTAAGAACCTGGTCAATAGCATAGCTCCGGCTGCGCCCCCGGGCATAGGGCACGATACAGTAGGAACAAAAGCTGTTGCAGCCGTCCTGCACCTTCATATAAGCCCGGGTCCGCTCGCCGAAGCTCTTGGCGGTTAGCGGACAGACCTCCTTGAGTCGGGCGATATCGCCCATATGCATCTCCAGATCGCAATGCAGATCGGAAAGGGCGATATCCACCAGCCGATGCTTGTAGCCGTTGCCGACAATACAGATCGGAGAGTTGGCGATCTCCAAGACATCCTGGGGCGCAACTTGCGAGTAACAGCCGGTCACCACCAGCCGCGCCTTGGGGTTGACCTTCAGGGCCCGGCGGATGACCTGCCGCGACTGGGCGCCGCCCTTGGCGGTTACCGCGCAGGTATTAACGATATAAACATCCGCCTTATGGGAAAAGGGCACCAGCTCGACATCGCGCTCCCCCAATTCGGAAAGAAAAGCGGCCGACTCGAACTGATTAACCTTGCAGCCCAGGGTGGCCAACGCCACCTTCATCTTTTTGTTCTTCTGTGCGCTCATTATCTTTTATCTATTCATTTTTATGATTTTTTTCAGCCAACCCCGGCAATCTCGCCGCCGCCGACCACCTGGTCGCCCTGATAAAACACCGCAAACTGCCCCGGGGTGATGGCCCGCTGCGGTTCGACAAACTTGACCTCGATCCGGCCGTCATCGCCGCCGATCACCTGCGCCCGGGCGCCGCCATGCCGGTAACGGATCTTCACGTCAAAAACCGCCGGCAACTCAGGGGCGACGCCCGCCGACCAATTCATCTCCGCAACCAGCAGGGTATCATGCCAGAGATCCTCATCCTTGCCGACAATCACCTGATTATTGACCGGATCCAGCCCCACCACATAATACGGGGTGGCATCCGGAATCCCCAGCCCCCGGCGCTGCCCCACGGTATAGGAACAAACCCCTTGATGGCTCCCGAGCCGGCGGCCGTCAACGGTGACGATGGCCCCGGTTTTTTTAGACTTGGCGGAATGGGCGGCCAAAAAATCCGCCACCGACTGATTTTTAAGAAAACAGACATCCTGGCTCTCGCTGCCGTGGCGGCCACTGAGGCCAAGCTCGGCGGCCAGCAGATAAACCTCTTTTTTTCGCAACTCGCCCAGGGGAAAACAGAGCCGGGCCAACTGGGCCTGGGTCAGGCGGGAAAGAAAATATGACTGGTCCTTGGTGTTGTCTTTGCCCTTAAGCAACCTGCACCCGGCCCCATCCGCCTCGATCCGGGCATAATGGCCGGTGGCCAGCAGATCCGCCGCCAACTCGGCCCTTACAAAATCAAGCAGCCCGCCGAACTTGACCCGCCGATTACAGACCACGCAGGGGTTAGGGGTCTTGCCGGCAAAATAGCTGTCACAAAAATAATCAAGCACCTCCCGCTTGAACAGGGCGGCCAGGTCAACCACGGTCAGGCCAATGCCGAGAAAATCAGCCACCCCCTTAACCCTGGCAATCTGGGCGTCAAGGTCGGGCTGGGCCAGGGCCATAAAAACGCCCTGCACCTTGTGCCCCTGCTTCTTCAGCAGGGCGGCGGTTACCGAGGAATCAACGCCGCCGCTCATGGCCACGGCTATATTTTTTAGTTGGGTCAGGGGCAAAACAGCGGATCTTCCTTTATTATCAAAACTTATTTTCTCAAAAAAACACATTTCGCACCGGCCGGAACAATACCATTATTTCCTTCATTTACCAATGAAATGATCTAGATAAAGAGCGCCTCCCCGGCCAACCGCCTCACAAATCGCGGCCACCAACCTCCCCGGTTCCACCCTGTTTTCAGCGCAACGGCAAACTTAAGCCTTGGACGGTGCCGGTAATTTTTTTTTGGTGTATATTGCCAACCTGCTTTTCCCAAAAAAACTACGGCCATTAACAGGAAGAAAGATGAAAATACCGGAACTACTGGCGCCCGCCGGCAACTTCGAAAAAATGCGGACCGCCATCCATTATGGCGCCGACGCCGTCTATCTGGGCGGCAAACAATTCAGCCTCCGGGCCCGCGCCGTAAACTTTGACGACGACCAACTGCGCCAAGCCGTGGACTACGCCCATCAACACCGGGTCAAAGTTTACACCACGGTCAATATCTTTGCCCATAACGACGATCTGACCGGCCTGCCCGCCTATCTCCGCGGCCTGGCCGCGGCCGAGGTCGACGGCCTGATCATCTCCGACCCCGGAATTTTTTTAACGGCCAGAGAGGTGGTGCCCGAGCTGGCCATCCACCTAAGCACCCAGGCTAATGTCACCAACCGCGAAAGCGTCCGCTTCTGGACCGGCCAGGGGGCCAAAAGGGTGAACCTGGCCCGGGAACTCTCCCTGGCGGAGATCGCCGAGATCAGGCAGTCAACCGCGGCGGAGCTGGAACTTTTTGTCCATGGGGCGCTCTGCATCTCCTACTCGGGCCGCTGCATGCTGAGCTTGTACCTCACCGATCGCGACGCCAACCAGGGCAACTGCGCCCACCCCTGCCGCTACAGCTACCGGCTGGAGGAAGAAAAAAGACCGGGCCAATACTTCCCGGTGGAAGAGGACGACCGCGGCACCTACATCTTCAACGCCAAGGATCTCTGCCTGCTCAACCGGCTGCCGGAGCTGATCCGCGCCGGGGCCGACAGCCTAAAAATCGAGGGGAGGATGAAAAGCGTCTATTATGTCGGGGCCATTGTCCGCCTCTATCGGGCCGCACTTGACTTCTGGGCCCGGCACGGGGAGGATGAAGGGGCGAAGCTGCCGGATAAGTTTGTCGAGGAGCTTGAAAAAATCGGCTCCCGGGGCTACACTGAAAACTTTTTCGACCAGCCGCCCCAGGCAACAGAAATGCTCTACGACGGACCCAAAATCATCTACGATTACGCGCCGGTGGGCATGGTCCGCCAAGCCGGACCGGCGCCGCTGCTGGAAACCCGCAACCCGATTGAGGTGGGCGACCGCCTCGAACACCTGGGCCAAGGGCTGATCAATAATAGCCACACGGTAACGGCCATGACCGCCGAAGACGGCGGGGCCATCAACCGGGCCAACCCCAACAGCTTGATCCGGCTGACCCTGTCGCCGGCGGCCGACACCTGCAAAGAAATGGACCTTTTTCGAAAAAAAATGGGCTAAAAGGGCAAGAATAACTTCTGCAAATAACAAAATACTGTATAATCCTATCAACCATCAATTCACGCCTGAACAGTGAGTAAAAACATAAAATCAGATAAATACCTTAAATAAAGCTCTTACAATGCAACATATTATCAGTACAATTATGGTCTTATTCGGGGCCGGGGTTATGGGGCTATGTATCCTCAAGGCCAAAGACCTGTTCCAGATGACCCCCTTTATCCCCAAGCGCAGCAAAGCCGACATTATCAACGCCCTGCAGGTGCATCGCGGCCTGATGATCTTTTTTGTTTTTTGCTACTGCGTGGTCGCCGCCACCATGTTTCTCAAGATCCACCTGATGGGTGAAATGTTCGTGGGGGTTGTTTTCCTGAGCGGCGCCATCTTCGTGCTGGTCGGCATCCGCTTGCAGGTCAAAATGATCCTTGAGATAAAAAACACCCTGCAAGGCCTGCTGCCCATCTGTTCCTCCTGCAAAAAAATCAGAACCCCGGAAAGCGATCCGGAAAAACCGGAATCATGGAGTCCGGTGGAACAATACATCTCGCAGAAAACCGCTGCCGACTTCACCCACTCCGTCTGCCCCGATTGCCTCAAGAAACTCTATCCTCAATTTTACAAATAAAAGGCAAAGCTCATCGGCCCACCAATAGGCCTTTGCGCTGATCACCTTGTGACCCAGGAGGACAACGCCATGAAAAAAGGTCTTCTCGCCGGAGGAATAGCCCTGGCCTTGATAGCCGGGACCGCCCTGCTCCTGATCGGCAACCTGAACACCATCGTCAAAAAAGGGATTGAAACCGTAGGCCCCAAAATCTTGCAAGCCCCGGTAAGATTAGCGGACGTCATCCTCGATGTCGCCTCCGGCAGCGGCGAACTCAGCGGCCTGATCGTCGGCAACCCGCAGGGATTTAAAACCGATTACGCCTTTCAGCTCGATCAAATCATGATTGAACTGGACGTGGCCTCGGCGACCAGCGACAAGGTCCACATCAAAAAGATCATCATCAAATCCCCAAATATCGTGTATGAAGGAATCCTTGGCAACAACAACCTGAAGCAACTCCAAGCCAATGCCCAGTCCTTTAAAAAACCGGGGAAGGAGCAGCCGGCAAACAGCAAAACCAGCGGCAAAAAAGTGCAGATCGATCTGCTTAAAATAGAAAAAGGCAGTATCAGCGTGAGCACCGCGCTTCTGCAAGGCAAAAAACTTACGATCCCCCTGCCGCCCCTTGAGCTGAAAGACATCGGCAAAAATAAGGACGCCACCATGGCCGATGCCCTGGCCCTGGTCTTAACGGCGATCAACAAGGCGGCGATCCCCGCAGTTCAATCCGGCCTGTCGGTGGTGGGAGAAGGCGCCAAGGAGGTCGGTACCGTCCTCCAGGAAGGGGCGGAAAAAGGACTTAACACCGTCAAAGGGCTGTTCGGAAATTAACATGCTAATCGAAGCGTTGAACATCGGCCTGCCCAAGCCGGAGATTTTTGCCGGAAAAAAAATTACCTCAGGTATCGGCAAACTGCCCACCGATAAAACCGTTGCCGTCACCGCCACCGGCTTTACCGGGGACGGCAACCATGACACCAAACATCACGGCGGCGAGGACAAGGCGGTCTGCGCCTACAGCGTGGACCACTACCCTTACTGGCAAAAGCTTTTAGGGATCTCCCTGCCCGCGGCGCCCTTCGGCGAAAATCTTTCCATCAGCAATATCAATGAAGATGAGATCTCGATCGGCGACAGCTTTGCCGTGGGCAGCGCCATCCTCCAGGTCAGCCAGCCCCGGCAGCCCTGTAAAACCCTGGCCGCCCGCTTTGCCCGCAACGATCTGGTGAAACTGGTGGTCGATTCCGGCTTCACCGGCTTTTATTTCCGGGTGCTGCAGGCTGGCGAAATCAAGGCCGGGGACCGGCTCTCCCTGATCGAAAAAGATCCAGCAAACATAACCGTCACCTTTGCCAACCGCGTCTACCACCATGACCGCCACAACAAAACCGCCATGGAACAGGTGCTGGCGGTGGCGGCCTTATCCGACTCCTGGCGTAAATCCTTTGAAGAGTTGCTCGCCAAGTGCGGGTAAAGGGCAGGGCTTAACAACTTATGGCACAAAAAACCGTATTGATCACCGGCGGCAACAAAGGCATCGGCCTGGAATTATCAAGAAAATTCATCCGGCGGGGCGGCTACCGGGTAGTGGTAGTGGCCCGTGATTTCAAGGACTTCACCCTGAAGCTGATCCAGGATGTGGAATGCGTCCGTTTTGATCTCACCGACATCGCGGCGATTCCGGCGATGATCGCCCAAGTCGGCGAAATTGATATTTTAATCAACAATGCCGGGATGATGCATGCCCTGCCCTATAACGATTACCCGGAAGAAAAAAAAGAGCAGATCATCAAACTCAACCTCGAGGCCCCGGTGGCCCTGATCCGCGAGGTTGCCCCGCAGATGATCGAAAAAGGCAAGGGCCGCATCGTCAACAACGCCTCCATTGCCGGCCAGATCGGCCACCCTGATCTCTGGTATGGGATCACCAAGGCCGGGATGATCAATATGACCAAGAGTTTTGCCAAAATCTTAGGCCCCCAAGGGGTGGTGGTCAACGCGGTCGCCGCCGGCCCGGTGGACACCGAGATGCTGGCCATTATCCCGGAAGCGCGTAAAAAAGCGATCAAGGAGGCGGTTTTCACCGGCCGCTTCGCCCGGGCCGACGAGGTGGCCGAGGCCATGTTCTGGCTGGCCACCGATAGCCCGGAATACATCAACGGCACCTGCATCGACATCAACAACGGTGCTTTTCCCCGCTAACTGAAAAGGAAAAAAATATGAATTTTGTCCGCCTGCTGCCGGTAATCCTCAGCTTTCTGATCCTGGCCGCCCACTTCCTGCGCTACAGCGATTTCCCGCTGATGGTCATTGCCCTGATGATCCCGACCCTGCTGTTTATTAAAAACAGATGGGTGCCCAGAATCATTCAGCTCTGTCTGGCCATAGGGGCCATGGAGTGGCTGAGCACCATGTTTTTCTTGATCCAGGCCCGGCAGCACACCGGGGCGGATTGGCAGCGGCTGGCCGTCATCATGAGCCTGATCGCCCTTTTTACCCTGCTCTCCGGGATGGTTTTCCTAAATAAAAAATTGAAAGGGCGGTATCAAAAGGCAGAATAACAAAGGTCAAAGAACAGACCCGCTGCAGGCTCTGCCGAAAGTCCACCAAACCCGCCCATGCCCAGATCGTTTTCCACAAATATCTACAGCCTGTACCTGATCAAGCTCGCCAAGTGGCTGATGCTGATCATGCCCATTGTCGCCCTCTTTTACAGCGACAACGGCCTGGATCATTTTGACATCTATCTTTTGCAGGCGGTCTATTCGCTCAGCGTGGCGCTCCTGGAGATCCCCTCCGGCTATATGGCCGATGTGATCGGCCGGAAAAAGTCGCTGGTTATCGGCAGTGTCCTCGGCACCCTGGGCTACGGGATCTACTCGATCTCTTCCGGTTTTTACGGCTTTTTGGCGGCGGAAATGGTTTTGGGGCTGGGAGGCAGTTTTATTTCCGGTTCCGACTCGGCCATCCTCTACGAGAGTTTGGTCGCCACGGACCAAAAACATTCGTATTTTCGCCTAGAAGGCAGGATCACCTCCCTGGGTCATTTTGGCGAGACCATTGCCGCTCTTGCCGGCGGGTTTATTGCCGTTACTTTAAGCTACCGGGCCGTCTATCTCTCCCAGACCCTGATTGCCGCCCTGGCCATCCCGGCCTCTCTCTACCTGCTTGAGCCGCCCCGGACCGGTCATATAAGCAAGCCCGGTCTTGGCCACATTCTCGCGGTGTGCAAAGAGAGCCTGGTGGGCAACAAGAAACTAAGCGCCACCATCCTGCTCTCCTCCCTGATCGGCACCTGCACCTTATGTATGGCCTGGACCTCGCAAGTCTATTTTGTCAACATGGGCCTGGCCGAAAAATCGATCACCCCGCTCTGGGTCCTGCTCAACCTGACCGTGGCCCTGGTGGCGATGGTCGCCGACAAGGTGGTGGCTAAAATCGGCCGCCGTATAGCCATCGCCTTAATCATTCTCATCATCCCCGGCGCCTATATTCTCCTCGGGGTTATGAGTCTAATGCCGGCCCTGCTCGTTCTCTTTGTTTTTTATGGGATCCGGGGCTATGCGACGCCCCTGCTCAAGGATCTGGTCAACAGATATTGCGCTTCCGAGACCAGGGCCACGGTGCTCTCCATCCGCAGTTTGCTCATCCGGGTAAGCTTTGCGCTCCTTGGCCCCTTTATCGGCAGCCTCTCAGCCGGCCACAGCCTGGCAATTGCCCTGCAGGTAAGC
The DNA here is from genome assembly GCA_013349285.1 of Deltaproteobacteria bacterium. Taxonomy (GTDB): domain Bacteria; phylum Desulfobacterota; class Desulfobulbia; order Desulfobulbales; family Desulfurivibrionaceae; genus DUZU01. The sequence goes on along the minus strand of DUZU01000043.1, from coordinate 172 downwards.
GGCCTGATCCTCATGCTCCTCGCCTTAATAGCCGGCCTTTTCCTCTTCCTCACCCTTAGGGAAGAAACTTAGGTGGCCACCAACAAGGCGATGAGTTCGCCTTGTTGGTGGCCATGGAGAATGGACCTTTTGCCGCGCAGTTCTATTGGGCTCCAAAGATTATTGAACAGCT
>DUZU01000042.1 GCA_013349285.1 Deltaproteobacteria bacterium | reverse complement strand
TTCCTCACCCTTAGGGAAGAAACTTAGGTGGCCACCAACAAGGCGATGAGTTCGCCTTGTTGGTGGCCATGGAGAATGGACCTTTTGCCGCGCAGTTCTATTGGGCTCCAAAGATTATTGAACAGCTCTATTAATTACCTGCCAAATATTGCGTAGAGACATCGAAAAGTATTCCCTGGGAAACCTTCAAACTTTTTGGGGTTTCCTTTAGACAAAATCCGGCGGGAGGCAAAATAACTTTATCCTATTTCAACTTGACACTTGGTGACGATTTAAACGAAAATTTTTTTACATCTTTTTTCCGCTCGGTCCAACTTTGGTCACTTCCACCCATCAGGAAAATTTATGGACGCCCGAACACGCCTTATTGAAAAAATAAAGACCCTGCCGATAGAAGAAATATATGAGTTGCTCGCTTTGCTCGATGAAAAAAGGCGACAACCGCGGAAGGCATTTATCATGGAGGTTCAATACGAAATTACCGGCAAAACCTGTAGGGATTTCATCCTGGACATCAGTGAAGGCGGTCTGTTCATGGAAACAACAAAGCCTTTTATAGTGGGCCAAGAGATAATATTCCATCTCGAACCAGACGACCAAAAGGAACCAACCTCAATAAACGGCATTATTGCGTGGCAAGGCAAGCATGGATTCGGAGTTAAGTTTACCAAGCTAAACGATCACCAGCGTCAAACAATTACCAATCTTATCGCCGGGACCGAATAAATCGACTATGAACTCCATCCTTCTTGCCAACAGTTCACCGGAAGAATCAGCCAGATTGATTGAAATTATCAGCGCCGAAAACTGCACGGTGACCTGTATTGATTCTCAGGCCAACCTGATGAATGACCTTAACCAATTCGACCTGATCCTTCTCAGCTATAACTTTACCGAAAGTCAGGGCATCGATTTCCTGATGCAGATCACCAAGACTTATTTCATCCCGATCCTTATCATTACCCCACTCACCGACCCCCAGTGCGCCATAGAGGCTTTACGCTCCGGCGCCTACAATTATATCGTCGAAACGGAAGGGTACGAATCAATCTTATCCATTGCTATCCAGGAGGCGATACTTCACTATAATGAACGGGAAGAGATGAAAAAAACCATCCTCCAGCTTCGCAACAGGGTCGATGAACTGGAGGTCAAGGCGGGAATTAAATCAAAACCCGATTCAACAACGACGCTAACCCAAAAGGTTGCCTCGGTATCATCCAAAGACATCACCCAGCCATCATCGAAAAATTACCTGATCCAAGAAATCATATCTCGATTCAAACGGGGTGACATCAACCTGCCCCCGGTGCCGGCCGTAATCAACCAGTTCAATGAAGTAATCCGCAAGGGGGCCAGCATCCCCAAACTGGCCGAAACTTTAAAAAATGATGTCGGCATCAGCACTAAACTGATCAATGTCTCAAATAGCAGTCTCTACAAGGGTGTTAGCGAAAGCAAAAACCTGGAAGATGCCATTAACCGCCTGGGCATTAGGGAAACACGCCAATTTGTTCATGCGATTGCCAACCGCAACTTATACACCAGCACCAATAATGCTTATAAAAAATACTTTGAACGACTCTGGCAACATTCTCTGGCTTGCGCTTATGCGGCTCAATCCGCCTGCGAAATCATGAAAATCAAACTCAAGGAAGACGCTTTTACTCTCGGGTTATTGCACGATGTGGGCATTCTGATTCTTCTTGAGATTATCAACGAACTATCAATCAAGGACAAAGCGTTTAAAGAAATCAACTCTCAAGCCATGCAAACCAGCATCATACAATTGCATGGTAAATTCGGGGCGGTCCTGCTCAAGCGTTGGAATTTTCACCCAATATTTATCGATATTGCCATGAACCACGAGCACCCCAACAAGGCGAAAACCTTAACCAAAGAATTACTGATTATTAACCTCGCCGACCTGATCGCCAAAGAAATCGGCCAAACGGTAGGGCCAACCGAAGAAATTGACATCGCCGACTCATATTCGGCCGGATTACTCAAGGCCAGCAAGGATCAAATAGAATTAATCTCAACCAAGGCCAAAGAACAGATCAACACTTTCGGCTCAATTCTCTCTTAAGATCATCTTGCCGGATTAAGAACAGGGGGCTCCCCCCCCTTTTAGCAAGGTTAATTCCATTTTTTTCTTCGATGTAACCGTTTGACTGACTATCGGTTTTTTCCCGCACCCAGCATTTCTCGTTATTCTAGCGCAGTTCTATTAATCAATAACCTGCCAAATATTGCCCAGGAGACCTTTGACCTTTTTGGGTTTACTTTAAACAAAATCCAAACAGATAGAGCAGCTGGTGCTGTCGATCATCTGAGTTGGGATGAAGGTTTTCGCCTTTCTGGAAGAACTGAAGGGGGATAGTCAAGCACAACAAGGAATTTTAAGTTCGTCGGATTCTCATCATTTAAATTATGGGTGCAGTTAATCTTACTGGTCAACTTTCCCCACAAAGGTCAACAACCACCCCTTGCCCCTCAAGCTTCTTGCTTACCCGGCAAACTGTGAAAAACATGGAGCATCAAGACGGTGGCAAGGATCGGCATCAGCAGGTTAAGAAACGGCACCAGGGTCATCAGGGTGATGGCCAGACCGCCTGCGTAGGCCACCCTTTTATGTTGCCGCATAAGCTCTTTCGCCCGTGGCTTGCCCAGATGGTAGCCGGCAACACTCTCAAAAAACTCGCGGCCAAGCAGGTAGCTGTTGAGAATGATTGAGGCCAGAAAGCCGATCCCAAATAGATAAAGCGGCAAAATCAGCAGATTAAGAAACAAGGCCGAGGCGGCAAAGGCCAAATCGTGCCTGAAATCGGCCCAAAACTGCGGGGCCTCCTTTCTTACCCGGTCGGGATAGTAGGCCAGCTCCACCTTGTGGATAATCCGTTCCTGACAAATCCCGGCAACCAGGATCACCAGCGGCGGCAACATGAACCAGCCCGCCACCCCGGTCAGCAATCCGACCAGCCAGTTGACCAGGGTATCCAGCCAGCCCGTCTGCAAATCGACCAGCTTGGCGATAAGCCAGGTAAGCCCGGTTATGGAAACCCCGACCACCAACACCGCCAAGCCACCGGCCAGGCCGACCAAGCCCAGCAAGTCGGCCTTTTTAACAGAGGCGAATGTCTTGGCAATCGGCAACATGGCCTACTCCTTGATATATGTTTTGGGGATGAGTTACAGGGGCAGATCTTTGCCTTATACAAACTTTAAAAAAAAGGCCTATCCACCGTTGAGTGAACAGGCCTTAATCTTTTTTATAATTTCACACCCGGTGAAAAATCAGCTCACCCTCAACCCTTGCTGCCGATGGCACAGGAAGCGCCGCCCTTTTCGCCGCCGCCGGCCAGAGCCGCAGGCGTACCCAGGATATACTGGCGGGAGATTTTAATCCGGACGTTGTCGGCGATCTCGATGGTGACCACCGTATCGGTCAGGCCGGTGATCTTGCCGATGATGCCGCCGGAGGTCAGCACCTCATCGCCCTTTTTCAGGTTGCTGACAAACTCCTGATGGGCCTTGGCCTTCTGCTGCTGAGGCCGGATCAATAAAAAGTAAAACACCGCGAAAATCAGGATCAGGGGCAGAAAACTCATAATTCCGCCCTGGGCCCCGGCCCCGCTTGCTGCTTCGTTTGCTGCAAAAGCTACATCAACCATAATAAAACCTCCAATTTGTCAAAGATAGTCAGTCTCTGTCTGTTTGCACCACGAACTTTGCTTTTCGGGTGAGTCTTTAATCCTCTGCCTTTTCCGGCTGGCGCATCGCGTAAAACTCGTTGCGGAATTGCCCAAAGCGATCCTCTTCAATGGCCCGCCGCATCCGGTCCATCAACCCCACATAATAATGGAGATTATGGATGGTGTTCAGCTGCGACGATAAAATCTCGCGGGACACAAAGAGATGCCGCAGATAGGCCCGGGAATAGTTGCGACAGGTGTAACAATCGCAATGCTCATCCACCGGCCGCTGGTCATCCCGATAGCGTGCGTTTTTTATAACAAGCCGGCCCGCCGAAGTAAAGAGCATTCCGTTTCTGGCGTTGCGGGTGGGCATCACGCAGTCGAACATATCCACCCCTCGGTAGACCGCCTCCACCAGGTTTTCCGGGGTGCCCACCCCCATCAGATAACGGGCGTGATCCTCGGGCATGTAGGCGGTGGTCTGCTCGGTGATCTCCATCATCATTTCCGCACTCTCGCCCACGCTGAGGCCGCCCAGGGCATAGCCGTCGAACCCGATCTCCACCAACTCCTCAATTGCCTGTTTGCGCAGGTCCGGGTACATCCCCCCCTGGATAATGCCGAACAGCAGCTGGCCGGTATCCTTTTGCGCGGCGCGGGATCGCCTGGCCCAGCGGCCGGTGAGCTCGGTGCCCTTAATCGTCTCCTGGCGGGTTGCCGGATGGGCGATGCAGGTATCCAGACACATCATGATGTCCGAGCCCAGGGCCTCCTGGACCATCACCGCGTCTTCCGGGCTTAAAAAAAGATTGCTGCCGTCGATATGGGACTTAAACGCCGCCCCTTCCTCGGTGATCTTGGTCAGATCCTTGAGGCTGAAGATCTGAAAGCCGCCGCTGTCGGTGAGGATGGGGCGATCCCAGTTCATGAACTTATGCAGGCCGCCGAAGCTTCTGATCAGCTCATGGCCGGGCCTGAGGTATAGATGATAGGTATTGCCGAGGATGATCTGGGCCCCGAGCTCCTTGAGGTTTTCCGGGGTTACCCCCTTGACCGTGGCCTGGGTGCCCACCGGCATGAAGACCGGGGTCTGGATGGTGCCGTGCAGGGTGCGGAGTTCGCCGCGCCGGGCCGCGCAATCACTGGCCTTGCTATGCAGAGTAAAAGGAGAGTTAGCCATTATTTGCCCCACAAACCAAGCAGCTCGTCAATGCCCTTGCGGGCGAGGCCGGCCATCTGACTAAACTCTTCCGGGCTGAAGGGATTGCCCTCGGCGGTGCTCTGGGCCTCGACCCAGCGGCCATCCGCGGTCATGACGAAATTGGCGTCCACCTCGGCCGCGGAATCTTCCTCGTAATTGAGATCCAGCAGCACCTTGCCGGCAACCACGCCGACACTGATGGCGGCCACCGGCAGCACCGCGGGCAGCGCAGTAATCACCCCCTCGGCCAGCAGCCGATTAAAGGCATCCTGCAAGGCCAGGGCCGCACCGGTGATCGAAGCGGTCCGGGTGCCGCCGTCCGCCTTGAGCACATCGCAGTCCACCCGCAGGGAGACCTCGCCGAGGGTGGTCAGATCGACCATGGTCCTGAGCGAGCGGCCGATCAGCCGCTGGATCTCATAGGTGCGGCCGGATCTGCCCTTGGCCGCCTCCCGCTGCATACGGCTGTTGGTCGAGCAGGGCAGCATCCCGTACTCGGCGGTGATCCAACCCTGGCCGCTATCCTTTAAAAAAGGGGGCACCGATTTTTCCAGGGTCACGGCGCAGGACACCTGGGTGCCGCCCATGGTGATGAGCACCGAAGCATAGGCATGGGGCTGAAACCCCCTTTCCACGGTGACCGGACGCAACTGATCATCGGCCCGCTGGTCGTTTCGCATATTTTCTCCATCCATAACATTAGGCATCAATAATCTTAAAAATCGCGCCTACCATACCAGCATCAGGAGATTTTGCAAAGACAGAGAAACTATCGCGACATCTTTCGTCATGAAGGGAGGCGGCCGGCAACCCATACCGGCCATGGGCTTTAGCTGGGGAAATAGGTTTACAAAAAACTAACGGAGAGATTGACGCTCAGATTTTTTTGCAGGCCGTTACCTGCTGCGCAGGCCATGGCTCTTCAAGCAATTCCGGATATTCCCTCGCCATGCACTCCGGACAGACGGTGTGGCTCAACATGACGGCCTGCTGCGAGCTGCCATTGGAATCAGATGGCCACCAGCAGCCGCCCTTATCGCGAGTTTTCCGACAGAAAGAGCAGATCGGCAAGATTGGCTTGATAATGGCCGCCATAAAAGGTCCCCTCTAAAAAAGCCGGAACCGCCCGTCGGGGCCGCTCCGGCGCTCCATGCTTAATAACTGGCGCGAGTCCGAGTTCTTGCTTGAGTCCGCGGGCCATCACATTTTACTCCTTTGGGCTGAAGCCGCTTCTCGCTCTGGGTTCTGGTCTTCTGCTGAAGCCCGGGCCCACCTTTTTCACCGGCCCAAACATTGCCGGATAACGAAAAAACCATCAACCCCATCGCGGAGACCACCATCATTTTTTTAAACATCGCTTCACCCTCCAATCAAGTTAGTTAGGTCGTTATAGAAAAAAACTATACCCATGAAGAGTTAAACGCAGGGCACGCCAAAAAGGTTCCCAATCATAAAAAAAATTGCCCCGAAGCAATATCCTCTTTCTTTTATGCTTGAACCATACCGGCCCCATCCGGACCTACGATCTATCACTCCGAGCGATTAAGGATTTCCCCTGCAAACCATCCACAAAAACGATTTAAAAAAACTCACCAAAAATTCAACTCTAACCCTGGCCAATGTTGCAGTTGCCGACCATCTGCCTGGCCAAACCGGCTGAGATCAGAGATCCAAAAAGGTGGTGTCGCGGTTGAGTTCCCGGCAGCCGTCCGCCGTAACCACCGCCATATTCTCCAGCCGGATGCCGCCCCAGTCCGGCACATAGATCCCGGGCTCCACCGTGACCACCATCCCCGGGGCGAGCTGCTTGCGGTTGCGATAATTAAGCGATGGCCCTTCGTGGACATTAAGCCCCACCCCGTGGCCAAGACCGTGGCCGAAACGCTCGCCGAGCCCGGCCCGCTCGATCACCTGGCGGGCCACCTTGTCCACCACCATCCCGCTCACCCCGGCCTTGAGAGCCTTCAGCCCGGCCAATTGGGCCTTGCGGACCAGGCGAAACAGGGCGACGGTCTTCTCGTCCGGGGTGCCCAGCACCACGGTGCGGGTCATGTCGGAACAATAGCCGTCAAGCACCAGCCCCATGTCGATGATGATCGGTTCCCCCGCCATAAGGGGCCGGTCGCCGGGCACCGCATGGGGCAGGGCCGCATTGGGGCCGCCGGCGACAATGGTCTCGAAGCTCGGCCGCTCCGCCCCTTTATGACGCATGGCGTTTTCGATCTTGAGGGCCACCTCTTTTTCGGTTTGCCCCGGCGCCAGCCCCTGAAAAATCTCCTGAAAAATCAACTCATTAAGCTGCACCGCCCGCTCGATCTTGGCCAGTTCCTGCTCATCCTTGATCAGGCGCAGTTCTTCAACCAGGCCGGTAAGCGGCACCAGCTCGATCCTGATCTTATCAGCCAGCTTGGCCAAGCGCAGCGAGGTGGAATGGAGAAAATAGTGGCTTTCAAAGGCCAGCCTTTTCACCTTTAGGCTCTTGAGCATTTTTTGCAGCAGAGGAAAGAGGCCCCGCGGGTAGAGCTTAACCCTGAAGCCCGTCGCCTCTCTTTGGGCCTGCAACTCAAACCGGGAGTCGGTCAACAGATAGGGCTCACCGGTGGCCGGGATTAACAGCACCCCGGCGCTCTCGTTGATGGAATGATCCCCGACGGTGTAACCGCTAAGATAACGACGGTTCTCCGGCTGGGTCACCAGCAGGCAATCAAGCTTCCGATGCTTAAGCGCGGTTTGGATCCGCTTCAATGGCTGACGCATTTTTCCTCATCAATGCATGAAATGAACAAAAACCTTAACCCCGTAGCGGTACAGCCGGGCATGCAGCTCCCGGATGGCCCTGGTCAAATCGGCCTGCCCGAAATTGACCTGATAGCGATACGGCTTATCAAGCTTTGCCATATAATCAAAACAGGGCTTATCGTAGCGCGCCTCGGCCCCGGCATCGTACCAGGCCTGAAACCTCTTTTCTATCTCGGCCAGATCCTTGGGATCGGCCTCATCCACGTCCAGCCAGATTTCCGCTTCCACTGTTGCTCTCCTCTTTGCAAGATCAACCTACTGAATAAGCTTATGGCTAACCATATCCTTCAGTTTGTCCAGAGCCTCGCCATACTTATGGTTGAGTTCCGCCTGAATCCGGCTCCACTCCTCCTTAAATTTGGGATGGTGGGAGGGCTGCAGCTTCATAGCACCCACGCTGTTTTGCCCCTTGCTTTGCGCCATGGCCTCCATCTGCTGGGTAAACTGGGCCTCGATCTGCTGGCGCAGCTGTTCCCGGTGCTGGAGGAAGCCCTCCAGAATCTTTTTCATCTCGCTAAAAACCTGGAGAAGTTGGTCATCACCCTGGCCGACCTCGATCAGGCCGTTCATCGCCTTGACCGCCGGCTCCTGGAGCTCGGCATCCCTGGGCAGCATAATATTGCGCAACAACGCCTGGACCACCCCTTTGCGAAGCTGCGGCCGCTCCGCCTCGCCACAGGAATCAAGTTTTGCGGCCAGGCTTGCCTCTTCGCCGCGCAGATAGGCGGCGCCAAGCCGCATGCCGTCCTTGAGCAGATCATCCCCGCCAACATCGGGGCCGGCATTGGCCGCCATTCTGGCCGCCCGTTCCATAACCATTTCCATGGTGCTTTTTATCTCAGCCACTTCTTTACAACCTCCCAAAATTAAACATGGTTTACCTAGAGCCCGAAGCTCTTCATCAGCCAGCCGATAATACCGCCGCAACAAAAAAACAGCTAGCGGGGAAAGGCGGCGGCAATCCCGCCATCCACCGGCAGGGTGGCCCCGGTGGTCGGGGTCTGCTCCGAGGCGAAAAACACCACGGCGTTGCCGACATGATCGGCATGGACCGCGGCCTTGAGCAGGTTGCGCTGCCGGTAATACTCCTTGAGCCCTTGGGGATCGAGATTACGGGAGCGCATCCGCTCCGGGCCGACCACGTCCCACAGCCCGGAGGAGACCCCTTCATCATCAAAAATGGCATCGGCATTGATCATATTAACCCGCACCCCCATCTCGGCCATCTCCAGGGCGGCGATCTTGCCCAACTGATGGGCGCCGGCCTTGGAGGCGCTGTAGGCGCCAAAAGAGGCGCCGGGGTCAAAGACGTTTTTGGAACTGTTGATCACGATATTGCCGCCGGTCCCCTGCCGCCGGAAGATCGGGGCGGCCGCCTTGATCACCTGGAAAACCCCCAGGCAGTTGACATCCATCACCATCCGCAGTTTTTCTTCCGGCAGGTTCTCGATCTTATCCACATGGGCGACCCAGGCATTGGGCACCAGGATATCGAGGCCGCCGCATTGGTCGATGATCGCGGCCAGACCGGCGACCACCGATTTTTCGCTGGTCACATCCATGACCAGGGGGGAAACCATCTGCGCCCCGGCTACCGCGGCCAGTTTAGCACAAACCAGTTCCAGCCGCTCGCCGTTGATATCGCTCATAAAAACCCTGGCCCCGGCCGTCAGCAGTTGGCGGCCGATGCCCACGGCAATGGCGCCGCCACCGCCGGTAACCAGGGCAACCCGCCCCTCCAGCGGTTTGGGCCTGGCCTTGCCTAGCTTGGCCTGCTCCAGGGACCAATATTCCATATCGAAGATAAAATCCCGCCCCAGCTCCTTATATTTGTCAACGGCCAGACCGTCGAGCTTGGCGGCAAGGGTGTGCTCGGCGATATCGGCGGCAATAGCCGCGGCCTTGGGGGTGAAACCGGCGGTGACGATGCCCAAGCCCGGCACCAGCACCACCCGGGGCATGGGATCAAGCATGGTGCGCTCCACCTTTTTCGCCGCAACCTGCTCATTAAAATATTGCGTATAATCCTGCTGATAGCACCTGAGACCATTGACCACGCTCTCCCGCACCTCCTGCTCCGCCATCCCCCCCACCTGCAGCCACAGGGGATAGTTCTTGGTGCGGATCACATGATCCGGAGTCAAGACGCCATTGACGAAGAGCGCTTCGGCATCGGGCCGGGCCAGAGCGGCGAGAATTTTTTCACTTTGCCGGAGATGGAGATGAAAGGTGCGGCGCCTGCCCAGGCCATCGACAAAACTCAGCGCCCCCCGCAGAATGGGCAGCACCAGGCTTGGCTCAGGAGAGACCGCCGTGCCGGTTACCTTGGCGGCCCGGGCCGCTTGCCCGGCAAGATAGGCCTCGGCCCGGCTCACATAATCAATCATCCGGGCATAGGCGCTGTGCGCATCGTCGCCAAAGGTGAAAATGCCGTGATTCATCAGAATAATACAGTCCGCCGCCGGGTTGGCCTCGTGCAGTTCAACCATGGCCTTGGCCAGGGGAAAACCGGGCATGATAAAGGGCAGGATGGCGATCTTGTCGCCCAGGGCCTTTTTAAGATGGCTCTCGGCATGGTCGAGGTTGGTCAGGGTAACAATGGCATCGGCATGGGTGTGATCAATGAATTTATGGGGCAGAAAGGCATGGACCAGGGTCTCAATCGAAGGGTTGGGCGCACTGGCATCGAGCAGATGGGTGCGGAACTGATTCACCATCTCCTCATCGCTTAAGACCTCTAGTTTGCGCAGTTTGCGCAGGTAATGCAAATCAAGGGCCGGCAAACCCTGGGGCTCGATATCCCCCAGGTCCCAACCGCTGCCCTTGATGTAGAGCACCTCGATTTCCTCACCGACGATATTGGTGATCCTGCCCTTGGCCGAGGTATTGCCGCCGCCGTGCAGGACCAGGTTGGTCTCCGCCCCGATCAGCCGGGAGGTGTAAACCCGCAGCGCCAGCTCCGGGGCCACCCCCGGATAGGCGGCGAGATAAGCTTGCGCATCCTTGTCTGTATAACGGTTTTCCATGTATCTCCTTATTTGATCAGGCTATCTGACGGATTAATTCAGACGAGCAGCAACAGGTAACAGACATAACCGGCGATCATCACCAGACCATGGCTGCGATTCACCCCGTGCCGATAATAGACAATGGGCCACAACAGGGCGGAAAACATGATCATGGCCGGCAGATCACGCACCATCATCTCGGGGGCAAAGGAAAAAGGCTTGATCACCGCGGTGACCCCCATGACCATCAGCAGATTAAAGAGATTGCTGCCCACCACGTTGCCGACCAGAATCTGCGGCTCGCCATGGCGGACCGCGGCAATACTGGAAGCCAACTCCGGCAAAGAGGTACCCACCGCTGCCAGGGTAAGGCCGATCACCAGCTCCGACACCCCGAAATGCAGGGCCACATCAACGGCGCCGTCAATAAAAAAATCAGAGCCCACCGCGAGAAAGGCCAGCCCCACGACCAGTTGCCCGGTGATCTTGAACATAGACGGCCCGGAATTATCCGGCGAATTGCCGTTTTCCCTGTTCTTTTTGGCCTCACCGCGATAGGCCTGTACCGTATAGATAATGAGCGCCCCGACAAAAATCAGGCCGAACGGTCGATAAAAAACGCCGAACCAGCTGATGGCGGCAACCCCGAGGCTTGCCGCCAACAGCAGATAAAGCTCGGTGTAAACCTGAGAATGGCGCACCGGCAGCGGCATGAGCAGGGCCGACACCCCGAGGACCAGCCCCACATTGGCAATATTGCTGCCCACCACGTTGCCGATCATGATATCGGCGTGATTCTGGAAGGTTGCCGCCAGGCTGACAAACATCTCCGGCATCGAGGTGCCGAAGGCGACCACGGTCAGCCCCACCAGCAACGGACTCATCCCCAATCGCCGGGCCAGGCGGCTGGCGCCGGCAACCAGCATTTCACCGCCGAAAAAAAGAAGGCTCAAGCCCCCGGCCAGGGCCAGAAAAGCCAGCCACATTGTTGAAAAATTCTGTACCATTACTTTCTGTTATCTCCAAAACGGCTGAATCTTAATGATCCAGCACAAAAGATTTGGCCTGGCGGCCATAAGCGGCAGCCGCCAACCCCTTTAATTTTTTCTTGATCCCTTTCAGCTCGGGCAGCCCGGGAATAATCGGCAACGATTGCTCAATGGGCGCCGGTGGCGCAACCCGCATCTTCTCTTCGAGATCACCGGTTCCGCCGAAACCGACCCGACTGTTCTCCAGCGGATTGCCCCCCACCGAGGCGGAAGAATCCATGGAGCGGAGAAAGGTCATGATATTGCCCAGATCATTTTTCTGATAAAATAAATTGATCTCCTCGGCAATGGTTTGCCGCTCCGCAAGCAGCTCACCGAAATTTTTCCGATATCGCTCCACGTGCTCCACCAGGGTTTCATAACTGCTGAGGATGAGATTGGTGAACCTGCCCTTCATGGTGAACCCCTTCACCTTGACCCCGCTAAAGACCCGGGCGCGAATGGTTGGCGACTCAAGAAGATATGGATCATAAAAAAACTCTTTGGTCAATCCGACCAGCCCGAGAAACTCTTCAACCAGATCATCATCCCGCAACAGAATATAGATCCGGACCAGATCGAGACAGATCTTCTGCTCCACGGTAAGGGAATGCTGCCGGATCTGCCGGTCAAGATCTTCCTTGTCCTCCTCGATCAATTTTCGAAAACCGAAATAACGATCAGCCAATTCCTTTTTGATCTCATAGGAAAGAACCTTCGCAATATCATGCTCCATGCGCCTTCTCCTCTGACAAGTACCGGCTTTACCGCCACGCAGCAACCTACATCTTCACCATATCAAGACCAAACAACTCTGTAATTGCCTTTTTAACAAATAAAAATAAACATTAACACCTTATAAATTTCGCCTTTGCTCCTATTTTCCTTGACACCCTGCGGAAAAGGTTTAAAAATGAAATTTGGCGCTGATTTTAGCCATATTGCGCCATAACCGACCACCTTAAGAATAAGTCACTTCATCGAGGAGTTGCAGAGCGGCATGACGGTCTACCACCAACAAGACGATGCGGTTCAGCAGATCAAGGATGTTGCGGAGATATCCGAGATCATCGGCGAGCATGTAAAACTGCAGCGGGCCGGCACCAACTTCAAAGGCCTCTGCCCCTTCCATAACGAAAAAACGCCGTCATTCACCGTTAATCCAGACCGCAAAACCTATCACTGCTTCGGTTGCAACGAAGGCGGCGACGTCTTTAACTTCATGATGAACTTCCACCGGATGACCTTTCCGGAGGCCCTGAAGGAACTTGCCCGCAAATACCAAATTGTCCTGCCCGAAAACTATTCCAACAAACAAGACCAGGAACGCGCCCAAAAAAGGGATGCTCTCCACGCGGCCAACCAGAAGGCGGCCGAGATTTTCCACAACCTGCTGCGCACCGACCCCCGAGCGCAAAGGGCCAGAGATTACCTGAACGAACGGGGTATCCCCCCGGAAATAGCCGACGAGTTTCTCCTGGGCTTTGCCCCGGACAGCTGGGATTTTCTGGAAAAGAGCTTGCGCAGGGAAAAGATCTCCTCCGAGGCGGCCAAAGAAGCGGGCCTGATCGTGGCCAATGAGCGCGGCGGTTTTTACGATCGATTCCGCAACCGGGTCATGTTTCCCATCTCCGGCATCACCGGCCAGATCGTGGGCTTTGGCGGGCGAATCCTTGGCGACGGCCAGCCCAAATACATGAATTCGCCGGAATCGCTGGTCTTTGACAAGAGCCGCACCCTGTTCGGCCTTTATCAGAACCGGGAGCACATCAGAAAATCCAGACAATGCATCATTGTCGAGGGCAACTTCGACCTGCTTTCCCTGGTAGTCCACGGCGTCCGCAATGTGGTAGCCCCCTTGGGCACCGCCCTGACCCAGCCCCATGTTCGCGCCCTCAAGGGCTATGCCGACGAGGCCGTCCTGTTGTTCGATGGCGATCAGGCCGGATTGGCCGCCGCCATGCGGGCCGTTCCCATTTTCTTAAGCGAACAGCTCACTGCCCGCATTGCCGTATTGCCCAACAACCACGACCCGGATACCTTTATCCGTGAATTCGGCAAGCAGGGCTTAACCTCCCACCTGAAGCAGGCCCAGGCAATGCCGGAATTTGTTTTTGACAAGCTCAAGGAACAATACGGACTCAGCGTTGCCGGCAAGGCAAAAATCGTTGAAGAGCTAAGGCCGATCATCAAGGCCATCGGCGACCAGCACCTGCAGCAAACCCTGTTTATTTCCCATTTCAGCAAAAAACTAGAGTTACGCAGCGAACAGCTTCTTGCCGGAATCATCCCGGCACAGCAACCCCCGGTTGCCGCCGCGCCCGAAAAAAATATCACCGCCAACGCCATGGCAACTTTACCGCTTAAGCAACGACAACTCCTGGAGTTTATCATTGTCTACCCTGAATATTTAAACGATTTCCTGGCGGCCGGCATTGGTGATTTCGTGGTGAACGATTTCGGGATCAACCTATTGGAATTATTAAAGGAATCATCGCAAAAAGCTGGGGGGCCGGAGCAGATCCTTGAGACGGCAACGGGCCGGGAGCGCTCCTTTATTTCCCAAATCTTGATCGCCACCCCCTCATATCCTGACGAAATTAAAGAAAATATGGCCAGGGATATGTTGGCATGGCTCAAAAAAAATAACTTGAAAATTCGCAAAGAACGTCTTAATCAACAGATTGGTGAAGCGCATAAAGCCAAAAATGATCAACTTTGCCTGGAATTGATGACACAAAAAAAACTTATGGATGAAGAAGTGCCTTGTTAGGCACTTTGTTATTAAGTGAAAACGTTGGGGGACGGGATAACTTAGAAGTCGGAGGAAGGGCTGTGAGCAAGAAAGCAGCTGTAACCGTAACACAAGGGGCAGTTAAACTCAGAAAAAATATCAAATCCCAAAAACGTGCAGCGATGATGCTGACCGAAGACGATGCCTTCATCAGACAGGATGAAGACGAAAACAGCAATGTGGTTGTTGACCGACAGGGCGACCTTGCTGATCTTTTTGAAATGGACGGCATTGAGGACGAAGAAAAAATGAGCGACATCGGAGACGACGACCTTGCTCCCCAGGATGAAGGGCTTATTGCCAGGACCTCTGATTCCTTTGGTAATCAGCTCGATCCGGTTAAGGTCTATCTCCAGGAGATGGGCGCTGTTTCACTTCTATCATCTAAAGATGAAACCGAAATAGCCAAAAAAATCGAAGCAGGCGAAAAAGGTATTCAGTCAACTTTGTTTGCCGCACCATTAACCATCAAGTACCTGCTTGACCTTGCCGACAAAATCGTCACGGACAAAAGATCGATATCAGACATCTTCAGGGGCCTTGACGAACACGACCATGCCGCCTTTGAAAAAACCAAAGAGAGTTTCCTGTGGCAGGTGAGCGAGGCATCCAGGCTCAATCAGGAAACATGTGCCCTGCGCCTTGACCTGCTCAACCCGGCAACAGGCAAATCCGAAGCCCAAAAAATAAAAATACGCATTAACCGCAACTATAAATCCATTGCCAAACTTTTTGAGGCGGACCGGATCAGCGCCAAACATTTAAACGCAATCATTAAACAATTGCGCAAACTGGCGACCAAGATCAATCCTCCCGCCGAAATAAAAAACGACAATATCAAGTGCCAGTACTACCGCAAAGGGTGCGTTGCCGCCCATGGCATTGACCACGAGTCTTTAAAAACCATTCTTCATGAAATCGACGAAGGAGAACTGGTAACCCGTGAATCAAAAAACACCCTGGTCCGGGCCAACCTGCGCCTGGTGGTAAGCGTGGCCAAAAAATACGCCAATCGCGGCCTGCAACTGCTCGATCTTATCCAGGAAGGCAACATCGGCTTGATGAAAGCCGTTGAAAAATTTGAGTACCGGCGCGGGTATAAATTCAGCACCTACGCCACCTGGTGGATCCGCCAGGCCATTACCAGGGCCATCGCCGATCAAGGCCGCACCATTCGCATCCCGGTCCACATGATCGACACCATCAACCGGCTGCTCAAGGGCGCCAAGGATTTTGTCCGCGAGATCGGCCGCGAGCCCACGCCGGAAGAGATGGCCGAGCGCCTCGACATCGACCTGAACAAGGTGAAAAACATCCTGAAAATCGCCAAAGAGCCGCTGTCGCTTGACACCCCGATCGGCACCAGCGAAGACAGCTATCTTTCGGATTTCATCGAGGATGTTGACTCGATCTCCCCTGACGAGGCAACGGTTATGGAAAACCTCAGGGACAGCCTGCGCAAGGTGCTGGGCACCCTGACCCCGCGGGAAGAGCTTGTTCTCCGGATGCGTTTCGGAATCGACACCTCTGTCGACCTTACCCTGGAAGAGGTTGGCGAAAACTTTTCGGTCACCCGGGAGCGTATCCGCCAAATCGAGGCCAAGGCCCTAAAAAAGCTTAAGCATCCGACCAGACGCAATCTTTTGCATGCATTTTACAACGACTAACCTTAGATCAATAAAAATCTAAAAAAAGGCGCCGCAACAAAAAGCGGCGCCTTTTTTTATGCGCACTAAATAATACGCCTCTAATCCAAAAACAATTTGACAGTCGCCCTTCTTCTTTATAGGTTTCGGCCTATTACTCAAAACCATTGTTAGAAAAAACAGCGACTTTATCCCTTTTTCACGACTATCAATTTTTTAAAAGACCTTATGAGCGGTAATCTGCACAACTGGCTTAACCTAATCCTCACCCCAGGATTAGGAGCGGCGACCATCCGGAAGTTGCTGAGTTATTTCGGCAGCCCCCAACAGATTCTTGCCGCGAGCAAGGCCGATCTCCTGCGCTGCAAAATGCTGCATGACGAGACCATCGACAGCCTGCACAACAAGCGGACGGCGATGGAAACACAACGGCAAATCGACCAGGCCGCCCGCCAAGCCGTGACCATCCTTACCTGGGATGACCCTGCCTACCCAACCCTGTTAAGAGAAATCCATAATCCGCCGCTGGTTATTTTTGTCAAAGGCGATCCAGCCATTATCGAAAATCCCGGCATTGCCGTGATCGGTGCCCGAGCGGCCAGCACCTACGGGCTGCAGATTGCCCAATCCCTGTCACAGGAACTGGCCGGACAAGGCCTGACTATTATCAGCGGAATGGCCTTGGGGGTTGACTCCGCCGCCCACCGCGGCGCCTTGAACGCCAACGGAAAAACCATCGCCATCCTGGGATGCGGGCTGGACATCACCTATCCCAAACAAAACAGAGGGCTGTATGGGCAAATTGCCGCTCACGGTGCCCTGATCAGCGAATATCCATTCGGCACCCCGCCGGACGGCTTCAGGTTTCCCGCCAGGAACCGCATAATCAGCGGTCTGGCGTTAGGGGTGGTGGTGGTGGAGGCGGCCAGACATTCCGGCACCTTGATCACGGCCCAACTGGCCCTCGATCAAGGCCGCGAGGTCTTTGCGGTGCCTGGCCGCATTGATTCGGTCAAAAGCGAAGGGTGCCATCGCCTGGCCCAGGAAGGGGCCAAACTGGTCCATTCGGCAAAAGACATTATTGACGAAATCAAACTTAGCATCCGGGAGCAGTCACCTTCGATACCGCCTGTCCAGGCCCCTGTTTTGGAAGATTTAAGCCGGGAGGCGCAAAGCATCCTTGATTTTCTTGATGTTTATCCTAAAAATATTGAAGAGATTATCATGGCCACAGGATTTCCCGCCAATAAAATAAATGAGGAATTATTTATGCTGGAAATGCAGGGTGCTGTTGTCTCTTTACCGGGGAAACAATACCAAAGGCTTGCAGAACCGTGCAAGTCCAGTGTATAAGGGCCTAACTAAAATCAAATGAAAATATTTTAATAACTAATCAAAATAGCGTTGAATATGTCAAAATCACTAATAATTGTCGAGTCGCCCGCCAAGGCGCGAACCTTACAGAAATACCTGGGCAACTCGTATACGGTCAAGGCCTCGGTCGGCCACATTATCGATCTGCCGGTAAGCAAGCTGGGAGTGGACATTGAACACGATTTTGCCCCCCAGTATGAAACCATCCGCGGCAAGGGTAAAATCATCAGCGACCTGAAAAGCGCCGCCAAAAAAGTTGACCAAATATTCCTGGCTCCAGACCCTGACCGCGAAGGAGAAGCGATTGCCTACCATATCGCCCAGTCATTAAAGTCTTCCAAAAAACCAATCCATCGGGTTCTTTTCCACGAACTGACCAAAAAAGCGATCCTGGCCGCACTGGAACAGGCAACCGAGGTTAACCAGAACCGGTTTGAGGCGCAACAGGCCAGACGGATCCTTGACCGACTGGTGGGCTACCAAATCTCCCCGCTGCTTTGGGACAAGGTGAGAAGAGGCCTCAGCGCCGGACGGGTGCAATCGGTGGCCGTCCGCATGGTCTGCGAACGCGAACGGGACATTGAGTCGTTCATTTCCGAAGAATACTGGAGCATCGACACCAGCCTTTTGGGAGAAACCCCGCCGCCCTTTATGGCCCATCTCGAGATGGCCGACGGCAAAAAGGTCGATAACAAAAAAAATAAAATCACCAGCGAACAGCAAGCCATGGCCATTGTCGAGGCCGTAAAAAAAGCCACCTTCACGGTGGCCACCCTCGACAAAAAGAAAAAACAGCGGCGCCCCAGCCCCCCCTTTATTACCAGCACCATGCAGATTGACGCCAACCGCAAGCTAAGGTTCTCCGCCAAAAAAACCATGATGCTGGCCCAGCGCCTTTACGAGGGGATCGAGCTCGGCGCCGAAGGCCCCACCGGCTTGATTACCTATATGCGTACCGACTCCACCCGCATCAATGACGATGCCATCGCCGATGTCCGCACCTTTATCGACAAGAGCTTCGGCCCGGACTATCTGCCCGCCAAGCCCAATATTTTCAAAACCAGTAAATCAGCCCAGGATGCCCATGAGGCGATCAGGCCCACCGATGCCACCCAGACCCCGGAAAAACTGGCGCCCTATCTTGAAAAAGACATGCTGGCCCTCTACACCCTGATCTGGAAAAGATTTGTCTCCTGCCAGATGACGCCGGCTAGGTATGACCAGACCTCGATTGTCTTTGATGCCAACAACCATCAATTCAAGGCCGTGGGCTCCATCATGCGCTTCCAGGGCTTTATGACCCTGTACGAAGAATCGGTGGAGGAAGGAGCGGAAAGCGAACGGGACATCACCCTGCCTGACCTGAAAAAAGGGGACACGGTAACCCTTGAAGAAATTATCCCGAAACAGCATTTCACCCAGCCCCCGCCCCGCTACACTGAAGCCACCCTGGTCAAAGCCCTGGAAGAAAACGGGGTCGGCCGACCAAGTACTTACGCCGCCATCCTCTCCACCATTCAGGACAAGGAGTATACCCAGCTGGTCCAACGCAAATTTCAGCCCACCGACCTCGGCAAGCTGGTCAATGAGCTGTTGGTCGAACATTTCCCGGATATCATGGAGATAGAATTTACCGCTTCCATGGAAGAAAAACTTGATCAGGTGGAGCTGGGCAAAAGCCAGTGGCTGAAAATCCTTAAGGATTTTTATGGCCCTTTCAGCCGGACTTTGGACAAGGCCAAGGAGGAGATGAAATCGGTCAAGAAAATCTCCATCCCCACCGATGTGCCCTGCCAGCTATGCGATGGAACCATGGTGGTTAAATGGGGCCGCAATGGAGAATTCCTGGCCTGCGAAAACTACCCGACGTGCAAACACACCCAGGACTTCAAGAAAACAGAAGACGGCACCATTGAACCCATTGAACGGGAAGCAGAGCTGGAGTCCGGGGAAACATGCGAAAAATGCGGCAAACCGCTGGTCTACAAACATGGCCGCTTTGGTAAGTTTATGGCCTGCTCAGGGTATCCCAAGTGTAAAAATATCCGCTCCCTCGGCACCGGGGTCAGTTGTCCGGAGGCAGGCTGCGAAGGGGAGATAATCCAAAAAGTTTCCAAACGCGGCAAGGTGTTTTACAGCTGCAACAAATACCCCAAGTGCAGCTTTGCCCTCTGGGATAAACCGACCAACGACACCTGCCCGCAATGCGGCTCAACCTATATGCTGGAACGCGAAAGCAAAAAGGCCGGACTCCATTTGAAATGCCCGGTCAAGGATTGCGGCTATATAAAAAACCTGGCCGAAGACGAGTAGGGCTACAGATCGCCGCGAACCCGGTAGGAAAGATAGCCGACCAGTTCGTAGAGCATATTTTTCGTAGCATCAATTCCTTGAGCCGAGGGGATATAATCGTCCCATTCCAGAACAGCCGGATAACGGGACACCGAAAGCAGATCAGGGGCAAGCCCCTGCTTTTTAAAAAGGGCGGCGGCCCGGCGCATATGGCTGGCAGAGGTTATCAGCAACAGCCTGCCGATCCCGTGTTGCTCACAATAGCTTTTAATGCTCCCGGCTTCACCAAGGGTATTGATCACCCTGCCGTGCACCGCAATCCGGTTCTGCTCGATCCCCTGCCCTTGCAAAAAAGCAAGCACCAGTTCCGTCTCGCTTACTCCCTTGCAGACTACATCGCTCACCAGGATTTTAGCCGCCTGGCCTTTCTTGACAACCGCCGCCCCCATGAGGAGCCGATCAACGGAGTCTCCGAAATGCTGGTAGCCTTCGATATATCGAAACATCTCTCCGGCCGGCATGGACCCATGCCTTAGATACCAATCAAAATCGGCCACCCCGCCCAAGACCGCGACCGCCTCATATCGTTTATCATTGGTAACGGTATCGGCAACCCGCCACTGGGCCATGACCAGCTTGGAGGTCGCCGGCGCCGCGGCCAGGTAAAGATAAAGCATGAAAAGAAAAACTCCCTTGCGGCAATGCTTTTTGCTCAACAACAGCAACAAAAGAAAAACAAAGGCCGGCAGCAAAGGGTTAATTAAGAATTTCGCAAGGTCCTGCAAGGTAACGGCCATAACTATCTCCGGAACTCAGCTTGATAAATAGATTTATCTTGGAAAAACCATATTACCTGAAAAATATCTTTTCCCGCCAACCATAGTTATTCTGATTTTTCTGAAAAAATAAATTAAAAAAAATTTAAGTTGGCCCTACAACCTGCCGATAAGTATAATTGAAAAGGTTAATTATGCCCGAGACGGACAAATACACTTAGACGAGGGCTTCATCATGATTTCAGGCATCCACTCAGCGCTCTCCGGCCTGATGGCCATTCAGAAAAAGAGCGAATCAAACGCCAACAATGTCGCCAACATCAACACCGACGGCTACAAAAAAACCAGGGTCACCATCCATGAACAGGAGCCCCAGGGAGTCACCACCGAGGTCCGGCAACTAAATAATCCCGGCCCCATGGTTTACGAACAAACCGAGAACGGCGAAACCCTGGTTGAAAAATCCAATGTGGAACTTACCGAAGAACTGCCGAGTATGATGTTGAGCAGAAGACAGTTTCAGGCAAACATCAAAACCGTCCAAATCACCGATGAGATGCTGGGGAGCCTGCTTGACATAAAAAGCTGACCCCTCCCATGGATTAATTACGAGATAAGCAGACAAAAGCCCGGTACGCCGGGCTTTTTTTATTTGTTAAATCCCATCCCCATAAGTCACGCGCCCGCCCATAATGGTAAGCACCGCCTTCCCCTGCAGTTGAGAACCGAGAAAAGGAGAATTTTTACTCTTGGAATGGATATCCTCCTCCTTAAAAACAAATTTTTTCTCCGGATCGATCACCGTCACATCCGCAACCCCTCCTTCAGCAAGCGAACCGCCGACAACCCCAAGGATATGGGCAGGATTTACCGACATCAACTCCACCAGGCGCCCGATGTCGATTTTCCCTTGGCGAACCAGAGCCAAGGCCAGGGGCACGGCGGTTTCCAGCCCTATAATGCCGTTGGCGGCCAGATCAAACTCCACCTCTTTTTCAAGCTCGCTATGGGGGGCATGATCAGTGGCAATGGCATCCAGGGTCCCATCATGCAACCCCGCGCAAATAGCGGCCACATCGTCCGCCGTTCGCAGGGGCGGGTTCATCTTGGCCCTGGTATTGTAATTGTCAACCGCTTCCTCGGTGAGGGTAAAATAATGAGGGGCCGTTTCCGCGGTAACTCTAATCCCCTTCTCCTTGGCCCGGCGAATCAAACTCACCGACTCCCGGGTACTGACATGGGCGATGTGAATCGGCCTTTTGGTATAGCCGGCCAGAGCAAGATCACGATAAACCATAATCTCTTCCGCAGCGCCGGGAATGCCCCGCAACCCGAGCCTGGTGGCCAAGGCCCCGTCATTCATCACCCCATTGCGACTGAGCGCCATCTCTTCGGCGTGGGAAATAACCAACAACCCGTGACTGCCGGCATACTCAAGGGCTCGCCGCATGAGCTGGCTGTTGTTTACCGGCAGACCGTCATCGGTGACCGCCACCACCCCGGCCTGGCGCATCTCGCCAAACTCGGCCAACGACTCACCCTGGCTCGTCTTACTGATCGCGCCCACCGGGTAGACCCTGGCCAAACCGGCCAGGGCCGCCTTGGCCAGAATAAGCGAGGTCACCGCCAAATTATCATTAACCGGTTTGGTGTTGGGCATACAGGCCACGGCGGTAAATCCGCCGGCCGCCGCAGCCCTGCTTCCGGTTTCGATGGTTTCCTTGTACTCTTCACCGGGCTCCCGCAAATGAACATGCATATCAATGAAACCGGGGCAGACCAATTTGCCGGCCAACTCATAAACCTTTGTCTCGGCAGGCAGATCGGCAATGGTCCCTGAAGGGGCAACCGCCTTGATCCTGCCATCGGCCAGCAACAGATCACAAACCCCATCAACCCCATTGACCGGGTCAATCACCCGTCCGCCGCGCAGTAATATTACATCGGTAGAAGCAGTCATCTTAATTGCCACCCATTATCAGATAAATCAAAGCCATCCGCACCGCCACGCCATTGGTCACCTGCTCAAGGATCACGGAACGGCTGCCGTCAGCCACCCGGGGATCAAGCTCTACCCCACGGTTTATCGGGCCGGGATGCATAATAATCGCATCAGGCGCAGCCGCATCAACCACCTTGGGCGACACCCCATAAAAACCGGCATACTCGCGCAAGGATGGAAACAAAGGATCCTGTTGCCGTTCCTGCTGAATCCTGAGCGCCATCACCACATCAGCCCCATCCACGGCATCGATCACATTGCGACTCACGGTGGCGCCCATCTCTTCAATCCCTGGCGGGATCAAGGTTGCCGGCCCACCGACCACAACCTGGGCGCCCATTTTGGAAAAACCTATAATATTGGAATGGGCCACCCGACTATGCGCAATATCGCCGATGATTGCTATTTTCAACCCGGCAATTTTGCCTTTCGCCTCTTTAACCGTCATCAGATCAAGCAAACCCTGACTGGGATGCTCATGGGTGCCGTCACCGGCATTGATTACCGACGCATCAATATTATCGGCAAGAAGACGCGCCGAACCGGAACGCGAATGACGGATAATAATACAATCCGGCTTCATGGCCGTGAGATTGCGGGCCGTATCGATCAGGGTTTCCCCCTTGGTCGTACTGCTGCTGGAACTGGAGATATTGAAAGTATCGGCGCTCATCCGCTTGGCGGCAACCTCGAAGGAGAGCCTGGTCCTGGTGCTGGGCTCGAAAAAGAGATTGATCACGGTCTTGCCGCGTAAGGTGGGAACCTTTTTGATAGAGCGGGTGGAAATTTCCTTGAACGACTCGGCTGTCTGCAAAACCAGATTAATATCAGCGACAGAAAAGTCGGCAAGGCCTAAAACATGTTTGTGGGTAAAATGATATTCACCGGGCATAACCGTTATCCTCAAGCAACCGAACAAACAACATCGTTAATTCATCAAAAACAGGTCGATACCGCATGATATCATTAATGAAGCATCTTGCCGAGCCGCTGCCACCTGACGGAAAAATCTTCTCGATTCCACGACCAATACATCATGAAGGCCTTGCCTCGCACCGCCTTCAGATCAACAAATCCCCAGAACCGACTGTCGTAACTATTATCCCGGTTATCACCCATGACAAAAATAGAATTCGCCGGCACAACCACAGGAGCCATATTATCACGGCCGAAACCTGCTTGCACAGGCTCCATATTGACTGCATGGGGCTCAAGAAAAAGCTCTCCATTTATATACACTTTTTTATCAACTATTTCTACCCGGTCCCCGGCAACCGCTACCACTCGTTTTATGAAATCTTGGGATGGATTCTGGGGATACTTAAAAACAACTATATCATGCCGCCGGGGCTCCCACAAAGAAATCCAGGTATCACCGCCCAGAGGATTTTTCACCCCATAGACAAACTTATTAACCAGAATATGATCTCCAACCAACAAGGTAGGAATCATGGAGCCGGAAGGTATCTTAAAGGCCTGGACCACAAAAGTCCTTATGAATAAAGCCAGCAACAAGGCAATGATAATTGCTTCGGCATATTCACGAACAATCGATTTTTGTTTTTCACCCACATAGTCATTAGCCAAAACAACTCTCCTCTAATGCAACAGTCTTTATTAAACAAAGAACAAACATAAGCGAAACACCCGAGAAAGACAAGACGCTTTCAGCATGAATTATCAGGGTAGTTCCAAAATCAAAACCTTAAACCAGAACCACTTGTATATCCGAAAGTTTAGACTGGGCAATGCACACATCATTGTATGGCCGATAAAATAATTTATAAAAAAATAACGTTTACTCAATCTGCTAATCTAAAAAGAGAACCAACAAAAAAAATTTGTAAATTGAAACAGTTACACAAACTACATATAGTGGCTTTCAATAATTGCAAATACAATATATTGAATTTGCAATTCTTTTGTGATTGGTAAATTATTGCATGACCAAACAAAAAATCCGTCGTCTGACATCATTTTTTACGTTAAATCTCGCCGACTAACACGCACTTTAACCTTGACACCAATTACATTTTATGTCTCTAATGCAATAGAATAAAATTAAAGAAGCCTCTACAACTTAAACGGTTAGGCATAGATGACAACGATCAACCGTCATCCATTGCGGCTTCATGGGGCAAAAAATTTTGCACATTCTACCAACAGGTAATATATGGGCATAACCAGCCTAAAAAACATACAAATCCCATCGTTTAACCTACCCTTTCTCAACAAGCAGAAACTTTCTGTCGGACTCGACATTGGTTCCCATGCCATTAAGCTGTGTGAATTCACAGAAGAAGGCCGCGGCTACCGATTACGCTCACTGGGTAGCGCCCTTCTGCCCCCGGACTCCCTTGAAGATGGTGCATTACAAGACCCTGAAG
>DUZU01000041.1 GCA_013349285.1 Deltaproteobacteria bacterium | reverse complement strand
TTTCATCAGATAATTGTGCAACCCCTCGCCCACCCCGTGGGTAATCATCCGATCCCGTACCATCCGCCCGTTGACAAAGGTCCGCAACCGGGCGGAAGCCGCCACCTCGGCATCAGGGGGAACCAGGTAACCGGTGATCTTGATCGGGCCATGGTCACCGCTGACCTCGATAAGAGAAACCACGCCCCGGCCCACCATCCTTTCCGCCCGTTGCCGGGGCGTGTCAAGGGCGGCGGGCACCTGCCAGATCTCCTTGGAGTCGACCATATAACTCATGCCGAGGCCCGGGGCGGCCAAGGCATAATTCCTGATGACCTCTTCGATATGGGCCAACTCGGTTTTAGCGGTTTTGAGAAATTTCCTGCGGGCCGGGACATTGCCGAACAGATCGCTGACCTCAAAGGTGGTGCCCGGCCCACAGCCCATGTCATGGACCTTGACCAGGCGGCCGAACCGGACATCAACCTGAGTGCCCAAGGACTGATCATGCAGGCGGGAGGTTATCCGCAACCGACAGACCGAGGCGATACTGGGCACGGCCTCGCCCCGGAAACCAAGGGTGCGGATGGAGGCCAGCTCATCGATATTACTGATCTTACTGGTGGCATGACGCTCAAGGGAAAGGAGCAGATCATCCTGATCCATGCCGATCCCGTTATCACTGACCCTGATCAGCCGGGTGCCGTTGCCCTCGACCTGCACGCTGATCTGGGTGGCCCCGGCATCGATCCCGTTTTCGACCAGCTCCTTGACCACCGAGGCCGGGCGCTCAATAACCTCGCCGGCGGCAATCTGATTGGCCAGATTTTCTGGAAGAATTCTTATGTTTGACAATTATTACAACTCTCGCAGCCGCGAAGCTGCGCCATCATCGTTACAGATAATTGAGAAAATTGATCTTCAGCCATTGCGCATCCCACCACTCCACGGGATTGACGAAAACACCATTGATCAACATGCTGAAATGGAGGTGGTCGCCGCCGGCCATCCCGGTATTGCCGGTAAGTCCCAGCACCGCGCCTTTTTCGACCCGGTCATTGATGGCCACATCAATTTGCCCCAGGTGAGAATAAAGGCTGAAAACCCCCTGCCCATGATCGAGGATAACGGTATTGCCGTAAATGCCAAGGTATTCGGCAAACACCACCATGCCCCGGTTGGCCGCCTCCACCTTGGCATGGCGGACCGAAGCAAGATCAACCCCCAGGTGCACCTGCTGGTCTATCTTTTTCCCCTGGTAAAAGTAGGAGCGATAATCGGCAAAACCAGCCCGCCGGCTGCTCCTCGCCATCCGATTGAATCGGCCTTCCCACAACCTGTCCGGCAGAGACTTCATGCAAACTTCCTGGACCTTCTTGTAGTTGAGCTGCCGAATATCATTGTTGACCTTCAGATATTGTTCAAGCGGAGCGCCGGTGAGTTCCGGGTAATAAAGCTCGAATTCCGGCAGCTTGGAAGCAAGAAAGCCATCGCTGATATCGATGCGGTCGGTGACCTTTCGGTTGACCCTTAACGTCATTCCGAAGGCGGCCTTGCTTTCGTTGCCCGCTTCATCAACCGCCATCACATATGTTTTCTCCAGCCGCTCAAGATCAAAGGGCAGGCCGATGGTTGCGCCATAAACGCCATCGCCCTTGTCGGCAAGCGGAAAGCCGGGATTGAAATAATCGTTAATCAACACCCCGTGCTTGACCACCGGTTCACTGATCTTATAGATAACCAGACCGGCGCTGCCGGCCTTGATATAATGGGGGGAGTCTTTCAGATTTATCTTGGGCGGCTTGGTATCGACAATAATCGGAAATTTGTCGACCACCACATTGCCGGCCATCCAATTCCACCAGGAAAAGTCAGTCACCGTTACCACCAGTTCGGCAACCCCCTCCCGTAGGCCCAGGCTGCTGGTATGGACCGTAAAATTTTCAATGCTCTGCCTGGGGCCAACCCCGGTAAAATATCCCTGTCGGGGAAAGACCTTCTGAAACACCGGCGCCCGCTTATTATCCTGAAACAGGACGATCTCGATAGAGCGGATCCCACTTTTGTTGTCATTAACCTCAACACTGACGTCCTTGCTCAGGCCGAAACGGGAGATATCACTGATCATGGTAATCCGTGGTTGTTCCCGTTCGTAAATCATCACCAGAAACAGAAAGGCACAGACCAAAAAAACAATCATTATTCCAAAAAACAACAGGGGAACATTATTTTTCGGTTTTTCCATTTTATCAAGCGGCTCCAAACTCATGTCATCAACCTCGAAAAAATTACGCCCCCCAAGGAGGAGCGAAATAAAATTTTAAAAAAAAGATACGCAACAGGACGGGTTCAAGATAGGCAAAACATATTTTGGTGAATGATACCACGATTTTCTATACGATTCCACCCCTCCTTAAAGGCTTGACAGGAAAAGCTGAAATCTTTAGTGTGCGATTTGTTTTTCAAATGGTTTTCAGCCGTAGCGAATCAATGTTAATTCCAGCGCGAAAAAACCATCGGATGATAAGCCTTTTCCCAAAGGGTACCAACCAGCGGAATCGACTTTGATATGAAAAAATATCATACCATTATAATCGGCGCCGGTCCCGGCGGTCTCGCCTGCGCAACCATCCTCGCCCGGCAGGGCAAGGATGTCCTGCTCCTTGAACGCAACGAACGAATCGGCCCCAAGGTATGCGCGGGCGGCATCCCGGCAAGCGATCTGGCCCGCAATCTACCCGACGACAAACTGGAAAAAGCATTTACCAGCCAACGAATCTTTACCAACTGGCAACAAACCACCATCACCGAAAAAGAGCCGATTATTTATACCGTGGACAGGGGCCGACTTGGCCGCTGGATGGAAAAAAAAGCCCACGAAGCCGGGGTTACCATTAAAACCGCCAGCCCGGTTATCAAGATCGACGCCTCCACCGTCGCCACCGGCAAAGATAACTTCGCCTATGAATTTCTCGTCGGCGCCGACGGCAGCAGCTCTTTGGTCCGCCGCTACCTGAACATCCCGACCCAACGGATCGGGGTGGGCATTAACTACCAGATTGCCGGCAACTTCCAAAACATGGAGTGGCATCTCAACAGCGCTCTGTTCGGCAACGGCTATGCCTGGATCTTCCCGCACCAGTCTTCGGCTTCCATCGGGGTCTATGCCAACCGCAGCGGCATAAAACCAAAAATTCTGTTAAACAGCCTCTATGCTTGGAGCAAAAAATTTAATATTGAATTAAAATCACGCCAACCCAGAGCCGCGCTGGTCAACTTTGACTACCGGGGCTGGCATTTCGGCAACCGCTTTCTGATCGGCGATGCGGCGGGCCTGGCTTCAGGCCTTACCGGCGAAGGTATCTACTCGGCCATCGTTTCCGGTGAAGAGGCGGCCCACAAGATTCTAGACCCCGGCCATGACGGGGAAAAAATCAACCGACTTATAAAAAAACAACAGCGCCACACCAGGGTTCTTGATCTGGCATCCAGCAGCGGCTTTACCAGCACCTTAATCATGGAATCACTGGTTTTGGGCTTGCGGGCCGGGCTGATAAGCTATAAAGAACTTGAAATGGGCAGCGACTAATTTACGAGGGACATCAAGTGACCACAGAAAACAAACCGAAGAAAACTCTCCTGTTCAATCTCCTTTTTCTTGGCGGCTGCCTGGCCATTCTCATCTTTTTACTCAAGGCGCCGCCGGAGACCACCGTAAAATTGCCCATTAACGAAAATCATCAGCAATTTCAGGCAATGGAGAAAAAAGAGGCGGAGAAGCATTGCGAAACCTGCCATTTTCCGGAAGGGGCCATGCCGTTACCGGATAACCATCCCCCCAAATACCGATGCCTGTTCTGCCATAAAAAGCAGCAGCAGTAACCACCGGCCCCATTTGCCCAGCCAGGTAACCTAAACCGCCATGACCAGCATCCTCCTTTTACTCAAAGACCTTGAAGCCTCAACGGCATTCGGCCTGCATCTCGGCAAGGTTGCCGGTCCCGGTGACGTCATAACCCTGGACGGCTCCCTGGGGGCGGGCAAAACCACCATCACCCAGGCCATCGGCCAGGGGCTGGCAGTGCCGCCCGACCAGTACATCACCAGTCCCACTTACAGCCTGCTGCATGAATACCTTGGCCGCCTGCCCCTTTATCACATGGATCTGTACCGGTTGGCCGGCGAAGAGGAAATCGAGGAGCTTGGTTTTGAGGATTATATTTACGGAAACGGGCTTACCGTTATCGAATGGCCGGACCGGCTCGGCAGCCTGATGCCCGCGGACCGGCTGCACATCGAACTGACCTCCACCTCGGAAACCGCCCGCCGGGCGCAATTGACGGCCCATGGTGAAGGGTGGCGGCAAAGGGTTCTCGCCCTGCTCAACCACAACGATTGGGCGCCTGAAAAACTAACGGATTGACCCCGGCCCCATAAAACAACAAGGGGGATCTGCCGCCGTCATTGCCGGCCGGCTAACTTCTCGGCCAGAATCTCCGCCAATTTCTTCTTGATAATCGGTTTAGTAAGAAAGCCGTTCATGCCCGCCGCATAACAGGCCTCCTCATCTTCCTTTCTGACATGGGCGGTTAGGCCGAGGACGGGGAGAGGATCCTGGCTGGAGTTAAGGCTCTGGTATTGCCGCCGCAATTGGGGATCGGCCTCAATCTCCCGCACCTTGCGGGTGGCGGTCATTCCGTCCATATTCGGCATCTGAATGTCCATCAACACCAGATCAAAATCATGAATTTTTAATAATTCCAGGGCTTCCAGACCGTCCCCGGCAACTTCCACCTCATAGCCGAGCTTGGCAATAATGATACTGGCCAGCCGCTGATTAACGGCATTGTCATCCACCAACAAAATCCTGCCGGACTCGGCCGGCACATGCTCCGGTGCTTGCTCAGGCGCCGGGGCCGCCATTGTTTCGGACGCCTCCTCAAAGGGGAGCACAAAATAAAAGGTGCTGCCCTTGCCATACTCACTGGCAACCTTGAGGGTACCGCCCATCAACCCCACCAGCTGCTGACAGATGGCGAGCCCCAGACCGGTACCGCCGAATTTCCTGGTGGTCGAGCCGTCCGCCTGGGTAAATTTATCAAAAATAGCCTCGACCCGGTCGGCGGGAATACCGATACCGGTGTCTTGAACCGAGAACCTGACCATGATCTGCCGCCCAACCCGCATTTCATAGTCAAGCTTGATATCAATCCGCCCCTTTTCGGTAAACTTCATCGAGTTACCCGCGAGATTGATCAAGACCTGCCGGAGGCGATTACCATCGCCGATTATCTTCCGGGGGATACGGTCATCGATTTCACAGGTAATCTCCACATTTTTATCCCGGGCCGGAATTTTAAACATGGCGGTAACATTATGGACAACCTCGGGCAGATCGCAGATAACATTTTCAAGCTCCATCTTGCCGGCTTCGATCTTGGCAAGATCGAGAATATCGTTGATCAACGACAGCAGACTGCCCGCCGAGGATACTATGGTCCGGGTATAATCGGCCTGCTCCGCATCAAGCTTGGTTTCGGCAAGCAACTCGGAAAAACCGATAATCGCGTTCATCGGCGTACGCAACTCGTGGCTCATATTGGCCAAAAAATCACTTTTTAACCGACTGATTTCCTCCAGCCTTACATTGGCCTCACGAAGCTCGGCAGTCTGCTTGGCGATTTCGCTTTCCAGTTTTCGGGCATACTCCTTCTCCCGCTCCTGATTAAGATTGTATTGCCGGTAGTTATCCTCAATGAGCTTGCCATGTTGCTGTTTGAAGACATTAATCTCCTTGAGGGCCTGCTCCTTATCGGCGACAAGGGCGGCGTGCTCCTGTTTGATCAGGGCCAGGCTCAAGGTATTTCTAAAAAAAAGGGTTCGTCCTTTTTCGCCGGCAAAATCTTTGGAAAAAACAACCAGCAGGACAATATTGAGTTTGCCGATCAACATTACATAACAAAACTCACCGCCGGTCAAAACCGTGCTTACCAGCGAATCAGTCCGCCGCGCTTCGGCGATCAATTCATCCTTGTCAACAGGGGGAACAAATGAGGGCTCAGAGAGGAGTTCATTGCCGGAATCAGACTGCAGGAAAATGGAACAGTCAGCCATTAACGGGCGGATAATCTCCATGAAACTATAAAGAGAGTCATCGCCGTCGATGAGATCGTCAAAAATTGAGTCAAAAGTCGGATCGACAGTCATAGGTTACTCACTCATCCGCGGCATACAACTCTTTGGCTTTTTCCATCTCCTGGGGCACATCTCGGATGATGATTTTATAATTTGCCATCATATTCTTTACATGACGGGCGAGATCCGCGGGCAACGGCTCAATGGGGCCGGGGACCGGCCAGTAGTTCATCTTGGCGGCCATGAATTCGGCAAGCTGCAGAATGCTGCCCATACTGGAAACAGCCTTCTTCTTCTCGGTATAATGATGGGTTTTGATGCCCTTGAGCACTTCGTCCGGGAGATTCCACCCCTTGGCCAACAGATAGCCTACCTCGGAATGATCGGTGCCAATGCACCTCTGTTCACATTCAATAATGGTGCCCTTGCCGTTCTTAAACTCCAAACAGGCCTCGCGCAACTGATCACCAACGATCTGAAACTCGACGATCAAGCCGATATCATGAATAATGCCGGCCAGAAAAACGTCCTCAGCCTCCTGACCGAAGATTCGCTTGGCGATCATCTCGGCGAGAATGGCCACGGTGGCCGAATGCAGCCACAACTTCTGCGGCGAGAATTCACCCTCAACGCCCCCTTTGAACATCCCGCGCAGGGACTCGATGGCCACCAGGTTGCGCAACTGCTTCATGCCGGTAAACACAACGGCTTTGGAAATGGATTCGATCTTCTGGACCAACCCGAAATAGGGGCTGTTAACCAGCCGCAAAAGGCGGGTCACCAGCACCGGGTCCAACTTGATAATTTCCTCAAAGTCAGACATGGTGCTGTTTTCATTGTTGGCCAGCTTGCCGACCTTGATCGCAACATGGGGCAGCGTTTTCAGCTCACTGAATTTTCCAACTATCTCTTTGGCGGTAGGCATAGGATTAAATATCGTTATTTAATACCGGCAACTTCAACCAGAAGCGCCTCCAATTTCACCAAAAGATCAGGAATCTTCTCCAGATCACCTTCCCGGCCGTTTTTCTCCATATCGGTAGCCACCCGCCGAATCCCTTCAATGCCCAAACTGGCAGCGGCACCCTTGATACTGTGGGCGGCATCGGCGACCGCTACCGAATCACGATCCGCCACTCCATTCTTTATTTTTGCCAGATCCGATGCCGACGAATCACGAAACAAATCCAGAAGCTCTTCAAGTATTTCTTCATCGTCACCGGACTGCTCCAAGGCGAAACTTCTGTCCCATCCAAGATCAACCATTTGTTTTCCTTATGTATTTTTCTGCTAAAATCTTAAAATGCTCAAGATTTCAACGGTTATCCTTGATAGTTTTCAATCCAACTTCAGGGAGACGACGGCGCCCCTTATTTAAAATAATACCTAACCCATTGCCCTTAGGCAATTTTTTAAACACAAAATTAACAATACCATCCCGGGCCGAACCGCCCATGCCGCAACCGGTAGCCTTATGGGCGACAACTATCTGGGATCAAGGAGATCGAGAATATTTTCAAAAGGAATAACCCCGGAACGAATCAAGACCACCCGCTCCTCATCGATGCCGACAATAGTTGAACCGTTACCCCCCGGAGTTTCGCCCCCATCGAGAATAAAGTCAACATCCGGCCCCAGCTGATCAATAACCCCGTCCGCGTTGACCGCCGCCGGCCGCCCGGAAAAATTTGCACTGGTGGCGGTAATCGGTCGCCCGGCCGCCGCCGCCAACCTCATGGCAATGGGATGGGAAGAGATGCGAACCCCCAAGGTGCCGCTGTAACCGGTTAGGATATCCGGAATCGTGGGCAGCCCCTTAAAAACCAAAGTCAAGGGGCCGGGCCACAGCCTGTCCATCAGCAACTTAAACGGTGGCGGAATATCGACGACAAGCTCCGCCAACTGAGCGGGGTCGCTTATCAAAACCAGGACCGGTTTATCCGGCGCCCGCCGCTTCAAGGCAAAAAGTCTGGACAAGGCCGCCTGATTAAAGGGATCAACCGCCAAACCGTAATAGGTTTCCGTGGGAAAGGCTACGACCCCGCCCCCATCGAGCACCTCCAGGGCCTGGCGCAGATCATCTTCGGTTATCTCGACTGGTGATTCTTGTTTCCCTTTTTCCATCGTCTTTATCTTTTAACCAAGTGCCGAATTTTCGGCAATTTTACGCGCCTTCTCTTCAACCTGACGAACCATCTCCTGCTTGAACTCGGCAAGCTTTGCGGCAATATCCGCATTATCGACCGAAATAATCTGGGCGGCAAAAATCCCTGCGTTTTTGGCGCCGGCCTTGCCGATGGCCATGGTCGCCACCGGGATGCCCGGCGGCATCTGTACCGTTGCCAGCAAGGCATCAAGCCCATTAAGGCTCGATGCGTCAATAGGCACCCCGATCACCGGCAAGGTGGTGTGCGCGGCCAGCACTCCGCCCAGATGGGCCGCCATCCCGGCCGCGGCAATAATAACCTTCACCCCCCGCTCCCTGGCGGTTGAGGCAAGCCGCGAGGCCCTCTCCGGCGTCCGGTGTGCCGAGGCCACGGTAATGGAACAAGATATCCCGAATTCTTT
Organism: Deltaproteobacteria bacterium; assembly: GCA_013349285.1. Taxonomy (GTDB): domain Bacteria; phylum Desulfobacterota; class Desulfobulbia; order Desulfobulbales; family Desulfurivibrionaceae; genus DUZU01. Next base: position 16,419 of record DUZU01000041.1, on the reverse strand, counting down.
TAATACATCCACAGTTGCCTGCATCACCGGCAGATCTGAATCACTGCCCATGACGATCTCTACCAAAACTGAACCAGCCATCATTTCACCTCATTTCTCGCTAGGGCCTTGCGACCGATATCTTTCCGATAATAACAATCCTGCCAACTGATGTCCGCCACCGCCGCATAGGCCTTATCAATGGCCTCGGCTACGCTGTTGCCGAGGGCGGTCACCCCAAGCACCCTGCCGCCGTTAGTCACCACCTGCCCGTTGTTAAGGGCGGTGCCGGCATGAAAGACAAAGACATCCTGATGCCGGGCCGCATCATCAAGGCCGGAAATAACCTTACCCTTCTCATAACCGCCGGGGTAACCCCCGGCCGCCATCACCACACAAACCGTGGGTCTGGGATCTATTTTTAATTCTACCTGATCAAGGCGGTCATCGACAACCGCATTAAGAATATCCAGCAAATCACTTTCAAGGCGCATCAGCAGGGGCTGCGCCTCGGGATCCCCGAACCGGCAATTGAACTCAAGGACCTTGGCCTCACCTTTATCAATCATCAACCCGGCATAGAGCATCCCCTTATAGGGACGGCCCTCGGCCGCCATCGCCGCAATGGTCGGCAACATCACCTTTTCCATGGCCTGGCGATGAATATCCTCGGTCACCACCGGCGCCGGCGAATAGGCGCCCATCCCGCCGGTGTTCGGCCCTTGATCGCCATCGTAGGCGGCCTTGTGATCCTGGGAAGTGGGCAGGGGCAAAACGGTTTTCCCGTCGGTAAAGGCGATAAAGGAGGCCTCTTCCCCGCAGAGAAACTCTTCGACCACCACCTTGGACCCGGCCTCGCCAAAGGCCTTATCCTCCAGAATCAGGTCCACCGCCTCTTTCGCCTCGGCCACGGTTTGCGCGACAATAACGCCTTTGCCGGCCGCCAGCCCATCGGCTTTGATCACCACCGGGGCGCCGATCTTATTAATATATTGATGGGCTTCCTTACTGTTGGTGAAGGTCTCATAGAAAGCTGAAGGTATCTTATATTTGCGCAACAGATCCTTCATGAAGACCTTACTGCCCTCAAGAATGGCCGCCTTTTGACTGGGCCCGAAAACCCGCAGACCTTGTTGGACAAAGAGATCACAGATGCCCAGGGACAGGGGCACCTCAGGACCGACCACCGTAAGGCCGATCCCTTCTTTCTTGGCAAAGGCCGCCAATTCGTCAACGGCATCGGCGCCGATATCCACACAGGTAGCCATACTTGCAATGCCGGCATTGCCGGGCGCGCAAAAAATCATCTCAACCAAGGGACTCTGCTTCAGCTTCCAGACCAGAGCATGCTCTCGGCCCCCGGAGCCTACAACCAGAATTTTCATTAAAATTTCTCCTCGCTTTAACTCGTCATTACCGAACGAGCGCTGGTCAACTCAATCCAAATAAAAATTTCTTCAACTGGGCATAACTACAAAAATACCTTCATAATCTACCCGAAAAAACCCTGTCGATAAAGGGCAAAAAAACCTTCCCGCCCCCCGCCCCATTTGCGGTCGCCCAAATCACGCAAATGCAATGAGATCAATAAGCATATGGTTAAACTTTATCCTTGACACCACCCCATTCCCTTTCTATCATAGGGTGTCTTTAAATGAATGAATCCACATTCATGAATTGCGCACCTTAAATCCCGGCGCCCATCTTCCATTAAATAAACGCGACCCATGAGAACATCCGATAAACATTCGAAGATTATTGAAGCGGCAATCAAGGTTTTTGCCAGAAAAGGTTTTTTCAACGCCCGTATTTCCGAAATCGCCAAGGAAGCCCATGTGGCCGACGGCACAATCTACCTTTACTTCAATAACAAGTACGACATCCTGATCACCCTCTTTGAAGAGGAAATCGGCAAAATTATTTACCAGGTCAAACTTCTCATCGAAAAAGAAAGCGACCCCAGGAAAATGCTCGAAATTTTCGCCCTGCACCATTTACAACTCATGGAAGAAAAAAGGGACCTGGCCGAAGTACTGCAGATGGAGTTGAGACAGAGCAATAAATTCATGAAGGAATACCGCAACACCAAATTCATCGAGTATGTCGATGTGGTTTCCGCGATCGTACATAAAGGGCAGGAAACCGGATATTTCAGGAAGGACGCCCTGCCCGGCGTTTTCAAAAGAGCTTTTTTCGGGGCCCTGGATGAAACCGCCCGCCTCTGGGTGCTGTCACCTGAACACAGCTACACGATCGAAGAGGCGGCCCAGCAAATAAGCGATTTCTTTGTTGACGGCATTATCCCCAGGTAGAAAAGCGGCTTACAACCAGCCGTTGGCGATCAATCACTTTCCGGGGCGTTAATATCGATAATCTCCAGGTGCCTGACGCCGCTGGGCACCTTTACCGTAACCTCATCACCAACTTCCTTACCGATCATGGCATGGCCGATGGGTGAAAGCACGGAGATGCTGCCGGTGTTGACATCCGCCTCTTCCGGCCCCAACATCTGATAGACCGACTCTTCATCGGTATCAAGATCAAGCACGGTTACCACGGTGCCGAACACAACCCGATCGCAATTAACCGCGGAACAATCAATAATCTCGGCCCGCCCTAGTTTGTCCTGCAACTCCATGATCCGGCCTTCGATATGCCCCTGCCGCTCCTTGGCCGCATGATACTCCGCGTTTTCCTTCAGGTCGCCATGTTCGCGGGCAACTTCAATAGCCTTAATCACGGTGGGTCGCTCTCTCTTTTTCAGATGTTGCAACTCTTCCCGCAATTTAATACTTCCCTGTTTTGACATGGGAATCCGCTGAACCATAACTTCCTCCTAAACCAGCAATGCTATACAATAAGGATAATTATAAAAAAAATGGCCGCTTCACGAGGCCCCCTTCAAGTAATGGCAGCCAAACAAAACGGCGGAATCTACACAATTTTTTTTTAATCAATTATGCTGCACAGGTAGCCCTTGCAGCTGTGGACCGTGCAAATCAAGAACCTCTGAAATATCACAAGACCACAAAGAATGCAAGGGAAAGCTCAGCCCGGCAAGCCCTACCAGCGGTATATCGCCGCCAGAAAGAGCTCCTTGGCCCGATACTCCTGCCCCGAAGTTATGCCGGCGGAAGCCTTCATAATGAAATGCGGCGTCCACTCCACAAAAAAACCGCCCTTCCAGCTTTGCGCCGCATAGCCCCGACTGCCGTACGAGACAATGTATTCGGCATCATAATAGCGGGGAACCCCCCGCTTAAACTCATCATCGGAAAGCCGGTGTTTAAAGTATACGCTGAACCGATTCAACCAGTAATTAACCGGCGCCCAATAAGGATGATCATCCGCGGCAAAGCCATCGCTCAACAGCGGCCCGGCCTGGGCTCCTTGTTTGGAATCCTTAAAGTCATAGGTGTATCGAAATTGCAAAAAAGCGGGGTCAAAAAAGATGGTGTAAGAAGCCCAGAGATCATAACCCTGGATCACATTGTCATCCGACAAATCACTGTAGAGATAATCTCCGCCGACCTGCAGGCTGGACAACAGGTCAACCTGCACTTTCGCAGTCAAATCCCGGGCAACGACATGGCGACTGAGACTGGCCAGGGTATCATGTTTTACATCCCGACGGAAGCCAAGGCCGCCGGAGACCAGATCGCCCAGCCTGCCGCTTATTTCACACCGGGCAAGGGCGGTATCCGGCTTACCGTCCCCAAGGCTCTCCACGCCCCCCCCGACCACCAGCTGCAGATATTGATTCACATCCGTAAGATAAGTCAGCTCCGACCTAGTCCCTCTAATCTTCGAGTCACCGGCGGCATCCCGGTACTCAACCCGGGCAAGGGAGAGATCAAATTCATGTCGCAGCAGAGGCGCATACCAGAAGGAAAGCTCCTCCCAGCTCTTGGCCAGCGCCATATAACCATCACGCCCCTCTTTTTTGGCATAACCATGGCTGATCGCGGTACGGGGGCGAAGCTTGAGGCTGTTGCGTTGCCTGGCCGCCGCGAGACCGGGAAATTGATCCCCTTCCACGGGAATCCCGTCGTACAGGGCCGCCTCTTTGTCCAGCAGCCCCAGTCGGCTCTGAACCCCGGCCAGATCGTAGACAAGGGAGGTCTCGGCCGGATAGTCCCGCAACAGTCTGGAAAAATATTTTTGCGCGGCAAAATACTCCCGATCATGCACAGCCCGTCTTGCTTGCAACTCAAGAACAAACCTCTTCCGCCACTGCCATGGGGCATAAAACCTGGAAGTAACGTCGCTTATCTCCTTGCGGCCCGCGGCGACGAAAAAAGGCGGCGCCTGCAGCTCATCGACAAGGTTTTCACGGTTACCGGCAGAGTCTGTCAGCTTCTGCCAAAAATTTCGCCGCCCATCAGCAGGAAACTCGTAGCCTACCCCCTTCAGCGCCCCGGCAAACTCTTCGAGCAAGTCCGGCGTCAAAAAGTCTCGATACACAGCCAGGGCCGCATCCCATTGCCGGCCGGCCCACAAAATTCTCGCCTCGACAAGCTGCAGATCGGGTCGCTCCCCCCACTGCTCCTTTGCCCGTTCGATATGGACCAGGGCCTGATCAAAGCGGCCGGTTAAAAAGAGTTGTTCGGCCAACAAAATATCCGCCGGCCCCGAGGGTTCTCCCCCCATCGCCACCGCCTGCAACAGGGCAACCGACTCCTCCTGCCTGCCATTCAGCCCCTTGGCTTCGGCAAGCAGATATACAGAGTTAGTTGATTCCGGCAATCTCCGGTAAACCTCTTCCGCCGCCGTCAACATTGGCCCGTACATCTGCAATTTTTTCAGGATACCAACCAGATCCAACAACATCCCGCCGTCTTGCCCGGCCCTTGCCAAAATTGCCGAAAAACTATTATGCGCGGCCTGCTCCTCTCCCTGGGCCTGCAAAAGCTTAACCCCCAGGACCTGCCCTTCAAGATCATTATCAGCGGCCGCCAAAGAGGACAATAACCGCTCGGCCTCGGCAAACCTGTTGTCGCCGAGCAGCATCTGGACCAAGGCCGGTTTAATTTCGCGCCCCGCCGCCCACTGCCCACCCTGCTCGCCGGGGTGCGCCTCAAGCTTGACCCGCAACAGATTAACGGCTTTGCGGGTTTCCCCTTCCCCGGCCAAAAACCGGGCCCGCAACAGATCTTCCGTGGCGCCGCCGGAATAATTTGCGCCGGCTCCTTGGCCGCAGGCGGAGGAGCATGCCGTCAACTCATCAAGCCAAACTCCGGCATCGACAACACGCCGCTGATCAAGGGCCAGCTCTGCGAGCTGAACCAAGGCCTCACCCCGGCAGCCATCCTCCAGATACGCCTGCCGCAAGAACCCTTCCGCTTCGTAGACCAGGCCGCTAAGCCGGTAAAGATCAGCCAGGCCGAGCAGGGCCTCATAACGCTTGCCCCCGGCTATGTCCGCCCTATCAAGCATGGCAAAATAAATGCGGCGGGCCTCAAGGTAAGACCCGGCCCCGCACAGGGCACGGGCCAAAACAAGTTGGGTTGCCGGCGCGGCAAAGACAACCGGGAATTTGTCCCGAAGCCGCGCGCTTTGCTCATGAATCTTTTGCCGCAACCCCAGTTGACCGGCGAGCCGGATATATTTCAAAAAAACCTCGGCGGAATCAAAAGACTGGGCCAACAACTTCCCATAAACACCAAGGGCATGTTCCGCATAACCAAGCCGCTCACAGACCGTGGCATAGGCCGCCAGCAGATCAGGCTTTTCAAGCCCGCTCCGGCTCAACCTTTCAAAATAGGCAAAACTCTTGTCCAGCGCCCCTTGATCCAGATACATCAAGGCAAGCTTCTCCATCACCTGAAGATTGGCAGGCTCAAGGGCATGCAGGACCTCCAGCACCTCCAGCAGCTTCCGCCGCCGGGCCAGATGGTTCCACATGGCCGATGCCTCGGCCTCATTACCTTCACCCAGCAGACACCTGGCCCGTTTGGCCAAAACTTCAGGGTCATCCGGGGTTATGGCCAGGATCCGATCATAAAGGGCCCTGGCCGCCACAAAACGGCCATTAGCTTCATACAGCTGGGCCGCCTTGCTCAAGTGGGCGAGATCAGGCTCTTTTTCCAGGGAGAGAAACCGCTCAAGAGCCGCTACGGATTGGCCCTTATTGCCGAGCGCGGCATGGATATCAACCACCAGCCGCAGCACTTCTTTGTTTTCGGGATCGATCTCGACATAACGTTCAAAACAGGAAAGGGCCTCGGCAAAACGGGTCAACCCGAGATAGATCTGGCCGATCCGTTTCAACAGGTCGGCTCGGTTCGGTTCTTTTTGCAGAAGGGGCAACAGATAAGGCAGGGCGTCCTCTCCCTTGCCCTCTTTAAGGAAATATCCGGTCAACCAGGCCCTGGCCTCAGCATCATGCGCATCACGGCCGATCAACCGCTGCCAAAAATCAGCAGCCAAATTGGTCAGCCCAAGCCGGTCATGAACCCGGGCCGTTATCCGCAAAACCTCCAGCGCCCCCCCAGGCTCCGCCGCCAACCCGGCCAGCAGAGGCCGGGCCTGGTCATACATTCCGAGCTCATAATAAAGTAACGCCAACTTTTCTTTAAGGCCGGCTTGTTCGGGAACAACGCCATAAAGCCTTTCCAGAAAGGTTACCGCCTCCTGGTTTTTTTTCTGTTCAAGCAGACCGTCGGCAATCCCCGTAAGGACCGCCGGATTTTTCGGCGCGGCAACAAGAAGTTTTTTGAAAAGCTCTACGGCGCGACCAAAATTGCCCTGTGCCTCGGTGGTGGCGGCCAGGGCAAACAGGTAGTCGAAATTTAAAGGGAAGGAATCAACCAGCAGTTCAAGAAGGGGCAACGCGCGATCCGGCTCGGACAAATCCAAAAAAATCTGTGCCAACTCCCATTGCGCGGCCTCAAGCCCCGGCCGATCGGCCAAAAGAGCCTGATAGAGCTCGACCGCTTCCCGAAGCTTACCTGCGCGCACCAGCAGCCGTGCCTTATCCCAGGTAATTTTCCAGGGGACGGCCACCTCGCTCTTGAGCTGGATCCCCCGGTCCGGAACGATCAAGGACGTAACAGCGCCTTGCCCGCCGCCGTCAGCAGCAGAGCAAACGGCAAAAGCGCAACCGAGAAAAAGCGCTAAAAATAAGGGCAAAAAGCAGAGATAAGCTGAACCTTTGCCCCTGAATTGTGACGATGAAAAAAAATACAAACCCACCTTATGTCGCGGCCTGTTTATCATGGGATAACTATTTATATTCACAAAGAAAAGACAAGCAACAACACTCCGGCGCCAGGTAGGCGCCCCCGGCCTTATCCCCTGTAAAACGAATTTATTTTTTCAACCACGTACTGCAACCGCTCCTCGCCCAATTCCGGAAAAATAGGCAAGGCCATGGTTTGCAACGCCGCCTGCTCGGCCTCGGGCAGAAAAACCCGGTCAAACCCGCGCCCGGCCATGCAAGCCTGGCGATGCAGCGGAATCGGATAATAAATCTCGCAACCGATATCCTGCCCATGCAGATATTTAATCAGTTCATCCCTTTTCTCCACCCGCAGGACAAACTGGTTATAGATATGATAATCCGCTCCATCCGGGGCCTGTTCCGCCTGGGCGCGATACACCGCTTCGGGAAGGGTCACAACCCCCTCGCCGACCAGGCCGGTTTCCCGCAACAACCTGCTGTAGTTTTCCGCGTTGGCCCGCCGGGCCTGATGCCAAGCCGGCAGATGGGGAAGCTTGATATCAAGGACCACGGCCTGAATCGGATCTATCCGGAAGTTACCGCCGACCACCCCATGGTGATACTTGGGCGCGCCGCCGTGCACCCTGATTATCTTGATGCGTTCGGCCAGCTCCGGGTCATTGCAGACAATCATGCCGCCATCGCCGACGCAACCGAGGTTCTTGCTCGGAAAAAAGGAAAAACAACCGGCCGCGCCCATGGCCCCGGCCTTCTGCCAGACAACCTTGCCGTCGACCTCCATGGGATAGGCGGCGCCGATGGCCTGGGCCGCATCCTCGACCACCGGGATCCCATATTCACGGCTCAAAGCCATGATCCGGTTCATGTCGGCGCATTGACCGTAAAGATGCACCGGGATAATGGCCTTGATCCGCCGCTCAGCCTTGGCATCGGCGTGCAGAATCTCGGCCATCTGCTCGGGATTGATATTATAGGTTACCGGATCGATATCGGCAAAGACCGGCTCCGCCCCCAACCTGAGGATACACCCCACGGTGGCGAAAAAGGTATAGGGGGTGGTCAACACCTTGTCGCCCGGCCCGATATCGAGCGCCATCAGCGCGGCCAGCAGGGCATCGGTGCCGCTGGCCACCCCGATGGCATGGTTGGCGCCGCAATAGGCGGCAACATTGGCTTCCAGCACCTCGACCTTGGGGCCGAGAATATACTGTGTGGAATCAATGACCTCGGTTACGGCGGCGACAATTTCATCACGCAAGGGAGCAAGCTGCTCCTTTAAATCAAGAAGAGGTACGTGCATTTAGTTCACTCGAAAAAAATAATTACCCGCCGCTAACGGCCATGGTCTGTTGATAAAAAATCAGGAGCGCCAGGGATTGAGAAATTCATCCAGAAAATCTTTGATGTCCGGCACTTCCTGTTCCATATATTTCCGCATTTTTTTGAGAAGATTGGCCTCGATCTGGCGAACCCTCTCCCGTGAAATGCCAAACTGATCGGCGATATCCTGCAGGGTGAGCGGTTCGTCCCCCAGCAGGCGCAACTGCAAAATCGTTTTTTCCTTGTCGTTCAAGGTATCCTGGAGCTTGGCCAGCACCTCGGCCATCCATTCCCTGACCTCGTTTTCAGCCACTTTCTCTTCAATGGACGGCCCGGACATGGGCAGAAAATTTTTCTGCTCGTCATCGGAGCCCTCCCGCACCGGCGCCTCAAGGGACACATCCCAATTGTCCATCCGCTGGCTCATCTCAATAACTTCACTTTCCTTGACATTGAGACGCTCGGCCAGCAGCTTGACCTCGGGTTTGAAGCCCTGGGACTCCAGCAGCTTTTTTTCCTTGTTGAGACTGAAGAACAGTTTGCGCTGGGCCTGGGTGGTGCCGATCTTGACCAGCCGCCAGTTATCCATGATAAATTTAAGGATATAGGCCCTGATCCAGTAGGCGGCATAATAGGAAAACTTGACCTGCCGGTAGGGGTCGAATTTCTTTACGGCCTGCACCAGGCCGACATTGCCCTCCTGAATGAGGTCGAGAAAGTTCTGCATCCAGTACTTCTGAAAATCCATGGCCACCTTGACCACCAGACGGAGGTTGGAGGTCACCAGCTTATAGGCGATCTCCGGGTCGCCGGACTCCTGGAACTGCTTGGCGAGTTCATCGGTTTCTTCCCGGGAGAGCAGCTTGTACTGGCTGATCTCCTGCAGATAACGATGAAGACTGGCATTACCCACGGTGGGCAGATAATTATCATCCGCCAGGGCGACCAGCGGATGAAGAGATTCCTCAGCATCCACCCCGTCGTCGTCCAATATCTCAATGACTTCAGGATCTTTTTTCATGCTACTCATTATGGTTCCAACCTTTTCAAAGGTCAATCGCTTTCAAATTAAACATTGCTTATTAACCGATTATTCTAAAATTTACCACTTCTGATTTATATTGCCGGCAAAAGCCCACGGAGAATTATGTACACAATCACAACTTTTTATGATAGATAATCATGCTCCGGATTACTCATCGAGCAGCGCAAAAAATATGCGCCCTGCTCCATATTGACTCTCAAGACAAATATCGCGGCAAAAAGTTCAATGAAAAACATCAGAAACTTCAGCATCATCGCCCACATCGACCACGGCAAATCAACTCTGGCCGACCGCATGATCCAGCACTGCGAGATGGTCACCGACCGCCAGTTCCACGACCAGCTCCTCGACAGCATGGACATTGAACGGGAGCGGGGGATTACCATCAAAAGCCAGACCATCTGCCTGCCCTATAAGGCCAAAGACGGCCAGCTATATATGCTCAACCTGGTTGACACCCCCGGCCATGTCGATTTCAGTTATGAGGTTTCCCGCGCCCTTTCCTCCTGCGAAGGCGCCCTGCTGCTCATTGACGCGGCCCAGGGCATCGAGGCCCAGACCCTGGCCAACCTCTACCTGGCCATGGAGCACGACCTTGAAATCATTCCGGTGATCAACAAGATCGACCTGCCCTCCGCCGACCCGGAAGGGGTGGCCCTGCAGATCGAAGAGGATCTCGGCCTAAACGGCGACCATATCCAGCTCTGTTCAGCCAAAACCGGCAAGGGGGTGGACAATATTCTCGAAGCGGTGGTCAACCTGTTGCCGCCGCCCCAAGGCGATGCCGACCAACCCTTGGAGGCGCTGATTTTCGACGCCAACTACGACTCCTTCCGGGGCACCATCATCTCCTGCCGGATCATAAACGGCAGAGTAAAGGCGGGCGACACCATCCTCTTCATGTCGAACAAGGCAACCTACCGGGTTGAGGAGGTCGGTTTCTACCACCTGACCAAGGTGGCCCAGAAAGAACTTTCCGCCGGCCAGGTCGGCTACATCATCGCCGGCATCAAAAACATCACCGACACCCGGCCGGGCGACACCATCACCATCAAAGACCGGCCATGCGCCAAACCCTTGCCCGGTTTCCAGGAAGTAAAGCAGGTGGTTTTCTCGTCCATTTACCCGGTATCCACCGACGACTACGAAACCCTGGCCACGGCCATGGAAAAACTGCAGCTCAACGACGCCTCCCTCACCTTCCAGAAAGACTCATCCTCGGCCCTGGGCTTCGGCTTCCGCTGCGGCTTTCTCGGCCTGCTCCACCTCGAGGTGGTCCAGGAACGGCTGGAACGGGAATTCGACCTCTCCCTGATCCTGACCGTGCCGTCGGTAAACTACAGGATCTATCTCAACGACGGCACCATGAAGGAGGTGGACAACCCCTCCTACTACCCTGATCCGTCAACCATCGCCCGCATCGAGGAACCCTTCATCAAGGCCACCATCCTCATTCCGGAACGATACATGGGGGTCGTCATGACCCTGTGCATGGAGCGACGGGGCGAGAACACCCACTACCACTACCCCATGCCGGGCCGGATCGAGTTCACCTGCGAAATACCCCTGGCCGAGGTAATCTACGATTTTTACGACAAGCTCAAATCCGTTACCCAGGGCTATGGCTCCTTTGACTATGACCTGCTCGACTATCGCCCCAGCGACCTGGTCAAGCTTGACATCCTGGTCAACGGAGAGCGGGTCGACGCCTTAAGCCAGCTGGCCCACCGCTCCAACGCCAGAAGCCGGGGCATGCATGCCTGCGAAAGGCTGAAAGAGGAAATTCCGCGCCAGATGTTCAAGATCGCGATCCAGGCCACCATCGGCGGCACCATCATCGGCAGAACGACTATTTCAGCCCTGAGAAAGGACGTCTTGGCGAAATGCTATGGCGGCGATATCAGCCGCAAGAGGAAACTGCTGGAAAAACAGAAGGCGGGCAAGAAGAAGATGAAGACGGTGGGCAATGTGGAAATTCCCCAGCGCGCCTTCCTGGCGGTTCTCAAGTCGGAACAGTAGACATAATAAACCCGCCGCCCAACAGGGCACGGTGCGGCTAATACAAACCTGACTCGAAAACCACCTTAGCTAGCGGCGACCGCCATCGGCTATGTAGCGGGGACAGCTGGAAACCAGCACACAATCAACCTTGTGCTGCAGAATGTTCTCCAGCTCCTGCTCCGAAAGAGCCGTATTCGCATGTTTTGTGACATAAACAATGCAATCCTTACAAACATTCATGGCGCTGCGATAATCATCCAATTTCCGGGCCACCTGCCAGCACTGCTGCCCGGCATTCTCGGACATACCGGCAAGACACTTGTCCTGGTTGCCGCATCGGGTAATCTCCCAACAGGGCAAATCCTTACTTGCGACCATAATGTATCCCTCTCCCTTACTTCAAAAAATAAACCGTTCTCCCAAACGGTATCAGCAACATAATTTTAAAAAAAATTAACACAAAAAACCGGCAAGCGCAGTAATTAAATCCTCCTTGCCCTCCCCGCTTTTGGCGGAAAACAAAACCCGTTCGCCCGGCGCCACCCCCAATGCGGCATCGAGCAAAAAGGCTTGCTGGTTTTGCTGACCACGGGTTAGCTTGTCCCGCTTGGTATATACCGGTAGAAAAGGGATCCCCTTCAGCCGCAACCAGTCCACCAACTCCCGATCCTGCCCCTTGAGCTCGTGCCGCAGATCAATAACCACGACCACGCAACGCAGGGTTTCCCTGGTCTCCAGATAATTCGTTATCAACTCCAGCCACTCATCCTGGAGTTTTTTGGAAACCCGGGCAAAACCATAGCCGGGCAGATCCACCAGATAAAGCGAATCATTAACGTTAAAAAAGTTAAGGCTCTGGGTCTTGCCCGGGCGGCCACTGACCTTGACCAGCTTATTGCGATTGACCAGTTTATTGATCAAGCTCGATTTGCCGACATTGGAACGCCCGGCAAAGGCGATTTCCGGAAAGTCAGCCTCGGGAAGCTGCTCGATCTTAAAAACACTTTTAACAAACTCTATGATGGAATAGTTTATATGCAAATTGGTCAATTAACTCCCTATATTGGAAGAATGGGTTGTCCGGCGCCAAGGCGCCGACTGGTATTAAATTACCTTGTTCAGTGAGTATTCGATAATCCCTTCGGCGCCGTTTTTGATCAACCTCGGGATGAGATCCCGCACTTCATGCTCGGAAATAACCGTTTCCACGGAAAACCAGTCGGTCTGGTACAGGTTGGCCACGGTCGGCGCGTTCATGCTGGGCAGAATATCGATGACATCGTCGAGACGCTCATGGGGCACGTTCATCTTCAACCCGACAATCTTGTCGGCCCTAAGCGCTCCCTGCAACAACAGGGCGATATTCTCGATCTTCTCCCGTTTCCAGGGATCCTCCCAGGCCGCCTTGTTGACGATAAACTGGGTGTTGGAGCTCATCAGCTCGTGGATAATCCTGAGGCCATGGGCCCGGATGGTGCTCTCGGTTTCCGTCACCTCGACAATGGCGTCGGCCAACCCGGAAACAACCTTGGCCTCGGTCGCGCCCCAGGAGAAGGAAATCTCCACATTGATGTTGTTGTCGCTGAAAAACTTTTTGGTGTAATTGACCAGCTCGGTGGCGATCTTCTTGCCTTCCAGATCGGCAACCGTTTTGATATCCGAATCGCCGGGCACGGCAATCACCCAACGGGTCGGCCGCTTGCTGACCTTGGAGTAGACGAGATCGGCGACCACCACCACGTCCGACTCATTTTCCAGGATCCAATCCTTGCCGGTAATCCCGCAATCGAGCACGCCTCTTTCCACATAGCGCGACATCTCCTGGGGCCGACAGATGGAACAGGCCAACTCAGGGTCATCCACTTCGGGAAAATAGTTCCGGCTGGAAAGCTTGATCCGCCAGCCGGATTTCTCAAAAAGCTCAATGGTTGCCTTTTCCAGGCTGCCCTTGGGAATACCAATCTTTAACACGCTCATTTTTTATATACCTCCCCGGGGTCGAACACCGGTTTTTCGTTAATCACAAAATCGTTATCCCGCACCTGCCTGAAAAAACAGCTGCGATACCCTTTATGACAGGCCGCGCCACCCAACTGCTCCACCCGGTAGACCACGGTGTCGGCATCACAGTCAACCAGGATCTCCTTTACCAGCTGAACATGGCCGGAAGACTCGCCCTTAAGCCAAAGCTTGTTCCGCGACCGGCTCCAATAATGAGCCTTGCCCGTTTCCTTTGTTTTCCGCCAGGCCTCTTCGTTGATATAGGCGAGCATCAATACCTCGCCGGAGGCAAAATCCTGAACTATTGCCGGCAACAGGCCGCCGCCCTTATCAAAACTTAATGTATCCATAATTCACTGCTCAATAATCAGGCCGCCTACTGAGCATTTTCAGCCGGCCGGCCATCTTCCTTTGTTCGTTTTGCCCGATTATCCTTGCCAACAAAATGAATCATACAGGCGCTTCTAAACTTGCAATACTCGGTGGGCCTGCGACAAACCGCGGTTGCGGCAACAGACTCTTCCTTATATTTTTCACAGACAAGCTTCATGGTGATAATTAAAACCAAAGTTCAGCGGGGCGCAACGCCTGCGGCCTGAACCCAAGAGAGAAAGCAATCCTGCTTCGCCATATTACAACGCAAAACAGATCAACACGATAAAAATGCTGCAGAATATTTCCATCTGCCCATTATGTCAAGCCCAACCACCAGGATCGCCTTTATCTTTCGCTTCAAAACCGGCGATCTAATGAGAATGCTGATGGGGATAACTGCCGAAGGGATGCAGGTGAAAATGGTTATGAATCACCTGACCCGCATCATCGGCAAACCGGCCCTCGTGCATGTAATAGGTCAGTCCGGTGACGTCGGCTAAAAAATCATAATCATGGGAGATCACCACATAGGCCAGATCAAGCCCCTTTAGCACCTCGGAAATCTTGGCCCTGGTCGCTTCATCCAAACCGGTGGTCGGCTCGTCAAGCAACAACACCTCGGGCTCCATGGCCAATACCGTGGCCAGGGAAACCATTTTCTTCTCCCCGCCGGAGAGCTGATAGGTAACCCGTTCGGCCAGATGCGCGATATCGAGCCGGGCCAGAACCCGCATGGCCAAAGCCTTGGCCTCGGCCACTGATTTACCCTGATTAAGGGGACCGAAGGCCACATCCTCGATCACGGTGGGACTGAAGAGCTGATCGTCGGCATCCTGAAAAAGAAGCCCGATCCGGGTCCTGAACCCGGCGAAATCATGGCGGCTCACCACCTTATTGCCGAAAAGCTTCACCTCTCCCTGTTGATGGGCCAACAGCCCCATGAGCAGATGGAGGAAGGTGGTCTTGCCGCTGCCGTTGCTGCCGACAACCCCCACCTTTTCCCCGGCCCGGAGATGAAAATCAAGGTTGTTCAGCAAGGGCCTGCCGCCGGGATAGGCGAAACAAACCTGATGCAACTCGAAAATCAGCTGATTTTCAACCATTCGTAACCCCCGAGAAAAATTACACTTAACAGCATAATGGCGACCGCGACAACATCCTCCCGGGTGAGGGAGAATTCGGACATACAGTAAAGACGCCCATGAAATCCCCGGCAGAGCATGGCCTCATAGACCCTTTGCGAACGGGCAAAACTTTTAACCAACAGCATTCCCACCAAATAGGCATAGGTTCGGTAAGTATGCAGATCGACCCGCGGCTTAAAGCCGCGGACGACCGCGGCGCTCACCAGCCGCTGCCGTTCCTGCTCAATCACATGAATGTACCTGAAGGTAAACAAAAGCAGATGAACCAGCTTCGCCGGTACCCCCAGCCGCTGCAGGGCATAGGCCATGGTCACCACCGGCGAAGTGGCGACCAGGGCCAGAAAACAAAAAAAGATCCCATTGGCCTTCAGAGTAATAAGGGCGGCCAAGGCGGCCCCCTCATAACTGAAAACCAACGCTCCCCATTGCCAGTGATGCGAACCGGCATAGGTCAAGGGCAGGATCAGCCAAAGAAAGAGATTAAAAATATTGACCAGCGCCAGCCGCCTGCCAACCGGTCGCCAAGGCAACCGGGCGATGAGAACCAACAGCAAGCCGAACACAACACCGCCCCCCGCCACCACCGGGCTGTGAGTCAAGGCCACCACTAAAGAAAAAAAACAGGCGACCAGCACTTTACCCCGGGGGTCAAGGCGATGCAGCAGGGATTTCCCCTGGATAAAATGTTCCTTGAGCATGCGTTCTCCCGGCGGGACGAATAAAAAGATTTAAATTAGCATATTTCGCAAAAAATGACTATTATTTAAGCAGAAAAACACGAGAAAATACCACAGGCGCCGCCGCAACGGTTGTCGAATATAACATCGTAGAATCAACGATAAACGGATTAAACACAGCCGCAACGACCATGACGACAACAACCAGCCATCAAGAGCTGCCGGAGCTAAAAAAAAACGTCGCTCCAAATACCTCCCAGAGCGATGCCGCCAACTATACCGAGGCGGAAAAAATCATCAGAGAGGCGCGCTTAGCTCTGACTGAATCAAAAAAAGAGCTTTTATCCGTTCCCAAGGATACCCGCATCACCCAGTGGAAAAAAACCAACTTTGACACCCACGCAAAACTCATCAGTTTCCTGGGCCTGCCCGCAAACATCGCCAAAGCCCGAGACCAGCATACGGCCGAAGGCCAGAGACTGCTCAAGCACATTGAAAAATTTGAAAACGAACTGGGCGCCCTGGAGATCGACCTCCGCCGCAAAACCATTCCCCCGCTAAAAGCAGCAGCCAAGGCCGCGGCCGTGGTTCGGGAAGAAAGCGCTGATGCCGAGCTGGTAAAAAGCTGGCAGGAACACATCAAAACCTTGCGGGATGGCGACCAAATCCTGCGGCACAATCTGGCCATTGAGG
>DUZU01000040.1 GCA_013349285.1 Deltaproteobacteria bacterium | reverse complement strand
ATCTGGAAGGCCAGCTCCAGGCTCTGCTCGGCGTTCAACCTTGGATCGCAGTTGGTCATGTAGTTCTGGGCCAGGTGCTGATCGAGGATCTTGCGGCCGCCGCCGGTGCATTCGGTGACGTTGTCGCCGGTCATCTCGAAATGGACCCCGCCGGGGACCGTGCCCTCTGCCCAGTGGATCTCGAAGAAGGAGCGGATCTCGGCCAGGATATCGTCGAAGTTGCGGGTCTTGTGGCCGGTTTCGGCGGTGTAGATATTGCCGTGCATCGGGTCGCAGGACCAGACCAGGTTAAAGCCTTCCTGTTTCATGGCCCGAACCAGGCCGGGCAGGGAGTCGCCGATTTTCTTCGCCCCGAAACGGGTGATCAGGGTGAGGCGGCCTGCTTCGTTGGCCGGGTTGAGCTTGTTCACCAGCTTTTTCACATCGTCCAGATCATGGTTGGGGCCGATCTTGACCCCGATCGGGTTGTGGATGCCGCTTAAGAATTCGACATGGGCGCCGTCCACCTGGCGGGTCCGCTCGCCGATCCAGAGCATGTGGGCCGAGCAGTCGTACCAGTCGCCGGAGGTGGAATCCCGGCGGGTGAGGGCCTGTTCGTAGCCCATGAGCAGGGCCTCGTGGGAGGTGAAAAAGGTCGCCTGGTTGAGCTGGGGGATATCGGTATCCAGGCCGACCACCTTCATGAAGTTGATCGCGTTGTCGATATGGCCGGCCAGTTTCTCGAACTGCTGACCCTGTGGCGAGTTTTTGACAAACTCATTGTTCCAGGAGTGGACCCGGTCCAGGGCCGCGTAGCCGCCCCGGGTAAAGGCGCGGAGGATGTTCATCGTGGCGCAGGCCAGGTGGTAGCCCTTGACCATCCGCTGGGGATCGGGCCGCCGGGCCTCCAGGGTGGGCTCGATCCCGTTGACCATGTCGCCGCGGTAGCTGGGCAGCTCGACGCCGTTGACCATTTCGGTGTCGGCCGAGCGGGGCTTGGCATACTGGCCGGCCATCCGGCCGACCTTGACGATGGGTTTGCCGCCGGCATAGCCCATGATCACCGTCATCTGCAGGATAACCTTGAGCAGCTCCCTTATGGCGGGCGCGGTGCAGCGGGCGAAATCCTCGGCGCAATCGCCGCCCTGGAGCAAGAAGGCCTTGCCTTCGGCGGCCATGGCCAGCTGTTTTTTCAGGGTCCTGGTTTCCCCGGCAAAGACCAGGGGCGGCAGCTGGGAAATGGTCTCCACCGCCTGTTCATACTCCTGCTGGTCCGGCCACTTGGGCTGCTGCAGGGCAGGGAAATTCTGCCAGCTTGTTTTACTCCACTTCTGTGGCATAGCTTGCTCTCCGTTATAAAATTTTTTAGCCACGAACTCCACTATTCGGCCAACCTTCCGGCATTGCCTCGCTCGTAACTCAATTTTCGTGGTTTTCGTGGCGCTGTTATCTTTTATCCTTCTTTGGCCCCGGGCAGGGCGCAGGGTCCGCCGGCGCAACAGACCTCGACGTCAAAGGCGTTTAAGATCCGCAATTCCGGTTCCCGTTTCTCCTCGGCCAGCGGGGTAAAATCAAGCTGCGCCAGCATGGCTGCGGCCTGCTCCCGGCTGGGGATCTGGTCCAGGCCGGTGGCGATCACCTTGCCGCTAAGGGTGTCGAGCAGCTCACCATCCTCGCCGTTGGTGACCACGGTCAGGGGGATGCGCTGGGCCGGGTTCAAGACCCGGGCCGCGGCCAGGGCCGGTCGCTCGCGGGTTACCAGGGAGCCGGGCCCGTAGCGGAGGATCATCAGCTGGCGGCCATTAAGCGCCACCACCATATCTATTTTAGAAACGACGAACTGGCCGGCAAACAGGGTTTCGATCTTTTGCCGCATGACCAGGTCGGTTTTGGCATAGCCCTTTTCCTCGACCAGAAAGCGGGCCAGCTTCTGGCGATACCTCTCATCGTCGGTGTCCACCACCGATTCCCCGGTGACATAATCGGGGCAGGTGCCGTAAATCATATGGTGGGAAGGGATATCCGCCATAAGTGATCCTCGTTGCAAACAAAAAAGAGGAGGCCGCGGCCCCCTCTTTTTAAGGCCGGTTTCAGGTTCGAAACGGCCGATATGTCCTGGTGCCGTCAGGCTTACAGCTCAAGCCAGGACTCACTGAATACGGTCTGGCCGCTCAGTGCCTTGTAGGTTTTATAATGCTCAAGGGCAATACCGGACAGGGTCGCGGGATTGGGATCGTTGCCGTCCATCATCGCGTGGACCATGTCGACATGCTCCTGGCGCTCGCCTTTGCAGATCGCCATCAGCTCGGCATCGTAGGAGTTGACAATGGCGGTGGTCAGGCCGTGTTTCATGAGCATGATCAGGTAGGTGCGGTCCAGGTACTTGCGCAGGTGCTCGGCAACGCCGTTGGAAACGTTGGACAGACCAACGGTGGAACCGGCGCCCGGGGCGATATCCTGCAGCATGCTGAGGAACTCGAGACCGGAAGCGATCTGGTCGGCGCCCAGGGTGATCGGGGTGGCGATCGGATCGAAGATCATTTTCTCGTTGGGGATCCCTGCCTCGGCGAGCGCCATCATCAGGTCAACGGACATCGCGGCGCGCTCGTTGGAGTCACGGGGCATGCCGTCCGGTCCCCAGAGCAGGGCGATAACGTTACAGCCTGCCTCGGCGGCAACCGGGATCAGTTTTTCCATCCGCTCGGGCTGCGCGGAAATGGAGTTCATGATCGCGGCGGCCTTGTTTTTGACAACCTTGAAACCGGCGGTCATCGCATCGGTGTTGGTGGTATCGAGACAAAGGGGAACATCGGTGACCGCTTCCACGGTTTCGACTACCCAAGGCATCAGCTCAACGCCGTCTTTACGGGCCGGGCCGATGTTAAGATCAAGATAGGACGCGCCCTGGCCGGCTTCTTCTTTGGCCATTTCCTGAACGGGACCGGGATTTCTCTCTTTCATGGCGGTGCCGCTGCGGGTTCCCATGATGTTAATGCTCTCAGCAATTCCTAAAACCTTGGACATCGTTTTCTCCTTTGCATTATTTACTATATCTTATTTGCCGTTTTCCCAGAAAATGGGGGCGGTAATTATCCTGTGCAGTGTGGTGATGAGGATAAACCGAAAAAATAACGTTAAAAAGCCGAGTTGTCAACAAACAACCAATAGCGTTGCCGCAAAAAAGCACATTTTTGCGGTCGGCCGGCACCGGGCATAAATTTTTTTAATGAAAGTTTTTGCCCGGGCATTGATGATTAATAACGCTATCTCGAATTGTTATCCATCCTTGCCTGCTTCTTGTCCCGCTCCGGCCTAAGCGCAAAAAGTTTCACGTGAAACTTTTTATCAACAAAAAATCAACAGGGTTTCAAGATGGTTACCAACAGCTTTTCAACAGGTTATCAACAGCCGGGCGCGGGCCGGAGCGCCCGGCTGTCTATATCATTATATATATAGTTGCGGTAGCAGGCGGTTATGCGGGAATGATGGTGGGGGCCAGCCATTTTTTAAGTAAAAAGCGGGTGCAATCGGCCAGGGCGTGGGGGTGGGCCGCGGCCTGGCGGTGGAGGGGGCCGTAGATCTGCGAGCGCTGATCCTTGATTACGGCGGCGGCCATATAGTGGATGTGCCAGCCGCTGCGCCTGGCCCGCAGGCAGTAATCCGCGTCCGCGTAAAGCGAGATGAATTCTTCGTCGAAGAGGCCGATCTCCTCCATCACCTCCCGCCGGATGATCAGACAGCTGCCGACCAGCCAGTCGCAGGCAAAGGGGAGCAGATGGTCCCATTCGGTCATTAGATGTCTTTTCAGCGGGGCGGTGTTGGCCCAGAGTTGGCCCAGGGCGGTGTGTTGCAACAGGGAGGAGGCCAGGGTCGGGAACCGGCGGCTGGATGGCAGCGGCGTTCCGGAGTCGGTGATGATCCGGGGGGCGGCGATGCCGATGTCCGGGGTATCGTCGAGAAAACGCAGCAAGGTCTGCAGGCAGCCGGCCTGGATGCGCAGCGGTTCGTCCCAGAAAGAGATATAGCGGCCCCGGGCCAGCCGGAAGGCATGGTTGCGCGCTTTGCCGATCGGCTCGCCCCCCTTGTTTTCAAAAATTTTCACCTCGGGAAATTCATGTTCCAGGCGGGCGGTGAAATCGGCGTCGTCCAGATTATCAACGACAATTATCTCAAACGAAACCGGGTCGGCATGGAGATAGAGCGACTCGAGCAGGTTGACCATGGCCTCGCCCGGTTCATTATGGGCCAGGCACACTGTAAGATCGGGGATGATGTTCATGCTTTTTTATACTCCGGGAAGGCGGGTCTCGACAAGTGCTCAGCCGGTGGACGGTAATTTTTATGGCCGTGAACAAATTAATCGCAAATAAAGTATGATATCTAACTCCTTCATCTTTAGGAGAAATAGCGCAAAAGGCGTCCTTTGTTACAAGATAACCGGATATAATTATTTATCATTTATCTTGCAATTTCATGGCGGTTTTTTTAGGTTGTTTTCTGGGGTGATAAAAGGGTGGTGGGAAAATTCTCATGCAAATGAGAGGGGTGAGGTTCAAATTGTTGGAATTTGCATCAATTTCAGCAAGATAACTGTTGTAATATATGGTTTTAAATGATTCGTATTACAATGCAACCGATGCGGTAAGGAGCGAGGGTTAGTTAGTTAATTTGGTTGTTGGTTAAGGGGCGGCATGGGAGAAAAAACTGCGGTTGTAGTTGTTTTACTCTTTTTTAGCAATGTAGCCATTGCCGGGGATAGCGACATGCTGCCTATGCAGTTTGTCAATGCCGCGGTAACCGCCGCCACCAATATTCATTTCGATAAACGCTATTGCCACGAATGCCATACCAAAACCCCGGTAAAGGGTGGCGATCCCTTCCTGAGATTTGCCGATCTGATCCAGACCTGCCGCTGTCACGGTTATACGCCGGATACATATACCCATCCCGTCGATATCGTTCCTTCCTCGGAAATAAAAGCCAAAATTCCACCGCAACTGCCGTTAATCGACGGCAAGGTCACCTGTAAAACCTGCCACCTCATTCAATGGCAATGCAAAGCTGAGAAAGAAGCTCAATTAAGAAATTATATCTTTCTCCGGGTTAATCCTTTCCTTTCCCGCACCACCATCTGTTATCAGTGCCACGACGAAAAAAAGTACAAGATGCTCGATCCCCATAACCAGCTGGATGGCGCCGGTAAAATTATCGAAGAGAAATGTCTTTACTGTCATACCGAAAAGCCCGATGAAAACAGGGACTCCTTTAATCCCGATGGGGGCGAGGGCCAAGGGGTCAAGCTGGTCGGGGATCTCGCCGTGCTCTGCTATCGGTGTCATTATAAACAGAGCAAGATGCACCCGATTAATGCGAACCATCTGAAGAAGCCGCCGATTAATATTTTGAATAATTTGCGCAGATCGGAACGGGAGTTCGGGATCAGATTCCCCTTGAATTATAAAGGCGAGGTGACTTGTGCCACCTGCCACAATCCTCATGAGCGAGGCGTTATTCCCCCTGATAGGGCAACGGCCAAAGGGGCAAGTGAAAAGGCGCGGCTAAGGCTTCCGGCTTTGGCCGATAAAATATGTTTGGCTTGTCATAGACGTAACTAAAACAAAGGGGAGGAGGAGTATGGTTTTTAAATCTCATATCCGGCCGGTGTGGCCAGCAGTTGTAGTCTCCTGGATTCTAATGTGTTGCCTGCCGTATGCCGCCCTGGCCGCGGATATGGGCAACTGCCTGTTGTGCCACAAGTATCCCGGGCTAAGTCGGATTGACAAAGAAGGCGGCATGCGACTTCTCTATGTTAATGAAGAAATTTTCAATAAAAGCGTTCACGCCAAGGTCAAGTGTGAAGGGTGTCATACCGACATCAAGAAAATACCCCATGACCCTGCCAAGAAAGTCGATTGTCTGACCGAGTGTCATATTCTCGAGCCTTCCACTGAGCAGAAATTTTCCCATAAGGATGTTAAGACCTATCTCGATCAGAGTGTGCACAGCACGATCGACAAGGATGGGAAAGAGAAAAAGTTCCCCGAGGATATGCCGACCTGTAAGGATTGTCATGATAATCCGCTCTACCGGCCGCTGGCTTTTGTTAAAAAAGTGCGGGCCGGGGTGGCCGAAGAGTCTCTGGGCCGCTGTCGGGTCTGTCATAAGAAAGAAGAGTTTATCTTCAGGTTCTACAACCACATCACCACCAGGCTTCACAAGAGCAGAAGTCCGCTCAATATTGCCCAGTCCTGCGGGCGTTGCCATGACGATCAGGAACTGGTCGCCAGGCATAATCTCTCCACCAGGGCGATGTATTCCTATGGTGAGACCTTCCACGGCAAGGCTGCCAATCTGCTCGACGAGCGGGTGCCGGATTGCCTCGATTGCCACGTAGTCAAAGGTAAATCCGTTCATCAGATGTATAGTAATGACGATGTCAGGTCTTCCACCCATCCCACCAACCGGGGGCAGATCTGTAACACGGTTGATTGTCATCCTCAAGCCTCGCCTAAGCTGGGCAGCTACAATGTGCATGCCGAGTTTAGCCTGAAGCAAAGTCCGGCGGAATACTACTTTACCGTGTTTTTCATCATTTTGACCGGTGGCACCCTGTTGCCGCTGATGGGCATTATGTTCCTGGATATGCTGCGCAGGTTGTTCCCTAATGCCACGATTACTGGGAGGAAGAAATAAGATGAGTGCTAAATATCCTGCTATTAAAATGAAGGATGGGGAAAGATATTTTTATCGATTCAATCTTGATGAGCGAATCCAGCATATTATTTTTGCGGCCTCGGTTGTGTTGCTGGTCTTGACCGGGATGCCACTCAAATTCAGTAGTGCCGGCTGGGCGCAATATATCTACCCCTTCTTCGGGGGTACCAAGGGCGCGCCCATTGTCCATAAGGTGTGCGGCACCATTATGCTGCTGGTGCTGGCCTATCATGTTTATCGGATTACGGTGAATATCTACAAAAACCATATCCTGCCCGCCAAAAAGGCCGGCAATTACAGCTTGGTCAAGATTCTGTTGGGTCAGAAAATGGTACCCAACCTCAAGGATGCCTTTGATATCCGCGACTTGATGAAGTATCTGTTGTTCTTTACCAACGAGCGGCCCCGGGGCGATAACTTTACCTGGAAGGAAAAGTTTGACTACTGGGCGCCTTTCTGGGGTTGTATCGTCATTGGCGGCACCGGGATTATCATGTGGAATAAGGAGATTGCCAGTCATCTGATTCCCGGCATGGTGATTAACTTCTGCCTGATCGCCCACAGTGACGAGGCTCTGTTGGCCAGCTTGTTCCTTTTTATCTGGCACTGGTACAATGTTCATTATTCCGCGTCGGTTTTCCCCATGGGTACGGTGTTTCTCACCGGATACCTGTCGGAGGAGCTCATGGTTGAAGAGCATTATGACTATTATGTAAAAGTCATGAAAGAAAACGGCCTTGAGCACGAAATCAAGCCGCCCCACGGCGGCGGGGGTCATATGGAAACAGAAGGGGGGCTTTCATAATGCTAAAAAAAATCTTCACCAATTTATATATCCTGGTTTTTATGGGAGTGGTGGGCGTTTTTACGGTGATGATCTGGAATCTCACCTTTGCCCATATCTTAGAGGAATTTCATCACCGCAAAGAAGTGGCGGCGATTGATCTGGAGAAAACCGGAAAGCAGACCAAAGATGAGAAGCAATCCTTTGAACAGGTCATCCTGGAAAGTGAAAAAAGGGTTAAGCATTATCTTGGTTACCGGGTTCTCGAAGAGCAGCATATCGAAGGCCATTTCCACCATATCGGTTTTGATATCGGGCCGGACAAGAGGTCCTACTGCAGTACCTGTCATGGCGATATGCCCCATGACTCGGTCAAGGACATTCGGGCTTTTTTGAACATGCACGCCTTTTTTGTTGCCTGTCAGACCTGTCATGTCCGGCTTGAAGACGAAGAGAAAACCAATGCCTTCAAGTGGTATGATCGTAAATCAGGCGAGCTGGTCGGCAGCCCGGTGCGGGATGCTATGCCAGGTACCTATCAGGCCAAAATCATTCCGTTTGTCCGGGAAGAAGGCAAGCTGGTCCGGATAGATAGCCAGGAGAAAATCGATTTTGCCGGTGAATACCGCAAAATGGAAAAGCAGCTGACCGAAGGCCAGAAATCACGGGCCAAGAAGATGATTCACAAGATCATCAGCAAAAAACCGGTTATGTGTGAAGAGTGTCATCAGAAGGAAAAACCGCTTTTACCATTGGCTGAACTTGGTTATCCTAAAGAAAGGATTGATTCCATTACCGGTACGGAAGTTGTCGGCATGATCAAAAACTACACCAAGTTTTATATGCCGAAGATGTTGCATCCGGGAGAAGGCAAGACGCAGCCCGCTGAGCAGTAAGGTATGTCGTCAACCGTTTGTTGTTAGCTAGTTGCCCGCCTCTTCCTTGCATAAAGGGGGAGGCGGGTTATTTTAAGAGGCAGGGGGCTTGATGGTCAGGGCAACATATTGCAGAGTATGGGTGTGGTTGTTGATGCTGGCGAGTATGGTTGCGCCGGCCGGCTTGGCCGCCTCCACGTCCGAGCCGGTTTCGACCGAGGCGGTTATCAGTGATGTGCCGCCGCTGAAATTAACCAACGTCACCCATCTTTTTGATATCAAACACGACTTCAGGCAGCCCAGCGATCTGGCCGTTTCCAAGGCCGGCCATATTTATGTGGTTGACGGGGTTAATAACAGCATCAAGGTTTTCGGCAAAAAAGGGGATTTTCTTTTTGCCTTTGGCAAAAAAGGCCGGGGCCCGGGAGAATTTAATTATCCGCTGGGCATCACCCTCGACGGGGCCGGCCAGGTTTATATTGCCGATTCCGGCAACCAGCGGGTGCAGGTGTTTTCTGCCGGCGGCGAATTTTTGTATCAGATCGAGCTGCCGGCAAAAGACGGTAAACTTGCCGATCCCACCGATGTCGCGGTCATGGCTGACGGCAGTCAATGTTTCGTGGTGGATAACGACCACCATTATATCCTGGTTTATGATCTGGCCGGCCGGAAACTGATTAATACCTTCGGCGGGCCGGGCATCGATAAATGGGAATTCCGCTATCCTTTCCAACTGAGTCTTTACAAGGAAAAATATCTCTATATAGTCGATGTCATCAATACCCGGGTTCAGGTGCTGACCACGGAAGGCAAATTTTTTACCTTTATCGGCGAGTGGGGGGTAGAGCGCGGCGAATTTTTCCGGCCCAAGGGGGTTGCCGTTGATCATACCGGCCACGCCTTTGTCAGTGACAGCTACATGGGGGTTGTTCAGGTTTTTGATGGGGGGACCGGCGCATTCAGAAGCGTCGTGGGTGATGGTGAAACCGGGGGGGTGAAAAGATTCAAGACGCCGGTCGGACTCTTCATTGATCATAACGACCGGCTTTATGTTGTTGAAATGTTTGCCGAAAAGATAAGTGTCTATCAGATAGAGCGCTCTGAATAAATATATCGGCTGAAACCGCATCGGATGAATAAATTTCTATTTCAAATAGCTTGCATGGTTCTGGTTGCGCTCATGGGCCGTCCGGCTTTGGCCCTTGAGGCGCCCCGCAATCCCAATTCCGCCAAGGAATGCGCCCTGTGTCATTACCGGTGGATTGATACCTTTTTTATCGATGGCCGGGGGTCGGATCTGGTGCCCTATCAGGCGGAAAAGGTGGTTGCCACCGCGGAAATCTGTTTTTCCTGCCATGACGGCAGTGTGGTCGATTCCCGGGCCCGGGTCTACAACGACCAGCATCATCCCATTAATAAACCGCCGCCGCCAACCATGGAGATCCCGGCAATTTTTCCCTTGGACGCCAAGGGCAATATGCAGTGCGCCACCTGCCATACCGCCCATGGCGTTTCCAGTGAAATGGGGATGGAGAAGACCGTTTTCCTCCGCGCCTCCAATACCAACTCCGAGATCTGCCGGCTATGCCACAAGGACAAGGACGGCGGCCCGGCCACCGGCAATCATCCGGTAGATACCACCAAACTGGTGATTTCGGATAAGCTTAAAAGGCACGGAGCGGCCGAGGGTAAGGAAAAGAATCAGGTCATCTGTGAAACCTGCCATTCGGTGCATGGTTCGCCCAATGAGAAATTCCTGATTGAATCCACCAAAAATTCCGAGCTTTGTCTTGACTGTCATCTGGACAAGGCGGGTTTGATCAATACGGCCCATGATCTGCAGCATCGGGCGCCGGGTGAAAAAAACAGCAAGGGGCAGACCGCCGCCCAAACCGGGGCCTGCGGGGCCTGCCACATGGTGCATGGTTCCAAAAAGCTGGTGCTCTGGGCTCGGGAGATTAGTACCGAGAGCGAGAATCCGGCCCAGAATCTCTGTGTCGGTTGTCATAACGAACAGGGCATGGCCAAGAAAAAATTGGTGACCGGCCATGCCCACCCGGTCAATGTCAACCTGCAGGAAAAGGGGCTTACGACCAGCCTGCCCACCTTTAATCGCAAGGGGGTAAGGGTGGCCGGCGCCGGGATGATGAGTTGCCCGACCTGCCATGATCCCCATCGGATCAGCGCCTTACAGGCTGCCGCCTTGCAGCGGGGCGCCAAAGAGATCAAGACCAATTTTTTGCGCAAGGACAATCTGCCCGACTCGGCTCTGTGCAAGGATTGTCATCTGAAGCAGGCCTATGTCGAGAATACCGATCATGATCTGCGGCTGACCGGGGCCAAGGAGAAAAACAGCAAGGGGCAGCTTCCCGCCGAATCAGGGGTTTGCGGGGTATGTCATCAGGTGCATGGTTCGCAGAATCGGTTGGCCTTGTGGGCTAAGGAGATTAATCCGCAAAGCAAAAATCCGGCCCAGGATTTATGTTTGAGTTGCCATAATAATGACCATGGCGGGGTGGCCGATAAAAAGGTCATTTCCGATTATTCGCATCCGGTGGACATTGAGCCGTCGCGGAAAGGGCTGACGACAACCCTGCCCCTCTATGACCGCAAGGGGCTGGCGAGTAGTAGCGAAGAGGGGGTAATGACTTGCGCCACCTGCCATGATCCCCACCGCTGGAATCCCAGTCAAGGGGCGCCGAAAACCTCGGTGGTCGGCGAAGGGACCGCGCAAAACTCCTTTTTACGAATCAGCAGCGCACCCCAGTCCACCCTGTGTGAGAATTGTCATGGCGATAAGGCCTTCATCGGCAAAACCGACCATGATATGAACGTGACCGCGCCCAACTCCAAAAATGCCCTTGAGCAGACGCCGGCCGATTCCGGGGTCTGCGGAGCGTGTCACTATGTGCATAACGGCAAGAGCAGGCACAAGCTTTGGGCCAGGGGCATGGGGATGGGCACCGGGGTGATGGATCGGTTCTGCAACGATTGCCATAGCAATACCGGGGCAGGCAATACCAAGGTGCCCATTGTCGCCACCCATCCCGATGGCATGCTGATTACCAATGTCGGTCGCGATACCAAAGGCAAACCTAATTACTTTCCGATGTTCGATAATCGGAGCGGCAAGCTGGCCACGGTTGGCGATATTTCCTGCTCCTCATGCCATGATGTGCATCAGTGGGATCCCAAGTTCATGCAAAAGGGCCCTGGTAAAAATATTGAAGGGCGAGCCACCAACAGTTTTCTGCGGATGCAGACCTACAGCATCATGTGCGTGGATTGTCATGGCCTGGATGCGCTTTTCCGTTTCAAATACTACCATGACAGCCGCAAGCGAAAGGCGGAGAAGGCCCAGTAAGCTATAAGCGATTATCGGTCAGTTGGTTGGTTGGCGCAGCGGCTGAAAAAACAATGGTTTTTTCAGCCGCTGCCCTATCTTGCTATTCCGCGAGCTTGGCGGCAACCGTCGGAAACAGACTCATGTCGGTGTGGGGCAGGAAGAGGGACGCCATGTAGTGGGTCATGAATTGGGGGTTTTCGCTCAGCTCCATATTGGTGAGCAGGGAGCTGACCTCCATTCTTTCTCGGAAGCGGCGATGGTCGGTGAGGCTGATCTGGCAGCCGAGCATGGAGGCATTGCCCAGGTAATAGAATTTTTCCCGGTCGATATCCGGCAGCAGGCCGATGCAGATCGCCCGCTCCAGGTCGATATAGGCCCCGAAGTTGCCGGCCATGATCACCCGGTCCAGATCGGTAAAGGTCATGCCCACCGAGTCGAGCAGGGTCACGTAACCCGCATACATCGCGCCCTTGGCGCGGATCAGGTTGTCGAGATCAACCTCGGTGATAGCGATGTCCTCGCCCATCAGCGAATCCTTGCCCCAGGCCAGCACATACTCAAAGCCGTCCGCTTGTTCCCGGATGCGGGGATGTTTGAGGGTGCGGTTAAATTTGCCCTGCTGGTCGATGACCTTGGCCTCGAGCAGTTCCGAGACAATGGAGATCAGGCCCGAGCCGCAGATGCCGCACGGCTTGATCCGGTCGATGGTGATAATCATCGGGTCCAGGGTTTGCGGGTGGATATGGAAATTCTCAATGGCGCCGGAGTTGGCCCGCATCCCGTGCTTGATGCCGCCGCCCTCAAAGGCCGGTCCCGCGGAACAGGCGGCGCAGACCATCCATTCCTCGTTGCCCACCACGATCTCGCCGTTGGTGCCGATATCTATAAAGAGGGTGAGCTCTTGGCTCTTGTGCATCTGGGCCGCATGGACCCCGGAGATGATGTCGCCGCCCACATAGCTGGCCACCGAGGGGTAGAGAAAGAGGCGTACCGACGGGTGGGCCAGTACGCCGAGGCTGGCCGCCCGGGTCAGCGGGAAATGGCTGCAGGTCGGGACATAGGGCGATTCCCGGATATACTTGGGATCGAGGCCGAGCAGCATGTGGCTCATGATGGTGTTGCCGGCGGCCATGATATAGCTGATGTCGCTGGGGCTGATGATCACTTCCTTGCACACCGTTTCGATGATGGTGTTGATGGTGCGCACGACCTTTTCTTGTAATGATTTCAGGCCGTTGCCCCGTTGGGAATAGATAATTCGGGAAATAACGTCCTCGCCGCAGCTGATCTGTTCGTTGTAGGCCGACGCCTCGGCAATGACCTCGCCGGAGTTGAGGTCGATCAAGATGCCGCACACCGTGGTGGTGCCGATGTCAACGGCCAGGCCATAGAGCTTGTCGGTGGTGTTGCCCGGCTCGATGGCAATGATCCGGTCCGGCTCCTCCGCCCGTTTACCGCGGAGCATGATGACCGTAACCTCCCAGTTGGCCTCGCGCAGGATGAAGGGCAGGTCCATCAGCAGCTCGGGGTGATCATAGGTGGGTTCGGCGCAGTCATAGCATTTCTGTTTAATGGCGCGCATCAACCGCTGCAGGTCGGGGATATTGTCATCCAGGGACGGCGGCTCAAGCTTGATAAAACGTTTCTCCACCGGCGGCGCCACGCTCCAGGAGCCGATGATGGAATCCAGGGAGCGGGCCGAAATGGAGCGGGTGGTTTTGGGTTTGCGCTTTAAGGCCTTGCCGTCCTTGGTGGTTTCTTCCGGGATGACGATGGTCACGTCCTGGCTGACCGTGGCCTGGCAGGCCAGGCGGAACCCGGCCTCATACTGCTCGGCCTTGAGGTGCATGGCCTTATTTGAATGGACATCGCCCTGGTCGACCTTGACCTTGCATTTGCCGCAGACGCCGTCGCCGCCGCAATGGGCATGGATATAAACCCCCGCGGTGGCGGCGGCCGTGAGCAGATCTTCTCCCTCATCCACCTCGATGGTTACGTTATCGGGCAGGAATGTGACCTTTTTTTTCATCGACTTTTGAACTCCAGATGAGATTGTTTCCTACTTTAATATGCGAATTATACAAAGATAGCAGGAAGAAGGACCATGTCAAGCATCCTTTAACAAGGAAAAATCGAAAAGTTAAGGATAAAATAGGCGGTTGGCCCGCCGAGGCAGGGCCGAATGCAAGGGGTGGCGAGCCGGGAATGTTAGGGCGGTTGTCGGTGAACGTTAAAAATCGTAATGGAATAAAAATTTGGCCTGATAGCCGTCCTCGCCCGCTTGTCCTTCCAGCCGGAGGCGATCACCTGATTTGATGTTGAGGATGAGGACGTTGCCGTCCGGGCGGAACTTGGAGTTCCAGGAGATGGGAAAAGGTTGTTTGGGTCGGGCGTGGTTGCCGGTGTCGTTTTTTTGATAATTGGAATTACTCAGATAAATGTCGCCTTTTAATTTTGCCTTGCGGGCGGCGTGATCAATAATTTTTTCGGTTTTGTCAAGGGCGTTGCGGATCGGTTGCAGGGCATTAAATTCCTTGAATACCAAATTGGCAATGGCCAACAGAGGCGGGGATGAATTATTTTGCGCTTGCTCGAACCCCAGGAAAGGTGTATCCGGAAAACTCGTGGGCCGATATTCTTCCGCCTGGAGAGCGCCGGGGCGGAAAAGCGCGAAAATGATGAAGAGGCAACCTGTTATCGTCTTGTTTTTTTTCATCGGATCTTTTCTTGGTTAAATGGATCAGTAACCTGCAGATGGATGAAGAAACGTTTTGTGTTACGATAATCTCTACTCAATTTTTATGATAGATTGATTTTTTGGGCCGCGTCAAATAAATAGTTAATGGCGAGCCGGATTATTTTGCCGCTTTGCGGCCGTCCCTGGTCCGGGCAAGGGCTTGCAAGGAAATTGACATTAAATCAAAGCCGGGTAAGTTGAGCTTATGCAAAAGAATCTCTTAAAAGATTGTTCTGTCGGGTTTCTGCAGTTTGATGTGAAACTGGGGCAGCCCGAGGTGAATCTGGTCAA
Source organism: Deltaproteobacteria bacterium (assembly GCA_013349285.1). GTDB lineage: Bacteria > Desulfobacterota > Desulfobulbia > Desulfobulbales > Desulfurivibrionaceae > DUZU01. The sequence continues at coordinate 10,564 of DUZU01000040.1, read as the reverse complement.
GGTGGAAGAGGGGTTGCGGGATCTGGCCCCCACCGGCCCCGGCCTTGTCGTCCTGCCCGAGTTGTGGAGCTGCGGCTTTGCCTATGGGCGGTTGGCGCAGCTGGCCGCGTTGAGCTTGGCGCATCTTGAATTTATGCAACGGCAGGCTGAAAAATATGGGATCTATCTGGCCGGCTCCCTGCCGGAAGAGGTGATCACCGAGATCGATATTACAATCTATAACACCCTCTATGTCGTCGGGCCGGCCGGGGTGGCAGGCAGTTACCGTAAGCAGCAGCTCTTTGCGCCCATGGCCGAAGACGAGCATTTTGCCCCGGGCGATGACCCGCAATCGATCGAGACCGAGTTGGGTCGGCTGGCCGGGCTGGTCTGTTATGACCTGCGCTTTCCCGAGTTGGCCCGGACCCAGATCGCCCAGGGCGCGGCGCTGCTGCTGGTGAGCGCCCAATGGCCGCTGCTGCGGCGGGAGCAGTGGCGGGTTTTGTTGATGGCCCGGGCCATTGAAAATCAGGCCTATGTAGTGGCCTGCAATCGGTGCGGCAAATCCGGCGATACCGAATTCGGCGGAAGTTCCATGGTGATCGGCCCGGACGGCCGGGTGATTTATGAGGCCGGGAGCACGGCAACGGCGATCTATGAAAAAGTCGATCTCCAATTGCCGGCCGAGGTCCGCAGCCGGTTCAACACCGTCGCACCCTGCCCTTACCGGTTTCATGATTATCATAAGATCATGGAGTTGCCCGACTTGCAGCCCGTGGTCGCCCGTTTACAGGCCTTGGGCCGGAAGGTGGTCTTTACCAACGGCTGTTTTGACATCCTCCATGAAGGGCATGTCACCTACCTGGAGGCGGCCCGCAAGGAAGGGGATTGTCTGATCGTGGGGCTCAACAGCGACAGCTCGGTACGGCGGCTGGGCAAGGGGGATGACCGGCCCCTTAACCGCGAACAGAGCAGGGCGCGGTTACTGGCCGCCCTGGGCTGTGTCGATTATGTGGTGATCTTTAGCGAGGAGACCCCGCACCGGCTGATTACGGCATTGCTGCCCGATGTGCTGGTCAAGGGCGGCGATTGGCCGGTGGCCAAGATCGTCGGCGCCCCGGAGGTGTTGGCCGCCGGCGGCCGGGTGCTGAGTATCCCGTTGGTGGGAGAGTATTCCACCACCTCGTTACTTGCCAAAATCAGACGGACTTGAATTTGTAACGAATCGTTTTTAGCACCACGATAAAAACAGCAGGTTGTCGGCACGTACTTTTTTCTGCCAAAAACCTAAAAATTTTGTGGTATTCTGAGTTACAATAACGACCTGGTCTGATGGGGTTGCGGCAACTTTTTATTTTTAAGGCAAAAGGGTTCATGGCTAAAAGTAACTCATTCAAGATAATATTTTTTTTCTTTGTCGTCATCCTGATGGGAAATTTGGGCGCTCTGGTGGATGCAGTGCTGCATCCGGAGATCCCTTATTTCGACGAAGAACATCTGCTGGTTGGCATCTCTTCGGCACTGGTCATCGCCATTCTGGGTTTAATTGTCCTGTTTTATGAATCACGCCTGGTTAAGGCCCTGGAAAAGGTTGAAAGGACCCAGGGCGAATTGGAAGCGCGGGTCGAAGAAAGAACCGCGGAGTTGAGCCAGATGACCCGGGAGTTGCAGTCCGAGGTTAATCGGCGGATGGAGAGTCAGCTGGCCCTGGCCAAGGCCAAGGAGTCGGCGGATGTGGCGAGCCATGCGAAAAGCCAGTTTCTGGCCAATATGAGCCATGAGATTCGCACCCCGTTTAATGGTATCATCGGCATGGTGGAGCTCACCCTGGCCACCGATTTGACGGATGCCCAGCGGAAGTATCTGGAGTTGGTTAAAAATTCCGCGGATCGCCTGTTGAAGATCATCAATAACGTGCTTGATTTCTCCAAGCTGGAGGCCGGTAAATTTCATTCCACCCCGGTGCCTTTCAATCTGCGGGATCTTCTGGCCGACAGTTTAAAGGTTTTGATTATTGCCGCCCGGGATAAAGGTTTAAAGCTGAGCCTGCAGGTCGAGGCGGATGTTCCGGACAAGCTGGTCGGGGATGGGGCTTTTCTGGAGCAGATCATCGTCAATCTGGTTGATAACGCGGTAAAGTTTACCAAGCAGGGGACAATTGAGGTTGTGGTTGCCCGCCAAGGTGAAGCGGGCGGGGGTGAGGTCCTCTTGCATTTTACGGTGGCTGACACCGGAATCGGCATCTCCGCGGAGAAAAAAGGGTCAATTTTTGAGGCGTTTACCCAGGTTGATGGCTCGCTGACCCGGCAACATGGCGGGACCGGTCTCGGTCTGGCGATTTGCGCCGATCTGGTCAAGATGCTCGACGGCGAGATCTGGCTGGACAGCACCCCTGGTGCGGGCACGGTATTTCATTTCAGCGCCCGGTTTAAAGAGCAGACCGTGGCTGAGGTCGCGGCGCAGGGTGTGGCAGAGCAGCCGATAATCACGGTTGACGGCCAGGAGGTTCTGCATGTTTTACTGGCCGAGGATGATGTGGTCAATCAATTGGTGGTCGAAGAGATCATGCTTCAGCAGGGGTGGAAGGTGACCGTGGTCGGCAACGGTCTGCAGGCCCTGGAGGCTTTATCGAAAAACCGCGATATTGATCTGGTGCTCATGGATGTTCAGATGCCGGAAATGAATGGCATCGAGGCCACCCAACATATTCGCCGCAACGAGCTGGCCACGGACCGGCATCTGCCGATTATCGCCTTGACCGCCCATGCCCTGGAGGGAGATCGTGAGCGCTGTCTGGCCGGCGGCATGGATGATTATGTGGCCAAGCCCCTGCATCCGGAACATCTTATTCAAACAATCCGCCGCCGGGTAGCGCAAATCCCCAATTAACCCGGAGCCGGGTTAATCAACAATTATTCGTAGTTTTACCCGATCCTAATATTTTACCTCTATCCTGTGCTCTGGGAGGCTGGTTCTTCCCCTATTTTTTATGGAAGGAGTGAAATAATATGGCTGAAACCCAGAAAGGTTGTCCGGATAACCTTGCCCTTGAAATGGCGGCCAAGTACATCTGCACCATCAAATGCGGCCAGTGCCCCTTGGTGGTGGAAAAATTCCCATGCCCGCAAAAGTGCACCCTTGATGTTCTGCCGTGGCAATGTTGGCTCGCCTATTTCGCCAAGGTTAAGGGGCAACCCGCCGATTAGTCGGCTCCCCCCAGGTTGGCCGGCAGCTCCGGCAAGCCGAGAGCAAGCTTTTTGGCAAAGGCCAGTAATTCTTCCTTGCTGCAATTGATGGCGCAAGTCCGTAAACCGCTCCGCACCTCCAATGTTTCCCTTTCAAGAAAGGCATTAAGCGCTGAAGCGATTTCTCGACGGAGATCTTCGCTGATCGGCAATTTTTCGCGGCCGCAGAATTTGCCCAGCCGCTCCCAATTGAAAATACAGCGTTTGACCCCGCGGTAGAATGATTTGTCGCGATTGTCTGGCTCAAGGTCGCGCAGCATTATTTCCCGGTAACGGGCAATCACCTGTTCGCGCAGTTGGGCAAGTTCTTCACTTTCCAGCTGCAGTTGCGGCCCTTCCGGGTCGAGGCCCAGATAATAAAGAGAGCTGTGAAAAGCTATTTCCGGGATTTCCCCGGCGTGGCGGATTATTAAACTTTCTTCTTCTAAAATTTCTTTTCTATCGATCATGATTTGGTCCGGATCGTTAAGTTGTAAACGGTTACTGACTATATGTAGAGGCATAGAAAATATTACTATACCATATGTTGTTATGTTTTTGCTTTTCGGCTATGGCCGGCAAGAGGGAGATCTATCTATCTTCTTAATTTGCATATGTTTTTTTATTAAAGACCTGACGGCAAAGATCCGATGATTACAGAGAAATAGAATTAACTTTTAAAGCAAGATCCTTTTTTTCGGGTGAGAGGCCTTGGTTTGGGCGCAAGGGAACCACTCGGCACAGGATAAAGGACAAAGGAGACATATGCAATCACCAGTTCTATCTTCAGGATCATTGCGGGCCGCTCCCCATATCTTTTTAAGCAAGTCGCTGCAGGGTGCGGCTGTTGTTCTGGCGCTGCTGATGGCCGGGCCCGGCATTGCCCATGGTTTTTGGCCCTTTGTGCCGCCGCCCCAGGTCGATAGCCATATCCCGCTGCAATCGCCGCCGGCGGCGGAAGCCGTGGTGGCGGCCAAGGAGCGCGAGGCCCGGTCGCTGCATGGCCAGGTCCGGCAGATGGCGGCAACCCTTTTTGAAAATCTTGTCGACCCGGATCCGGAAAATGGCGATCTGGCCGACGGCATTGCGGTCTGTACCTTTGTCGATCTGAAAAAATTGTACCGAACATCCTCCCTGGGCCGCTACCTGGCCGAACAGATGATGACCGAACTGCAGCAGCACCGCTACAGCGTGCTCGAGTTGCGCAAAAGCCAGAGCATCATGATTCAGGAAACCAGAGGCGAGTATGGTCTTTCCCGGGATCCGGCCGAGGTTGGTGAAAACGTGAGCGTGGGCGCCATGCTTACCGGCACCTATACCGTGGTCAAGGAAGATGTGATAATCAATGCTAAAATTGTGGATAACAGGAGCAGCAAGCTGCTGTCGGCCGCGACCATCATTATTCCGCGCAACGAGTTGGCCGAATATCTGCTGGCGGACAGCGTTACCGCCAGGGTGAGGAAGGGTGAGCCGATTTATATGAAGCGGTTGGAATTGTAAAAGCAGCTTTTTTTTGTGATACAATAAATTTTCATACATGTGAGTGACTAAAAAAATGGATTTTAAAATAATGAGAGAGCAAAAAGGGTTCAGGGAGGACACCATGAAAAAAGGAATGTTGCGGTTGACGATTTGCTGCCTGGGGCTGGTTATGCTCACCAGTGTCTCCTGTGCCTCAAAAAAACCGGCGCCCGAGCTGGCTCGGCCGGTAAAGTCGCCGGCCGCGGTGGAGCCCGCTAAGGTCGCTGCGACCGAACAAGAAGGTTATGTTGTCGACGGCCAGGCCATGGACACGGATGAGGGGGGCAAGGCCACGCAGACGGCCCGGGGCAATGTGCCCAATGTGGCCGTCAATGTGGTACAGGTTAACAAAAGGGAAAATGCCGTTGTGGCCGGGGCTGAGGACGCAGAGGTGACTGAGGAGGCGGCTGATTCGGGAAAAGCGCAGACCGGGCAAAAGAAAAGCGCGGCCATGGTTACCGAAGTAAAAAGAGTGCCCACTAAGTATAATGTGTTTCAGTACATGCCTGATACCTCCAAATCCTTGGGAACCGAGACCCTGCTTGCGGAAATATCCCAGGAGGTGGCGGGCAAGGTTTATTATGAACTGAAGGACGAAGGCGAAAAGAATTTTACGGCCAAGGTGGCGGTGGTCAATGCCGTGCCCCTGGCCGACCTCAAGCGGGAGACCGAGTTCGGCCGGATCATGGGCGAGTATATCCTGACCGATCTGGCGGACCGCGGTCTGCAGGTCACCGAACTGCGCATGGGGCGCGAGATCAATATTCTGCCCCAGACCGGCGAGTTTATCATGTCCCGCAATATCGGCGAGTTGGCCAATAATACCCCGGAGCTTGACTATGTGGTGATTTCCACCTTTACCAATACCCGCAAGACATTAATCGTCCAAGGTCGGCTGGTTCGGCTTAAGGATGGTCTGATCAAAACAACCTGGCGTTATGGGATGCCTTTGAACCGTGAACTGTTGGGCCTGTTTCATACCGTGGAAGCGCCTTTTAAAATTGCCGTTAAAGGCATGGGCCAGTAATAATTTTAAGCCGTAGGAGGAGCAGAAAAGATGAAGATGATGAAAAAACGGTTTGAAGTGTTATTTCTGGCCTGGGTCTTGCTGGCCGGGGCCGTTGCGGTGCCGGGCAGCGTATGGGCCGGGTCGGCGGAAGATGATGAAATGGGAGCGGTGGCGGTCCAGCATGAAATGAGCCTGCAGAGTTATGCCTCCTTGCCCGGCCTGGTGGCGATGATCTGCAGTGATGCCATGCTGCAGTATGAAGATTTTTTTAACCTCTCGCCCATCATGATTGAACCCTTTGTCGTGCTCAACGAGTTTTCCGTTCCCAAAAAGATTTCGTTGTTAGGGGCCACCCTGGCCGACCAGATGGCCGCGGTGATCAGTAATGAAACCCTGGCCGCCTGGCGCGGCTCCGATGATACGGGGGGATACGAGCAGCGGGTCAGCGGTCTGTTGCAGGAGATGGACGGCTATTTACGGGTTCATATCACCGGGGTAAATACCATGGGTGAACGCCGGTCCTATGTGGTCAATGTCGAGATGTCCGAGCCCATTTACCGGGCTTTGCACAGTTATGTTTATACTCCTTGATAGAGAGCTTGCGGGAGTTGGGTTGTAACCTCGGGTGGAAATTATGGCGGATGAAAAAAATAGCCTTGAAATAGACGATTGGCTGGATGATTTGGACGATGACAAGTCCGGCGGCGGCGAAGAGGCCTCGGACGAGCTCGATCAATCGGACATCGATGCCCTGCTCGGCGGCGGCAGTACGCCGCCAGCCGCTAAAGCGGAGGCTCCGGCTGCGGACGACGATGGCGGGGAGCTGGATCAGTCCGACATCGATGCCCTGCTCGGCGGCAGCCCCGCGACTGCGCAAGGCGCTGATGACGGCGATGATTTTTCCGAACTGGATCAATCCGATATCGATACGCTGCTTGGCGGGACCGACCTGGGTACGGACACGGTTCCGACGGCAGATGGCGGAGCGGATACTGATCAATCGGACATCGATGATTTGTTTGCCGCCGTAAACGATGAAGCGTCGGCGGCGGATGCCGCCCCGGCGGAAATCGCGGGCAGTGAGCCGAGCCAGGATGATGTGGACCAACTCTTTTCCGATGTCGGTGCGACTGAAAGCGAAGAGGAAACCCTTGGCGCCGAAACGGTAAGCTTCACCGAGATGTTGAACGAAGGCGCAGAAGATACCGCCACCGGTGATGATACCTTCGGCCTGCCCGATGATACCGGGTTTGACGATGACGAATTTGATTTTGGCGACCTGCCCGATATTCCGGATGAAACAACGACCGGCATGGCGCATGGGGCTGCCAGCGATGATATCTTCGGTGATGCGGGAACCACCAACGAGCTGGATGATCTGTTGGCGGATGCCGATGTCGCCACCCAGGAAATCCCCAGTCCGACCGGGGCCAAGGGTCTGCCTTTTGCCTTGCCGGTTGATATGAACAAAAAGGTCATGGCCATGACCGCCATGTGTCTGGTGTTGTTGTTTGCCGGCGGCGGTTATTTCTTCTTTTTTAAAGGCAAAAAACACGAGCCGGCTGTGCCCTTGTTATTGCAGGAACAGCAGCTGAGCAGTGTGCCGGTGGGTAAGCCCGGTGCCGAGGAAGCACAGGTCAATGTTGCGCCCTTAGTGGTCGATGCCGAGGTGAAAATGGCGCAGGCCAATCAGGCCTTGAGTATTGAGCTTTCCGGCACCGATGAAAACAACGACCCCTTGCAGTTCGAGATTGTGAATCCGCCTAAATTCGGGCGACTGTCCGGGGATGTGCCCAGCCTTACTTATCTGCCCAATAAGGATTTTCCCGGCCAGGATAGTTTTTCTTACCGGGCCTTGGACGGCAAGGCGGTCAGTCCGCCCGCCACCGTGGCCATTCTCGGGCCGCAACCCATGCCGCTGCCGGCGGCAAAGCCCAAGGCGGCCGAGCCGACCCGGCTGGTGGTGGCGGCAAGGGATGTCCGGCTGAAAACCTTGAGCACCACGCCTTTGGAAATCGATTGGCAAAAGATCTGGGCAAAAGCCAATAAGACCCCGTTTAACGCCAAGGTGGCGGTGGAGATTGTCGACCGGGATGTGCGGGGAAAACTAACCAGGATCAACCGCAGCAAGCATCGTTATGAGCCGGACAAGTATTTCGGCGGCAGCGAGCTGATCAGCTATCGTTTCCGCTATGCCAACGTCACCTCCAAGGTGGGCCAGCTGCTCATTAAGGTTGAGCTTGGCGATCCGCCGCCGGAGATCAGGCTGCAACCCCTGGCCAAGGCATACCCGGTTGGCGAAAGCGTGGTGATCGATGCCGGGCTGACCAGGGATGATTCCAGAGAATCGCTGATTTACAGTTGGGAGCAGGTGGCCGGCGTACCGGTGCAGATGGAGGTTCTCAATGATGATGCCTCGGCCATTTCCTTTGTCGTGCCCTCCTCTTTTTATCGGCAGGAGATTGCCCAGACCGTGATTCGGCTGACGGCCATCGACCAGAGCGGCCAGCGGTCCTCAAAGGAGATCGTCATCCCCACCGTATCGAGACGGCAGACAGCCTTGTGGCGGGGTGCCGACAGCGGCGGTCTGGTAGTCGAACCCAACTGTCCGGGGGGGGAATGTCCGGGGGCTTTGCTGCCCTGGCCCTATCCAGATTGAGATTAATCGACATCGCCTTGTTTTTTATGGCCGGAGAGCGTGATGGTAAGCGAGCTCCGGCCATTTTTATTGATCCACGCCCTTCTTTTCCTCGCCTGTAGTGATCCTCTTTGTTAAAAGAAGCTAAATAAAATTTGATAACCATCGAGTTGCTGCCGGATTAAGGAAAATTTAGGGGGAGCGGCTTCAGCCGCGAATAATAGAACTCCCGCAAAAACAGGCCAAGGCAAGCTTCATCTTGCCGCTATTTTTCCCGGGCTGAAATTCGGTGGCCATCAGAAATAAAAAATGCAAAGGGGCCAATGGTGCAAAAAAAGCAAATGTTTGCTTCTCCCGCCGAGGAGAAGTTGATTCTCAATAAGGAAGATGAGCTTGTCCGTTTTTTGCTGGCCAATAAGGCCATTCGCGGGGTGGCGGTGCAGGGCGCCCGCCTGGTCAACCAGATGCGGGCTAATCATGAGTTGGGCCTGCTGGAAACCCTGGTGCTCGGTCAGGCCTGTATCGCGGCGGCCCTGCTTTCGGTCAACCTCAAGGGGGGCGACCGGATCGGTTTCACTATTGAATGCTCCGGACCGATCAAGGGCTTGGTGGCGGAAGCCACCGCCGATGGCCGGGTGCGGGGCTATCTCAAGCAGGTGCCGATTCCTTTAAGCGCTCCCCTCGACTCCTTTGATTTGTCTCCGCTGTTCGGCGCCGGGTTTCTGGAGGTCAGCCGTTATCTGATCGACGCCAAGCGGCCTTTTACCGGCACGATCATGCTCCAATACGGCAATATTGCCCAGGATATTGCCAATTATTATCTGACCAGCGAACAGATCCCCACCGCCATGGCGGTAAGTGTCCAGTTTGATCAGCAGGGGCGGGTGGTGGGAGCCGGCGGCCTTTTTCTGCAGGCCATGCCCAATGCCGACGAACATCTGATGGTGGAGTTGGAAAAATGTATGGGGACCATGCCGGCCCTGGGGAAATATTTTGCCGCGGACTCAACGGCGGTTGAGCTGTTGACCGGCCATTTCGGGGCCTTTACCCCGCAGATTCTGGCCAATGACAAGATCGAGTTTGCCTGCCCTTGCACCGAGGGGCAGATCAAAGAGATGCTGCTCGGGCTGCCGGCGGCAGAGTTTGCCGATATGCGGGACAATGGCCCTTTCCCGCTGGAGGTGCGCTGCCATTTCTGTAATTCCTGCTATAGGTTTGAGCAGCAGGAATTACAGAATCTGCGTCCGGAGAAATAGGGGCTTATCGGGCGCAGGCCGCCTTCATCGCCGAGATTTCCTTGGCGTAATCAGCCTTGCCGAACACGGCGGAGCCGGCGACAAAGATATTGGCCCCGGCCTCGGCAATGGGGGCGATGGTTGCCGGGCTTACCCCGCCGTCGATCTCAATACCAACCTTCAGGCCGCGATCGTCGATCATTTTTTTCAGCTGTCTGACCTTGGCAATGGTTTCCGGGATAAAGGATTGGCCGCCAAAGCCGGGGTTTACGCTCATCAGCATCACCAGGTCGAGATCGGGCAGGATGTGGTCCAGGCTGGCAAGGGGGGTGGCCGGGTTGAGGACGGCCCCCGCCTTTTTGCCCAACTCCTTGATCTTGTGGATGGTCCGGTGCAGATGGTAGCCGGTTTCCACATGGACGGTGATCCAGTCGGCGCCGGCTGCGGCAAAATCGTCGAGGTATCTGTCGGCGTTTTCAATCATCAGGTGCACATCCAGGGGCAGGTCGGTGACCCTGCGCACCGCCTTGACCACCAGGGGGCCGATCGTGATATTGGGCACGAAATGGCCATCCATCACGTCGATATGGATTACATCGGCGCCGGCCTCGGCCACCTTGTTGATATCGTCTCCCAGCCGGGCAAAGTCTGCCGAAAGGATGGACGGGGCGATCATTAACTCTTGCATCTTATTCACCTGCGTTATTTTCTGGGTTAACTTCATCTTCAACCGGCTTCGCAATCTCGACCGGGGCCGCCTCCACAGCCGGGGCCGCCTCTACAGCCGGGGCCGCCTCTGCAACCGGGGCCGTCTCTGCAACCGGGGCAGCCTCAACCACCGGGGCCGCAACCTCGATCAGCGTCTCTGTCGCTGCCGCAACCGCCTCGGCGGCAACTGCTTCTTCCGGAGCCGCCGGAGAGGGCAAGGCCTCGGGACTGGTGGCAGCAGCCGGTTCTG
>DUZU01000039.1 GCA_013349285.1 Deltaproteobacteria bacterium | reverse complement strand
CGCCGGCCGATACGATACTCATCCTCACCGGCGATGAGGCGGGCGATATTTTAGCCACCATCATCTCCCGCTGCCAGGTCATCCCTTTTTTTCCGCTGCCCTACGAGCAGGTTGCGGCGGCGCTGACCCAAGAGGGGATCCCCGGCGACAACGCCTTTACCCTTGCCGCGATGGCCGAGGGCAGCCTGGGCCGCGCCCGCCTTCTCCACCAAAAAGATCAGTTGCAGCTCCGAGGCGAAATCATCGACGCCTTGAGCAGCCTTGAGCGAAACCGGCCGGCAACCGTGCAGGCCATCTATGACCTGGCGGAAAAATGCGCCAAACAGAAAGAGGATCTGGTGGAACTTCTGGAGCTGGTCAAAACCTGGTTCCATGACCTGATCCTGCTGATGAACAACGCCGGCGACAAAATAATCAACCACGACCTCGCCGCCGCCATGCCGGCGAACGGCAAGCGCTGGAATTTTGAAGAGCTCTCGGATAAACTGCAATTGATCAGCCTGGCCCAGAAACAGCTGAACCGCAACTGTAACGCAACTGCGGTGTGCGAAGTCCTTTTCTTTAATCTGCTTTGATGGTAAAGTTACTTTTTTTTAAATCGGCCCCGCATGGATTTCTCATGCCGGCGTCGGCAAGGCCCACGTTAACACAACTTCAGCTCCGAGCTGATTGAGATAATTACATGGAAAACACCACGGAAGAACAACCAGTGGAACCGGAAAAAGATGAGCAGAGCAAACCGGATACGTGTTACACCATCCAGTTGAGGCCGGGCGAACAGATTTTTTCCGCGGTCTCCGTCATAAAAAACCTTAACCTCGGCGAAGTGGTCATGGTTCAGGCCGAACATGGTCTGGAGCCGGCCAGTATCCACGGTAAGGCCCAACCCTGCCCCAACCGGGAAAAGCCGGAAGAGCTGGGCAGCTACACCATTGTTCGCCGCGGCACCAGGGATGAGATTGAAAAACTCGACCGGTTGCTCAGCCGCGAGAAAGAAGCCTTTGCCATCTGCGAACAACAGATTATCGCCCACAAGCTGCCCATGAAACTCATCCGGGTGGAACGTTTTTTCAACGGCAGTAAAATCATTTTTTATTTTACCGCCGAAACCCGAGTCGATTTCCGGGAGCTGGTCAAGGATCTGGTCCAGGAATTCCGAACCCGGGTCGAGATTCGCCAGATCGGCGTCCGCCACGAAACCAAAATGATCGGCGGCTTGGGCTGTTGCGGCCGGGAGCTTTGCTGTTCATCGTTTATCAAAAACTTTGCCCCGGTCTCGATCAAAATGGCCAAGGAACAGGGGTTGCCCCTCAACCCGGCCAAGATCTCCGGCATCTGCAACCGCCTGCTCTGCTGCCTTACCTACGAGTTCGACACCTACCATTCCCTGCGGAAAAAAATGCCCAAGCTCGGCAAAAACATCACCCTGGACGACAAAACCTATAAGGTTACCAAGCTCAATGTTCTGGAAGAATCGATCCAGGTTTACTCACCCGATGAGGTTGAAAAAAACCGGTTGCTGACCAAGGAAGAATGGTCCAAGGCCCTCTCCCCCCATGCCCAGCAACCAAAAGCGGACAATCCCCCCAAGAAGAAGAAAGGCAAAAAGCCCCAACAGGCCCCGGAAGGGGAAAAAACATGAGCTATTACATCACAACCCCCATATTTTACGTCAACGCCCAGCCCCACCTGGGCCATGCCTACACCACGGTGGTCGCCGATACAATCAGCCGCTTCAAACGCCTGCTGGGGGAGGAGGTTCGCTTCCAGACCGGCACCGACGAACACGGCGACAAAATAGTGCAGGCCGCCACCGATGCCGAGGTCTCGGTCAAGGAATACGTGGACAACATCAGCTCCATGTTCCGCGCCGCCTGGCCGCCGCTCGCCATTGCCCCGGACCATTTCATCCGGACCACCGACCCCGAGCATATGGCCACGGTTCAGGCCATTCTCCAGAAGGTGTACGATAAGGGCGACATCTATTTTGCCGACTATACCGGCCTTTACTGCAAGGGCTGCGAACAATTCCTCACCGAAAAAGACTTGGTGGACGGCAAATGCCCGGACCATCTGACCGAACCGGATAAGATCACCGAGCAGAACTATTTTTTCAAGATGAGCAAGTACCAGGATTGGCTCATCGACCACATCAACAACAACCCGGAATTCATCACCCCGGAGCGATACCGCAACGAGGTGCTCTCCTTTCTCAAGGAACCCCTGGAAGACCTCTGCATCTCCAGGCCGACCAGCCGCCTCACCTGGGGGATTCCCCTGCCCTTTGACGAACGCTTTGTCACCTATGTCTGGTTTGACGCCCTGATCAACTACCTCACCGGCATCGACTATCCTAACGGCCCCGACTTTGCCCGCAACTGGGCGGCGGCCGAGCATGTGATTGCCAAGGATATCTTAAAGCCCCACGCCATTTACTGGCCGACCATGCTCAGGGCCCTGGATCTCGCCCCCTATCAAAAACTGCACGTGCACGGCTACTGGAACATCAACGACACCAAGATGTCCAAGAGCCTGGGCAACGTGGTGAGGCCCACGGAGCTGGCCGAGGCATACGGCGCCGACACGGTGCGCTATTTTCTGCTGCGGGAGATGTCCTTCGGCCTTGATTCCGGCTTTTCGATCGAATCCCTGATCGCCCGCCGCAACTCCGATTTGGCCAACGACCTGGGCAACCTGTTCAGCCGCTCGCTGACCATGGTCAAAAACTTCAGCAACAGCCAAGTGCCTGCCCCCGGCCCGGCCGGCGACCAGGACCGGGAACTGGCCGAAGCCTGCCTGACCATGCTGGCCGACTACGATAAACAGATGACAGGCTTTGCCTTCAGCCGGGGCCTGGAAGCGGTCTGGAAGGTGATCAGCCTGGCCAACAAATATATCGTGACCAACGCCCCCTGGGAACTGGCCAAGGATCCGGCCCAGGCCGAACGGCTGCACACGGTGCTCTTTCACCTGCTGGAAACCCTGCGCCTGATCACCCTGACCCTGCATCCGATCATGCCGGAAACCGCGGCCAAAATGACGGAGGCGCTGGGCGTCACCGCCGCCCCGAACCTGAGAACGGACGGCAAGTGGGGCCTCAGCATCCCCGGCACCGAGATCAACGCCGGCGCCCCGCTCTTCCCCCGCTTGGACAAGCAGCCGAAAAACGACGCGCCCCAGCCGAAAAAAGCCGAGACGAAAAAACAGCAAAAAAACAAGGTCGAGGCCAAGAACGAGGCGGAAGACGGCCTGATCACCTATGACACCTTCCAGAAACTCGATCTGCGGGTGGCGAAAATCGTGGCCGCCGAGAAAGTCCCCAAATCCGACCGCCTGCTCAAACTATCGGTGCTGGCCCCGGAAGAAAGGATCATTGTCGCGGGCATTGCCGAGCATTTTCAGCCGGAAGAGGTTATCGGGCGCCTGGTCATCATTGTTGCCAACTTAAAACCGGTCAAGCTCATGGGGATATTATCCCATGGCATGGTAATGGCCGCCAAGGAAGGAGACAAGCTGGTTCTTTCCACTGTTTCAGATGGAGTGCAACCAGGCAGCAAAGTTTCATGAGCAGAAAAATGATCCCCGACACCTTCTTCAGCAAACTTGAGGAAGAAGCCCGCCACTACCCGGTCAACTGTTTCCGCCTCGCCAACGGCGCCAAGGGGCCCCTGGGCCTGTTGCTGGTGACGGAAAACCGTTCGGGCCACGAGATCGAATCGGCGGTGGCCGCACTCGGCCTGTCCAGACCAGGTCTCGGCAAAAAAACAACCAAAACCGCGACCGCCGAGCAGGCCGACCAACTCGGCCGGGAAGATCTCCTCCAGCTGCTGAGCATCGAACTTGATCGGGTCCACCGCACCAGGCTGCCCTGCGCGCTGCTGCTGCTGGATATCTCAAAAAAAGGCGGGCCAACCAGAAAACAAAAAGAACAGCTTATGGCCCAGGCCGTGCCGCCCTTAAGTGACGCCCTGCATCAAATCGACCTCTTCAGCCTGGACGGCCAAAATCATTTCGCCTTAATTCTGCCGGGCACCAACGTGGGCAAAGCCCGCAACCGCGCCAAGGAAATACAGCAGATTATCAACCACACTGATTTTTCCTTGGCCGAGAAAAAGATCACCCCCACCGCAACAATGGGTATTGCGGTTTGCCATGCTTATGATACACTTTCGGCAAGCCAACTGCTTGATATGGCAGCAGAAGAATTAGACCGAGCCTTAAAAAGCGGCCCTGACTCCATCTGCCATTACTCTGCGGACCGTCGGGAAGATTCCTGCCAGGTCACGGTGGAGGAACGGGCCCAGCTTTTCAGCTTTCTGCAAAAGGATACAGCTTAATGATTGCAACAAGTTATCATAACCCAAAAATCATCTGCATCAGCAGCGGCAAAGGCGGGGTCGGCAAGACCTCCTTTACGGTCAACCTGGCCACCGCCCTTTCCGACAAGGGCAAACAGGTTTTGCTGATCGACGGCGACCTGGGGCTCGCCAATGTGGATGTGGTTTTGGGCCTTAATGTTCGGCACACCATCAGGGAAACCATTGAAGAAGGCCGCGATCTCTTGGCCAGCCTGGTGGAAATCAATCCCGGCTTCATGGTCCTGCCGGCAAGTTCCGGCGTGCCGGAAATGGCCAACCTCTCCCTTGAGGAGCAGGCCTTTCTCACCAGCTCCCTGGAGGAGATCATCGACCGTTTTGACTATGTGCTGATCGACACCGCGGCCGGCATCGGCGATTCGGTGATGTGGTTCAACACCTGGGCCCATGAAAATATCGTCATCATCACCCCGGACCCCACCTCCCTCACCGATGCCTATGCCTTGATGAAGGTGCTCCACTCAAGACACGGCAGAAACCATTTCCACTTAATGATAAACAGTGTAAAATCAAAGAAAGAAGGCCAGGAGGTGTTCGCCAACATGAGCTTGGTCCTGGAACGCTTTCTTAAAATAACACCGCGGCAAATCGGCGCCATGCACCAGGACAGCAGCGTGTCCAATGCGATCAGGCAACAGAAACCCTTCTTTCTGGCGGCCCCGGAAAGCCGGGCCAGCAAAGAAATCGACGCGGTCGCGGATCGCATTTTGGCTTTTTGATCATTCCGTATTCTTTTAACAGCTGCTCTTAGGCAGTAAATCATTGTAATATTGCGAGGTACACATGTTTGTCATTGGTAACTTTTTAGGAGCCCTGGCCTCGGTGATCGATGTTATACTCAGCGCTTATATGTGGGTTATCATCGGCCGCGCCATCATTTCCTGGATCAATGCCGATCCTTACAACCCGATTGTCCGCTTTCTTTACGAGATAACCGAACCGGTGCTCGCCAGAATTCGCCGGGTCCTTCCCCCCATGGGCGCGCTGGATTTCTCGCCGATGATTTTGATTCTGGCCATGATTTTTCTAAGGAGTTTCCTGGTCCCCACCCTGCAGCAGCTCGCCCGCACCCTGGGCTAGCTTAAAAGTAGAGCGTTAACTAAAGGAGCCCAAGCATGACATTATCAGCGCAAGACATCCAGTCCCAGCAGTTTCATGTCCGTTTTCGTGGTTTTGACGTTGAAGAGGTTGACGACTTCCTGGAAAAAATTGCCGCTGCCTTACAGGCTGCCACTGATGAAAACGAAAAATTAAGAAGCCGGGTCGAGGGGCTCGAAAAAGAGGTCGCCACCTATCATACCCAGGAAAAATCCTTCCAGAGCGCAATCATCGCGGCCCAGAGCATTGCCGAGGAGATGAAGGAAAAGAGCAAACAGGAGGCCGAACAAATCCTGGAAGCCGCCCGCAAAGAGGCCTTCGGCCTGACCGACCAAGCCCATACCGAGGTGACGGATCTGGAAAGAGACCTAGACCGCCTCAAGGATCTCAAGGCTCAGATCACCGATGAGCTTCGGCAAAAAATCAATTCCTATCTGCAGATGCTGGACAATGCCCCGCTAAGCTCCACCGCGCCGGCGGCGGAAGATCTTCTCCAAAGCAGTATGGCCGCAGCCCCGGCAACCTTTGCCGAACAGGAAGAAACCACTGCCGTGGCCGAGGCACCCCCCCTGGAAGAGGATGATCTCTCCGATCTTTACGTCAAGGTCGATTTGCCGGACATCGATCTCGATGAAACCGCGGCCGATGATGAGATCCTCGAGCCACAAGAGCTGGAACTGCCCCCCATGCCCACCAATGATCTTCTCAATATAGATGAGGAAGATGGCCAAGCCGCCGCCATTCCCGACCTTGACGGCGATATGGTCTTCAGCCTCGAAGATCCGCTGGACGAAGATGAACCGGCGGTAACCTTCGAAGATCTCATCGAAAAAAAAGAAAAGGATAAGTTCGACCCCAATGAATCGCCCCTATGAGTTATCTGCTGGAGAACGAGGACGGCTCGGTTACCATTGCGCTTTATATTCAGCCCAAAGCCTCCCGCAACCGGATCGTCGGCCTCCATGGTAACGCATTGAAACTGAGCATCACCGCCCCGCCCGTTGACGGCAAAGCCAATGAGGCGGTCAGCAAATTTATCGCCAAACTTTTCAAGGTGCCTAAAACCGCGGTGGACATAGTCAGCGGCCAAAGCAGCCGCAATAAGCGTATTCGCCTTGAGACCATCAGCCTTGCTGAGGCCGAGGCCATAATCCAATCGCAACTTGATTAACCTTTGCTCAAGTTTGCGGCCAACCGCTAAAAGTTTTCACTACAAAGCAAGAGTGCGATGGTGATAAAACTTTTCCCCGGCAATAAAAAACAATGGCTGTGGGCCGGCTTGCGCCTTGCCCTGCTGGCCATCTTGGCCGGTGGCGCCATAATCTTCTCCATCCGCATGCCGCGCACCTCTTTCCGCGGCCCCCTGCCGCCGATGGACGACCAGCAACGGGAACTCAGCGCCAACCTGCGGCGCCATGTCGATTATCTGGCAACAACCATCGGCCCGCGCAATATCTGGACCCCGGGCAGCATGCTGAAAACGGCAACCTATATCCAGCAGAACTTTGACCGGACGGCATACCCGGTTACCCTGCAGGAATACTCCGCCTATAACCAGAAATCGTTAAATATCCAACTTGAAATCAAGGGCGCCGGCAATCCCGAGCAGATAATCATAATCGGCGCCCATTACGACACCGTGCTCAACAGCCCGGGCGCCAATGACAACGCCAGCGGGGTGGCCGCCCTGCTTGAACTCGCCCGCCTGCTGACGACCGGCGGCAAACCGGCGCGCACCCTGCGCCTGGTCGCCTTTGCCAACGAAGAACCGCCATTCTACTACGGCAAGGATATGGGCAGCAGCCGCTATGCCAAACGCTGCCGGGAGCAACAGGAAAATATCGTGGCCATGCTCTCCCTGGAAACCATGGGGATGTTCAGCGAGCAACCAGGCAGCCAGCACTACCCTTTCCCCCTCAACTTCTTCTATCCGGACACCGGCAACTTTATTGCCTTTGCCGGCAACCTCGGCTCCCGAGCCCTGGTCCGCAAAACCATCGGCGCTTTCAGGCAAAATTGCGCCTTTCCATCCGAGGGGGTTGCCGCCCCGGAACTGCTGACCGGAATCGGCTGGTCCGACCACTGGTCGTTCTGGCAGGAAGGATATCCGGCGCTCATGGTAACGGATACCGCTTTTTTCCGATCAGATAATTATCATACCCCTTCAGACACCGCCAACCAGCTTGATTATGACAAGCTGGCCCGGGTGACGGCGGGTCTGGCCGCAACCATTACCGAGCTCGCCGTCCGCAGATCATTTTAAGGCGATAACGGCTTGGCGAAATGAGCGAGATAACAGCGGAGGGTTCAAAAAAAATGGCCGAAGCACAAGGCTCCGGCCATCCCCCCTCCGATCCCCACCTCCCCCTATAACCCTTTACGCCATATTTTATGGATACGAAAATTTTTGTTTACCAAGGCAAAGGAAAATAAACTTTTCGGATTGTTGTAAAAATTTTCTCTGATAAAAACAATCTGCGAGCCTTCCGAGCTGACCGCGTGGAGTGAACTTGGCAAATCAAGGGTGGGTAACACCAGATGAGCCGTATGGGCGGCGCCTGTTTTGAAATCACCGTAGAGAAAGAAATATTCGCCGGCTCCCCACTCATTGACAATATTACCTCCATGGCCCCTGGGGATTCCCTCCCAGACCAGCCGCCATGAAGCGCCGGACGAACCCTTGACGCTGTCCACATACTCCTTGGTGGCAACATGATTATCCGCCGTGGGATTGTCGGCAATAATATTGCCCTGAACATGCAACTTAGCCTGAGGAGAAGCAATCCCGACCCCCACATTGCCGTCATTGCTTTCGTTGATCGAGTTTGAGCCCACCAGGGCCTTGCCGTTCCACTTTGCAATACGATTCAGCGTATTAGCGCCTATTTTCGGATCCGTCTCCGAGGTTATCCCGACCTGGTCACCATCGGCCAGCCCGGCCGGAATACCGCTGATCTCACTCCAATCAACCCCGTCCTTCAGGTTGGCCGGCACCGTGGGGTCGCTCTCGCTGGTCAACCCGTCATCGCGGCCATCGGCAAAACCGGCGGGAATACCGCCCACCTCACGCCAATCAACCCCGTCCTTCAGGTTGGCCGGCACCGTGGGGTCGCTCTCGCTGGTCAATCCATCATCACGGCCATCGGCAAAACCGGCGGGAATGCCGCCCACCTCACGCCAATCAACCCCGTCCTTCAGGTTGGCCGGCACCGTGGGGTCATTTTCCAGAAAAAGAGCCACGGACTCGGTCACCTTAAGCAGGGTCATCTGGGTGTTGACGGCCTTGGCGGCCCGGAAAGGGGCAAGTTGCTGGTCAATCCCGATAAGCGCCAGGCCGGCGGCTTCATTGATCCTGGCATTATTGAGATAAAAATAAAGAGTTTCGCCTTTGGCCACCGGCACCGCCCCCCCTACCGGATAAAAGGTCAACAGCGCCTCACTGGCCGAGGCGGCGCTCACCTCGCAGTTCCATAGACTATTGCCGGCCGAGCATGATATGCCGTCACCATCGACAAGCAGGTCATCGGTTCCTTTGCCGATAGGCACCGAGATCATAACCTGGTCGCTATTTGCTCCATCATAGACGACCTCACCGGCCGCACCGTTGTTGACCATCACCATTTGAATTGAGCCGACAAAATTCTCGACAACTGTTCCGGGAAAGGCGAAATACTGAAACTGCAGCTTGTTCTCCACCTTGTCAGGCGCGGCTTCAACCGAGGGCACCGATCCGCATAGTAAAAAAATCAGCGCCGACAACCATTGAAAAACCACCAAGATCTTACGCATGGCATTAACCTCTTCGCCAATAAAAAACCCCCAACTTCGAAATCGAAGATGGGGGCATATATTTTTTAAAATATACTTGGCGAAGCCCTTGCTCTTCGGGAACCCGGCTGCCAGCTTTTTGTTGCTGGCCCGTGGCTTTGCGTCCCCAGGTCACCCTGGGTTTGCCGTTTCGAAGCAAACTCACTACTTAGTACTAAGTATAAGCACCTCTCCTGATACTGGCAATCACTTTTTTTATAAAGACGGGGCCAACATGGCCTGGACCATCATTCCTCTATGAGCTTGGCAAAGATCAGGCCGAAAAAATCACCGGCGGTCTCGGCGACAAACTGCCAGCCCAAATGCGCATCACAGTTGCCGCAGAGGGCATAACGCCAGGCATAGCCCTTAAACCAGGAAAACTCGGCGCTGAGCAATCCCTCCACCCTGATACCGGGCGCGGCGGAAAAACAACCCAGCTCAAAGGCAATGCCGTGGGGATTAAAATAAGTATGGCCGTGGCTGCCGCTTACCGCAATGGCCTTTTCCGCAGAGGTCACAAGATGAGCGCACCGCCGGCAACGGACAGGATAGCTGCCCGGCCCAGCCGTCGCCGTCTCGTCAGCCGCCGCCTCGACCGGGCTCGCAATCGGCAACTCAGTTAAGGCGAAAAACGGCCTTGGCTTTTTTTTGATAATTGCCGGCGACAAGTTCACCATTGTCCCACTTTTTATCAGGTCCGATGACTGGAACTGCTTGAATAATTACCCTCTTCTGACATAGTGTAATATATGTAATTTCCGATTCGTAACAATAAATGGACCTGCCCATGATTTTTATCGCCTTTGCCTCATTTCCGCCGGAAAACATCAAGATTGCCGCCAAGGTTTTTCTTACCCTCAAGGTGTTGCCGAACAGCGTCAAACGGGTGGGGCCCTATTTTAAAATCGATCCGGATGCCCCCATCGAAATCATCACCATCTACGAGTTTGACCCTGATTATATCGACAAGGCCAAAAAATTCCTTGAGGCCAGATATAAAGCCTTTGCCGAGGTGCCCGGATTTTTGGTAAAGATTGAGGCCAGACTTGATATGCAGGAGGCGCTGCTCAGGCTCCAGCTTAAATAGCCGGGGCCCCATTTTTGATCTTAACCAGTCAACCCACAACACCTAACCGTTATGATCCCATTAAAAATAGGCATCCTTTCCGACACCCACTTGGACGATCCCTGCCCATCCTTTCAACAGGCAGTGCAAACCTGCTTCAGCGAAGTGGACATGATTTTCCATGCCGGAGATCTGACCAACCCGAAAATCCTTACGGCCTTCGGCAATAAGGAGATCCATGCCGTGCACGGCAACATGTGCGGGGCCGCCGCCTGCCGGACGCTGCCCAGCCAGAAGGAGATCAGGGTCGGCAACTTTACCATCGGCCTGATCCACCGGGTCGGCAACACCTACGACTTTGAAGACCGGCTGCTGGAAATTTTTCCCGCAGCCGATTGCATTGTCTACGGCCACACCCACCAGCCGGTCTGCCACAAAATCGGCGGGGTGCTCTATCTCAACCCGGGCAGCTTTACCGGCACCGGCTACCATGGCGCCGGCGGCACTTTCGCAATCTTGGAGGTGGGGACAACTCTAGAGGGCCGAATCTATCAACTGAGGAGCGGCAAGTGAAAAACCTGTGGACCCCATGGCGGATGGCCTATATCGAGGGCAAAGAAGGCAAAAAGGGCGGTTGTATCTTCTGCGCGGCCCAGGACAAACCCTTTTCCAAGGATGACCTGATCCTCTATCGCGATCCGATCCTTACCGTGCTGATGAACCGCTTTCCCTACAGCAACGGCCACCTGCTGGTGGCGCCCAGCCGCCATCTCGCGGAGATCACCGAGCTTAACCATGAGGAAAACAGCCGACTCGCGGCGATGCTGCAGCAATGCACGGTCATTCTCAAAAAACATCTCCGGCCCGACGGCTTCAACATCGGTCTCAACCTGGGCAAGGTGGCCGGCGCCGGCATAGCCGACCATCTCCATTACCACATCGTGCCCCGCTGGGAGGGCGACCACAACTTCATGACCGTCCTCGATGAGGTGCGCACCATCCCCGAACACATCGACAACACCTTTGCCAGGCTCCAGCCGGAATTTAAAGAGGCGTTAATCGTTTGATAAAATCACGGGCTCATCTAACCTATTAGCAAGCCAGAAGAGCGGCGGCTGAAGGGCGCCGGCAGCCGCCTCTATCGGTTGGGTGACCATCAGCTTGTTGTGCCCAGGAAAGGGGGCAATTCTACCGGCCCCCACCCTGTTTTTTCTACCAGGTCTGCAACTCCACCCGATAAATATTCAATGCCTCGTCCCCGTCCCGGTAAAGAAACTCAACCTTATAGAGCCCGGCCTGCTTAACATAGCTAGAAATATCGGCATCAATGGGCTGGACGTCGCTGTAGGATTTCACCTCGGAAAACTTTGGTCCCTGAAGCTTATTCGGAGACCACGAGGCCACCTCGTTCCGATTGCCGTCAGGGGTAATAAGATAAACCTCGCCATAGGAATTGTCCGAGCGATTGCCGTAACCGTAAAACACCAACTTGGCATTTTGCCCTAATTTTTCAAGGCGAAACGGATAGACGTTATTGGCAACATTACCCTCTGAGCCGGCCACGCCGCGGACGGAGCTGATGTGGATTTTGTTGTCCTGGGTCTGCCAGTCCTTTTCCGGGGCCACCACCGGCGCCGCCTCGGCCTTCGGCGCGTCAACCACCGGCGCCGGCGCTGCCGCCACCGGCTTGGTGGGGTCGATCAGGCTCATTTTCTTGCGCTCGGTCTGCACCACCAGGGCGCCGGCCAGATCGCTTTGGCCGATAAGATCCTTTTCCAATTTCTCGAGTTTTTTGAGATAATTTTCGTGGACCTTGCCCACCTCACGTTCCTTGAGGGCGGCATTTTTTTGCTGATACTCCTTATCAACCGCGGCAAGGGTTCCCTGCTCGAGTTTGGCCAACTCTTTCTGATAACGGGCCTTGATCACGGCGAATTCTTTTTCTCGGGCCTTTTCAATGGCCATCCGCTTGGCCTTGTAGGAATCAACCGTGATCGCCTTCTTCTTGGCCTCCTCATATTCCAGTTCCGCCCGGGCAATGTCCTCCGGCATCACCGCGTTGGCCTGCTCCGCCACATAGGCCTTGCGCAAATCAATCAAAAGCTGCGGTTCTTCGGTGATGGTAATAACCCCGGCCGATGCGGTTACCGCGCTCAGCAACAATGCCCCAAACAATAAAAATCCACGTAAAAACATACCCCTCCTCCATTTCGGCAACTGCCGAAAAAAAATAAATTTACAAATTGTTCCACCCCTCAAAACCTATCAAAACAAGATGGAAACAACCTACCGTATTTACTCTCAATGTTCAACCTTTCAACCCACCACCGATGCATCAGTTGCAAAAAATGAATTTACCGGGGCCCGATCCCCGACCGGAGCCGGGGAAAGCGCTTTGCAAGATTACTTGACAAGACCGGCAAAACCTCATAACTATCGGTAATTAACTTTGCTCAACTATCTTTTGCCGTTCTGATAGCTGTCAGGCCGGAACCCATAGCAACTTCACCGACCCAAGAATCCATGTCCGAAAAAAAAGCAGGTTCCCCGCCAATTACCCCGATGATGCAGCAATACCTTGAGATCAAGGCCCAGCATCAGGACGCAATCCTCTTCTACCGACTCGGCGATTTTTACGAGATGTTCTTTGATGATGCGATAACCGCCTCCAAGGTGCTGGGCATCACCCTCACCTCCCGCAACAGCAAGGATGCCGAAAACCGAGTGCCCTTATGCGGCATCCCGTATCACGCGGTCACCTCCTATCTGGCCAAGATGATCAAGGCCGGCTTCAAGGTGGCGATCTGCGAACAGGTGGAAGACCCCAAGGAAGCCAAGGGGGTGGTCAAGCGCGAGGTGGTCCGGGTGGTGACCCCGGGGCTGGTCACCGAAGAACAGCTGCTCGACGACAAGGAGAACCTCTACCTGGCCGCCATCTGCCAAAAAGGCAACAGCTGGGGCTTGAGCCTGCTCGATCTTTCCACCGGCGAATTTCTGGTCACCGAACGCGAAAACCTCTCCGCCCTGCTCGACGAGCTTGGCCGCATGGGGCCGGCCGAGATCTTGCTGCCGGAACAGGAGGGCCAGACCAAAGAAACAGACCTGGCCGCGGAACTGGCGGCCTCTGTGCCGCAGAGCTGTATCAGCCCGCGGCCGCTCTCCACCTTTTACCCGGAAACCGCCAACCAGGCCCTGCTCGACCATTTCCAGGTGGCCAACCTCGCCGGTTTCGGCTGCGCGCAAATGAAGGCCGGCATTGCGGCGGCGGGCAGCCTGCTGCTCTATTTGCAGGAGACCCAAAAAACCGATCTGAACCATATCGAGCGGCTGACCCCCATCGAGTTTGACAACGTGCTGCTCATGGACGACTCTTCCCGGCGCAACCTGGAACTGACCCAGACCATCATCGGCGGCAAACGGGAGGGCTCGCTGCTCGCCACCCTTGATCTCACCGAAACGCCGATGGGCGCCCGCTTTCTCAAAAAAAGCCTGCTCTTGCCCCTGCAGGAGGTGGCGGCCATCAACCTGCGGCTCGACACCGTGGAACAACTCTACCTCGACAGTCGGCTGCGGGAGGAACTCAAAGCCCTGCTCTCCAAGGTTTACGACCTGGAGCGGCTCAACAGCCGGGTGGTGTTAGGCAGCGGCAATGCCCGGGACCTGACCGCGCTCAAGGTTTCCCTGGGGCAGCTGCCCCTTCTCAAGGCAAAACTTGGCGATTGCCGCGGCCTGCTGGCGGACATCCGCGACAGCCTTGATGAGCTGGATGATATCCGCGACCTGCTGGAGAGCACCATCCGCGACGACGCGCCGATCACCCTGCGGGAAGGCAACCTGATCAAAACCGGCTATCATGAGGAACTGGACGAATTGGTCATTATCCTGCGGGACGGCAAGGAGCTTATTCTGGGCCTTGAGGCCCGGGAACGGCAACGGACCGGGATCAGCAACCTCAAGATCGGCTTCAACAAGGTTTTCGGCTATTTTCTCGAGGTGAGCAAGGGCCAGGTCGGCAAGGTTCCCGAGGACTATATTCGCAAACAGACCCTGGTCAATGCCGAACGCTACATCACCCCGGAACTCAAGGAGTTTGAAAACAAGGTGAGCGGCGCCCAGGAACGACGGCTGGATCTGGAATACCGGCTCTTTACCGCCATCCGGGCCACGGTTGCGGCCCAAAGCTCCAGAATCCTCAAAGCCGCGGCCCACATCGCCCAGATAGATTTTTTCGCCTGCCTGGCCGAAGCGGCCCAGAAATATCATTACACCCGGCCCCAGGTCAATGAGGACGAGGCCATTATCATCAAGGAGGGCCGTCATCCGGTAATCGAACGCTCCCTGCCCCCGGGCCGCTTTGTGCCCAATGACGTCCATCTCGACCAGAGCGCCGAAGAGGTGTTGATCATCACCGGCCCCAATATGGCCGGCAAATCAACGGTACTCAGGCAAACCGCCCTGATCACCCTCATGGCCCAGATGGGCTCTTTTGTCCCGGCTCAGGAGGCCAAGATCGGGGTGGTCGACCGGATCTTCACCAGGGTAGGGGCCATGGACGATCTGCGGCGGGGCCAATCCACCTTCATGGTGGAAATGAACGAAACCGCCAATATCCTCAACAACGCCACCGACAAAAGCCTGGTGATCCTTGACGAAATCGGCCGCGGCACCTCCACCTTCGACGGCCTCTCCATTGCCTGGGCCGTGGCCGAAGATCTGGTGCTGAAAAACGGCAAGGGGGTTAAAACCATCTTTGCCACCCATTACCATGAGCTCACCGAGCTGGCCGCCACCCATGAGCGGGTCAAGAACTACAATATCGCGGTGCGGGAATGGAACGACACCATCATCTTTCTCCATAAACTGCTGCCCGGCGGCACCAATCGCAGTTACGGCATCCAAGTGGCGGCCCTGGCCGGGGTTCCGGCCCGAGTGGTTGCCAGAGCCAAAGAATTATTGCATAATATCGAACAGGGCGAATTCAATCGCCAGGGCGAGCCCAGGATCGCCACCTCGGCCAACCGGAAAAAAAGCGCGCACCCCAGCCAGCTTCGCCTGTTCAGCGCCGGCGAGCATCCGCTGGCGAGCAGACTCGCCGAAATCAACCCGGACAGTCTCTCCCCCAGGCAAGCATTAAACCTTATCTACGAACTTAAAGAGTTGAACGATGCTTAAGTCGGCTCGAAAAACTATGACCCGCCTGAACAACAACATTGCCCGGCCAAGCCTGCGGTTGATCATTGCCCTGCTGCTCTTGGCGACCAACGCTCTGGCGGTTGAGCCGGTGGGCCCGGCCACCATCAGCAAACAGTATGGCCAGGCCAAGGCCTTCTACCAGAATCTGACCAGCACCCAGCGCGGCAAGCAGCGTGACAACTGGAAGGTCTGCGCCAAGGCCTTCCGCCAACTCTACAAAAAATATCCCAACCACGAAGTTGCCCCGAAAAGCCTGTTCATGCTGGGCAAGGTTTACCACCACATGTACGACCGCAGCAACAACCCCCTGGATCTGGGCGAGGCCATCGCCTATTATGAGGACGTCGCCACCCTCTACCCTAAAAACAGCCTGGCGGATGATGCCCTTTACGCCATCGGCCGCATCTATCTCGAAGACAAAAAAAACAGCAACAAGGCGGCCGCCACCTTTGCCAAGATCGCCGCCATCTATCCGGACGGGGATATGGTAAGCGGGGCAACCCACCAGCTGCAGCAGATCAAGGGCGGGCCGGAACCGCCCTCCCCCCCCGTTGCGGCAGAGGAGATGGAGATTAAAAGCATCACCCCCCGGGCGGTCAAGATTGCCAAAACCCAGGAGCTGCCCCCCAAACAACCCGGCAGCGAGGGCCAGGCCACGATCCTGCCGCTGCGCCACTGGTCAAGCAAGCGTTACACCCGGGTGGTGGTGGAGACCACCGAGCCGGTCACCTTCAAACACCAGATCCTCGCCGAAACCAAGGACACCCCGAGGCGGCTTTATATCGACCTGCTCAATTCCCGGCTCAGCCCGGAGGCGGGCGACATCGTGCCCATCGAAGACGGCCTGCTGCGGCAGGTGCGCAACGGCCAACATGATGCGGATACGGTACGGGTGGTGCTGGACACCCAGACCAACATCTCCGACTATAAGGTGTTCAGCCTGGTCGATCCGTTCCGGGTGGTCATTGACGTCATGAGCAACGATCAGCCGAAGGCCGGCGGCCCGAGCGGCGAGGCCCTCTCCCTGGTCCGCCAGCTGGGCCTTGGTATTCGCCGAATCGTGATCGACCCCGGCCATGGCGGCAAAGATCCGGGAACCTGCAGCGCCGGCGGTCTCAAGGAAAAAGACATTGTCTTGAAGGTGGCCCGCAAGGTCGCGGCAAAACTCAAAGACAGCCTTGGCTGCGATGTGGTCCTCACCCGCAACAGCGATATCTTTATTCCCCTGGAAGAGCGAACCGCCATTGCCAACTCCAAGGAAGGCGATCTGTTCCTCTCCATCCATGTCAATGCCGCACCCCAATCCGAGGTGCGCGGCATTGAAACCTATGTGCTTGATCTGGCCAGCAACAAGGACGCCATGCGCCTGGCCGCCCAGGAAAACGCCACCTCGACCCGCCAGCTCAGCGATTTGCAATCGATCCTGGTCGACCTGCTCAGCAACTCTAAACTGCACGAATCGGTCAAGCTGGCCGAGTTGGTTCAGGAGGAGATGGTCACCGGGCTAGGCAAAAAATACAACCATATCAATAACTTGGGCGTAAAAAAAGCGCCGTTCATCGTCTTGATCGGCGCCCAGATGCCGGCCATCCTCACCGAGATCGCCTTCATGAGCAACCCTGTAGAAGAAAAACACCTGAAAACGGATAAATACCTGAGCAACGTTGCCGAGCACATCGTCCTGGGGGTTTCCCAATACGTGGACAGCATGAATCTGGCCGGCATTTACCGATGACCGCAACCATGTTTCAGCCGGCCGCAACGCGGTGCTGATCAGAAAAAACAGGGCAGTCAGCCCAAGCAGGACTTAATCGCAGAGAAGGCTTCCGCGCCTGAACCTGGCGGCGAAAAGATCATAGCTCGGAATGTTGCTCCTTGATGATCTGGAACTCCACTTCCTGCCGCAAAAAAGACTCCACGACCATGGGATCAAACTGTTTACCCTGCTTGCTGACAATTTCCGCCTTGGCCTCGGCGTGGGTCAAAACCAATTGGTAACAGCGGGTGGAGGTCATGGCGTCATAGGCATCGGCCAGGGCGACGATTCTCGCACACAGGGGGATTTTATTCCCGGCCAACCCCAGGGGATAGCCATTGCCGTCCCAGCGCTCATGGTGAAACATGGCTATCTCAAAGGCGAGATAGAGATAAGGCGAATCGGTCTGCTCATAGACCTCTTTGATTAGTTCGCCGCCGATCTTGGCGTGCTCCTGCAGGCGGCAAACCTCCTGATGGCTCAATTTTTCACTTTTATGGAGCAAGGCGCTGGAGATGGCAACCTTACCCAGATCATGAAGCGGGCTGACCCGGGCGATGCCCTCGGCCACCGCGTTGGTCATGCCGAGCTCCGGATGGGTTTTGGCCAGATCCCGGGCCAAAATTCTGGTCAGATGATACATCCGGTCGAGATGGCTGCTCGTTTCCTTGCTCTGCAGGGCGGCCAGCTTGGTCAGGAAAAAGACCAGCTCCTCAAATTTTTCAATATGAATCAACCTGATCCCTGATTCCAGCCTGAGCCGCAGCTCCACGGCCCGCACCGGCTTGGTCAGAAAATCATCCGCCCCCAACGCCAGAGCCCGATAGAGCGCCTCTTCATCATCCCGGTTGGTCTGAACCAGGATATAGGTATAGCGCAGCTCGGTTTTCCTGATTTTTTTGATCAACTCAAAGCCATCCATCCTCGGCATCATCAGATCCGTTACCACCAGGCGGATCTCCGGATCATTGGTCAAGATCTCAAAGGCCGCTTCTCCGTCCTCCGCCTGCAGGATTTCATAACCGCTATCGCCAAGATGCTTGGCCAACAGGAACCGTTGGGTTTTCTCATCCTCAACAATGAGGACTTTTTTGGTCGCGCCAAGAGTTTTTGCGAAAATGCTTTGTTCGGACATATGATTCCTTTCTGTGAGCAAATCTGAAAATAAAACCTATCTGCAAATTATTATAGGCAATTATTTTCGGTAAACACAAGACGGCTGTTCTGAAAAAGAATAAAAATATCCAAGAAATCCAGGCCCTAATCCACCCCCTCAGTGGGCTGAGCTGATCAAAAATGCACATACCAGTTTAGAAAATAGCGGTCGCTAACCCCGCCGAACTCATCATCTTTGCCGCCATCGTAAAACAAAGCCCCGCAGGCAAGGCTCATTTCATCGCTCAAACTGTAGACGAAAGAGGGCGTGGTAAAGTGGCTGTGATCGTCAAGATTGACAATATTGAGCAAGCGCAGGGCCAGCAGCGGGGTGGCCTGGTAACCGAGAGAGGTTGCCCAGTAATCGACCTTGCTCTCATCGTTGTACCTATACTCGCCAAGCAGGCTGAACGAGTTGGCAAACCCGTATTCCGCGCCGAGGATAAACTCGGTGAAGCATCCACCGCGACGCCGGTCGTGGAAGCGGCCCCCCTCGCTGCGCAACTCGATGCCGGTGTCCAGCAGCTCGCCGGCCGCCTCGTAGCCGATGAGATCGCGGTCGTTTTCATTGTCATAGACCGCAAGCAGGGCGAGATCGGCATGGCGCATGAAGCCCTTGATCCGGGCCGCACTTTTTTCCTTGGCAACAGTGAGGTCAAAATTGGCCAGATCGCTGACGGCATATTCATAGCGCAGGGCTTCGGTGCCTTTGCGCTCGGCGGTCTCAATACTGAAAGAATCAATGGGATTAAAGACGTCAACCGGATTCCAGACCCGGCCGACCCCGAAGGGCACCCGCTGCCGGCCCGCCACCCAAAAATGTTTTTCCCCGCGATACTCGAGGTAGGCCCGGTAAATCGAGGTCTCATTGACCAGTGAACGCTGCAGGTATTGGTAACTCGACTCGTTGTCGATAATCAGCCGGCCGACCAGGGCGGGATTATCTTGCGGCCGCACCGTGCTCTCCAGGCGCAAGCGGTTGTAATCCTTACCCTGTTGCGCCTGGTCATAGCTGAGAATATTGTTGTTCTCCAGCCCATAGTCCAGCGGCCAGCCCAAAAGCGGCAGCACCGCCATCAGGCTACGGGGTAATTTCATTTTGCACCACCCGGCCATCCCGCAGGATAATGGAACGCCTGGCCTTGGCGATCACCATGGGATCATGGGAAGAAAAAATCACCGTTATCCGCTCCTCCCGATTGAGCTTTTCCATCATGGCCATCAATTCCGCGGCGGTTCCACTGTCCAGGTTGGCGGTGGGCTCATCGGCCAGGATCAGCTTGGGCTTGGACGCCACCGCCCGGGCCACCGCCACCCGTTGCTGCTGGCCGCCGCTCAACTGATTGGGCAGCTTGTTCAACAACTGGGCGATCCCCAACTTTTCGGCGATCTCCACCACCCGGGCGTCACAATCCTGTTGGCTTTTGCCCTGGAGCTTCATGACATACTCGATATTCTCCCGGGCGGTGAGAACCGGGATCAGGTTGTAGGCCTGAAAAACAAAACCGATGTGATCGCGCCGTTGCAGGCAAAGCTCCTTTTCCGCAAGATCGGTGAGGGTGAGCCCGTCGAGGATCACCGCCCCGCCGCTGGCCGCGTCAAGGCCGCCGATGATATTGAGCAGGGTGGTCTTGCCGCTGCCCGAGGGCCCGGAGATCACCACGAATTCCCCCCGGCCGATGGCTAGATTGATCCCGCTCAAGGCCGCAACCTCAAACTCCTGTTCCGGATTGAAAACCTTGGAGATATCCTTTACCTGCAGAAACTCACTCATCACTGCCCTTCCCTTTGCTTATAATTTGGTGATCGCCTCTATGGGCCTGGCCTTCTTCAGCACCCGCAAGGGAAAGATGACGCTGAGGATGGTGGCCAGCAATACGGCCAGAAAGGCGGTCACAAAATAATCAGGCTTGATGATCGAATACATGATCGCATCAAGGCCAAAGGCATCCAGCCCCTCGCTGAAGGCGGTCAGATCAAGACCATGGACCCGAAAATAATTAAGGGTCAGCCCGCCGAGCAGGGAACCGGACAGATAACCGAGAAAACCGATAATAAATGATTCGAACAGCACGATTTTTCTGATCAGCGCAAACTCGGTGCCGATGGCGAGCATGATCCCGAATTCCCTGATCCGTTCGAGAATCGACACCAGAATCACCCCGAAAATGCCAAGGGCGGCCACCGCGAAGACGAGCAGATAGGTCACATAGCTGAACCCCTCCATCATCACCCGGCTCTGCATCAGGGCGGGATACAGCTCATCCCAGCGAAACACCTCAAGATCGGTAAATTTTTGGCGCAGCGCCTGCTGCAGGGGGACCATCTCTTCTTCGGAATGAAGGATGACACAGACCTGGGTCACTCCGGCCCCAATCCCGAGAAACTCCGCCGCCTTGGCCTGATCGATAAAAACCGCCCCATCGTCAATTGCCAGGTTGTTGGTCTTGATGATGCCCCGCACCTTGAGGGCGATGGCCGAGACCTCGTTATCCGTGGCCTGGGCCGAAAGAACCAGCTTGTGGCCCAGGCTGATTTTCAGCTTTTTAGCCAGACCCGAGCCGACCACCGCCCCCCTTGCCTTGGGCCCGAAGGCCAACTCCCCTTGCCGGAGGTAATCGGCCAGCCGGCCATGTTTCTGCTCGGCCCCAAGCTCAACCCCGAGCACCTTGGCATTGCGCGAATAGTTGGCGGTGGCGGCCAAGGCCTCCTGATTGATCCGGGAGACAACGCTCGCCACCCGTTGATCTTTTGCTAAAAACCGCGCCACCTCCTCAATATTGGTGATCAGTTTTTTTATGTCCGGCTCCAGCCGATAACCTTTGGCATAAATGGTAAGATGGCCGCTGCCGCTGCGGATGGCGTTGTCGATCATCTGCTCATACATCCCCTCATACAACCCCTGCATGAACAGCAACCCCCACAGGCTCATGGCAATCATCAGCACCACCAGCACCGTTCTCGTCCGCCGCCTGAGCAGCGAGGCCCAGGCAATCCTGGCAACCAGCAAGCCTGACCCGGTCGATCTAAACATGGTGCATGGCCTCCACCGGCTGGTAACGGTTCACCTTGACAATGGGATAAAGCCCGGACAGCAGGGAGAGCAGAAACATGATCGCCATATCCCGCAGGATGGTCAGCGGTTCAAAGGCGCAGGGCATGGAAGTCACCGCCAGCCCGTACTGCTTGAACTGCTCTTCGTAGGACGGAAATTCCATGGGGTTGAGATAGAAATAATAGGCGAGCGCCCCGCCGATCAGCCCGCCCAGACAAACGCTGAGCAGGCTCAGGATCATACTCTCGCCCAGGAGCATGGCCAGCACCTGGCCCGGGGTGGTGCCGATGGCGCGCAGGATCCCGATCTCCCTGATCCGGGAAAAGACGGTGAGCAGGGTATAGATCATGATCACAAAAAAAATCACGATAAAGATTATCCCCAGGGTGATGTAGCCGAAGATGGAGTCCACCTCCATCGCCTCGACCAGGCCGCCCATGGTCTGTCGCCAGCTTTCGGCGCGATAGTCGCGGCTCAGTTGCTGCCGCAGTCCAGCGGCCAGTTCCTCCACCGCCGCCGGCTGACGGGGCAAGACCACATAATGGGTGGCCAGATCAGTGCTGGCCATCATCTGATCGAAGTACGGCTTATTGAGAAAGGTGGCGCCGCCGTCAAAATCAAAGAGCCCGGTTTTAAAAAGGCCGACCACCTCCACCCGATCGGCGGCAAAGGAATAATCAGCGCCGTTGCCGATAAAGGACAGGGTGTCGCCGACATCCACCTTGAGCCGCTTGGCAAGCTCCACCCCCATGTAGAGTGCGTTGGTGTCATCCTTGGTCAGGTAACGCCCCTTGACCAGGGAGGAATGCAGTCTGGAGAGCAATTTTTCCGGCTCCGGCTCAATGCCGGTGAGCATGGCCCCCACCGCCTTTTCCCGGGCGGCATAGAGGACAAAGGTTTCAAACCGGGCGCCATGGGCGGCAACCCCGGCGGTTTTCTCAACCAGGCGATGAAGGGCGCCGGTATCCAGGATGAGATTATCATAACTGGGATTGTCACGAAAATCCCGCTGGGTGATCTGCAGGTAACCGGGATAAATCTCCACCGCGGCCTGAATCATCTTGTTATGGGAGCCGTCCATAAAGGCCGAGGAGTAAACAAGCAGAGCGGTGGTCAGACTGATGAGCGCCACGGTGACGATGCTCCGTTTCTTATTGGCCCGGATATTCCGCCAGGCAATAGCCGCCACCATCATTTGGAAAACCTTTTCAGGGCCCGTTTGGTAAAATACTCTGGGTCGATGGGCTGATCAAACTCCGCCGCCTCTACCCGGACGATGGTCTGGTGCCCCGCCTTGTCCGGGGTTTTCGGCTCCATCACCCAGAGGCTGGGGTACAGCCGACCGGCAAACCGCTGGACCTCCCGGTAATAAAGAGTGCGGACCAGCACGCCTTCCTCGTCAAAATAATCCACTTCGGTCGGCAGAAAGGAAGAGCGGCTCACCCCCATGATTATTTTCCCCCAGACCACCGGCGCCTCGGGATGGGGGATGAGCTCAAGGGAAAATCCGCTGCCGTCTTCGCCGAGCAGGTTGGCGTCATAATCTTTACTGATCGAGCTTTCCTTGATCAGGTCGTCATTGGAGAAATCACTGCCCATCCAGCTCTGCTGCATCATGGAGGCCGGAATCTTGATAATTTTTTCAATGCGCGGCACATACTGCCACATCTGCTTGTCCACCTTCAAAAAGGTGATGCCTTCATCTTTTTTGGGATAGGCAATGCGGATAAAGCTCTTGTCAGTGCCGATTGAAAAACTCTCCAGCCTGACGGTGCGCTGGGTGCGGCTGGTTTTGACGGTCATGGCAATGGCCAGGCGGGCCGTTTCGCCGTTGAGGTTATCTTCAACCTTTTTGATAATCTCGGCGGCCGTGATGGCGGCCCCGGCCTGCGGGGGCAAAAGGAAAAGAAGCATGATAACCATAAAAAGGCGCATTATATCCACCACCCTGCCTTATAAAATATGCTAAACCATCATAACCTGTTATATCACCCTAATACGTG
Organism: Deltaproteobacteria bacterium; assembly: GCA_013349285.1. Classification (GTDB taxonomy): domain Bacteria; phylum Desulfobacterota; class Desulfobulbia; order Desulfobulbales; family Desulfurivibrionaceae; genus DUZU01. The sequence goes on along the minus strand of DUZU01000039.1, from coordinate 2,132 downwards.
GACCGACAAAGTGTCAATATCGGCCGGCCCGGCCTACCAGGGCCGCCAATGCTCACCTTGACAAAAACATCATTTATTGAGTAAGTTAACACGCTTTTGCCGAACAAATTATCCGGATACCATCCACAAGTATCTTTTATTTTTTTAGCCGAAAAAACGGCTTGTTGTACCCGGGAAACCATTTATGCCAGACCAGACCAATGACAAATTGATCATCGACCTTAATTTCCGCAACATGATCATTGACGAAAGCCGACCCGAAGGCAAGATGTTCGACAGCCGACGGATGTTTGCGCTGATCACGGAAACCATTATCGATAAACGCACCATGGAGATGGTGGAGATCCACGACCTGTACAAGGCGCTTAACCATACCATTACCAACGTCGGCGCCGCCCGCCTCTTTCATTCCCTGGCCACTCCGTCCGAATCCCTGGAACTGATCCAGGCCAAACAGGAAGGATTGTTGGAACTCGGGGCCAACGACCGGCTCCGGAATGCGGTCGCTGATTTTCTGGGGGAAATCCGCAAAGGAGAGCCGGACCTGTTTCGCTATCTCAATGGCAACTTTCAGGCCATTGCCCCTTACGGGGTGGTTAAAAAAGCCATCAAGGCCATCGAAAACATGCACAAGGCGGCAGAGGCCATCCCGCAGCCCGAAACCATCTATCTCGATTCGCTGCTGGGCATGATCAGGTTGTTCGGCAGATCGCCGGAAAGCGAACTGATCCGAAAGCCGACCTATCGGACCATCCGGGGCGTCATCGGCCAAAGTGAAAAAAAATGGTTCACCCCGGCCTTGCGCTACCGCAACGGCCGCTTGTCCGGCGGCAGCATTGCCCCGATCCTGCCCTGCCTCCTGATCAGCGGGGCCGGCCAGATCGGCTTCATGAACCCGGCCCTGGCCCAATATCTGACCATCCTCTCCGGCGGCGGTTTTTTTCTGGGAACCTTGTACGGCGGCCTGCTCAAACCTATTTTCGACTACGAAACCGCGGTGCTCCCCCTGCGCAGCCGCTTCTTAAGCTCCGGCCGCTTTGCTTCGGCGATCGAGGCGATCGGCTGCCTGGACGTGACCTATTCCCTGGGTGAGTTTCGGCACAGTATCAACCACGCCACGGTGATGCCCGAAATCACCGACGGCGAACGCCATTATTTCGAGGCCCGCAACCTGAAAAACCCGATCCTGGCCAAGGATAACCCCGACTATGTGGGCAACGATGTCAAGCTCAACGGCGAGGTCACCTTTATCACCGGCCCCAACAGCGGCGGCAAAACCACCTATTGCAAAAGCGTGGTCCAGAGTCAGATCCTGGGCCAGATCGGCGCGCCGGTGGTGGCGGAAAAAGCCAAAATGAATATTGCCACCCACATCGCCTACCAGGCCCCGGCCTTTGATTCATTGAACGATCTCGAGGGCAGGTTCGGCACCGAACTTCGCACCACCAGGGACATTTTTTATGCCACCACCCCTAAAAGCCTGGTTATTCTGGATGAGATTGCCGAAGGGACCACCAGCCACGAACGAATGAATCAATCGGTGGCGATCCTCAACGGCCTCTTGGCCAAATGCAATTCGACCATGCTGGTCACCCACTCATTTGAACTGGCCGAAAATTTCCAGAAGTCGAACCTGGGCAAATTCATGCAGGTCGAATTTAAAAACGACGCCCCCACCCATCAATTCATTCCCGGCATCTCCCGGGACAGCCATGCCGAGCGGATCTCCAAAAAAATTAATTTCTCCCCCGAAGACATTACCCGCCACCTCAAAGATAACGGCTATATTTAATCCATTGCCCGGACTAAACCATCGGCATCTGGTATTCGGTGCAGGAAGCACCATGGGTGCGGGTAGATGAAGCCGGTGAAGTGAAGATTGACACTCCCGACCGAAACGCGGTCATCAAAAGCATGTCAAACATCACTCAGTAACCGATAGCGAGGCAAATCAGGGATAAGTAGTCCGCAAGCGGTTGATCTCTGCAAGCGTTCGTTGCGCCTTGATATAATTGGGGTTAATCTCCAGCGCTTTTCCGGCATATTTTTCCGCCAGTTCATATTGTTTGCGGTCAAGAAAAACAATGCTGATATGATGCCAGGTTTGTGCGTTGCCGGGATCAATCGCCAGT
>DUZU01000038.1 GCA_013349285.1 Deltaproteobacteria bacterium | reverse complement strand
CGGCGCTGGACAGAGGTGATTACCTCAACATTTTTAAAATCATGTGAACTACTAGTATTTGACATAGTTATACTCCTAGTCGTTATTTAACATACTAGGGTGTCCGGTTCAAATGGGGGCCACTACATCTTGGTAAATAAGCGGTTAGGATTATGGACTATTTGGGGACGCCGAAAAGGATAAGGAGAAAAGTTAAGGATCTCAGCTCCGCCGGAGGGGGCAAAGGAATCGACAACCCGGAACTTTGACCAGCGGTTTACAGCAATAACAGCAACCCAACAGCCTATAGGCTACTCACAGCTCACTAAAGAAACTAGTTAAAGATGATCGGCCTTACCGGCCCCCTGTTCAAGCCAGGCGTAAAGCTCACGAGGGGGCAGAGGCCTGGAGATATAATATCCCTGCAAATAATCACAGCTCATCTCTTCCAGGGCCAGCATGGTGTCTCTATCCTCCACCCCTTCCGCAACGACCTTACGCCCGATATTGTGAGCCATTTCAATGGTTGATCTCACAATAACCGCGTTGTCCTCATCCTCCAGCATATTACTGATATATGATTTATCGATCTTAATCTCGATGGCCGGAAATTTCCTCAGATAGACCAAAGATGAATAACCGGTCCCGTAATCGTCAATGGCCATTGCAATACCCAGATTGGTGAGCCTTGAGACGACTTTTTTAACCCGTTCCGGATCCGCCATCATACTGGTTTCAGTTATTTCCATGGTCAATTGGACCGGATTAACCTTATATTTGGCAAGCAACTCTTCAACCTGGCCGGGAAACTCCAGATCCTGAAGATTATTAATCGACAGATTCACCGCAATGGTAATGACATGCCCCTTGCCCTGCCACTCGGCAATCTGCTGGATGGCCCGCTCCAAAATCCATAAGGTCATCGTGGAAAGCAAACCGGCCTTTTCGGCAAGCAAAATAAAATCTTCGGCCGGCAGCAGCCCTTTATCCGGATGAAACCAACGGACAAGCACCTCAACCCCGACCAGCTCATGATCGTTCGCGGAGATTTTAGGCTGATAATAAAGGGTCAACTGGTCCTTGTTCATGGCATCGCGAAGCTCACCCATGAAAATCAGTCTGTTCCAGGTCATCCGATCCTGTTCAGGGTTAAACTCGGCATAGACAATGCCGCTTCGCTTGGCTTCATACATGGCAAGATCGGCATGCTGGATCAAGGACTCACTGTCGTTACCATGGTCGGGAAACATGGTGATCCCGATACTAACGCCGACCGTAAGTCGATGCCCCTCAATCATAATGGGTTGTTCAATGAATTTGGCAATTTTCTGGGCTATCTTCTTCGCATCCTGAACATTGGAACCGGGGAGGACAACGGCAAATTCGTCACCCCCAAAACGGGAAAGGGTATCGGATTGGCGCAATGCTCGACGAAGACGGATAGCTACCTTCTGCAAAACATAATCACCATAAAAATGGCCCAAGGCATCGTTGATCTCCTTAAACCGGTCAAGATCCATCAACAGGACGGAAACCGTATGATTGTCCCGTCTCGCCACACTAATGGCGTGATCGATCCTGTCCTGCAAAAGAGTCCGGTTGGGAAGCTCGGTTAATTCATCATGAAGGGCGCGGTGTCTTTCTTTAGCGGCAAGATGGGTAATATGATTGATAGAGTGCAGAGTCAGCAACACCACCATTATTACGAAAATGCTGCCACCGAGCAGGAGAAGAGATACGATCAGTAAGGTTGGGGAGTAAGGCGTAAAAAAAAGAGATACTCCGTAGAGGATATATCCCATGATAAAAAAAATGATTAAAATACCAAGAAATTTCCAACCGATAATATGGAGATGCTCTTCTTGGCAAATTCTATAGGTGGGAAACAAGGAAACAAAGAGAATTATTGCTCCGATTGAAACCAGTGATACTAAGATAAATTGAGGAAACATAAATGAAGGCTTAGCCTCATATGATTAACAACTATTATCCGACAAAGTCACATAGCAAACTACACCATATTGAAATTTTAAGCAAAAATTCAAATAATCATAGCTATCCAGGGCCAATGAATAAAATTGCATCACCCTCTTTTTTATAACATCGGCATATTCTTAAAAAACTATGCATTACCCCGCGGGAAAAAATGGATGGTACCATCAATATCGGAGGTATCACAGATTCGCCCTAAACCAAGGTCAAGAAACTGCTCAACACCATCCATTTTGATTGCGATTTTTTGGCCGTCTGGCAGATGATAAACCACCATCTGGACGTTGGTAATATCGATCGGTGAACCGGAAACTTTCATTATCTCTCCTAAAGAACAAAAAATATTTCCACGCAAAAATACCATGCGTTATTTATTTACTAATAATCTTTTCTGGCAATAACTTCACGAGGTTTCGAACCATCGGCAGGGCCGACCACACCTTCCTTTTCCATGACCTCTATCATTCGGGCCGCCCGATTATAACCAACCCTGAGCCGCCGCTGAACCATAGAGATCGAAGCCTGCCCCGACTCACAGACCAAGGCAACGGCTTCGTCATATTTTTCGTCATACTCACCGTCTTCGACGCCGCCACCGGCATCAGGCTCCTCGGCAATCTTCATGATGGCCTCGTCATAACGGGCCGGCTGCTGATCCTTAAGAAAGGAGACAACCCGTTCGGTCTCCTTCTCAGAGATATAAGCGCCATGAATACGCTGCAGCTTGGAGGTGCCGGGGGGCATAAATAGCATATCTCCGGCGCCGAGCAGATGTTCGGCGCCACTGCCGTCAAGAATGGTCCGGGAATCGATCTTAGAGGAAACCTTAAAGGACATCCTGGTCGGGAAATTGGCCTTGATCAAACCGGTCAAAACATCCACGGAGGGACGCTGGGTCGCCAGAATAAGATGCATGCCGGCCGCCCGGGCCATTTGGGCCAGGCGGGCAACCGCATCCTCGACCTCGTTGGAGGAAACCATCATCAAATCAGCCAGTTCGTCGATGATTATGACAATCAGGGGTAACTTGATTTCGGCGACCTTATTATAGCTGGCCAGACTCTTGACCCTGGCTTCTTCCATGAGCTGATAGCGCCGCTCCATCTCGCGCACCGCCCATTGCAAAGCACGACTTGCCATCTTGGGATCAACCACCACCGGATGAAGAAGGTGGGGGATATGCTCGTAACCGGAAAGCTCGATCCGCTTGGGATCGACCAGCAGCAAACGCACCTCGTCCGGGGTCGCATTAAAAAGGATGGAACAGATAATGGTGTTGACCGCCACACTTTTACCCGAGCCGGTGGCCCCGGCAATCAAAAGATGAGGCATGCGGGCAAGATCGGCAATCACCGGGTTGCCGACGACATCCATCCCCAAGCCGATGGTCAGTTTGGATTGGGTTTTTTGGAATTTCTCATGGGCAAAGATATCCCGGGCATAGACAATCTGCCGCTCAGGATTGGGAATCTCAATGCCCAGGGCCGCCTTGCCGGGAATCGATCCGACAATCCGCACACTCTCGGCTTTAAGCCCCAGGGCCAGATCATCGGCCAACGAGATTATCTTATTGATTTTAACCCCGGGGGCCGGAGAAAATTCATAGGTGGTGATAACCGGGCCCGGAGAAATACCGACAACCTTACCCTTTACCCCGAAATCATTAAGTTTATCTTCAAGCTTCTTACTCACCTCATAGTAATATTCGCGGTCCACCGACACTGCGTGTTTTTCCGGCTTATCAAGCAAGGCAAGGCCGGGGAGAACATACTCGCCACCGGTTTCGGGCAGAAGTTGAAATTCCTCGGCCAGGCCATCGTCATGGGTCAACTGCACCGGCGCATGAACATGCACCTTGGGCACGACGGAAGGCTCTACCGGCAGCGACTCTTGCGGCAAAGGCTTGTCTTTGCTCTTGGCAACAGATTTCTTCTCGATCTCCGGCTTGCCCTTGCCTTGCAAAAAGCGGTTGCTTAAAAAATCTCGCAGCCAGCCCCACAGGCCGTAGGGGGAAAAATCAATGGTCAGCATCAGGGACACGACGAGAATGGCCCCGAAGATGAGCCCGGAACCGGGGATGCCGAAAAACTTTGAGGCATAGGCGGCCAACAGTTTGCCGAGATAGCCTTGCCCCGGATATCTTCTGCCCAAAAGAGAGAGGATCTCAAAGCCGCCCATCCCGACCAACCCGGAACTGGCCAGCAGGATTCCGGTAAAACCGGCGACAATAAAGGGTAATTTGTGCAGGGAAAGAGAAGGCGAAAAAAAGCGAATGGAAAAAATTAAAAACAGCAGAGGAAGCCAGAGCGAAGCGAGACCGAAAAACCCAAGCAGCGCCTCGGCCAGAAAATTCCCAACCTTACCGCCCCAATTACCGGCTACCGCACCCGCATCCACCGCCGTCGGCGGCAAAGAATAACTGACCAGACAAAGCAACAAAAACAGGGAGGCAAAAACACCAACTACCGAAAATATTTCCCGGCCCAAGGAGGGCCGGTCCTGATTATTTTCCTTTTGCCCCATACCCTTAACGTATCCCTCCCGCAGAAAACATAAAATTTATCTCTAGGTACAGCTCAAGTCAATCATTCTTCAGGTGCAAGGGTTTTGAGGATCGCATCGAGGATCCCGTTGATAAACGCTGGCGAATCATCGGTACAAAACCGCTTGGCCAGTTCAACCGCCTCATTGATTGCCACCTGATTGGGCACATCTTTTTGAAAAAGCATCTCATAGGTGGCGAGCCGGATAATATTGCGGTCAAGAACCGACATCCGACTCATGCGCCAGTTAGCAGCGGAATCCGCGATCTTTTTATCAATAACATCCCAATTGTCGGTAATACCGTCAACCAGTAGCTGACCATAAGGAATGGCCTTTTTATTGATTTCAAAGTTATCGCAAAGCAAGGGGAATTTTTCAGCGACCGGAGTCGCCGTCATTTCCCCTTGATACAGGGCATTTAAGGCAAGTTCCCTTGCCTTGCGTCTGATTCCCATATTAGGCGAGCTGCGGCAAAAGATTAACCATCTCAATGGCGGCGGCGGCACACTCGGAACCTTTATTGCCCGCCTTGGAGCCGGCCCGCTCAATGGCCTGCTCGATGGTGTCGGTGGTCAACACCCCGAAAATAATGGGAACGCCGCTCTCCATGCTGGCCTGGGCTATCCCCTTGGCCGCCTCGTTGGCAACAAAATCAAAATGAGGGGTGGCGCCACGGATAACGGCGCCCAGACAGATTATCGCGTCATAGCGGCCGGATCTGGCCATCTTCTGAGCGACCAGGGGAATCTCATAGGCCCCGGGCACCCGAGCCACCTCGATATCATCGCCATTCACCCCGGAGCGCTGCATGGTGTCCAAAGCCCCTTCCAACAGACGCTCGGCGATAAAAGAATTAAACCGGGCGATCACGATCCCGAATTTTTTACCGTCAGCCTGCAGATTTCCTTCAAAAAATTTTGCCATGCTCTTCTCCTCCTAAATTATTTAGACGCCTCAGCGCTTTCTTTTTCTTTATTGCCGGTCAATTTACCCAGCATATGACCGAGCTTATCTTTTTTGGTCTGCAGATAGTTAAGGTTCTCCGGCTTCGCATCCATCTCAATGGGCAAACGGTCGGTAACCTTAAGGCCATAGCCCTCAAGACCAACAATCTTTTTAGGATTATTGGTGATAAGTTTCATCTTGCGCACCCCGATATCCCGCAGAATCTGGGCGCCGATCCCGTAATCCCGGAGATCTTCCTTAAAGCCCAATTTAAGATTGGCCTCAACCGTATCCATGCCCTGCTCCTGCAAGGCGTAGGCCTTGATCTTGTTGACCAGCCCGATCCCCCGGCCCTCCTGTTGCATATAGAGGATAATGCCGGTGCCCTCCTGCTCGACCATCCGCATGGCACTGTGCAGCTGGCCACCGCAATCGCAGCGCTTTGAGCCGAAGACATCGCCGGTAAGGCAGGCGGAATGGACCCGCACCATGATCTCCTTGGCCGGATCAATATCGCCCTTGACCAAGGCGACATGCTCATGCACGTCCACATCGTTGGTGTATACGATAGCCCGGAACTCGCCGAACATCGTGGGCAGAATGGTTTCCGCTGCGCGGTGAACCAGTTTATCCTCCCGGGTCCGATAGGCAACCAGATCGGCAATGGTTGCGATCTTCATGTCATGTTCTTTCGCAAAGATCTCCAGATCAGGCATCCTGGCCATAGTGCCGTCTTCCTTCATGATCTCGCAGATAACCCCGGAAGGATGGAGGCCGGCCAGTCGGGAAAGATCGACCGAACCTTCGGTCTGACCGGTGCGGACCAGAACCCCGCCGCGCCGCGCCCGTAACGGAAAGATATGACCGGGGCTGACAATATCGGAAGGCTTGGCATCGGGCGCCGCCGCAACCAGAATGGTCCGGGCGCGGTCGGCGGCGGAGATGCCGGTGGTCACCCCGGTTCTCGCTTCGATGCTCACCGTAAAGGCGGTCTCATAGGGAGACTTGTTGTCCTGCACCATCATCGGGATCTGCAACTGCTCCAGATGCTCCGGGGTAAGGGTCAGACAGATCAAGCCGCGACCATGGGTGGCCATGAAATTGATCGCCTCGGGGGTAACGGTCTCGGCCGCCATATAAAGATCGCCCTCGTTCTCGCGATCCTCGTCATCAACCAGGATGATCATCTTCCCGGCGCGGATATCATCAATTACTTCATCAATAGGACTTACAGGCATTTTAATTCACCATTCCAACTCAAACCGCATCTTTTCGGACAAGCTTATTTAAAAAAGCCATGCTCGGCCAAAAAAGCAGGATTAATTTTTGATTGAAGAGCCTCACCCTCTGTTGACTTTACAGAGAGCAGCTTTTCCACATATTTACCAATGAGATCAACCTCGATATTTACCATATCACCCTGCTTCAATTCACCAAGGGTCGTGATCTCCAAGGTATGCGGAATGATTGATACGGCAAAGGTTTTCTCATCGACACTGTTTACCGTGAGGCTGATGCCATCAATGGTAATCGAACCTTTCTCGATGATATATTTTCCCATTCCAGCAGGTACCTGGAAGGTAAACAGAACAAAATCGCCAAGGGGTTTACGCTCAACCACCTTGGTTATGGCGTCAACATGGCCGCTGACCATATGGCCGCCCAGCCGATCGCTAAGGCGCAGAGCCCGCTCCAGATTGACCAGACTGCCGGTGGTCAACCTACCGAGATTGGTGCGGGACAGGCTCTCCGGTGAAACATCCACCACAAACCGGCGGCCGCTTATCTCTTTGGCGGTAAGACAAACGCCGTTGACCGCAATGCTCTCCCCCTCTTCGGGATCGGTCAAAGCAAAATCCGCTTCAAGACCGAAGAGCATGCCGCCGCCGGCGGGACGCTTTTCCACTACCTTGCCTTTGCCTAAAATTATTCCGGTAAACATCTTCTTTTCCTTAAATTTCACAAGATAGGTAAGCACCATCTAACCGGCTGTCAATCAGCGATTAAGGCTGATCGGAAAATATACCGCTCACCAGGATATCATCCCCGAACCGCCTGACCTTGGTCCGACTCAAACGGGCCGCCTGCTGCACGGAGGCAAGGCCCAACCCATCAAGCAAGGGCACCCCGTCCCCGCCGATAAAGGTGGGGGCGAGAAAAAGGTTAACTTCATCGACCAGCCCGGCCCGCAGAAAAGCGCCATGGACCCGGCTGCCCCCCTCGACCAGAACACTGGTCAGCTGCCCCTGGCCAAGCTCACAGAGTACGGCCTTGAGATCGAGTCGGCCTTCACTGTCAACCGCTATCGGCTTGACCACCGCCCCGGCCTGAATCAGAGCTTCGGCTTTCGCGGTATCCGCCGCCGGGCCGCAAAAAATCCAGGTATCGGCACGGGAAGCTTGCTGCAACATCCTGGCATTAACCGGCAATCTGAGATTGGTGTCGAGAATGACCCGTACCGGATCCCGCCCCTTGGCCCTTGGCAGCCTGGTGGTCAAAGAAGGATCATCAACCAGAGCGGTACCGGCCCCGACCAGAATAGCGTCAACCCGATCCCGTAACCGATGCACATAGTGCCGCGATTTATCGTTGGTAATCCAACCGCTCTGGCCATTACTTACGGCTATCCGGCCATCAAGGCTTGCCCCGGCCTTCATGATAACCCAGGGCAGGCCGGTGGTAATATGTTTTATAAAAGGATGATTCAACCCCTCACATTCAGCAGCCAATACCCCGTGGCTTACTTCCAGGCCACCGTCCTTAAGCTTTTTACAGCCCCGGCCGCTCACCAGGGGATTGGGGTCAAGCATGCCGACCACCACCCGGCTGATGCCGGCCGCCAAAATCGCCAAGGTGCAGGGCGGGGTCTTACCGGTATGGTTACAAGGCTCCAGAGTAACATAGATGGTAGCGCCTTGGGCCCGGTTACCGGCCGCAGCCAGCGCATTAACCTCGGCATGGGGAGTGCCGGCCTTGCGATGAAAGCCCTTGGCAACCAACTTATCATTCTTGACCACCACCGCCCCGACACAAGGATTGGGGGAGGTTCGCCCCTGGCCCTTCCGGGCTTCCCTGATCGCCATACGCATCCAGGCGAGATCATTACTACTCATTAATTCCCTTTATTTCTTCCTGCCCGCCCAGCATATCCTTCAACTCATTCATGAACTCGGAAAGATCCTTAAACTGCCGGTAAACAGAGGCAAAACGGACATAGGCGACGCCATCGAGGGTGCGCAGACCATCCATCACCTGCTCACCTACCAGCTTGACCGGGATCTCCCGCTCCCCCATATCCTGAAGCTGCCGTTCAAGGGAATCGACAAACTCATCAATCTGGACCATGCTGACCGGCCTTTTTTCGCAGGCCTTTTTCAGCCCCTCCACTACCTTGTGCCGGTCCCAGGCTTCACGGCGCCCATCTTTTTTGATAAGCATGGGCATGGTAACCTCAAGCCTTTCATAGGTGGTAAAACGCCTGCCGCAATCATCACACATCCGCCGACGCCGGGTAATGGTGAACTCTTTGTTCAGGCGCGAATCTACCACCCTATTTTCCAGGTGACCGCAGTATGGACATTTCATAATTTCGCCCTGTCGTTTTCAAAAAGCAAGGAACCGGCCCTGCCGTTTTACCTTACCCCAAATGGCTGTATGGGATTCCGGCCTCGTCCAGCAAAAGAGAAGAAAGGGTATCGGCATACCCCTCCTTGTAATAAATTTGTTTTACCTGGGCATTAATCAACATCTTGCTGCAGATGGCGCAGGGCATATTGGTGCAATAAAGAGTCGCGCCGGAAATGTTGCCCCCGGAAAGCGCCACCTGGATAATGGCATTCTGCTCGGCATGCAGGCCGCGACACAACTCATGCCGCTCACCGGAAGGAATACCCTGCTGTTCCCGCAGACAACCGACGTCCAGACAATGACTCACGTTGGACGGCGCCCCGTTATAACCGGTGGCGACAATCCTCTTGTCACGAACCAGAATAGCGCCGACCTTGCGCCGGGTACAGGTCGAACGTTGGGCGACCAGTTCGGTGATGGACATGAAATAATCATCCCATGATGGTCTGGTATCAGGCATGGCGCCGGTCCTTATTCGTAAGCAAGATCAGGATAGAGGGGAAACTCGTTGCAAAGGTTCTCAACCTCGTTACGAATCTTGCCAAGTTCTGCACTATTTTCACGATTGATGATGGCACGATTGATCCAATCGCCGATCATCTTCATCTCGGGCTCTTTCAAGCCGCGGGTGGTGACGGCCGGCGTACCGATCCGGATGCCGCCGGTCACGAAACGGCTCTGTTTGTCAAAAGGAATCGCATTTTTATTAACGGTGAGACCGGCAACCTCCAGGGCCTCTTCCGCCTCTTTACCGGTAACCCCTTTGTTGGTGAGATCAACCAGCAGGAGATGATTGTCCGTGCCCCCGGAAACCAGCTTAAAGCCGAAGCCCATCAAGGCCTGGCCCAAAGCCTGGGCATTGGCAACGACCTGAACCTGATCCTGTTTGAATTTGTCACCCATCGCCTCCTGAAAGGCCACCGCCTTGGCGGCAATGACATGCACCAGGGGACCACCTTGGATCCCAGGGAAAATCTTGCTGTCGAGCTGCTTGCCATATTCTTGTTTGGCAAGGATCAGGCCGCCCCGGGGGCCCCGCATGGTTTTATGGGTGGTGGTCGTCACAAAATGGGCATGGGGTACCGGGGATGGGTGAACGCCGGCCGCAACCAGTCCGGCAATATGGGCCATGTCAACCATGAACAGGGCGCCGATCTCATCGGCAATCGCCCTGAACCGTGCAAAATCAATAACCCGGGGATAGGCGCTGGCGCCGGCGACGATCATCTTGGGCTTATGCTCAAAGGCAATGCGTTCGACCTCGTCCATGTTGATGCATTGGCTATCTTTATCAACCCCGTAGGAGACGAAATTGAATAGCTGACCGGAGAAATTGACATTGCTGCCATGGGTAAGATGGCCGCCATGGGCCAGATCCATGCCCAGCACCTTGTCGCCATGGTTCAGGGTGGCGAAATAAACGGCCATATTGGCCTGGCTGCCGGAATGGGGCTGGACATTGGCATATTCGGCCCCGAAAATTTGTTTTGCCCGCTCAATGGCCAGGGATTCGATCCGGTCGGCATTTTCACAGCCGCCGTAATAGCGGCGATTGGGGTAGCCCTCGGCATATTTATTGGTAAAGATGGAGCCCTGGGCCTCGAGCACGGCCTCGCTCACAATATTTTCCGAGGCAATCAATTCAAGCTGATTTCTTTGCCGCTTAAGTTCATTACCTATGGAGCGAAACACATCTGGATCGGTTTTTTTTAAGAAAGACACAATTGTTACCTTTAATGTTTTTTCAATTGATCATAAAAAAAGGCCACGGCCGTAAAATTACTCCAGGTAATTCCGGCCGCGCAATGAAAATCTTATTTCAGACAACCCCGAAGCTAACGGGATGAATCATTAAAACATGTTAATCCGTTGCAGATGGCGGCCACCGGCAAAATCAGTGGCAAGCCAGGTCCGGACAATTTCCTCGGCCAACCCCGGTCCGACAACCCTGGCCCCGAGACAAAGAACATTGGCGTCATTATGCTCACGACTCATCTTGGCGGTAAACAGTTCATGGCACAAAGCCGCCCTGATTCCTTCAAAACGATTGGCAACCATGGACATGCCGATCCCGGTTCCACAGATAAGTATCCCGCGGTCACAGTTGCCGTTTATCACCTGGGAACAGACAACTTTGGCAAATTCGGGATAATTGACGGATTCGGTTGAGTAGCAACCTTGATCGTCAACTTCATGGCCCATCTCCTTGATTACGGCGGCAAGATCATCCTTTAAGGCAATGCCGCCATGATCACAACCAATCGCGATTTTCAATTTTAGGCCTCATACTTTTTCATGATCAGCACAGCATTGGTACCGCCGAAGCCAAAAGAATTTGACATCGCCGCCCGAATCTTCATCTGCCGCGCCTTATGGGGAACATAATCAAGGTCGCATTCGGGACCGGGATTATCCAGATTAATGGTGGGCGGCGCTGTCTGATGGTGAATAGCCAGGGCGGTGAACACCGACTCAATGCCGCCGGCGCCTCCCAACATATGCCCGGTCATCGACTTGGTCGAGCTGATGGCCAGTTTGGCGGCATGCTCACCATAAACCCTCTTAATAGCGCGGGTTTCCACGATATCATTAAGAGGAGTCGAGGTGCCATGGGCATTGACATAATCAATATCCTCAGGCTGCATCCCGGCATCGGCCAAGGCCATTTTCATACAACGCACCGCCCCGTCGCCATCTTCGGGCGGGGCCGCCATGTGGTAGCCGTCACCGCTAAGTCCGTAGCCGGCCACCTCGGCATAAATCTTGGCCCCACGGGCCAAGGCATGCTCAAGAGACTCAAGAACCAGAACCCCGGCTCCTTCGGAAATAATAAATCCGTCCCGGTCCCGGTCAAAGGGGCGGGATGCTTTTTGAGGCTCGTCATTACGAGTGGACAAGGCCTTCATCGAATGAAAACCGCCCACTGCCAACTGGCAGATCACCGACTCACTGCCCCCGGTGAGAGCGACGTCACAATCACCATGGACGATGGATCGAAAAGCCTCGCCCACCGCGTGGGTTCCGGCGGCGCAGGCGGTGGTAACCGAAAGGTTCGGCCCCTTGGTCCCGTAAATAATCGAAACCTGGCCGGCCCCCATATTGGGGATAACCATGGGGATGAAAAAAGGTGTAATCCGGCGGGCGCCTTTTTCAAGAGCAACCTTGTGATATTTCTCGATGGTACCAAGACCGCCGAGGCCACAACCCATAATGCTGCCGACCCGGGACGCATTGTCATCGGTGATCTTGAAATCGGCGTCCTTCAACGCCTCACCGGCGGCAGCGACCGCGTATTGGACAAAAAGGTCAAGATGCTTGCCGACCTTTTTATCCATGTGCTCTTCCATCTCAAAGTCCTTGACTTCAGCCGCTATATTGACGCCGATATCTGAGGCATCAAACTTGGTAATCGGGCCAATGCCGCTCTTGCCGGCACACAAGGCACTCCACGTCTTCTCAACGCCGGTTCCCAATGGGGTTACCAGACCAACACCTGTCACTACAACTCTTTTACTCACCTTGACCCTCGTTCCTCTGATTACCAAGAAAGGAAAGCCTTGGCGGGGTAAACCCACCAAGGACAATCAAGTAAATATTTAGATGGATTACGCATTAAAATACGCAAACACCGCTTAATTAACCGGCAATCTTGCTGACATGATCAATAGCGTTCTGAACAGTGGTGATTTTCTCAGCCACCTCGTCAGCGATCTCAATGTCAAAAGCCTCTTCCATGGCCATGATCAACTCAACCAGATCAAGGGAGTCAGCGCCCAGGTCATCAATAAAGGATGCGGCGGGCACAACCTTGTCTTTGTCAACACTCAGCTGCTCGGCAATAATATCAATAAGTTTTTCCTGTACAGACATATTCAAATCTCCTTCCTGTTTTATGGTAATTATCAGATACCACTTTTTTTCATTTTATTCCATCAACATGCCGCCATTGACATGTATACACTGGCCGGTAACATAACGGGCGCCATCCGAGGCCAGAAAGGCAACCGCTTGGGCCACATCATCCGCCTCGCCCAGAACACCCATGGGGATTTCACTCTTGATCGTCTCGGTTATTTCCGAGGAAAGATCCTTGGTCATATCGGTAACAATATAGCCGGGCGCCACACTGTTGGCGGTAACGCCACGGGAAGCAAGCTCCTTGGCCACCGATTTGGTAAAGCCGACCATGCCGGCCTTAGCCGCGGCATAGTTGGCCTGGCCGGCATTGCCGGCATAGCCGATCACCGAGGTGATATTGATGATCCGACCGCTGCGCTGCTTCATCATCGCCCGGGTCACCGCCTTGGTGCAGAGAAAAGCGCCCTTGAGATTGGTGTCAAGCACCTCATCCCATTGCTCTTCCTTCATCTTCATCAGCAGCCCATCCCGGGTAATGCCGGCGTTATTAACTAAAATATCAACCCGACCATGGTCGGCAAGTATTTTTTTAAAGGCCTCCTCAATCTCCGCGGCAACCGCAACATTAAACCGCGAACTATCGGCGCTTCCGCCGTTATCCTTAATACTTTTCACCGTTTCGTCGGCGGCGGCCGGGTTGCTCACGTAATTGACGATCACGGTGGCGCCCAAGGCGGCAAGACGTTGACAGATAGCCCGGCCGATACCACGGCTACCACCGGTAACAACAGCTATTTTACCAGTCAAACTCATCGATTGGTCCTTTGTTTGAATTTTTCGATTAATTTCGGCACCACCTCAAAGACATCCCCGACAATCCCATAGGTTGCCACATCAAAAATAGGCGCGTCAGCATCGCGATTAATGGCAATGATCGTATCCGCCGACTGCATGCCGACCAGATGCTGGATGGCGCCGGAGATCCCGCAGGCGATATAGATCTTGGGGGCAACGGTCTTGCCGGTCTGGCCCACCTGATGCGGATAGGGAACCCAGCCGCTGTCAACCGCGGCCCGGGATGCGGCAACCGCGCCGCCCAGGACGTCGGCCAACTCCTTGATCATGGCAAAGCCTTTTTCATTTTCCAGGCCCCGGCCACCGGCCACCACGATATCGGCCTCGGTCAGATTAACCTGATCCAGATCCTCAATCACCGACTCCAGCACCTTCACCCGGGAAACAAGCCGGGACGGCTCAGGGGTTACCAGGACAATCTCACCGCGGCGTGCGTCATCCCTGACCAGAGGCTTCATAACCAACGGCCGGACCGTGGCCATCTGCGGTCTGGTATGGGGGCAGACGATGGTGGCCATGATATTACCACCAAAAGCTGGCCTGGTCTGCAACAGAGCGCCATCTTCCTCGCGGATCTCCAAATTTGTGCAATCCGCGGTCAGGCCGGCAGCCAGCGAAGTGGCAACCCGGGGGATAAAGGACCGCCCGATGGCGGTTGCCCCGGCCAGAATAATCTCGGGCTTATGCTCTTGGGCAAGATCGGTCAACACATTACCGTAGGAATCATCAGTGAACGAAGCAAGGGCGGGATCATCGACCACATAAACCTTGTCCGCGCCATAGGCGACCAGTTCCTCGCCCTGCCCGTCAAGCTTGGAACCGATAAGCACCGCGGAAAGAGGCGCTTGACGCTGGTCCGCCAATTTACGCCCTACCCCGAGCAGTTCAATGGCAACCGGAGCGATTCGCCCATGCCGGTACTCGGCATAAACCCAAACCCCGGCCCACTCGTCGATCTTGGTTTTAAAAACGCTCTCTTCCCGTTCGATAACAAGGGCATCGACCTCGCAAACATCAACACAGCTGCCGCACAAGGTACAACCGTCGCCGACCACCGCATGGCCGTCTTCAACCTTGATCGCCCCGAAGGTACACGTATCCTCACAAACACCACAACCTATACAGGCTTCAATATCTATCCGTAACATAGAAAAATCCGTTTGTTGTCTAGAGAAGTGGTTCTAGTTTATCAAAAAGTTGGGCAACCTGCTCATCGGCAGAGCCGTTAAGCATGGACCGCTCGCCCCGCAGTTCCGGGGAAAAAACCCGCACAACCTGAGTGGGAGACCCCTTGAGGCCGAGCTGATCGAGATCGGCCTCAATATCAACGGCGTTCAGGGTGTTGATCTCCAGCTTTTTGGCCCTCATCTTACCCTTAAGCGACGGAACCCTTGGTTCGTTGATCTCCTTGACCACGGTAAAAAGCGCGGGCAGGGCAACCTCAACCGCATCGTAACCGTCATCCATCAAGCGCTCGGCCTTGATCGAGCCGCCGGCACAATCGTTTACCTTGCGCACGTAAGCGACAAAAGGAATTCCCATCCGCTCGGCCAACCCGGGACCGACCTGGGCCGTATCGCCGTCAATGGCCTGTTTGCCGCAAAGAATCAGATCGGCGCCGCCGATATTCTTGATAGCCTGAGACAGGGTATAGGTAGTGGCCCAGGTATCGGAGCCGGCAAAAGCCCGATCCGAAACGAGCACTGCGTCATCAGCCCCGCAGGCAACGGCATCACGCAGGGTGGCCTCCGCCTGGGGCGGCCCCATGCTGAGGACGGTGACCGTGCCGCCAAACTGTTCCTTGATCCGCACCGCCTCTTCCAGAGCGTGGCGGTCATAGGGATTCATAATCGACTGCACGCCTTCCCGGGCCAGGGTATTGGTCTTGGGATCGAGGCGCACATCCTTGGCATCCGGAACCTGTTTTACACAAACGATAATCTTCATCAGCTTCTGGTGTACTCCTTGTTGAGTTCCTGGCCGACAACATTACGCTGTACCTGATTGGTGCCTTCGTAGATCTGCAGGATCTTGGCATCACGCATCATCTTCTCAACCGGGTATTCACGCATGTAACCATAACCGGCCAATACCTGCACCGCGTCGGTGGTTACCTTCATCGCCATATCGGTGGCAAACACCTTGCACATGGAAGAGGCTTTGGACATATCTTTTTTGTGAACATCAATATGGCGCGCAGAAGAATAAACCAGAGCGCGGGCCGCCTCAAGCTGAATGGCCATGTCGGCGAGAATATGCTGCACAGCCTGGAAGCCGATGATGGGCTTGCCGAACTGCACCCGCTGTTTGGCATAGGTAACCGCTTCGTCGAGGGCGCCCTGGCCAAGGCCGACGCCAAGCACGGCAATACCGGGCCGCGACTGATCAAGGGTTTTCATAACCGTAATAAAACCGGTGCCGACCCGACCGATGACCCGGTCCTTGGGAATCCGGCAATCCTTGAAAATCAACTCCCTGGTTGAAGAGCAACGGATCCCGAGCTTTTTCTCCTTCACCCCGTAAGAAAAACCAGGATCGGTGTCTTCCACCACAAACATGGTGGCGCCGCGGGGACCTTTACTCTTATCGGTAATGGCGATCACGGTGTAGATCTGCGCTTCACCGGCATTGGTAATCCATTGCTTGGTGCCGTTTAAAACCCACTCGTCACCATCAAGCACGGCCGTGGTCTGGATCCCGGAGGCATCACTGCCGGCATTGGCCTCGGTAAGGGCAAAGGCGGCAATCTTTTCACCTGCGGCAATGGGTTCCAGATATTTTTTCTTGAGTTCTTCGCTGCCGGAAATCAGAATCGGGTAAGCGCCAAGGGCGCTGGCGGCAAAAGCGGTGGCCACCCCGGTACAGCCGCGGGAAAACTGCTCGAGGGCCAGAGCCATCTCAAAGCAACCGCCGCCAAAACCGCCGTATTCTTCAGGGATATAAAGGCCATATAGATCGGCCTGGGCAATCGATTTAAGGATATCCCTGGGATAATCCTCTGTTTCATCGAGCTCAGCCCGCATGGGAATAATCTGCTCATCGGTGATCTGCCTTGCGACGTCAACGATCATCTGCTGCTCTTCAGTCAAGAAATAATCCACTACTCCCCCTTTACAATTCGGTTGCGGTTATCTTAAAAATTGCCGGGTATTATAGCTTGCCTACCAATGAATTACCACCTGATAACAGTCGCGCCCCAGGTAAATCCTCCGCCGAAGGTACAGATAAGGAGCAAATCCCCCTGCTGCAAACGGCCTTCCCGGTTGGCTTCGTCCAGGGCTATCGGTACTGTTGCCGCGGATGTATTACCATATTTCTGGACATTAATGTAGACTTTTTCCGCAGGCACGCCAAGGCGATCCACCAAACTATTGAGAATTCTAATATTTGCCTGGTGGGGAATAATTAACTGAATGTCATTAATCGTTAAATTTTGCTGAGCAAGCACTTCCTTGATGGCATCTTCCATGGCCCGAACCGCGTATTTAAATACGTCACGCCCCACCATCTTGATGTAGGAGCCATCGTAATCGGGATCGGCCAGCTCGGGATTAAGGCTGGGCGCATTATCCATGTGGAGCAGCTCCCAGAGACTGCCATCGGCATAGAGCTTGCTCGCCAGCATGCCGCGATCCTGATCAGTGCCGGTAACCACGCAGGCCCCGGCGCCGTCGCCGAACAGGACACAGGTATTACGATCCTGCCAGTTGGTCCGGGCCGAGAGGTTCTCAGCGCCGATCACCAATATTTTCATCTCTGGATTATTGCGAATGTACTTATCGGCCATATCGAGGCCGTAGAGAAAACCGGAACAGGCCGCGTTGACATCAAGGGCAAAGGCGTTGACCGCGCCCAATTCCTTCTGGACCAGACAGGCACAGGAAGGCATGGCTTTTTCACAGGAAATGGTGCCCAGAATAATCATATCGATATCAGCAGGCACGAGCCCGGCCATATCGAGGGCCTTACGGGAGGCCTGAGTGGCCAACTGAAATGTTGACTCTCCGGCAGAAGCGATATGCCTGGTCTTTATCCCGGTGCGAGTGGTGATCCATTCATCGGATGTATCCACCATGGATGCCAGATCTTCATTGGTGAGTACCCGAACCGGCAGACAGGAACCGGTTCCGACAATACAGGTTTGTTTCATGAACTAGCTCCGGTAACGGGGGGGACGCCCTGGGTCTCCCCTTCAACGGCAAGCAACTGCAAAATTTGATCGTTCACCTTGTTTCTGGCCATTTCCGCAGCTACTCTTATCGCATTTTTGATCGCCGTGGGATTGGACCGACCATGACAGATGATACCATTGCCATTCAGACCCAAAAGCGGGGCGCCGCCATACTCGGCATAATCAACCCTTTTCTTGAATGAGCGAAAGGCATCCTTGGCCAGGAGATAGCCAAGCTTTGCTTTGATGGTTTTGGAGATTTCTTCGCCCAGCATGCCGAGTACCGCTTCAGCCAGACCTTCGCTGAGTTTCAGACAGACATTACCGACAAAGCCGTCACAGACAATGACATCGACATCACCCTGGAAGGTGTCCCGCCCCTCGACATTGCCGATATAATTCAAGGTGTTGCTTTGCTGGAAAAGTTCGTGGGTTTTTTTTACGAGCACATTACCCTTGCCGCCCTCTTCACCGATGCTGAGCAGGCCTATCCGGGGTCGCTCATGACCGAAGAGCACCTGGGAAAAAGCGGCGGCCATTACCCCGAACTGATACAGATGGAGGGGCCGGCAATCGACATTAGCCCCGACATCCATCATCAGAACCGGGCCCTTCAGGGTGGGAAAGATGCCGGCAATTCCCGGGCGGGAGATACTGTCCAGCCTGCCCAGGAATTTAATGGCGGCGGCCATGGTTGCCCCGGAGTTGCCGGCGCTGACCACGGCATCGACCTTGCCTTCTTTATGCAGGGCAAAGGCGCGCATAATGGAAGAATCCTTTTTTTTGCGGATCGCATCAAAAGGAGATTCATCCATCTCAATAACCTGGGAGGTATGGACGATATGGATCCGGGAAGAATCATACTTCCGGCCTTTCAGGGCATTAAGAAGCAGCCCCTCGTCACCTAGCAAGGTTATTTCAATATCAGACGCACATACGGCCTGAATCGCCCCGCTGACTAACTCGTCAGGACCTCGATCACCGCCCATGGCATCCAAGGCAATATGCAGCGCCATTACGATACGCTACTACTCTGCGTCAAGCTTGATAACAGAACGCCCTTTGTATGAACCACAACCAGGACAAAGGCGATGCGGAAGCTTGGGCTCGCCGCAATCTGCACATTTGCCGACGATAGGCCCGGTCAGAGCATCATGGGAACGACGTCTTCTGGTCCGTGCATGGGAATGTCTTCTTTTAGGTAAAGCCATTACTGTTCCTCCATTAGAGATATCTCAAACTAGAATTATCCCTGTAATTTTTTGCCTATATTTTTCAATAAGTTAAAAACGTTATCTACTCGTTACTGCTGTTTCAATTTTGCTAACACCCCAAACGGGGATGAACTGAGATCCTTGCCGCATTCACAATGCTCCCGGTTCAGATTTACGCCGCACTCAGGACAAAGACCAAGACATTTTTTACGACACAATCTTTTATCCGGTATGGCCAAATAAACTTGCTGCGCCAAAATGGAAAATATATCAACCACCGGCTCATCCAAGAAGATTACATCCATCTCCGCATCGGTGCAGGCATGATCCTTGGCAAAGTGTCGCTGGTCATCTTGCTCAATCAATTCCAAGTCAAACTTAAAACCGGTATCGATGGGAAAAATAAAATCATCCAAACATCGGTCACAAAAGAGTTCGACCTTTACCTGCAAAGAGCCTTCACAAAAAACCCGATTCCCATTGCGGTCCAAAAAGACCTCGGCGGTGGCCGGCAGATGACATTTAAATTCATCACTGGGCAACCAGGCATTATCAACTATATTTAAACGGAGTCCCCCTTTGGGAATCTCATCAAATCTTAACCGCACCTTAAGCCATTCCTTCGAAATGAATATGCCCAAAAAGAAACATGCTAATATAAAGAATCGTTTCGTATTGTCAAGTTTTTTCCCTTAACCGTCCTAATTTAAACCTTATATTTTATCCTTGTTTTTCCTTTTCTCTTCCGACAAAACATCCAACAACCACCAGCCCCAGGCAAGGAAAGACAAGGGCAGCACAAAACTTGTGGAAAACAAAACATAGGCTCTCACCAAATCCTCTCCGCCATCTCCGTCAACCAAGGTCCACCCCAACGGATAAGACATGAGCAAAGAGACCATCACGCTGTAGCTTACGATATAAACAAAAAAAGAGATAAACCCGATTATCGTCCGGCGAAAACGGCCGATAATTTTTTTCCTAATGGAAGCGGCAAAAAACTCAAAACCGCCAATCGCGCCCCCGGCAAACAAAGCACAGGGAAGGGCCAGCAAGAAAAAAACCAATGGCAAGCGGTTGTTAAAACCAAAATAAAAAGTCTGACAGAGAAAAAAAACGAACATCAAGCCGATAACATTAACAAAAAAACGGTGGGGCTTAATTATTTTTAAGATCTCATCAACAGACAACATAGATATGGCTAGTTATGATTATATTTCGATTTAGGAAAATAACATCGATTGCTCGATAAGGCAAAAAATGACGGACAACTTACAAAAAAAGGAACATTTCAAAGAAGCAACGAAAGCCTGTCACTGGCCTTCCGCAATCGGGAACCCAGCACATGAATCACTCTGCGGAGCAACTTAATGGCAAGAGCCGGATTAGCAACAACCAAGCGGTCCAGTGAATCAGCAGTTAAAATCATCAACAGACTCTCCTCGGTCGCTATCACGGTGGCCGTACGCCTTCCGCGTTCAACCACCGAAATCTCCCCGACCATGCTTCCCCGCTCGAGAACGGCAACCAGGATATACTTGCCGGGAAAAGTCGTCTCCTTCTTGACCGCCAGTTTCCCACTAACCAGAAACCCCATAAAATCACCGACATCGCCTTCCCGCATCAGTGTTTCACCCTGGGCGCAAACACGCTTTTCCAAAAAGGGATGAAGATCCTGCAGCTCGGCAACAGTCAGAAAAGAAAAATCAACCTGCAACTGCTCAGCGGAACAGCCTCCGCACGGCTCTACTAAAACGGCTTTTTTCATTGTTCCAGCAACGCGGCGTCATTCTGTTTGATCTTCTCTTCTATTCTCTCAAGAAGTACTGGGAATTTCTCTTTTTGGAGGATGCTTTCGAACTGGGTCCGATAATTACGAACAAGGCTGACCCCCTCGATCACGACATCATAGACCATCCATTTATCCGAACTGCTTTTGAGCCGGTAGTCAATGGGAGTCTCAACGTTTTTTCTGATAAGATGACTGTAGACGATAGCCTTGTCGCCCTTGATGGCCTGCTTTTTAAAGACAACCTCTTCCCCGGCATAGGTGTCTATCTTGGTGATATAGGTGTTCTCCAACAACTTAGAAAACAACTCGACAAACCGATCTTGCTCCTCAACGGTTCGTCCTTTCCAGTGCCTGGCCAAAGTCCGCATGGACATCTCATGAAAATCGAAATTTTTCTCTATTATCCGGGTAACCAAAGCCCGCCGTTGCTCTCTCGATTCAGGTTGAGCTAGTTTCTCATCCTGCAAAATCACCATAATCTCATCAACGGCCTTTTTCATATGATCAAGGGGCTCAGCAACAGAAGCCTTTGCGCTGGGGCCACCAACAACCAATAAACAAAATAGCAACGAAAAGACCGGCAATAACATGGCCCGGCTCAGGATTCTTGAACGAATCATATCAACCTCTGATTTTTTTATAAGAATAAAATTTTATTGAACAACTCGAGATTCGACAAAGCCTAAAGCACAAAGTTTTTGCTCCTCTTTTTTGGCCGTCTCAAAAATTTTGCCGGCCGGCACCCGAACCCCGTAATACTTATAAGCTCCACGATCATAAACCTTAACCAGCGAAACCCTATGCAACATCCGTAACTGCTCCTGCATGTTCATGGCAACCTCAATATCTACGGTGGTCCCAATCTGAACAAAAAAAGAATCCGCCGAGGCCTCTTGCCCTTGCAAAGCTTCAACCTCAGCGCCACCGCTCTCTTGAACCGCACCATTTTCCACCCGGGAAAGATAAAGCGACTCTTTTACCCCTGAATCATCACGGATCTCTTTGCGGCGATACTGAAAATAAGCATCACGCAAGGCAATATACGGATCAATGGCCGAAGCCTTGAACGTTTCATAATCGCCGATAGTCAGAGAGACGTCATTAACCGAGCTGCCGGCCTTCGCCCCAACCCCGGCGCCGAAATCAGAAGAAGTAATATAGGTCATCGGACTTAAAAAAGCATCCCCCACCAGCCCGACTGTATCCCGGACATTCGACGGCCCGAAAAAAGGCCAGCAAAGATAAATTCCTTCGCCAACACCATAAACGCCGAGGGTCTGCCCCAGATCTTCATCCTGAATGGCCAGACCGAACTCTCTTCTGGCGGGATCGGCAAGCCCGGCAATCCCGACGGTAGAATTGATAAGGAAACGAGCGGTCTCTATGCCGCTGCTCTTGACCTTGCCCTGCAACAGGCTGTTGACAATGCGAACCGGGGCCAACAGATTATGGAAAAAATCACGTACGCAGATCCGGACATCTTCCGCCAAAAAATATGAATAACCCTGGGCAACCGGCTTAACCACCCAAAAATAAAGCTTATCATTAAATTGAAAAAAAGCCCTGTTGATCGGTTCAAGGGGATCGGAAATCGCAACCGCCGCCACCTCGCCATCCAAGGCCGCATCGTCATCGAAACTCGTAACGCCGGCAAAGACCATGGAAGACATTAACCCGCACGAAATTAAACCAACGAGAAAAACAAAGCTGACTTGCCTTAATCTGCAAACAAAAAATTGCATATTATTCCCTAATTTTTTTAATGTTGCCCCTCAGGATCGCCACCGGACATCAGAACATGACCGGCAATAGCCTATCATCCTTACTGAACTCTTGCTGCAATCAGTATATAATTATTTGCCGTCCACAGTGGATATTTTTTTTAACGACTTTCTGAAAAAATGGGGGGATCAACCGGAAAAGTTCAGACATCACCAAAAATATATTTACTAACCAAATCCTCTATATCCACCGCGGATTCGGTCTCGCTGATCACATCTCCGTCAGTAAGCATGTCGTCGGAGCCACCTTGGGTAATTTTAATATACTTATCGCCGATGATCCCTTGGGTTTTAACCGAAGCAATGGCATCATCGGTTATCTTTATGCCGGAATTAAGTTGCATGCTCACCCGGGCACGATCACCCTCGGCAAGACGGATAGCCTCAACCTTGCCGATACTTACCCCTGACATCTCGACAAGGGCTCCACGCTTTAGCCCGGAAACATTGTCGAAATCGGCTTGCACCGAATAAACATTCTCCATCGAAAACACCGAGAACTCGCCAAGTTGCAGGGAGATATAAACAAAAGACATGAACCCCAAAACAACAAAAACACCGACCAATAAATCAAAATTAATTTTTTTCATGTTAATTATTCCATCTCCCGGCTTAAATATATATCACCCATGGTATTTTTCACAAAAGCCTGAATCTCCGGGACCTCACTTTGCTGAATATCCTCAGGGCTGTCAAAAATAGTAAACTTCCCCTTATTGACCAAAATAACCTGATCGGCCAAATTAAAGATCTTGGGAATATCATGGCTGACAATTATCGAAGTATAACCAAACTGCTTTTGGGTTTTGGCAAAGAGTTGATAGATCTCCATTGATTTTTGCGGATCCAGCCCGGTCGTCGGCTCATCAAACAGCATAATCTCCGGATGAAGCATCAAGGCCCGGGCCAGCCCCACCCTTTTTTTCATGCCGCCACTCAACTGGGCCGGATATTTATTCTCATGCCCGCCAAGACCGAGTTCGGCCAAAACAGCTAAAACCTTTTCTTTTATTTCTGCCGAACTAAACCGTGTCCGCTCCTCAAGGGGTAAGGCGACATTCTCATAGACGGAAAGGGAATCCAACAAGGCCACCCCCTGAAACATTACGCCGAACTTGGTCCTGATCCGGTTAAGTTCTCTTGAGCGCATCTTGGAAATATCCTGACCGTCAATCAGCACTTTTCCGGAATCAGGCTTCAGCAACCCCAGAATAAGCTTTAAAGTGACGCTCTTCCCCTGGCCGCTCGGTCCGGCCACCACAGTGGTCTTGCCGCTGTTAATAGTCAAATTAACCCGGTCGAGCACCCTTTGCGCCCCAAATGATTTCACCACATCAACAAACTGTATCATAGCATTATGGCGGTAATTAAGTAGTCCCAGACAAGAATGGAAATAGACGAAAGCACCACGGCTTGAGTGGTAACATGACTTACCCCCTCGGCCCCGAAACCCGCCCCTCGGATACTGTTCACGAAATAACCTCGCCCGGCGCAGATCCAGACAATAAGTACGGCAAAAACAAGGGACTTGACGATGCCCATA
Organism: Deltaproteobacteria bacterium; assembly: GCA_013349285.1. Lineage (GTDB taxonomy): Bacteria > Desulfobacterota > Desulfobulbia > Desulfobulbales > Desulfurivibrionaceae > DUZU01. Next base: position 1,761 of record DUZU01000038.1, on the reverse strand, counting down.
TTTATATCCTGATTAACTACGCTCTGGGCCATCCCGGAAAAATAAGCGCCGGGGTTTACCCCCAGCAGACCGCAACCGGCAACGTATCCGCCAAAAATACCGACTACGATAAAAATAAGGGAAAGGATTGGAATAGAGACCAGGGTCGCGAGAAACTTCGGGGTTACCAGGTAGCGGAATGGATCGATGGCCATGCACTCCAAGGCATCAATCTGTTCGGTATTGCGCATGATGCCGATCTCCGCGCACATGGCTGACCCTGCCCGGCCGGTTACCATCAAGCCGGTAAGCACCGGCCCCAACTCGCGAATAAGGGTAAGGGCCACCGCAGAACCGAGCGCCCCTTCGGAACCGAACTTCCGCAAGGTATAATAACCCTGAAGACCGAGCACCATCCCGGTAAAGGCAGCGGTAAAAAAGATAACCCAGAAAGAATCGGCGCCGATTATCCGAATCTGCCGAATAAAGGCCGAAAAACGAAAAGGCCGTTTAAAAGCGCCGATAAAAGATTGGGCCAAGAATCCCGCCATCCTCCCTAGATCTTCAAGGTGGTAGAGGGTGTTATTGCCTATTTTTTCAAAGTAGCGGATAACCATGGCCTGTAATCTACAAAGCTCCTAGGGGATAAAATACATTTAGTAATCTTTATCACCTTACAGATTGACATAGGGCAATGTCAAGCAATTGCTTAAATACCAAAAACAAAAAAAAAAGGGATTAGCCAAAAGCTAATCCCTTGTTTTTTTTATGGCGGAGTGGACGGGGCTCGAACCCGCGACCCCCGGCGTGACAGGCCGGTATTCTAACCAACTGAACTACCACTCCATACTGGTGGTGGGCTGAACAGGGATCGAACCTGTGACCCTCGGCTTGTAAGGCCGATGCTCTCCCAGCTGAGCTATCAGCCCACATTCAGTGTGGCAACCTTTATAACCTTGCGGGGGTTCATTCGTCAAGCAAAAAAGACTCTTAAATTTCAAAAAACAAAGAGTAACTTAAATACTTATCCTAAACCATATTTTTACTACCCAAAACAACATGATGCTTTTAATCAATGGGCCACGTTACTTGCCGGCGGGGAGACCTCAACCGCCATGCCATCAAGAGAGATTTCCTTAAAGAGCGATTCACCCTCTTTAACAAGCAACGCCTTCTCCAACACATTATCGACACTATCGACCAATTCTACCGTAAGATCTTTTAAGATCTTAGCGGGAATCTCACTAAGGTCCCCTTCATTTTCCGAAGGAACCAGGACATGGGTGATATTGCCGCGCCGGGCGGCCAGCAATTTTTCCGTAAGCCCGCCTATGGGCAAAACCCGACCTTGCAGGGTTATCTCGCCGGTCATGGCCAGATTATGGCGAATCGGCAAATTAAGCAAGGCGGAAACCATTGAGGTCGCCATGGTAATCCCCGCGGAAGGCCCATCTTTAGGAATTGCCCCTTCGGGAACATGAATATGGATATCCAATTTCTGATAAAAGTCAGGCGCTAACCCAAGGCGCAAAGCACGGGTTCGAACATAACTCAAGGCAGCCTGAGCTGATTCCTGCATAACGTCACCAAGCTTGCCGGTTACAAGCAGGTGCCCCTTCCCCGGCATCAGCGCGGTTTCGATCTGCAAAAGCTCTCCGCCGACCTCAGTCCAGGCAAGCCCGGTGGCAAGGCCAACCTTATCGGTTTCTTCGGCCAGACCGAAACGACGTTTCGGTTGCCCAAGATACTTTGCAATAGAGGCCTCGGTTATCCTGTATTTTT
>DUZU01000037.1 GCA_013349285.1 Deltaproteobacteria bacterium | reverse complement strand
AGCTCCTGGCCCTGGAGGAGCAGGGCCACCAGCAGCCACTCCGAGCCTAAAGGAATTACGGTGGCGGCCAGCAGGCTCAGGACAAAAAGGGCGGGCAGGCCGTGATTGAGCAGAAAGGTTTCCATTACTTTTCTTCCAGCAGTTGCCGCACTACTTCCCTGAAGTGATCCAGGCTCACCGCCACAACCTCGATGGGGACCCCGGTCAGTTCGAAAAATTCAAGAATCAGCTCATCGTCCAACACTTCCAGCCCGACATCGAGCAGGATAATCTTATCGTACCAGCCGAAATTGAGCCGGGCATCCTCCACTGTCCAGTGGCCGTCGGCAATGGAGTTGTTGATCATCCTGATCCAGGCCGGGGTGATGATGGTGGTCCGGTTTTCCTGCAGCTTTTCCGCCGGCTTCCGGCCCAGGAGGATCTCGATACAGTTCTTGCCCCTGGGCAATGAGCCGGCACAGCCATCGGCCAGCTCGCCGATGGGCTGCAGACACTCGCACTCCCGCCCCACCAGCAGGCTTACCCCGGCTCCTTCATCCCTGGCCGTGGCCACGGCCAGGCCCAGCTCAGCCGCCATAACCTGGGGACTGATATGCACGGTGTAATCCATCAATTTTACCAGCGGCCCGCCGCCGAGCTCCGGCAAAACCGCCTCCAGCTCCCTGGCAAAGATGGGACAGGTTATCAGGTGATTTTTCATAAGGAGACTTGCTACCAACAGCTTGAATTGATTAATAAAGAAATAGTATCATTAATTGTCCCCAGACAATTTCCCGGGGCACCTTACATGGTCATCAAAGAGTCGATATAAAAAAACCTCTTTTTATCTTCACCTGTAAGCAGCTGACAAATTAGAATTTGTCCTACATTGAAAAACCTTTTTCAACAGACCAGCATATTCATGATCAGGCTGATCATTGTCTCCTTGTTGGCCGGATCTGACTGGGCAACAAGTAAGGTCAGCGCCGCCAAACCGATGTCATTAATTACTGGTTCGTCCTGTCCATCAAGCAGACGATTATTACGGTTCAGAAAATCCACAAAAAGGAAGGCACCGCTGCGCTTATTTCCATCGGCAAAGGGGTGGTTTTTAACAACGAAATAAAGTAAATGAGCCGCCTTGGCCTCAATGCTAGGATAGGCCGGTTCGCCCAAAACAGTCTGCTCAAGATTGCCGAGCAAGGCACTCAAACCCTCCCCACGCTCTTGAGCAAAAAGCATGGTTGCCTCCTTCCGGCTGACCAACTCGGCTTTCAAACCTGCCAAGGCAGTTTGCGCCTCAGCAACTGTCGGCAAAACGCCTCCCGCTTGAGCAGGAGGCGCAGCCAACAACCCTTCGTCGTAACGTTGCAGAAGCAAAAAGGTTTGCGCATAACGGCTGATAATTTCTACTAAACCACGACCAGTTTCGGCAATCAGTTCCGGACTCTGTGCCACCTTGCGTACCAACGCCAACGCTGCTTCCAGCTCACGAGCATTGACCTCAAAGCGTTGACGTGAAAGGGTCCAACCCTGGACGAGATGCTCGCGCAGAACACGGGTGGCCCATTGACGAAAATGCACCGCTCGCTTTGAATTAACCCGGTAGCCTACAGAAATAACGGCATCGAGATTGTAATGTTTGATATTTCGCTCAACCCTCCTTGTCCCTTCTATTCGAACTACTAAGATATCCTTAGTAGTTGCTCCTTGATCAAGTTCACCGCCTTTATAAATATTTTTAAGATGCATCAAAACGTTCTCTGGAGTTGTTTCAAACAACTCACCCATCTGCCTTTGAGTCAACCAAACGGTATCACACGCCGTATCCAGCCGCACATCGACAACCTGCCCATCCTCCTGATATATGATGATTTCACTGGTCATCTTAAATTCTCCCCTGTAGTTGACCGACGTGTACCCTTTTTGTCAAAAAAAAATCTACAACAATTCCCTGTTAACGATGTGTCAAATATAAGTCGAGCAGGGGCATCGTTTCATCGGTAAAGCAAAATAAGGATTGCGATTATTTTAGGTTAATACCTTTTCCTAAAATAACAAAACAGGCACAAAACAAAAAACAAAAGAACTGCAACCCAGCAACTGACCACGGCAACAGCCATCCCTACCCCCAGCTCCGCGCCACCATCCTGATCGCCTCCTGGGGGCAGTGGTTGCGGCAGAGGCCGCAGCCGAAGCATTTCTGCGGATCGATCACCGCCCGATAGCCGTCCGCCGAGCTGACCGCGGCAATGGCGTGGAAATGGCAGGCCTCCTCGCAGGAGCCGCAGCCGTTGCAGAGGCCATCATCAACCCTGGCCTCCTCTTCGCCGCGATACATGGTCTCCACGTCAATAGCCAGGGTGCGCAGGCCCAGGCAGTCGCCGGGCTGGCAGTTGCAGATCGCCCCGATAAAGGGGGTGACCATGGTCCAGATGGTATGGACCGCCCCCTCCTGTTCCAGGGCCTCCATCTGCCGGATCGCTTCATCCGGCGTCAGGCTCTCCAACCCCATGTCCTGGGTCTTGCCGAAATAACTCATGTCCAGATCCCGGTACCAGGTTTCCGGGGTATAACTCACGCTGTAGCAGCAGCGGTTTTCTTTCTTGAGCGCGGCCCAGCGGCAGGCGCAGGGCATCCGGACCACGGTGGCGGCCCGGCCGACAATCGCGCGGATATCCTCGATGGTCACCACCTGGCCGAAATGCTCCTCCCCGGCCTGGGCGATCATCTGGCGGACCAGCCGCTCGGGCAGCACCTTCTTTTTCTGATAGATTGTTTCGAGCCGGCCGATGGTGGAAACCCCGGCCTCGATGGTGGAGGTGAAAAAACCCTTGATATAGTTGCGCCGGTTAAGATCGGCCATCAGGTCCCTGGCATAGTTGGCCGCGTTCTTGAACCAGACCTGCCCGTCGCCGTGCTTGGTGCAAAACTCACACATGGTGGGACTCCCTCCGGGAAAATGATTAAACCAAGCTACTCTACCCGATAGCCGCTAGAACTTTTTCATTTTATCGCTGATCCGGTTGGCATTATCACAACGGGCACCCTCTTTGGGATTGCAGTCGAGGAGAATGCCCATCACCCGGTCGGCGGTCCGGTAACAACCGGCATCTTCCAAGCGCCCCAGCAGCTCGGCCATCAGCTTGTTGAATTCCAGACATTTTTCATGATCGGCAGCGGTCCGCTGGTGCAAGATGCAGGCCTTTGCCAGATCTTCTTTGATATCTTCAGGGATGATTTCAGCCATGGGATAAAGGCTCCTTGCAACGTGGAAGAGACGAGAAAACGAGAGGCCAGGGGCGGATGAATCGGTAAAGCCTGCGGTGTTGGCAACTGGTGGATTAACTGGTGCGCCCGACAGGATTCGAACCTGTGACCTACGGATTAGAAGTCCGTTGCTCTATCCAGCTGAGCTACGGGCGCATTTTTTTTGAAGTCCTAGATATTAGAACCTTCGTCCTCAGAAATCAATACGTTTTCCGTCCTGCTCGCGCATTTCTCACAATACTTCTTTCTGGCGACCCGCCAGATCGGCCCTTTTGCGGTATCGGTCAGCTCTATGCCCTTCTGGATCAGCTCCTGCCTCACCTCGTCGGCCCGTTGCCAGTCTTTCTCCTTGCGCGCCTTTTCCCGCTCCTGGATCAGCTGGTCGATCTCCGGGGCCAGGGGGCATTCCTCCAACCGCATGATATTGACGATCTCGTTGAGCTTGCGCAGCGAGGCCAGGATGTACTCCTTCTGTTCCCGGTCGAGCTGGCCGGCATTGATCACCGGATTGGTCTTTTTGATGAAATCAAACAGCGCGGCCATGGCCTTGGAGATGTTCATATCATCGTCCATGGCCGCGTAAAAGGCCTCTTCCATCTCGGTCAGGTAGGTGGCCACCTCGAGATGGGGCAGCCCCGGCGGCAGGCAGAGCAGCTTGCCGACAAACTCATCGAGCCGTTTCAGATTCTTGCGGGCCGCATTGAGGTTGCGATAGCTGAAATTGATCGGCTTGCGGTAATGGGTCCGCAGCAGATAAAAGCGAATCTCCCGGCCGCTGTAGCCCTCGGCCAGCACCTCCCGCAGGGTGATGACATTACCGTTGTCCCGGCTCATCTTGCGGCCGTCGACCAACAGCAACTCGCTGTGCATCCAGAAATTGGCCAGGGGCTTGCCGGTGAGCGCCTCGGCAATGGCGTTTTCATTCTCATGGTGGGGAAAGATCAGGTCGCGGCCGCTGGTGTGGATATCCATGGTCTCGCCCATGTAATGGGTGGTCATCGCCGCGCATTCGATATGCCAGCCGGGCCTGACATTGCCCCATTCGCTCTTGAAGAAGATCCCCTTTTTCAGCTCACTCAAGGTGGAGCGCTTGAGCAGGGTGAAATCCACCGGGCTGGCCTTGTCGTAATTATCCAGATCAACGGTCTTGCCGGACTGCATCTTGCTCAGATCAACGCCGGAGAGCTTGCCGTACTTGGCGAACTTGGCGATGTTGAAATAGATCGAGCCATGTTTTTCATAGGCAAAGCCCTTGTTGACCAGGGCCTGGGCCATCTCGATCATGGCCTCGACATGCTGGCTGGCCTTGGGGTAACCGGTGGCGGCCCGGATGCCGAGCATCTCCATATCATCCTGATATTGCTTGATATAATACTCGGTGAACTCGGCAAGCGGCTGGCCCTGCTCTTCGGAGCCGACAATGGTGTTGTCATCGAGATCGGTAAAGTTCATGTAAAATTCTACATTATAGCCCTTGGCCCGCAGCAGCCTGTGGAGCAGATCCGCCACGATAAAGCGCCGGCAATGGGCCAGGTTGGCCAATTCATGGGCCGTGGGACCACAGGCATAGTAGGTGACCTTATCGGGCCTGAGGGGGGCAAACGCCATCTTCTTGTTGATGGCGGTATTATAAAATCTTAGAGGCTGAACCTCAACCGCCTCCGCCTCTACCGGCTGGGGGCTGAACAGGGTGGTGCTCAGGTAGCGCTCGCCGCCGTCCGGGAAGATGACGACGATCACCCCCTCTTCCAGCTGTTCGGCCCGTTTGAGGGCGGCGCACATCGCGGCGCCGGAACTCATCCCCACGAAGATCCCCTCTTTTTCGGCCAGCTGCCGGGCCATGGCAAAGGCCTCCTCATCCTTGACGTTGACGATCTGAAAAGGCAGCTTCTTGTCAAAGATCCCGGGCTTATAGGACTCCTTCATATTCTTGAGTCCCTGGATCTTATGGCCGTAAAAGGGCTCCATCGCCGTGACCTTGACCTCGGGATGCTTATCGCTGAAATAATGACAGAGGCCCATGGCCGTGCCCGAGGTGCCCAGGGTGGAAACCACATCGGTGACCGTGCCGCCGGTCTGCTCCCAGATCTCGGGGCCGGTGGTCTTGTAATGGGTCATCCAGTTGGCGGTATTGTTGAACTGGTCGGTGAGGAAATAGCGATCCGGAAATTCCCGGGCCAGGCCGTAAGCCTCTTCGATTGCCCCATCCGTTGCTTTCTTGGCCGGGGTGAGCAGGATATCGGCGCCGTAGGCGAGCATGATCTTGCGGCGCTCGATACTGGCCGATTCCGGCATGATCAGCTGACAGCGGTAACCCTTGACCGCGCAGACCATGGCCATGCCGATCCCGGTATTGCCGCTGGTCGCCTCCAGCACGATCTTGTCCTTGGTCAACCCGCCCTCCTGCTCCGCGGTTTCAATCATGTTCAGGGCTATCCGATCCTTGACCGAGCCGCCCGGATTAAAGGATTCGAGCTTGGCAAAGATCTTGACCTTGGCATGGGGGTTGAGCCGATTGATGGGAACAATGGGGGTATTGCCGATCTTGGAGAGGATTGTCTCGACTTGGGGGGATTGTTTTTTCTTGGCAGCCATGACCCTGGGATTTCCTTTTGCTAACAAACTGACGTTATTGCCCTGAACAACTGATAACCACACTGCAGATAGCTAATTAAACCACCCCTGACAACATAATTTTTTTTGCGGATCAGTGCAAAGGTTCAATTTGATTTTCTGAGCCATGGCCCCACCCCAAAAAAAAAGCCCCCTTCCTAAAAAGAAGGGGGCTTTGCAACATCATCACAACAACACTTACTGCTTACGACTCACTAACCCGTTTAACGCTCACCACCAGCTTATAAAGAATGGTGAGGATAAAGAAACCAGTGGCCCATACCGCCGCGGTAATACCAAGCTCAACCGCGCTGGGCACGTACTCGACAACATACTCGAGCGGGGTGGGAACAAAGCCGCCGAGCACCAGACCGAGACCCTTATCGATCCACAGGGAAATGAAGATCAGGATACAGGCGATGGCCAGCATGCCGTCACATTTCTTAACCCGGGAAAGAAACAGGGTGATGATACCGATAACACCCATCACCACCGAAGCGCGCATGAAGGGGACCAGGTTGTTAAAGACATGATCGCCGTGGCCGAGCCCGAAGAACAGGTAGTCCAGGGTGTGCATATGGCCGGGGATGTTGCTGTAGTAACCGACAAAAACCTCACAACCCAACAGGAAGAAGTTGACCAAGGCGGCGTAACCGATAATGGTGACCAGCTTGTCCTTGGCCTCCTGACCCACATCAAAATTGGCCACCTTCTTCATGATCAGGGCGATTACCATGAGCAGAGCAGGTCCGGCCGCAAAAGCGGAAGCAAGAAAGCGGGGGGCGAGAACGGCGGTGAGCCAGAAATGCCGACCCGGCAGACCGCAGTACAGAAAGGCGGTTACGGTATGGATCGAGATCGCCCAGGGAATCGAGAGATAGATAAAGGGTTTTACCCATTTCGGATACTTGATCCCCTTGTACTCGGCATGGAGTACCTGCCAACCGCAGATGATATTGAGGAACAGATAACCGTTAAGCACGATCATGTCCCAGAACAGCATGGAGTTGGGGGTCGGATGCAGCATTACGTTCATCGCCCGCATCGGCTGACCGAGATCGGCGATGATGAACATCAGACACATGGCAACCGCGGCAATGGCCATGAACTCACCAAGAATGGTGATCCGACCGAAGGCCTTATAGTTATGAACATAATAGGGCAGAACCAGCATCAAACCACCGGCGGCCACACCAACCAGAAAGGTGAACTGGGAAATGTAGAGCCCCCAGGTCACGTCCCGGCTCATGCCGGTGATCCCCAAACCATAGTTAAACTGCTGAGCGTAACACATGCCCCCCACTCCCATAATGGCAAGCAGGAACATCAGCCAGGCCCAGTATCCCTTATTTCCTTTTAACGCTTTTTCAATCATGATCGTTCACCTCAGATGATATAGAAAAGGGATGGATGTGTCCCCAATGCTGGTTTCCGCTGGATGGTGAAACTTGACCGCAGCTTCTCGCTGACCTCGGAATTCGGGTCATTCAAGTCGCCAAAGACAAGCGCACCGGCTGATGAGGCAACCTCGACACAAGCGGGGATCTGACCGATGGCCAGCCGCTCGACACAGAAATTGCATTTCTCAACAACACCACGCATACGGGTCGGGAAGGTTGGATTAAGCTCCTTGATAAAAGGATTGCCGTTCTCATCCTTGCCCCGGGGGTCGCGCCAGTTAAAGCTTCTTGCCCCGTAAGGACAGGCGGCCATACAGAAACGGCAGCCGATACAGCGATGGTAATCCATGGCCACGATGCCGTCCTTGTTCTTAAAGGTCGCCTTGGTCGGGCAGGCCCGGACACAGGGCGGCTTATCGCAGTGGTTGCACAGGGTCAGAATGGGCAGCTCATTAAGGCCGTCATTCTTTTTGTACTGGCTGTGCTCGGGAAAGGTGTGCTGGAATTTCTCGGCCCAGACCCACTTGATCTCATCCTTTCTGTTGCCGAAGTCGGGCACGTTATGGATGGAATGACAGGTTTTAACACATTGTTCGGCCAGGCCGGGGTTGTCGGCGAATTTCTTGACATCGATCACCATGCCGTAGCGCTTGCCGGTTACCGCCGCCGCGCCATGCTCACCCTGAGCCGCGGGGGCGCCATGCCCTCCGGACGCCAGCGCCTCGCCTTTAAGCAACATATTGAACGCTGAGGGAGCGCCAATGCCGGCGATGGCGGAAAGTCCTGCAATTTTCAAAAAATTTCTTCTCTTACTATCCATGTTACATCGCCTCCTTCGGCTGGAGATGGCAATCCCAACAGTAAGGGTTAACGGATGCGTATTTATGACACTCACCACAGAATTTCTCTCTGTTGTTGTGGCATTTCATACAGCCATTCTGCAAGCTGCGGACATATTCCGTGCCGTTGGCGGTCGTAGCCACCCGGGCGCCGCCTTCGCGGAGAATATCATCCCGCCAATCATTGAGCACCTTCATATGCGAGGTTCGCATATACTGCGTGTCTTCAACACATTCCGTATAGCCTTTAGGTTTTTCCGGATTAGGCAGTTTACTAGCATCACCGGACCCATACCACATGGGGGCGGTCATCAGGCCTATGAATATAATCAACGCAGGTATGATTCTTCCTTTACCGTACATGGTTATCACCCTTCCCCTTCTTCTTTACCAGCAAGCTCCTCGAAACGAAGACCTGTTTCGCGCTCCTTTTCACCCTCCATAACAAGGGCATTACCCACCAACTCAGACAAGCCGGCAACCTGAACATCTGGATTCCAGTAATTCATCAATGATGTCAGGGTGGCGCGGTCAATGGCGCAGACGCAGGCCAGGGTATTGACATCATATTTATCCCGGACATGCTTGACCGCGTTGGCCCGGGGCAGACCGCCCCGCATCCTGAGCTCCATGATCTCATCGGTGTTGAGACCGGTACCGCTGCCGCAGCAGAAGGTCTGCTCGCGAATGGTGTTTTCCGGCATCTCATGGAAGTCGTTGACCACACTGTTGAGCACATAACGGGGCTCATCCAACAGGCCCATGCCGCGGGCGGTGTTACAGGAGTCATGCCAGGTCACCTTGCGATGATCGTTACGGCTCTTATCAAGGTTAAGCTTGCCGTTTTTGATCAAATCGGCGGTAAACTCGCTGATATGCACCATCTTGGTGGATGCCGCATTGTCGAACCGGGTGCCGGTGATCGGCGAGGTCGGAACCTCGAGGAAGTCGGCCGGACCGTTCATGGTATCCATGTACTGGTGAAGCACCCGCCACATATGGCCGCACTCGCCGCCCAGGATCCACTTGACCCCGAGCCGCTTGGCCTCGGCATACATCTTGGCGTTGAGCTTCTTCATCAGCTCGTTATTGGTGAACAGACCGAAGTTACCACCCTCGGAAGCGTAGGTACTCCAGGTGTAGTCAAGACCGATATGCTCGAAGAGCAGCAGGTAGCCCATGGCGGTGTAGATGCCGGGCTCGGCAAAAACGTCGGCGGAAGGGGTGATGAAAAGAATCTCGGCCCCTTTCCGGTTAAAGGTCGGGTTAATTCTGATCCCGGTGACCTCTTCGATATCGTCGCAGAGATACTCGACGTTTTCCTTGAGGGTATGAGGCTGCAGCCCCATATGGTTACCGGTGCGGTTGGAGTTGGCAGCCGGCTCGAGGATCCAGTTGATGTTGACCCCGACCAGATGCAGCAGCTCGCGGCCCATCATGGTAACTTCCGCGGTATCGATGCCGTACGGACAGTAAACCGAACAGCGACGACACTCGGTACATTGATAGTAGTACATGAACCATTCTTTGAGCACGCCGAAGGTCATGGGCCGGCCACCGGCCAGTTTCCTGAGGATCTTGCCGCCCAGGGTGAAATCGTTCCGATAAACGGAGCGCATCAGCTCGGCGCGCAGGACCGGCATATTCTTGGGATCGCCGGTGCCCAGGAAGAAGTGGCATTTATCAGCACAGGCGCCGCAACGGACACAGCAATCCATGAAGATCTTCAGGGAGCGGAATTTGTCCAGGCGCTCTTTCAGACCCTGGAGAATGATCTGCTCCCAGCCGTCGGGCAGCAACCAGTCATCCTTTTCCGGATCCCAGTCCCGGGGCACGCCACCAATCGCCTGGGGCAGGTTCTTTTGGTGGTATTCATGAATCTCTTTTTTAGCGGGGTATGCATAGTTTCCGGGCTTGAAGATTGCCGGAGTATCACACCAGGCCTTTTTCGGAATGGCACCCGTCAACATGGACGGAGCCTTCGCAACGTTAACACCTAGTTTATCTGCTTTAAGTATCGCCATCGTCATTATTCCTTATCAACTGGTAATCCGGCTTCTTTCATGAACTCTCTGAACTCATCCTCATAGTGTTCGTAAGAATGCGGCTTAATGTTGGGGTCATTCCATGGATTGATGTGCCTGACCATCCGGCTGTTATTCATCATATTCCGGGTGGGACTCATGAAAACACCACCCGCATGCATCAGCTTGCTGAACGGGAAGTAGATCATCAGGGCGCAGACCAGGAAAACATGGACAAAAAAGATGGAACCGATTTCACCGACCACATGCGGTGAAAATGTTGCCAGACCATGGGTGAGCTGCTTGATGGAGACAATATCGACCCGCAGCACATAACGCATCAGGATGCCGGTGATGGCGATACCCAGAATAAGGAACAGCGGGAAATAATCGGCGGGCAGCGAGATATAACGGATATTGGGCAGCACCACCCGGCGCAGGAACAAAAAGGTTATCGCGCCGACAAAGATGGCATCGGTCATATAGAGAACCGGCACCCCGATCTGCATGAACCCGTCGCCGAACTCAAGGGCGCCGACAAAGGCGGGAATCGGATCCATAAACAGACGCAAATGGCGCAGCACGATCACTAAAAAAGTGTAGTGAAAGAGCAGACCGAACAGCCACAGGCTCTTACTTGAACCATAGACCAGCTTGGGTCCATCGTGCATTTCCGCCCGGGTATTGCGAAACAGAGACCGAAACAGGAAAACTTCCAGAAGCATCCGGCCGATAACCCCGGCCTTGGTGGATGGGCAGTCCAACTTGTTCTGCTTGATCCACGGCAAGGAGTTAGCCTGGCCACAAGTGGTCGGAATCCGGAAAGGAACCGGAGATTTCGCCCAGGTCTTGACCCGATGGGCAAACCCTCCCAGAAAAATAGCAAAGGCCAGATAGGGCAACACCACCCCTATCAACCCCTGCCCACCTGGCACTTGCGCTGCCATCAGGGCAACCGCCACAAGCGCCAACACTGCGATTAATGGATTCAGGATTCTCATTTACTGTTACCTCGCATCATGTTTACTTAAGAATTAAGAGTTTTAAGTTCCGCCTTCTCAGCGTTATTACCATCCATCGCTTTGGATGGACAACCGCCATCCGTCGCAATGTTGTTACCACTTTTAAATTCGGCCAACCTGACCTGATACAACCGCTCCCGGCACTGCATGAACATATCAAACAGGGTGTAGGCCAAGGTGTCGACCTTTTGGTCAAAGCTAAACCAGCCCTCCTGATCGTCAACCTTTTCCTTCCGGCATTCATCCTTGACCACATACTTGAGAACGTATGCCATGCCCACCGCTTCGGAGGGGGAAAAGGTCTGAACCGCTCTCAGTTGCACCAATTGTTCAAGGGGGGAGATGATCTGCTCCGGCTCATCTTTTTCAAATAGCAGAACATAGATTTCCCACAGGCTTTTCTTTACCGCGCTGCCTATGGGATTTGCAAAACGATCGGTCCCTTTCTTGAAAATACGGGCCGCATCCTCGGGATATGAGGCCAGAACCTGGTCGACCCAACCATTGAGGATCTCCCCTTTATTTTCAATCAACAGTTCATCAAGTTGCATTTTTGCCCCTAAAGAATCCTTGCCGCAGCAAGGAAAAAACTTCTTTATTCTGAATGACCATTCAGAATACGAAAGGCATTGGTATCATGTTTCAGTTCAGATTTCAACAAGAAAAATGTAACGGAAGGAAGGGGGAATCAAGAGACCGTATCAAGAAGGATCCCTGTTTCCTGCTGGAGATTGCGCAAAAGAATCGGCAGGTCGTTCAGGTCGATTACTACATCGTGAATCACCGAACAGCGGTCGCCGCCGGTGCAATCGTAAACGTCGAGACTATACCCGCCACCCTCATCCTTGATCAGAACGAGGTGGATTGCAATATTTTGATTTTCAAGATGAACATTTACATTGTCGACAAGCCGGCGTACCGCCTTTTCATCAACCGCGGAAAAAAAATCCTTTTTTTCCCGATCCTCTTCACGTCGGCGCTGCCAGTCCCGCTTGAACGCGCCGATCCGGGCCACCGGATTAACTCCGTCGATGGCCTCTACCTTTTTTTCCTGATGATAGGGGTCAATTTTGACCGGCCGCGGAAATTTGACCTCTTCGGAAATAACCATTGTTCCCCCCGATGTCACTGGAACTGCCTTACTTGCCTATCTACCTCCTGACTCACCTTTTGCCAACACTATCGGCACCTTTATTGACTAACTATAGGTTTTTTTGTTTTTTTTGACAAGTTCAGATCTGCACCCACCCAAAGCGGCGCATAATCACAACTCTATCTCCATGCCTTCGGAGGCAAAGAAAACCTTGGTCCCGCCCGGCCCCGTCTTTTGACAATGAACTTTGGCCAGCTCATCCATCTGGGCGTCGGAACGCACCGGCTCATGGTGAAACAGGGCCATGGCCTTCACCCCGACCCGATTGGCCGCGGCAACCGCGTACTCTAAAGAGGAATGGCCCCAGCCCATGAATCTACTCCGGTACTCCTCCTCGGTATACTGGGTGTCATGGACCAGCAGATCCACCCCCTTGAAAAAATTTTCCAGCACGCCGTTCTGCTCCTCCGCCACCATGGTCCCTTCGGCGGCCATCGCTTCATCATAGGACGGGTCGTCGGGGTCGGTGCAGAACAGATTATGAAAGGGCTCGGTGTCGTAAGCGGTACAGAAGACCTTGCCCTGATACTCGAACCGGTAGCCCAGGCAAAGAATGGGATGGTTAAGGTATTTGGTGGTGAGCTTGATCCCGTCCCCCAGATCAAATTCGCCCTCCTTGAGATCAATATACTTAATGTTGGCCGCCAACTCGGTCTGGCGCACCGGAAAATAGCGGTAGGTCAACTGCCCGCCGACAATGCCCTCCAGGGAGTCGCCCTCGTAGCTTACCGGGCCATAGACCTTGAGCTCGGAGCCGGGGATATAGATGGGGGTGAAAAAAGGAAAACCCATGATGTGATCCCAATGGGTATGGGTCAAGAAAATCTCGGTTTTAATCGGCCCCTTGGGCAGATCATTGGCCATCATGAAATTACCAAGTTCCCGAATACCGGACCCGGCATCGATGATGATCAACCGATCGAGCTCGGGAAAACGCAACTCGATACAGGCGGTATTGCCGCCGTATTTCATGGTTTTGGGTCCCGGGCAAGGGATTGACCCCCGTACCCCCCAGAACTTTATCTTCATGCTCATCCCGCCTCCCTGGCCACCTGGAGAAAGACCTGGGCCTTGTTAATCTCACTGGCCACCACCCCGTGCAGGGCTGAGACCTCGGACCAGTTAATGCCGACCATCACCAACAGCTCTTCGATCTGCTGCATATCCGGATACCTGTTGCCGGCGGAACCCACATCAAATAGATTGGCATAAAGATTGGCCAGGGCGACAATCACCACCAAGGGGCGCGATTTACCCATAGCCTGCTCCGGATGGTGGTGACAGCGGAGCAGATCGACCAGCACCTCGCTGAGCTGCCATTTTTCCGCAATCATCTTCCCGACCATGCCGTGGTCAAAACCGAGCATCATCTCTTCCGCCCTGGCCAGCGGCCCCTGCTCCAAAACAGCCAGCTCCATGGCCTGCTGATACTCTTCGGCAAAACAGTTATTCAAAGGAATCTTACCCAGATCATGCAACAGGCCGGCCACGAAAAACTCCTCCTGCAGCATGGCCGGCACCCCTTTTTTGGCAGCCAGGGCCTTGGCCGTAACCCCGACGCAGATGGAATGGGTCCAGAATTCATCCATGTTCAAGGTCCGGAAAGAATCCTGGCGCCCCATGCTGCCGAGGACCGCGGTGCTCAGCGCCAGGTTTTTCACGGTATTGAGCCCGAGCATGATAATGGCCCGGGTCAGGGTATTGATCTGGTTGGGCAAGGAATAATAAGCGGAGTTGATCAGCTTCAGAACCTGGCCGGTAAGCACCGGGTCAAGGGAGATCACTCGATTGAGATCATTGGCCGAGGTGTTGGGCTTATTGCAAATCTCAAGGACCTTGGTCACCGTAGTCGACAAACTCGGCATCCTTTCGATATATTTCTGGATCTGTCTAATACGCTGATCGTCTGTAACAGGCTGCCCTGACATTGAATAGACCTATTTATATAGTTTTTTCAATATAATAGCTGAGGCAATGGGCAAGGTCAAGGCGGGAGGCCTCAACACCTATGCTTGATAAGAAAATCTCGGACCATCTCGTTCATGATATCTATCTGCGTTCTGCCTGTTTCATTAATAATAATCCAGACACTTCGCTGAAAGGCCCGATAGAGATCCTCATCAACCCGTAACTGCAAAAGATCGGTTCCCTCATAAACGCCGGAACCCTCTTCCGCAGCAAATGATTGCTCATCCATTCGACTTTACCTATGTTAGCATACCCAAAAGCGCAAAGACTAATTTTCTTCACTTTTATTGAAAGACACGGCCTCGGCATAGGTGATGCCGGTACCGCCGAAAATATCCAGGGCGCTGCCGATGGTGGCATCCAACCGATTGCGCCCGAGCTCCTTGACCCGCAGCAGATCATCAAGACATTTGACCCCTCCGGCATAGGTGGCGGGAATGGGCGAATGTTCGCCGAGCAAGACGGTCAGATCCTCGGCAATCCCCGCGCACTTTCCCTCGACATCCACGGCATGCACCAGGTATTCCAGACAAAAATCGGCAAAATAGGCCAGGGACTCGGGCGAGACCACCAGATCGGTAAACTTCTGCCAGCGGTCGGTCACCACATAGTACAATTCCCCTTTTTTCCGGCAGCTCAAATCAATAACCAGCCGCTCCCGGCCCACCGCCTTGACCAACTCCCGAAGCCGTTGCTCATGAACCAGACCATCCTTGAAAACATAAGAGGTGACGATCACGGCGGCAGCTCCCTGATCGAGCCAATAGCCGGCATTGGCCGCGGTTATCCCGCCGCCGATCTGCAGACCGCCGGGAAAGGCATTAAGCGCGGCGCGGGCGGCCGCCTCGTTGCCGGGACCCAACATGATAACATGACCACCGAAGACCCCATCACGTTTATACATTTCCGCATAATATGAAGAGGGCTGGTCCGAAGAAAAATTGGTTTGCAGAAAATCCTGGCGCTCATCCGACAAGGTCGAACCGACTATCTGTTTTACCTGCCCGCCATGGAGATCGATACAGGGTCTGAACTTCATCTTTGATATCTCTTTGAGATTGTTATGATAAGCAACAACTGGAACAAAAGCCAAAAAAAAGGTGGCCGGAATAAACCGGCCACCTTAAAAAAACAAAATTTCAGGACAAATGCAAGACTTAGCAGTTTTCCCTGACCATCAAGCTGCCCGGATCAAGCTGCAGCTGCTTGCCGGATACGCCGCTGGCAGCCTTGAGCAGATTGAGGGAAAGACACTCTTTGCCGGAAATCGGCTTAAGCAGCACAATAATATCAAAGAGATCATCGACCTCATGACAGGGAGCCGGCACCCCGGCCTTACTGACCCGTTCGTCATCGCGATGACAGGTGGCGGAGAACCAACCCTGAACCCCGAGGGACTCCATCATCTCGCGTAAATCAGCCAGCATCTGATGATCGGCGCCGGCAAAATCAAAGCCGTCAACCACAATGCAGCTGGGCTTGATCACGTTCTGCTGAATCAGGTCGGTGAGCCGCTCTTCCAATCTGGCCCGGGAAAAATCAGACTCGTTAAAGGTCATGATCATCCGGTTGCGCATGATCTCCATATAGGTCTCATTGACATTTTCCAGGTTGCAAGCCTTGGCAATATCCTTGAACATATCATCATACCAGAGTTTGGTCTTATCCAGACTCTGACCGATGCTGACATGGATCACCTGCTTATCGTTCAAGAGGCTGTCCAAGGCGATCTGTACAAGAATTGCGGTCTTACCCAGACCGGCGCGCGCCATAACCAGACCCATCCGCAGGGCGTCGGTTTTGCCTTGGGCATCCGATTTCAAGAGACGGATTGGATTTTTTTCGCTCAGCTCAATTTTCAACATGGTGACATCCTATTTTTTATCTTTTTTCTGGGCCTTGGCGACCAACTCTTCCGCAACACTCTTCGGCACCTGCCGATAGGTTGCGAACTCCATGGTAAATTCCGCTTTACCCTGAGTCTGGGAACGCAGGTCGGTGGAGTAACCAAACATTTCAGAGAGAGGCACTTCCGCCTCAACCACAGTATAATTATCTTCTTCGCTGGTGCCGACGATCATTCCACGCCGCTGATTCAAGCTGCCCATGACCGCACCCTGGAACTCGGTGGGCACCTCAACCGCAACCTTCATGATCGGCTCGAGAATAACCGGCTTGGCCTTGGCAAAACCTTCCTTGAAAGCGCCGACCGCGGCAAGCTGGAAGGCAACGTCAGAGGAGTCGACCGCATGGGCCGCACCGTCGTTGATTACGCAGCGCACGCCGGTAACCGGCGAACCGATCTGAGAACCCTTGGCCAGACTTTTCTGAAAACCCTTGTCACAGGAAGAAATAAACTCCCGGGGGATGGAACCGCCGACAATACTGTCAACAAACTCATAATCTCCATCTTCAAAGGGCTCCATGTAACCGGCGACCCGACCGAACTGACCGGAACCACCGGTCTGTTTCTTGTGGGAGTAGTTGAACTCGGCCCGCTGGGTAATGGTCTCCCGGTAGGCAACCTGGGGCGCGCCAACCTCAACCTCGGCGGCGTACTCACGCTTCATCCGCTCGATATAAACCTCAAGATGCAACTCGCCCATACCGGAGATAATGGTCTCATTGGTCTCGGCATCGACAAAGGTCTTGAAGGTGGGGTCTTCCTTGGTGAAACGGTTAAGGGCCTTGGACATATTGACCTGGGCCTTGTTATCCACCGGGGTAATGGACAGCGAAATAACCGGCTCCGGAATATGCATTGAGCTCATGGAGAAATTATTTTTACCGTCGGTAAAGGTATCGCCGGAGGCACAATCAACGCCGAACAGGGCGACGATATCGCCGGACCCGGTCTCCTCGATATCCTCCATCTCGTCGGAATGCATCCGAACCAGACGGCCGACCTTAACCTTCTTGCCGGTACGGGTATTGACGATGGCATCACCTTTCTTGATGGTGCCCTGATAGGTCCGCACATAGGTGAGCTGACCGTAACGGCCGTCTTCGAGTTTAAAGGCCAGGGCGATCAGAGGATCACTGCCATTGTTGGTTACCTTATGCTCTTCCTCGTTCTTATCCAGGTCGAGGGCAACGTTTTCAACATCGGTGGGGCAGGGCAGGTAATTATTGACCGCATCCAGCAAACTCTGCACACCCTTGTTTTTATAGGCGGTGCCGACCAGAACCGGGGTCAGCTCCAGGGCCAGGGTTCCCTTGCGGATGGCGTCCATGATCATCTCTTCGGTGGGCTCGCCTTCGAGAATGGCCTCCATCAGATCATCGGAAAACATGGAAGCGGCATCGAGGAGCTCCTCCCGCTTGGCATCACACTCATCCTTGAGATTGGCGGGAATATCCGCTTCCCGGATGGTATCGCCGTTGGGGCCTTCAAAGTAAACAGCCTTCATCTTAACCAGGTCAACCACGCCTTCCATCTCCGCCTCAAGGCCGATCGGCACCTGAATCGCCACCGCGTTGAGACTCAACTTATCCCGGAGCTGGCCGATAATTTTCTCAGGGTTGGCGCCGGTCCGGTCACATTTATTGATAAAGGCCAGCCGAGGAACCCGGTAACGGGTCATCTGCCGGTTAACCGTGATACTCTGGGACTGTACGCCGCCCACCGAACAGAGGATCAGAACCGCGCCGTCCAGAACCCGCAGCGCCCGCTCAACCTCGATGGTGAAATCAACGTGGCCCGGGGTGTCGATGATATTGATGGCATGCCCTTTCCAGTCGCAGTAAGTCGCGGCGGAGGCAATGGTAATACCCCTTTCCTTTTCCAGCTCCATGGAGTCCATCTTGGCGCCGACGCCGTCCTTGCCGCGAACCTCGTGGATGGCATGGATACGCTGGGTATAAAAGAGAATACGCTCGGTCAGGGTTGTTTTCCCAGAGTCGATATGGGCGCTGATTCCAATATTGCGGACTTTATTTAGATCTTTCATTACAATTTCCTCATCCACTCCATTTCAAACGAAGTAATCTCTGGCGCTTAATGACATAAAATATGCCATCGCCCTTTTCGAAGATAAAAACCGGAATTAAAAAACGGCCCGCACACACCCAAGGCCGCTTGATTCTTCTTTTTAAGAAACCGCCACTTTTACCTTTATACCCGCCGGCTGTCAAGGGAAAAATAATCGCTACAGCACGCAGATAAAAATAACGAACAGAGCGGACGCCCCGCCATAACCCCTTGTCGCCATGGCCGATGACATGCGGATAGCCTTTGGCCAAGAAAGGGTCGCCAAGCCTAAAAAAGCCCATCGCAGGCGACTGGTGTGCCACGGGGAAGCAAAAGAAGATGGCGGGGGTCAAGCAGGAAGGGTGGGGGAAAGCAGCATGGCCCGGACAAAAAAAGGGTTTACGATAAGAATATCGTAAACCCTTTGAATTACTGGTGCCGGGACGCAGATTTGAACTGCGGACACGCGGATTTTCAGTCCGCTGCTCTACCGACTGAGCTATCCCGGCGAAAAAGTAGCTATCATATATTTAAAACTTTGGCGGTTGTCAAGTTATTTCAGGCAGACAACCCTGGTAAGGGCAATTCGATCATGCCAGCCCCGCCCTTCATCATCGACAAAGGCCCAGAGCAGACCAAGGCCGGAGGGCAGCATGGCCAGCAAAAAAGAGACAAAACGCAAAAAAACCTGCCCCCAGGAAAGATCGCCGCCGGCCGAATTTTTCACCTGCAAGCCCATAAAGATCTTGCCGACGGTCTGGCCGGACCAGCCATGCAAAACACAAAAATAGAGCGCCACAAACAAGGGAAAGGTAAAAAAATAAAAAACAAGATCCAACAAAATAAATGAAAAAAAAGAGAACAGATCGGCAAAGGGACCAAGCCAGAACACCGCGCAGCTCAACAAAAAAAAGCAGAAATAAAGGAGATGGACAACAAACACATCAATGAGCAAGGCCATTACCCGGGCAGCCAGGCCGGCCCGAACCAAACCGCCCATCTCTTCCCCTGACCCAGCTGAATCAGCGGCCAACTCGATCTCATCCATGGACAAGCCTAATCGTCATCGCTCTCAAGGGTCAAGTGCAGGTCCGGGATCTCGGCCGCGGCGCTACCGGCCTTTTCATCCTTCTTCGAAGCCGGGCCGGTCAGATCATTATCCCCTTCCAGACTCA
Source organism: Deltaproteobacteria bacterium (assembly GCA_013349285.1). GTDB lineage: Bacteria > Desulfobacterota > Desulfobulbia > Desulfobulbales > Desulfurivibrionaceae > DUZU01. The sequence continues at coordinate 7,291 of DUZU01000037.1, read as the reverse complement.
AGCCCAAATCAAGATCAGGTTCGACCTCGGCATCACTATCGCCAAAACCCATCAACGACGACAAATCAACAATATCTTCCCCCTCAGCAGCGGTATCACCCTCGGAGGCATCCCTGGTCATCTCATCCAGACCGGAGGAAAGATCCAAATCAATACTGTCGTCGGCGCCTGATAACGCCTGATCGAGATCAGGGATATCCATTTCGATTCCGCCCCGCAATTGATCCGCATTATCCTCCACCCCCTCCTCGGCCGCAGCTTCTAAAGAGAGATCAAGATCAGACTCCGCCCCGGACTCTTCGTCAAGGTCCGGTTCGACTGCGGCTTCAGGCTCGGGCTCGGGCTGGGGATCAAAAGCTATGCCGCCCTCGGCTTCGCTATCTTCCCCAAGATCCAATTCCGGGACTTCCTCGTCTGTGGCAGGCATCAAGTCGGCAACATCGAGATCTTCAAGCCCCAGGGACGGCATCGCCGTCTCTTCTTCATCGTCAAAAGAAGAGGAAGACAGATCAAGGTCTGCCTCACCACCGCCGACATCCAAGTCATCCAGGTCAACCGCGACATCATCAAAAGAGGTATCCGCGCTTGGCATTGCCGAACCTGCTTGCTCAGCCTCGGCCTCCCCCAAAACGCCCCCCAACAGGAAGGGCGGCTCAACATTTAATCCTGTTCCCCTGAGCCCTTCGGCAATAGCGGACAAATCGGCGCTGCACTTCAAACAGTGGTCCTGCTGATCAAACGAGATATAATTGCACCGGGGGCACCGCATAAGCCTTTCCCTCCTAAGATTGTTGCAACCGAGCAACCCCACGGTCACAACAGTTATTCCCTATAACTTGTTACTTTATCGCCAAGGGAGAGGTGGCAGCTTTCCCCTGTTACGATTTCAGCAAATACCAAACAGCGACAACATATGCCGCCTTGAGCAAAAACCAATGGATAACACTTTATCTTTATTATAATTCTTGCCAAATGGTCAAGGATTTCTCATAGATGACGCTAAAAAGTTAGGCTTTGCCGCCGCCGGGATCGAAGATTATTACTCAATTTAAAGATTATCCACGGTAGTTTGTTGCAAATTAATGCCGATCACGCTACTTTGTTTCGGCAAATCTTTTATCCAAATCCGGCCTATTTTCAGGAGAAACAAATGCACATTTTCCGATTGCTCCCACTGCTGGCGACCCTTTGCCTGGTTCAGTTTGCCGTCAGCGGCTGCTACAGCCATGACCTTGTCCGCCACCTGAACTCGGACATCTGCCTCATTACCCCGCAGCTCACCGCCAAAGAGGTTGTCTCCTATCTCGGCGTTCCCGACAAAAAACAGACCTCCGCCGACGGAGAAATCTGGGTCTATTACGATGCCCAAAAAAGTACCCTGCGAAAAACTCCCTTTATCGGCAATCATCTCGGGTACATCGATTATGATGTGGTAACAATCATTTTTAGAGGCGACCAAGTCCACACTTGCGTTTATCGTTCCTTCAATGAGGACGAGTTCAAGAAAAACGGCTTCAAGATAGATGAGTAATTACGAAAAAGTTAGAACCAGAATGATTCAGGAGCAGTTGCTCCCCAGAGGAATAACAGACCCGGCCGTCCTTAAGGCGATTGAGCAAACCCCGCGCCATCTCTTCATCCAGGGGGCGCTCCACGCCCAGGCCTATGGTGATTTTCCGCTCCCCATCGGCCACGGCCAAACCATTTCCCAGCCCTATGTTGTGGCGCTGATGACCCAGCTCCTCGAACTTAAAGGCCACGAAAAGATCTTGGAAATCGGCACCGGCTGCGGATACCAGTCCGCCATTCTGTCCGCCCTCTGCGACAAGGTCTACACGGTTGAACGGATCAAGCCCCTGCTGGCCAAAACCCGCCGCATCTTCGATCGGCTCCATAAATTCAATATCGTCAGCAAGATCGACGACGGCACCGAAGGCTGGCCCGAGCATGCCCCGTTTGACGCGATCATCGTCACGGCCGCCGGCCCGCAAGTGCCGCAACCCCTGATCGACCAGCTGGCCGACCCCGGCATCATGGTGCTGCCGGTGGGCGAAACCAGCGATGATCAGACCCTGACCATGGTCAGAAAAAAAGACGGGGAAGTAACCATCACCCCCATCGAGAACGTCCGCTTTGTCAAACTGGTCGGCACCCATGGCTGGACCCCCCAATGAAAGAGACCATCGCCGTGCCGCGCAAAACCAACATCGTCAGAGCCTTTTACGATAAATGCATGATCTGGAGTGAACAGCCCGGCGGGGTGTGGATCATGTTCGGACTGGCCGTGGCGGAATCATCATTCTTCCCGATTCCGCCGGATATCTTCCTGATGGCCCTCTGTATCGCCACCCCCAAGCGCTCATTCCGCCATGCCGCCATCTGCACCCTGGGCTCGGTGCTCGGCGGCGTCATCGGCTACGGGCTTGGATTTTTTTTCATGGATACCCTGGGGCGGCCCATTCTCGATCTGTACGGCCTTCAGAACAAATACCTGATGGTGCAGGAGCTTTACCGCAACTATGACGTGTTGGCCGTGGGCGCGGCCGGTTTTACCCCGCTGCCGTACAAAATATTCACCTTGACCGCCGGCGCCTTTCACCTTGATCTCATGACCTTTACCCTGGTGTCGCTGGTCTCGCGGGCCGGTCGCTTTTTCCTGGTGGCCGCCCTGATCCACCGTTTCGGCGCCCCGATTCGCACCTTTATCGAGCGCTACTTCAACCTGCTGAGCATTGTTTTTCTGGTGCTGCTCGTGGCCGGCTACATCTTGATCAAACAGCTGCTTTAACCCGGCGGCTGATTCGGCGCACTTGGGTCATGGTCTCGCCCAGATCAAAGGTAAGCAACTCCCGCTTGGCCATCACCACCTTCCCATTGATTATCGAGGTGACGACATCGCTGCCGCGGCCGGCATAGACCAGGGTTTCCTGGTTATAAAAAGGGGTGAGGTTCGGCCGGGCCAGATCAACCACAATACAGTCGGCGTCCATACCCGGCCGCAAGGCGCCGACCTTTTCTCCCATTCCCAGCACCCGGGCGCCGCCGGCGGTGGCCATCGCCAACATTACTCGGCCGGGCAAGACGGTGGCATCCCCAGCCGCCATCTTATGCAGCTTGGCACACATCCCCATCTCCTGAAGCAGGTCAAGATCATTATTCGAGGCGCAGCCGTCGGTGCCGAGGCCGACCGGTATGTTTGCCGCCCGCATTCGGCCAATCGGGGCCAGGCCTGCGGCCAGCTTCATGTTGCTTTCCGGGCAGCTCGCCACCCCGGCCCCGCTTTTTTCGAGAAGGGCCAGATCAGCATCCGTCAACCAGACCCCATGCACACAGACGGTATCCCGATCAAGCAGCCCCAGGTCATGGAGAAAGGCGATCGGGGTTAGGCCGTGCTCTTTCTCAAGCTGCGCCACCTCTTGGCCGGTTTCCGCCACATGGATAAAAAAGGGCGCGCCTTTGGCGCGGCATAACTCCTTGGCCCGGGCCAGGGTCTGCGGACCGCAGGTATATGGCGAGTGACAGAACACGCCGGGAGTTATCAACGGATTTGCCCCTTGCCATTTTTCGATAAACTCGGCCGCCGCCTTGATATTTTCAACAGGATCCGGCACCCCGGGGGCGGGAAAATCAATGACCCCCTGGGCCGCCACCGCGCGAATGCCGGCTTCGGCAAAAGCGCGGGCCGCTGCATCCTCATGGAAATAACCATCCGCCACCGTGGTAATCCCGGCCAGGATCATCTCGGCCGCCGCCAGCTTGCTGCACCAGTACACCATCTCCGGCTCGACAAAGGCGGCCTCCGCCGGAAAGATATGCTCGTTCAGCCAACTCATCAGCTCCAGGTCGTCGGCCAGCCCCCGGAAAAGGGTCATGGCGCCATGGGCATGGGTATTGACCAGCCCGGGCATCACCAGGTTGCCCTGCACATCGATAATCTGCCTGCCGCTCACGTTACCGGCCAACTTCGCCATGGGCCCGAGATCACTGATCTTGCTGCCGGTAATGGCCAAATAGCCATTATCCTGCAACTCCCCCCGGCCCGGTTCCGGCAACAGGGTGGCATTGACAATCAATAAATCACATTTCATTTTTTCACTGGAATCTAAAAAGACTATTGGAGAGAGACTAACATGCGGAAAGACGCAACTTAAGGCATCAGGTAAAAGCCCAACGCCCGGTGCTCGTTGGCAGGCTCATCAAATTCAATACCGATATATTTATCCACCACCGTACGGACAACCCCGGTTTTCTGGATCCAGCTATCCTTGCCGTCATCAAGCTGAAAGCCGAGAGAAAGAGGATCGCCCTCCTTGATGAAATGACCGCCCATCACCTTGAACCGCGCCCCATGCATGGAAATATTTTCCACATTACAGTTCGCCTTGTTTTTTGCCGAGATTGCCTGTCCGGCCTGGCCGTTCATTATTTTGCGATAGACCCCCAACAGATTGGTATCCTTGCGATAAGACATTCTGAACTCGAAGCGGACCGGAAAAATTTCCTTACAATCACATTGCACCTTCAAAACATGCTTAATGGAGGGAAGCCTCCTGGTATCGACATTTTTCACCGCGCCACAGCTATGACACTTAATAACCGCCGTTCCATCCGCCTTGACAAAAACTCGTTGAATTTCCACTTCCCCACCCCACCTCAACTCTTATTGCCGGTTATGCCCACGGGTAACACCCCACCACCTAACGTACAATTATAGCAGGAACTATGCGAAAGAAAAAACAAAAAGGAGGCGGGCAAATAAAAAAAGGGCGATGCGCAATGCACATCGCCCTTAGAAAATGGTGCCGGAGGTCGGAATCGAACCGACACGGGGTTGCCCCCGCGGGATTTTGAGTCCCGTGCGTCTACCAGTTTCACCACTCCGGCTTTTTTTATTTTGAAGAATGGAGTGCCAATATAGAAATGTTCCCCAAAGCTGTCAAGCGCAAAGAAGCTCACCATCACTCTTTCGTTACTTTTGCGCACCGGGCAGATATACCTTTTGAAAACGGTAAAAATAATCAACCCCGGACCAAACCGTCATAAAAGCGGACACATAGAGAATAACCAGCCCAAGCTCGTGCAGAAAAGGAACAGGCAAAACGCCCAAAGGAAAAATCAACACGCACAGGGCAATATACTGCAACACACTTTTAATCTTGCCGAGATTACTGGCCGCGACCACTACCCCGGCATCGGCCGCGACCCCGCGCAGCCCGGTAATCACCAGTTCCCGGGATAGAATAACAAAAACCACCCAGGCCGGAATTCGGCCCATGGGGATCAACATAACCAGGGCCACTGTAATCAAAACCTTGTCGGCCAACGGATCCATCAATTTCCCCAGCACCGTCTCGATCTTATGTTTTCTGGCATAGTAACCATCCGCCAGGTCGGTAAGGGCGGCGGTCAGAAAAAGAACAAAGGCCACCAAGCTTTGCCCGACCCCGACATCCAAATCCATAAGGAGAAACAGCAGCACCGGCGCCGCCGCAAAACGGTAGCCGGTCAAAAGGTTGGGAATAGTGAAAATTGATTGCGCCGACATAGTTGCCATTAATATGATACCTTGACCCACCGCTTCGAGGGGGAGGAAGAGTCCTTCATTCGTTGATAATGCGCCAACACCGTTTTTACATACTGCTGGGTTTCCCTGATCCTGGGAATCCGGCCGAAACTCTCAACCCGGGTCGGCCCGGCATTATAAGCGGCCAGCGCCAGACTCAGGTTGCCGTCAAACCTTTCCAGCAATTGCCTGAGGTAACAAACCCCGCCCAGGATATTGGCCAGGGGGTCCAAAGGATCATTGACATTAAGCTCAGCCGCCGTTTCCGGCATGAGCTGCATAAGCCCCTTGGCCCCCTTGCGGGAGACGGCCTGACAGTCAAAATTAGACTCGGCCTTGATCACCGCCTTGATCAGCAGGGGGTCGACTTCATAGATATTGGCCGCCCGCCGAATAAAATCCTCATAAAAGAGGGGATTGCCTGGCTTTATCGCCCGAGGGGCATACCACTCCCGCTCCTTGACAATGCCGGGCCGATAGCGGGGGTCATTGGGCACATTGGTAAAGTGCATGGAGCCGCCATCGTCAATAAAGGTATAAATCGCCGCCCACGCGCCTGCCGGGAACAAAAACATGGCCAACAACAGCATCAAACTACATTTTTTCGCTGCCTGATTCATGAGTATTGCCTCCTGACCTAATCAGATTAAAGCCCCAAAAGGCACCAGGCGCCGCCTTTACCACGAGCGCCTGTCATCCCCTATCGGAGGCTGACGAGCTTGACATAAGATATTATACTACGCTTTCGTCCTTTTTTCCCAGTCCGTTAAAAATTTTTCCATGCCGAGATCGGTGAGGGGGTGTTTGGCCAGCTGCGCAATAACCTTAAAAGGAATAGTGGCGATATGGGCGCCGAGCATGGCGGACTCCACGACGTGGATCGGATTTCTGATACTGGCGACAATTATCTCGGTAGCATAACCATAGTTATCGTAAATGGTCATGATTTCACTGATCAACTCCATGCCGTGCTGGGAAATATCGTCCAGCCGCCCGACAAAAGGACTGACATAATTGGCCCCGGCCTTGGCGACCAGCAAGGCCTGGCTCGCCGAAAAAACCAGGGTGACATTGGTGCGGATCTTTTCGTCCGCCAGCCGCCGCACCGCCTTCAGCCCCTCGGTGGTCATGGGGATCTTGATTACGATATTGGGGTGGATTGCCGCCAGTTCCCGGCCCTCTCTGACCATCCCTTCCGTATCCAGGGCAATAACCTCGGCGCTGATCGGACCGTTGACCACCTCACAGATCTCTTTGATGATTTCCGCAAAAGGCTTGTTTTCCCTGGCGATCAGGGAAGGATTGGTGGTAACGCCGTCAACCATCCCCATCTCAACGGCCTTTTTGATTTCCTCAATATTGGCGGTATCAATAAAAAATTTCACCTGGCCCCTCCTTTTTGGGCAAGAAAATCACTTTTGCACTTTTCGCTGCAAAAATAAAAAGCCCCGCGCCCCTGTTTGACCATTAGGGCCTGCCCCTTGGCCACATATGTCTTACAGACCGGATCCTGAACCAGGATATCATGGGAGGGCAACCCGCTGTCCTGCTTTTTCGCGCCCATGGAACCCAATTTCTCTCTCAAAGCGCCCATGAGCAGACGATAAAGAATATAGAGCAGTATCCCGATAATCAGAAGCCTGAATGGATGCACCAAAATCTCCTATGACCGCCAGGCCGTTTTTTCGATCTTCTCCGCCGGGCTCAGTTGCGCGCAAATCTCGGCGG
>DUZU01000036.1 GCA_013349285.1 Deltaproteobacteria bacterium | reverse complement strand
TTTTTGTCATGACCCGAACCATGCGCGCCGCATATCAGTTATATCATATATATGACCGCAAGGGCTTTAAGCACAAGAGAGAAATTTATAAACCAGCTAAAAATCGAGGTCTAACCCCAAACAACCCATAAGCAAAAATAAAATGTAAAAAAGGGGCAAGGATTGCTCCCTGCCCCTCAGATAACCGCGATGAAACACCGGCCCCAGACTCAACTCACATCCGGCGGCCAAGACGAGATCTTACTTCACCTCTTCAAAATCGGCATCAACCACATCATCGTCATCCTTTTTGCCGCCCTCTGCACCGCCGGCCGCCTCACCCTGCTTGGCCTGGGCCTGGGAATACATGATCTCCGCCAGTTTATGGGCCGCCTCGGTCAAAGACTCGGTCCCCTTCTTCATGGCCTCGACATCCTTGGCCTCCATGGCCTTTTTCAGGCTCTCGATCTCTTTTTCCACGTTGGCCTTGGTCTCGGCATCAACCTTGTCGCCCAACTCCTTCAGGCTTTTCTGGGTGGCATAGATCAGAGAGTCGGCCTGGTTATTGGCCTCGACCGCCTCTTTACGGTTGCGGTCCTCATCGGCATGGGCATCGGCGTCCTTTTTCATCCGCTCGATTTCCTCTTCCGACAAACCGGAAGAAGCGGTAATCTTGATGGACTGCTCTTTACCGGTCCCCATGTCCTTGGCGGACACATGGAGAATACCGTTGGCGTCCAGATCAAAGGTAACCTCGATCTGCGGCACCCCGCGCGGGGCAGGCGGAATATCGGAAAGGTCGAACCGACCGATGCTCTTGTTTCCGCCGGCAATCTCCCGCTCACCCTGGAGCACATGGATGGACACCGCCGGCTGGTTATCGGCGGCGGTGGAGAACACCTGGCTCTTCTTGGTGGGGATGGTGGTGTTTTTCTCGATGAGCTTGGTCATCACGCCGCCCAGGGTCTCAATGCCCAGGGACAGCGGGGTGACATCCAGCAGCAAGACGTCTTTAACGTCACCGCCCAAGACCCCACCCTGCACCGCGGCGCCGATGGCGACAACCTCGTCCGGGTTAACCCCCTTGTGGGGATCCTTACCGAAGATCTCCTTGACCTTGGCCTGCACCTTGGGCATCCGGCTCATGCCGCCGACCAGAATGACCTCGTCGATCTCAGCCGCACTGATGCCGGCATCCTTCATCGCAATCTGGCAAGGTTTCACGGTCCGCTCGATCAGATCATCAACCAGGCTCTCGAGTTTGGCCCGGCTCAGCTTCAGATTAAGATGCTTGGGCCCGGAGGCGTCAGCGGTGATAAAGGGCAGATTGATGTCGGACTCCATGGTGGTGGAGAGCTCCATCTTGGCCTTTTCCGCTTCCTCGCGCAAGCGCTGCAGGGCCATCTTGTCGCTTCGCAGGTCAATACCCTGGTCACGCTTGAACTCGTCCGCCATCCAGTTGACGATCCGCATATCAAAGTCTTCGCCGCCGAGAAAGGTGTCGCCGTTGGTGGATTTAACCTCGAAAACCCCATCGCCGATCTCAAGAACCGAGATATCAAAGGTACCGCCGCCGAGGTCGAATACCGCGATTTTCTCCTCGCCTTTCTTGTCAAGGCCGTAGGCCAGAGATGCGGCGGTGGGCTCGTTGATGATCCGCAGCACATTGAGGCCGGCGATCCGACCGGCATCCTTGGTCGCCTGCCGCTGGCTGTCGTTAAAGTAGGCGGGCACAGTGATAACCGCATCGGTTACCTCTTCGCCGAGATACTCTTCCGCGGTCTGCTTCATCTTGGTAAGAACCATGGCCGAGATCTCGGCCGGGGCATAATTCTTGCCGTCCACTTCGATCGCGGCGTCGCCGTCCTTGCCTTGCACAATGGTGAACGGGCTGATCTCGATGCTCTTTTTCACCTCGGCATCGGTGAACTTCCGACCGATCATCCGCTTGATGGCATGCAGGGTCCGGGTCGGATTGGTAACGGCCTGCCGCTTGGCAACCTGCCCGACCAGGCGCTCGCCCTTGTCGTTAAAAGCCACCACCGAAGGGGTGGTCCGATTACCTTCAACGTTGGCGATAACCTTGGGCTCTCCGCCTTCCATTACCGCAACGCAGGAATTGGTTGTTCCTAAGTCAATACCTATAATTTTTCCCATTTCAAAATTCTCCGTACTAAAATGTATAAGCCATTATTATTACTTGTCTGCCTTACCCTTGGACACAACCACCTTGGCTGCCCTGATAAGCCGATCCTTAAACATGTAGCCCCGCTGATACTCTTGCAGAATCATGTTTTCAGGGACATCATCACTATGCTCCGCTGCCAGGGCTTCATGAAAATTCGGATCAAAGGGTTCCCCCACCTTGTCGATGGCCTTGAGCCCGAATTTTTCCAGGGTATTGAGCAACCCCTTGCTGGTCATCTCAACGCCTTCGAGCAGTACCGAGGCATCACTTGAACCATGCCCCTGCTCGATGGCGCGCTGAAGATTATCTAAAGTCGGCAGCAGTTCCTTGAGGATATCCTCTTCGGCGTACTTCAGAGCGTTTTCCCGCTCCCGCTGCATTCTCTTTTTAAAATTTTCCTGCTCCGCCGCCATGCGCAGCATTTTATCTCTCAGCTCAAGGCTTTCGGCCTTGGCCTTGTCAAGCTCGGCAACCAGATCCACGCTCTCTTCCGCGGCAGGTTGCTGTTGGGCGGTCTCCGAAGCTTCTACTTTTTCGGCCGCCGTATCAGTTGCAGCCTGCTCGACAGGCTCTTGTTTTTCTTTCTTTTTCCCTGACACCATGTCCTCCTTTTACCCCACTGCCCGCCGCGATTTATCCGGCGCATGCTCGAAATGTATCCAGTTGCAATAACTTGATTTTTTTAAAAAAGAGTTCCAAATTTTCCTGCAACAATAAGTATGCTCGTTTTCCTTGTCAAGGCATGAACTTTCAATTCCTGCCGTAAAAAAGTTTTAGTACTCTAATAAATAAACCGATAACAAAAGATAGCACGATATCCGGAAAATTCTTTATTGACTCAGGACCATTTAATGCGCGCTAAAACATATCTGATCACCCTGTGTTTAATCATTGCCGCCATCGGCGTCACCAACGCCAAGATGCGCCCGGCCCCAAAACTTCGGGCCGGACTGCCGCCCTATGTGGTAATCGAAAAGATCCTCAAGGACAATGACCAGGCCATTGCCGGAGCCGCGGCCAAGAAAAAGGCGGCAACACCGTCCACCCCTTACCTGACCTGGCTGGCCGATTGCGACGCCAGGGTCCAGGCCGGCCTCTTCTTCACCGACCCCGAAGATAAGGTATATACGGCCCGCAACTTCGGCAACCAGTTGATTCTCTCCCTGGCCGCCGTTGACCATGGGGTCGAGACCCTGCATACCCCTATCCTGCTCATCACCGGCAACACCGACAGCGAGCCGATCCGCCTTTTTATTGAAGGCTACGCCCAGCAAGGCCCTGCCATCCGGCAGAGCCTCGATCATCTCCACCTGCCCCTGACCGCCCAATCCGCACCGAAAAAAGCCGGCACCCCCCCCGCCCGGCACGAGCTGACCTTGGTTGAACAAAACGTCGATTTCCAGGTGAGCCAGGCCCTGAAGCGCTATGAACAACGGGTCAAGAGCGGCAGGCTGGTGGTGGTAGGGGCAGTGCTTGACCTGGCCAATCTTTATGACCGGGGCCGAAACCGGCTGGTGCTGATCAATATCAACGGCGAGGTAGACCCCAAGAACCTGCAAGGCATCAACCACCTCATCCGCCTCGACCAAAAGCTTCGCGCCCTGGTCGGGCGCCGGGCCGTGATTGACCAGCCCAAGCCTGCCAAGAAAAATACCCCCAAATAAAAAAACTCCTTCCGGGGTGCGGAAGGAGTTTTTGGTCAACCAAAATAATTAGGCGTTAATTCACGAAGCCAGATACTGCTTGATCCCTTCGCCGATTATCCTAAATATCTCACGGAACCTATCTTCATTACGCTCGAGAATCGTAATCCGAAAGCCCATCAAATCGGTGGCAAAGGATGACAGCGGCACCACGCACACCCCGGTGGACCCCAGCAGGTAATAGACAAAGCGCTTGTCCGTCTCCACCCCCGGCCCGCTCACCAGCTGTTCGACATGGGTCCGCACCTCTTTATTCTCAATGGGCAGGGTCTGCTGATGGGTCAAGCGCCCCGGCTCAAAGGCGACACTCATGTAAAAAGCGCCGTTGGTCCGGTTGACCATCACCCCGTCGATATCCTTGAGCGCGTCATAGGCAATGTTTGAATATTTCTCATACCGGTCGATCCGCTCCTGCAGGTAGATTGGATATTGGGGATGGCTGAGCAGCGCCGGAATCGCCTTCTGGGGCAAGGTGGTTGAACACACCTCAACCATCTTGGCATTAAGGATCGAATTGACATACTTGGCAAACATGGGATCACGGTCGGCATTATAAACCTCGATCCAACCGCACCGCGAACCGGGCCAGGGCATCTCTTTGGAAATGCCGCGCATGGCCATGCCGGGCACCTCGCCGATCACATCGGAAAGCGGCAAGGTGGTCTGGCCGTTATAGATAATATTATGATAGACCTCATCACAGATGATGAACAGATCATATTTCTTGGCCAACGCCACCATACCCCGGAGAATATCCTCGGGATAGACCGCGCCGGTCGGGTTATCCGGATTGATGATCAAAATGCCTGCCACGGCGGGGTTATACTTGATCCTTTTTTCCAGATCGTCGAGATCAGGATACCAGTTATTGCCGGGATCAAGGCGATAGGTCACGGGCCGATCACCGGCATGGGCCGCCTCGGCGGAAGAATGGGTGGTATAACTGGGAGAAGGGACAACCACCCTGGCCGTGCGCCGCAGAAAGCCGAACACCTTGCTGATCGCATCGCCCAGGCCGTTGAAAAAGATAATATCATCCGGGCCGATCTGGGCGCCGCCGCGTTTGTTGGTCGCTTCCGCCAAAAACTCCCTGGTGGCGAGAATGCCCCTGGTGGGACAATAGCCATAGGTTGAATTATCCATAACCAGATCGGCGACCACCTCTTTCATCCACAGCGGGATCTCTTCACCTTTTGCCACCGGGTCGCCAATATTTTCCCAATAAACCTTGGTTCCCATCTTCTGCAGTTTTTCACCCACATTGACGATGTTACGAATTTCGTAGGTGAGCTCACCGGCACCAATATGCAGGATATCAGTACGCATATCAGTTGTTCTCCTTCACAAATTTGATTTCAGACAGCCCAAATGACCAGACCATCATTGAGGTCACAAACAGATCTAACCCCTCGGATAAACATCCGCCAAAGGGGTTAGGCCAAAGGGAAATTTCTAACACAGGCGCTGACGCAAAGTCAATAAGTGCTTTATAGAATTGCTGATATTGCCGATAAAATGGTTAAGACCGGAGCACAACTGCCCATATTCAGACACCTAAGCAGGAGAAACCGGAATGAAAGTGATAAGATTTTCGATTGAAAACGATCTGGTGAAATTCGGCAAAAAGCAACGGCCAAAGCTGACTGCCAACGGCTGCAACGAGCCGTTCAAAGATCATTACTGGTGCCCGAAAAAGAAATGGTTCAACACCGCCCCCTGCCCCTTTAATTGCCAAAGAGAATGCGAAAACTACAAGGCCATGTGCGGGGTGCTCTAGCCGCTGATGATGACCACAGCGTATTAAACGGTGAAATCAAAGCGGGCAAGCGGCCGCCCCAAACCGGCCAAGGCCGCGGCTGCCGCTTTCTGCCCTGCTGTCGGGGTGGAAGAGGCCGCCTCGGTTGGGCTTGCCTGATCAACGGAATTGCCTGGCGGATCGACCGCCGGACTAAAACTCTGCCCATGCTCTATACCGGACTTAGCCTGCTGGAGCCTGATCATCTGCAACTCCTGACCGGCCTCGGTAATGGCCAGGGCGGCCTTGGCCGCGACCTTCCGGTCCTGGGGCGATGGATCGGCCGGGGCTAAAGCGGCCGCCCTTACCGTCTGCATCTTGCTCATCGTTGCTTCGGGCGAATCAGCCTTGGAGGTATCAATACTCACCTCGCCGCCCACGGCATAGCTCCTGCCGTCCGGCCCTTTTTGATAACTGAAATTGGCCCCGCCCCGGGCATAGGAGCCGGCGGCGGCCAAATGGGCCATTTCATGGGCCTTAACCTTGGTATCGACCAGCTGCAGCTTGGCCACCTCCAGCCGCTCGGCCTGACTCAACACCTCGCCGTCAAGCCCCTTGGGGCCGACCTTGACCTTTGCCCCTCCCTCTTCCGGCCGTTCCGCGGCCGCCGGGTCAGACGCAACGGCTTCACCCGCTTCACCGCCAGACGCCAACTGCCGCTGATCGGCACCGGTCTTAACCGTACCTCCCGCCTCGGCCCGGGCAACCGAGCCCTGGGCCCGATAAGCACTCACCGCACAGGCCGGACAATTTCCGCACTTGCATTGCCGCCCGGCAGCCTCAACTGCCGGCCCGGCCTTGGCCATATTCCGCCACCACTGTCCCTGCGCAAAGCTATCCTCGGCAATCCGGGGCGAGGCCGGGCCCCTATCGGCCCGGGGCTGCGGCAAACCATTGCCGCCAATCTGACCGACAGAGGCGGCGGGTAATCCTGAAAGTAATGCATTAATGCGCATGATAAAAAACCATAAGGATTATTGTAACTCTCCAGCATCAAGTGGGCAAACAGCCCTAGCGTCATTCTTTTCGACATTTCGCCCGAAATACTTTAGATTTTTTGGCAAAAAAATCCCTGCCCTCATCTTTATCTTACGCCTAAAAAAAAGGGGGACTCACCAACCGGCAAGCCCCCCCTTTTTTTAAAAAAATTTAGTTATCGAGCACTACACACAGCCGGTGCGGCGCTCAATCGGCACAAAAGGCCGGCGCTTATGGCCGACATAGATCTGCCGGGGACGGCTGATTCGCCAATCAGGATCATCCCACATCTCTTTCCAATGGGCAATCCAGCCGGGCAGACGACCCAGGGCGAACATCACGGTGAACATATTGGTGGGGATGCCGATGGCCCGATAGATGATGCCGCTGTAAAAATCGACATTGGGGTAGAGGTTTCTTTCGATAAAATATTCATCGCTCAGGGCCACCGCCTCAAGCTCCCTGGCGATATCCAGCAACGGATCCTTCACATTAAGGGCATTGAGCACGTCTTCGCACGCCTTTTTAATGATCCGCGCCCGCGGATCATGGGTCTTGTATACCCGGTGCCCGAAACCGACCAGCCGGAAGGGATCATTGGGATCCTTGGCCCGCTCGATATATTTCTTGAAGTTACCCCCCTCCATGTGGATCTTATCCAGCATCTCCATGACCGCCTGGTTGGCGCCGCCGTGCAGCGGGCCCCACAGGGCGTTGATCCCGGCGGAGATCGAGGCATAGAGGTTAACCCGGGCGCTGCCCACCACCCGCACCGTGGAGGTGGAGCAGTTCTGCTCATGGTCGCCATGGAGAATCAGCAGCTTATTGAGGGCCTTGACCACGGTATCATCGACCTCGTAGGGTTTAACCGGCGAATCAAACATCATATTCAGGAAATTGGCGCAGTAGCTGAGATCGTGCCGGGGATAAACCAGGGGTTGGCCCATGGACTTCTTGTAAGAAAAAGCGGCAATGGTCCGCACCTTGGACAGCAGACGGGCCGCCATCTTGTCGATATTCTCCAGGGGATTGTCGAGCATGTCCGGATAAAAGCTGCACAGCGAATTAACCATGGAGGACAAAATCGCCATGGGCGGGCTGTTGGGGGGGAATCCGTCGAAAAAGCGGATCATATCCTCATGGATCATGGCATACTTGCCCAGCATCTGGCTGAAGTTGCTCAGTTGCTCCTGACTGGGCAGACAACCGTTATCAAGCAGGTAGGAAACCTCGACAAAGGTGCAATTTTCAGCCAATTCTTCGATGCCGTAGCCCCGGTAGCTCAGCACCCCTTCCTCACCATCGAGAAAGGTGATACTGCTGCAACAGGCGCCGGTGTTCATAAAACCACTGTCCATGGTAATGTAACCGGTCTGCGCCCGCAACGACTTGATATCGATGGCCTTTTCCCCCTCCGTGCCCATAATCACCGGCAGGTGATAGGTCTTGCCGTCAAGGATCAACTCCGCTTTTTCATCTGTAATGATTCTATTTGTCATAACACCAACCTCTGTATAGCTGACGACCCATGGGTATACTCGACATTTTCATTATAAAAAAACGCGCCGTCAATCTGTTATTGTCAGTCAATCTTTTTACTCCCCGTACCGGGGCAAGAAAAGCATGATGAAAGATTATACTTAATCGTTTACTATACCCCAATTCCTTATTTTTTCAAGCCGCAAGAACGGCCCCGACTACCAACCGTCACAACAACTCACTGAAATGAATAGAAAAACAATAACGCATGACCAACGCCTCGCCCGCCTTATCAACGAGGTCACCATCTACCCGGTCTCCTGCGAGCGGCTGGCCAAGGGCCGCAGCGACCTCGAATGGCTGGCAGCGGTTCTGGCCGGCGGCGCCAAGATAGTCCAGCTGCGGGACAAGGAGTCCGACAGCCTCAGCCTTTACAAAAAGGCCCTGATCTTCCGCCAAAAGACCTGGGAGGCCGGCGCCCTGTTCATCGTCAATGACCGGCTCGACATCGCCCTGCTGACCGAGGCCGACGGGGTGCACCTGGGCAACAGCGATCTCCCGGCGGCACAAGTCCGCCAAATGTTTCCGGAGTTGATCATCGGCGTCTCCTGCAACACCCTGGAGCAGGCGGCCAGCGCCGTGGAGCGCGGCGCCTCCTACTACAATATCGGCCCGCTCTTCACCACCCAGACCAAGGATGGCCTTAAGGCCTTTTTAGGCGCGGCGGCCGTCAAACCATTCAGCACCCAAAGCGATCTGCCCTTCACGGTAATGGGCGGCATCAAAAAAGAGCATATCGCCGAACTCACCGATGCCGGCGCCCGGCGTCTGGCCGTGGTCACCGCCCTGACCCAGGCCGACGACATTGCCGAAGAAACCAGGCAATGGATAACCGCGATCAATGCCGGCATCAAAAAAAATTCCTAAAAAACAGGTAGACCATGACTGCAAATTCATCACCAAACAAGCTGGACGAGATAAAACTGCTCATGAAGTACGCGGTGCCGCCCGACCAGCTGGCCGAAGCCACCGCCCTGCTTGAAAAACACGGCAGCGACGAGGTCGGCCTCAATATCTTCCATCACTTTTACAGCTATCTGCCAGAGGGCGAGGAAGACCGGATCAGACTGCTGCGCCTGCTGGATCGCAGACAAGGAACCTTCCTGATCTGCGCCAGCACCAACCTGGGGGACTATATTTTCCTGGCCACCAGCGAACGGGCCGAATTTTTAGGGGTCATCCAGGAAGGAATCTGGGAGGAGGAGGTGCTGGACTTCTTCGGCTTTAGCGACCGGGAAAACTTCATCAAAAAACACGCGGATCTGTCAAAGTTTCCGGTCTATGTGCCGGCCCTGCTCCACAACGACCTCTGCCCGATCTGCCACACCGCCCACGGCGAGCTGCACAACTTCGGCTGTCCGGTGGAGATCTGCCCCTGGTGCGGCGGCCAGCTCACGGTCTGCGATTGCCGCTTCAAGAAACTCAACACCGGGCAGCTCAACAAAGAAACCCAGCTGGAAAACCTGCTGGAAAAGCTCAATAAAAAAGGCCGGGTCCCCTTTAATGCAGAGGAACACCGGCCCGGTTACCCATTGACCCCTGAGGATCTGAAGTAACAACTATTTCATCGATTTTTTCAGATACTGATAAAAGTCAGAATCAGACGACAATACCAGCTTGGTGTTGCTGCCCATGGTGCCGCGATAGCTCTCCAGGGTCTTGGAAAAGGCATAAAACTCCGGATCCTGATTATAGGCATCGGCAAAGATCTTGGCGGCCTCGGCATCGGCCAGACCCTTGACCTCCTGGGCCTTGCGATTGGCCCCGGAACGGATCTCCTTAAGCTCCCGCTGCAACTTACCGATAATCTCGGCCTTCATTCCCTCACCCAGGGAACGTTTCTCAGCCGCGATCCGCTTGCGCTCGGAGATCATCCGATCATAAACCCTGAGCCGCACCGACTCGATATAATTGACCCGCTTGAACATGACATCAACCAGCTCGATGCCGTACTGGGGGGTGACCTTGGAGGCGGCCTCATGGATCAGGCTGGCGATCTTATCCCGGCCGAACCTTATCTCCTCATCGGCCGCCTTTTCTTCCTGGCCCATCACCTCGGTTTTCCAATCCGAACTGCGGACGATCTCGATCAGGTCGTTCTTGTTGACCAGATCGCGCACCGTGCCGTCGATAATATCATCAAGAATCGACTGGGCCCGGTTCTGGTTATTGACCGCCTGCAGAAAGACCAGCGGATCGGAGATGCGCCAGCGGGCGGTGACATCAAGATAGACAAAGGTCTTGTCATTGGTCGGAATCTGGTTTGGATCGCCGTCCCAGATCAGAATCTTCTTGTCAAAATAGGTGACGTCCTGAATAAAGGGGGTCTTGAACTTAAGACCGGCCTCGGTGATCGGCTCACCGACCGCCCGCCCAAACTGAGTAATAACCGCCTGCTTACCTTCAGGCAGGACATAAAGGCCGTTCATCACAACCAGCCCTGCCACCACAATAACTATAATCAAAAATCCTCGAACTATGGAATTCACGGGATTCCCCTTATCTTATTTAATTAATCTTGATTCTGCCGACTCCGGACCTAAAACCTAGCGTCCGGTTATGGGTTTGCGATCACGATTGCTCACATCCAAAAACGGCAGGATGGAACGCTGATCTTTATCCAGCACATAGATTTCCGAAACCGTGGGCAGAACCTCCTGCATGGTTTCCAGATAGAGACGCTTGCGGGTTACATCCTTGGCCGCTTTGTACTCCTTGAGCACCGACAGGAACCGCGAAGTTTCACCCTTGGCCAGGTTGACCCGCTCCACCGCATAGCCGTGGGATTCTTCATACATCTTCTTGGCATCGCCGCGGGCCTTGGGCACCTCGCGGTTATAGGCCTCTTCCGCCTCGTTCACCAACCGCTTCATGTCCTGATCCGCCTCATTGACCTCGTTGAAGGCCGGCTTGACCGCTTCCGGCGGATTAACATCCTGCAGCTGGACGGTAACGATCTTAACCCCGGCCTGGTATCGGTCCAGGGCAGCCTGCACCTCGCGCTGGCTGAGGGCCGCCAACACCTCGCGATTGCTGAGCAGATAATCGAAGCGCATGTTGCCGACGATCCGCCGCATGGCCATTTCTGAAACATCCCGCACCGCCTGCTGAACATCGCCCACCTTAAAGCAGAAAAAGATGGGATCCTGAACCTTGTACTGGACGATCCACTCAACATCAATAACGTTGCGGTCACTGGTGAGCATCAGGGATTCCGCCTCAAAGCCGGTCTTTTGAAACTGGCTGCGCTGGCCGGGTACCCGGGTTCGGAAACCGAACTCCTCCTTGCGCACCGCCTCGATATCGACCTTGATCACGTCTTCGACCAGGGGCACCTTGAAGTTAAGGCCCGGAGGCGCGGTTTTGCTGTACTTGCCGAAGCGGACCACAACGCCCCGTTCACCCGGCTCCAGGGTGTAAAAAGATGAATAAATAACATTAAAGAGAAAGACCCCCCCCACAATCAGCACGATCTTGCCAAGACCGCCGAACGGATTACCGGATTCGGGCTTCACCCCGCTCCGGTCGCCGCCGTTACCCCCGGTGGCGCTGCCGCCGGCAAAGGCGTCCTTGATCTTGTTAAGCAGGGCGGCAATCAGTTCTTCCGGGGTCTGCGGACCTTTCTTTTTGCCCCAATCGGGCTGTTGATCATCCCAGGCCATATAAACAACTCCTTTATCCAGTTTGTTAAATTTCACAGAGTATAATGATTTTTCATATAAAAACGAAGAAACAGTCTCCTTCATTTCTCTTATCTTTACAAGGATTTTCGAAATATAATAACTCAACCGCCCAAATAAAAAAAGCGGCACTTTCCCCAATCAACAAGTTAGGCGACAAGGGCCAACCGCCAACTCACCACAACCAACAACAGACAGCAGCCAAAGAGCAACCACTGATACCGCACCGCCGGCATCAGGCGTGAAGAAAATCGTCGGCCGACCACCAAAATCCCTAAGCAGAGCCCCACGACCAGCCCCCAGAGATGGGCGCCCAGATCGGTGTTTTCCCCGGCCGTGCCCATCAATGCGAGCAAGCCGATGCCGCTGCCCAGGGCAAGGACAGTTTCCTGCCAGCCCCCTACCCGCCTAAGCCGCATGCCGCTCAGAATGCCGACCATTCCGAAAACCGCGGTGGAAAAACCGATTGATCGATACATCCCTCCATGGAGCAGCACGTTAATTCCATTGCCGGCAATCCCGGCAAACAAGACCAGCAGCCAGGCAATGCCGCTGCCCAGATGCCTGCAGAGAAAAAAAGCGAGCAGGCCACCGAAAAAAACATTGCCGACCACATGGACCGGATCGGCATGCAGGGTCAGGGCGGTCACCAGCCGCCACCACTCGCCCTCCAGTACGACCTTGTCCCGGACCAGGGCGCCGGTAGCGAACCAATGACTATTTGCCGCCCAGGGACCGGTGATCCCGTAAAAGATGAACAAGGCGGCCATAACCGGCAAGACCGGCGGTTCCTGCTCGATAATCGGCACCGCGGCCCCATACTTGATCGGCGGCCAGTCCAGATTTTCCTCCTCAAAAAGACGAAGTTCATCTTGACAAGAATCAAGCAGGTGCGCCTCAACCGTCAACTGCCAACCATCTTCAGCCAATTCCACCAGGTGGGGAATATTAACCGCGGACAACACCAGGGACCAGAGCTGAAGTTGTTGCCGGTCACGGGTCTGCCGAACAATGGTATTTATTTTTGTTTCGTTTTTAAGCATCGGCAACCAAAAATAACTGAAGATTTAACCGAATACTCTAACAACGATCCATGATTTGAAAAGGGGGAAAATGCGAAAAAAATGACCAGGGATGGAGATGGCACCGACGAACAGATCGAAGGGCAAGACGAAAAAAGGCGCAACCCCAAAAAGGTTGCGCCTTGAATTCTTTACTTGGTGCCGAAGAGAGGATTTGAACCTCCACGGGGATAACCCCACTAGACCCTGAACCTAGCGCGTCTACCAATTCCGCCACTTCGGCACATCGTGAGAAGCGATATTAATTTTTCCTGCTCCCGGTGTCAAGACAATTTCGGGAAGAGGTAATAAAAAATCAGTAAAGAAGTTATATTGACCTTTTTTCGGTTGTGCCCTATTGTATGTGGCTCAAAAGGGGAGCAAACATTTTATGGAAATATATACCGATTTTAACGACATAAAAGAGCCTTTTGTCAAACCCACCGTGACCATCGGCAACTTTGACGGCGTTCATCTCGGCCACCAGGTTCTTTTTTCCGAGGTGGTGAGCCGTGCCTATAAAAATAAAGGCACCAGCGTGGCCATCACCTTTGAGCCCCATCCGCTCAAGGTGGTGCGCCCGGATTTCGGGATCAAACTGATCTCCACCGCCGAACAAAAAAAAGAACTGATCGCCCTGGCCAATATCGACAAGCTGATCATTGTCCCTTTTACCAAGGAATTCGCCAACACCCAGGCCGCAGAATTCGTTAATGAGATCCTGATCAAACGCATCGGCGTTCATGAACTGGTGGTTGGCTACGATTATGCCTTCGGCAAAAGCAGGCAGGGCGACATCCCCTTCCTCAAGGAACAGGGCCGCCAAAAAGGATTCGAGGTCTCGGTGGTTGAGCCATTTTATGTGGAGGACATGCTGGCCAGCAGCACCAAGGTCAGGGAACTGGTCAGCCAGGGGAGGATGCGGGACGTTAAAAAGCTTTTGGGCCGCTACTACCAGATCCGGGGCGAGGTCAAGCTCGGCAAACAACGGGGCGGCCCGCTCCTTGGCTTTCCCACCGCCAACCTCCATATTTCCGAGGAAGATCTCTGCCCGCAACTCGGGGTCTATGTCACCCAGGTGATCTACGACGGCAAATGCTACGGCGGCGTCCTCAACATCGGCTACAACCCGACCTTTGACGGCCGTCGTCTGTCCGCGGAAACCCATATCTTCGATTTCAACGAAGATATCTACGGCAAACCGATCAAGATTAATCTGCTGCGCTTTTTACGGGGGGAGAAAAAGTTTACCGGCCCTGACGAGCTGGTCCGCCAGATAAGCAAGGATGTGGAAGACGCCCAAAAAGTGCTGGCCGACGCCCAGAAGGATTTGCTGCTCAGTTGCGAGGAAAAATATAACCGTTAAGAAAATAAAAAGGCCCGGGAATTACCCCGGGCCTTTTCCACACTGTTCACCACCCCAATATACCTTTCTCAAAAATCCTCGAACTCATCGTCATCAAACGGGATAAGCTCTGCCGCCTTAGGCTTAGGGGAGGACTGCCCAGAAGTTTTCTTCGGCTTCGCCGCTTTAACATCCTTGCGCGCAGGGCCGGATGAGGGCGGCGCCAAAGCGGGCAGAGGAGACCTCTTCGCCCCTGCCGAACTTTTCGACAGGCCATGCGACTTTGCCGCGGGCGCACCGCCCTGCCCTTTACTGCCGCCGATCAATTCCGCCAGGTCATGAACATGCTTTTTCATATATTCAGCCTGGGCGCTCAACTCCTCGGAGGCACTGGCCGCCTCTTCCGAGCTTGCCGCGGTTTGCTGGGTCACCCGATCTATCTCGCCCATGGCGGTGTTAACCTGGTTCAAACCCGTGGTTTGCTCATTCGAGGCCACCGCAATTTCGCCGACCAAAGTGCCAACCTTGCTCGCCAACTCGGCAACCTCACCGAAATCGGCATTGGTCTGCTCAACCAGCACCTCACCCTCCTTGACCTTGCTGACCGTGCCTTCGATGAGCCCGGCCGTATTGCGAGCCGCTTCCGCGGCCCGCATGGCCAGGTTTCTGACCTCATTGGCCACCACGGCAAAGCCGGCGCCGGCCTCGCCGGCCCGCGCTGCTTCCACCGCGGCGTTAAGCGCCAACAAATTGGTCTGAAAGGCGATTTCATCAATGGTTTTAATAATCTTGGAGGTTTCCTCACTTGCCTTGGAGATCTCCTCCATGGCAAGGGTCTGGGCCGCCATGGATTGGTTGGCTTTTTTGACGACCGTATCAACCTCTTTCATCAGGCCGTTACATTCCGTGGCATTATCGGCGTTGCGCCGGGCCATGGTGGAAACCTCCTCCAATGAAGCCGAGGTCTGCTCAAGCGAGGCCGCCTCTTCCGAGGCCCCTTCCGCCAATTGATGGGCCGCCCCCGACATCTGCAAGGAGGAATCGGTCACCTGGGCCGCATTATCCTCCAAGCCACTGATGATCTCCCCCACCGGCCTGATCACAAAGCGGGAAAGAGTCCAGTGAATCGCAAAACATAACACAAGAACAATAAGGCCGGTGGCTACGAAAATAAATCTGCCCAAGCGCCAGGCGGCCTCACTTAATTCCGCCTCGGTAAGCGTGGTCTGTTCGTCAATCTCGGCCGCCACCTGGTCAACATCAACCTGGATAGCGGCATAGGTCAAACCGATCTCGACAAAACCGATTGGCGCATCCTCAAACAACACCGGATGGGACAAGGTTTTATCCGCCTTGCCCCCCTCACTCTTCGCCTCGGCCAAAACGCTCTTATCCTTGCCCATAAAGACCACGAAGACGATGTCTTTATCTTTTTTTGCATTATTGGCCAACTTCAGCAATCCATCAAAATCATAGCCAAGAATCAGGCCCGGCGCGGTCTGCGCTAGGATGGCCGCAACCGAATCAACCTTTTCAGTTAACTTCTCCTGCAGATGACCTTCCTGATGCCTTAATTCATTCTTCTGCTTGGCGATAAAATGATGCGCCTGCTCCGCCTGCTCACCATAGGCCGAATAAATAACCGTTGCGGCCAATCCTACCAATAAAACCAGGGACAGACCGGAAACCACCAGAATAAACTTGGCGGCTATCCCTCTTTTTTTAGATGCCATGAAAACCTCCGCAAACACCCACGCCTAATAATTAATCAGCAAAAGCCCCGAATTTGATGGCCTTAAGGCAATCACGAACACTGGTGTAATCCGCGGAATCTTTCCAGCCGACGATCTTGGCACTCTTGGCCGCCTCGTCGCTGGAGGACATCGCCTTAAGCGCGGCGCCCACTGCCTTGGCCTTGGCCGCATCAAAATGCTTCAGGGCCGCCATCGGCCACTCCGGGTAAAGCCTGGTGCTGCGGACAAAGGGGAAATCATCTTTTTGCTCGTTGATAATCCTGAAATCCGCCATGGAGATTTTACCTTCCCCCTCCATCCGCTCCAAGGTATCCGTACGCACCGTGCCCGCATCCATACTGCCGTTTTGCACGGCGAGAACAACATTGTCATGCTTGCTGCCTTCCACAAACGCGGCAAAATCCTTCTTGGCATCTATGCCGTTATCCAAAAACAACCGCTGGGCCATATGGGCGCCGCCAAAAGAAGAAAACTTCACACACATGAATTTTTTGCCTTTGATGTCGGCCAGGGTCTGAATCGGGCTGTCCTTGCGGACCAGAATTACGCCGCCGAAGGTATCAAGGGCCTTGCCGTTACGGGAGTTGATCAGGGTGGCCACCGAATGGGCCCCATACTTTTTTTCCATCTCCACATAAAACGCCGAGTTAGCCAGCATAAAATCAATGCCACCGCTTTTGACCAACGGTTCGATCGCGGTGAACTTGAGGGGGATGATCGTAACCGGCTCGCCCAGTTTTGCCGAAAGATAGGCGCCGGTCGGCCCCCATTGCGACATGGCTTTTTCCGGGCCACGCTTGGCAAGAACGCCGATCTTGATCTCAGCTTGGGCAACGGTGGTAAACAACAACGTCATTGCCAAAACAAAAAAGAACATGCCATTTTTTTTCTTTTGATTACCCATACGGATTCTCCCTAACCAAAAAGTTCAAAATTATCGAAATATTGCTTTCGCCACACGGCAAAAAATCTCGACTACCACATTGTGGGACCAAAAATCATCCCCGCCCCTAGAATTGCAGTTATAAAAAAGGTACTCATCCTAAAAAAGGTTATATTTTTTCAGATGCCCCAGTCAATTTCTTTTTCCAACTCGCCACACCTTTTCCAGGTAGATCAAGATGTTAGGCAAGTGCAACCATTTAGTTCTTCGTCTTTTTTTAACTCACAAAAAAAATATTAAATGGGAGATAAGAAAACAAAATGGGGTAAACCGGAAAGAAGAAGAAAACAACAACTATCTTCTTGCAAAGTGAAGCTGCTTCTTTTGCTCTGGATAGGCAAAAGAAGCAACCAGACCACAAGCAAGCGCTGAAAATCAAGAACGATAATCAGCGTTGATCTTCACGTAATCCAGGGAGAAATCACAGGTATAAATCTGCCGGGCACAGGTGCCGGCATGGAGCCCAATATGCACGGAGAACTCGCTCTGTTTGAGAACCGCGGTGGCGCGCGCCTCAACTTCGGCGCCCTGGCCGAGGCCGGCCTTAACCATGAGCACATCATCAAAGGCGATATCCACCTGCCCCTGATCAAAGGTGGCGCCGGAGCGCCCCAAGGCGGCGATAATCCGGCCCCAGTTGGCGTCTTCACCAAAAAACGCGGTCTTGACCAGATTGGAGTTGGCCACGGTGCGGGCGGCCCTATCGGCCTCCTCCTCGGTGGCGGCGCCATGGACATGCACGGTAACCAGTTTGTTGGCGCCCTCGCCGTCCCGGACAATCATCAGGGCCAACTCGTGACAAAGGGCATCCAGGCCGGCCTGAAAAGCGGCCAGGGCCTCCGTGCTTGCCGAAGTTATGGTGGGATTAGCGGCTCGGCCGTTGGCCATGACCAGCACCGTATCATTGGTACTGGTATCGCCGTCAACGGTAATGGCGTTAAAAGAGGTGTACATGCTCCTGGTGAGCATGGCCTGGAGAATCGGTTGCTCAATCGCGGCATCGGTCAGGATGAAGCCGAGCATGGTGGCCATATTGGGCATAATCATCCCGGCCCCCTTGGCCAGCCCCACCAGCTTGACCGGCTTGCCCTCGATGATCACGATGCGCTCGACAATCTTAGGCACGGTGTCGGTGGTCATCATCGCCCGGGCAACCTCGGGCAGTCCGGATTCACTTAATCCCTTGACCAACAAGGGCACCCCTTTCCGAAACCAGGCCGGGTCAAGGGGTTGCCCGATAACGCCGGTGGAGCAGACCTGCACCAGGTCTTGGTCAATCTCAAGGGCATCGGCCAACATCGCCGAGGTCATCCGGGCAAAACCCATCCCCTCTTCACCGGTACAGGCATTGGCGATTCCGGAATTAACCATGATGGCCTGGGCCCGGCCGCCCTTCAGCCGCTCCATATCGAGCAAGACCGGGGCCGCCTTAACCAAGCTCTTCGTGAACACCCCGGCCAGCACCGCCGGCTGATCGCTGACAATCGCCGCCAGATCCAGCCGATCCTTGCCCCTGATGCCGGCCTTGACCGCCACCGCCTTAAAGCCATTGATTTCTATATTTTTGTTTGCCATAACGATCTCCGAATTAATCCGGTGGGATTATTTCTGCTTACCGCAACAACGTTTGTATTTTTCGCCGCTGCCACAGGGGCATTCGGCGTTACGCCCGATTTTATCACCCTCCCTGGTCACCGGTCGGCGCTCATCCACATCCTTGCCATGGCTCAGCTGCATTTCCCGCTGCTGGGCGCGCTGCTCCCGCTCAAGCTCGGCGACCTCGTCGTTTCGGGCCAGCTGCACCCGGAACAGGGTGTTGACCGTCTGGGCCTTGACCGTGTCGATCATCTCGCCGAACATGTTGAAGCCTTCTTTTTTATACTCATCCAAGGGGTTTTTCTGGCCATAGCCACGCAGGCCGATCCCCTCCTTGAGATGATCCATGTTGAGCAAATGCTCTTTCCAGTGATTGTCGACCATCTGCAGCAGCACAATCCGCTCGAGATGCCGCATGGTTTCGGAGCCGAATTCCTGTTCCCGGGCCTGGTAGCGCTCCTCCACGGTTTTGAGCAGCCGATGGCTGAACTCGTCATAGTCGAGATCTTCCTTCTCGGCCGCATCCCAATCCAGGGCAAAACCGAACAGGGCGACAACCCGATCCGAAATCGCATCCCAGTCCCAATCCTCGCTGGGCACCTTGTCCTCAAAAAATTCAGCCACCACCTGCGCGGTCAGGTCGGGCAGCATGTCGGTGATCACCTCATGGACGTCATCGCTGACCAGCACCTCACGCCGCTGCCGGTAAATCACCTCGCGCTGCTTGTTCATCACATCGTCATACTCGAGCAGGTGCTTGCGGATATCGAAGTTATGGCCCTCCACCTTGCGCTGGGCGTTCTCGATGGCGCGACTGATCATGGTGTGCTCGATGGGCTCGTCCTCTTCCATGCCGAGCTTGTCCATGATGCCGGAGATCCGGTCCGAGCCGAAAATCCGCAACAGGTCATCCTCGAGGGAGAGATAAAACCTGGAGGAACCGGGATCGCCCTGGCGGCCCGCACGCCCCCTTAGCTGATTGTCGATCCGCCGCGACTCATGGCGGCTGGTGCCCAGGATATGCAAGCCGCCCAGTTCGGTAACCCCCGGCCCGAGCTTGATGTCGGTGCCGCGCCCCGCCATGTTGGTGGCAATGGTCACCTTGCCCTTGTGGCCGGCCTCGGCGATAATCTCCGCCTCCTTGTCATGCTGCTTGGCATTGAGCACCGCATGGGGAATCTTCTCCTTTTTCAACATGGCCGAAATCTTTTCCGAGACATCGATACTGATGGTGCCCACCAGTACCGGCTGCCCCTTTTTATGCAGGGCGATAATCTCCTGGATAATGGCCCGAAACTTGGCATTGGCATTCTTATAGATAACGTCGGCAAAATCATTGCGGATCATGTCGTTGTTGGTGGGGATCACCACCACGTCGAGGTTATAGATCTTTTTAAACTCCGCAGCCTCGGTGTCGGCGGTACCGGTCATCCCGGCCAACTTATCGTACATCCGGAAGTAGTTCTGGAAGGTGATCGAGGCCAGGGTCTGATTCTCGCGCTCAACCTTGACCCGCTCCTTGGCCTCCAGGGCCTGATGAAGGCCATCGCTGAAGCGGCGGCCTTCCATGGCCCGGCCGGTAAACTCATCGACAATCACCACCTGGCCGTCTTTGACCAGATAATCAACATCGCGTTTGAACAAAATATTAGCCTTTAGCGCCTGGTTCAGGTGGTGGAGCCACTCGATATTGCGGGGATCATAGAGATTATCGACCTTGAGCAGCTTCTCGCCCAGGGCGACCCCTTCATCGGTGAGGGTAACGCTCCGGGCCTTCTCATCCGTAATGAAATGGACTTCATTTTCAAATTTTTTGATAAAGGGGTCGACCCGCTCATAAAGTTCGGTGGACATATCCGCCGGCCCGGAAATAATCAGCGGGGTTCTCGCCTCGTCGATCAGGATACTGTCAACCTCGTCGACAATGGCGTAATGAAACTCGCGTTGACAGAACTCGTTCACATCAAACTTCATATTATCGCGCAGATAATCAAAGCCGAACTCGTTGTTGGTGCCATAGGTAACATCGCAACCATAAGCCGCCTTGCGGGCCGCATCATCCATGTCGTGCAGGATGGACCCGGCGCTAAGGCCGAGAAATTCATAGAGTTTACCCATGTCATGGGCATCACGCCGGGCCAGGTAATCATTGACCGTGACCACATGTACGCCGCGACCGGTAAGGCCGTTAAGGTAAACCGGCAGGGTCGCGGCCAGGGTCTTACCCTCACCGGTCTTCATCTCGGTTATCTTGCCCTGATGGAGCACGATGCCGCCGATCAACTGCACGTCAAAATGACGCATCCCCAAGACCCGGGTGCTCGCTTCGCGACAGACGGCAAAGGCCTCGGGCAACAGACTGTCCAGCTCCTCGCCCTGGGCAAGCCTTGCCCGGAACTCAACGGTCTTGGCGGCCAGAGCGGCATCATCAAGCTTTTGCATCTCAGGTTCCAGCTGGTTGATCTGATCCACCACCGGCTGAATAGCTTTGAGTACCCTATCGTTTTTACTGCCAAACACCTTTTTCAACAAAGAACCGAACATAAGTATACTCCAACAGTCCGCAACATCAGGACAACCAGCCCGTGCCGCCACAATGCGTTATTTTCTCCGCCCGTTTATTTTTCCCAGATAAAGGCTTCTTCGTTACAGTCGGGAAACTTAGGACACTGAATACAGTCACTCCACACCTTATGGGGCAACTCATTTTTATCGATAGGCCTGAAACTCAGCTTCTTGAAAAAAGTGGGCTGATAGGTCAGGGTAAAGACGCGGGTTATCCCGAACTGATCCGCCTCGGCCAGGCAGGCCTCCACCAGTTTGGCACCGACTCCCCGGCCCTGCGCCTCTTCGGCAACGGCCAGCGAGCGGATCTCGGCCAGATTTTCCCAGCAGACATGCAAGGCGCAAAGTCCCTGCACTTTGCCCTCTTCGTTTAAAAAAACCTTGAAATCACGCAATTGATCATACAGCGAACTCAACGAGCGCCCCAACAGCAACCCCTTGTCGGCAAAATAATGCAACAGGCCATACATTGCCTTGATATCTTCCATTCTGGCATCACGGATCATACTTTTCACTTTCCCGTCAAAAAAAATAAAAAAATATGGGCAATCCCGCCCGGCAACACTGTTCTACCACAACAGTTTTTAAATTTCCAAAAAATATCAGGGGATACGAATTCTAGAAGCCGGCAGCAGAGCGATAAAGCCCTTGGTCTTTTCCTGCTGTTCCAGGCGGGCAGCCAGTTGGTTGGCATCAACCAGCTTTTCGAATTTCCCGACATAAACCCGAGAAAAAGGATCGCCCTTATCCTCCGGCGGCGCGGCAAAGGCCTGATAACCGCGGCTCCGCCACTGCAACACCGACTTTTCGGCCCGGGCCGGATCACGGAACGCGGCGATCTGCAGCGAAAAGAAGGAGGGCTCATCGGTATCCCACCCTGCCACCGAAGGCTCCGGATCATCAGAGGGCGCCACCGTTTCACTTCCGGGATCGGCGGCCGCCGGCTCGGCCTCTTCGCTTTTATCAGGGGCAACAAAACCGGTAAGGGGTGATTTCAGCAACCCGGTAGGCTTGAGGATGGTCTGGCCCGACCAGACCCCGAAAAGATACATCCACAAAAAAATACAAAAACAGACCAGGGCCAGGCTGAACATGCCGAACAGGCCCAGTTCAAAACGGATGACAAATTTATTTTTCCGCGCCTTGGCCGCCATTTTCTTAGTTTTTGCATCCCAGATAAAGGTAATTATTTAACCTAAGCCGACCTCTGCGCCGGACCTACATGCTCTCCGGGGCGCTGACCCCGATAAGCCTGAGACCGTTACCCAGGACAATCTTCATGGCCGCAGCCAACCACAGCCTGGCGCGACTCAACGCCAAATCATCCTCGTCGATAATCCGGTACTTATTGTAGTAACTGTGAAAGCTGCCCGCAAGATCCTGCAAGTAAAAAACAATCCGATGCGGGGCCAGATCAAGAGCGGCGGACTGCACCAGCTCCGGATAGGCGGCCATGGCCTTCAGCATCTCCAGCTCTTCCGCCGACACCAGCCGATCAAGCTCCACCTCGGCCAAATCGCCGGCGGCAACCCCCTTGGCCACGGCCTGCTTGGCGATACTTGCCAGCCTGGCATGACCGTATTGGACGTAATAAACCGGATTTTCCTGGCTCTGCTTGGTGGCCAGATCCAGATCAAACTCCAGCTGACTGTCGGACTTGCGCATCAGAAAGAAAAAGCGGGCCACATCGGCGCCGACCTCGTCAAGCAGCTCATCCACCGTGATAAAGGTGGCCTTGCGGGTGGACATCTTCACCTGCTGCCCATCCCGCATCAGGGTGACAAACTGGTGCAGAACAACCGTGACCTTGGAATCATCGTAGCCCAAAGCCCTGACCCCGGCCAACACATCGGGCACGGTGGCAATATGGTCGGAACCGAAGATATCGACCATCCAGTCGAAACCGCGCCGGAACTTCTCGCGATGGTAGGCCATATCCGGCAACCTATAGGTCGGCTCGCCGGTGGACTTGATAATGACCCGATCCTGGTCAAGATCCATCTCGGTGCCCTTGAACCAGACCGCCCCGTCCTTATCGTAAACCAATCCCTTGCCGCGCAGGGTCTCGACCACGTCATCGATCAGGCCGTTCTCGTAAAGCGAGTGCTCGTTATAATAGTTATCAAAAACAATCTCGAGGCGTTTCAAGGTGCCGTTGATATCGGCAAAAATAACCGACTCGGCCTTTTCCTTGAAGGGCAGATAATCCGCCACATCCTTGAGCGAATCCCCCTTTTCATCGATAAGGGACTGGGCGATCTCCCGGATATAATCACCCTGGTAACCATCTTCCGGAAACTCAAACGGCAGCCCCAACTGCTCAAGATAACGAGCTCTGGTCGATTCGCCGAGCACCCGCATCTGGCGACCGGCATCGTTATAATAATACTCCCTGGTCACCTGATGGCCGGTGGCGGCAAGCAGACGGGCAATGGCATCGCCGAGCACGGCCTGCCGGCCGTGGCCCACGCTTAATGGCCCGGTGGGATTGGCGCTGACGAACTCGACCAGCACCTTCTTATCCGCGCCGACCTCACTGGTGCCGAAGGCCTCACCCTGGCGAAACACTTCCGGCAGCACCGACTGCCAGACCGCTTCATTGATAAAAAAATTAACAAAGCCGGGGCCGGCAATCTCAACCTTGTCGAGCAAGCCCTGATTTTCCCCCAGCATCTCCACCAAGAGGCCGGCAATTGCCCGAGGATTCTTTCTTTCCTTGCCCGCCACCACCATGGCCAGGTTGGTGGCCAGATCTCCCTGGCCGGCATGCTTGGGCGCCTCAACGGTGTAACTCCCGGCAGCGGCCTCAGTCCACAAGCCCTTGGCCACCCCCTGCCTGAAACAGTCATCTACCAATTGTTTTACACGTGCCTTGATCATTGTTTTTACCCAACCAATTTTTGTTAAAACAAAAGCTTCACGCCTGTGAGGCGTCACTATCAATATAAACCTGGCGGTTAGCGGCACCGAGCAGGCATAAAATTTCGTAATTTATGGTTTGCGACCATTCGGCGATCTCATCGGCGGTGATTTCCGCCTCACCCTGCCGGCCCAGCAACACCACCTCATCCCCCACCACCACCTCGGGCAAATCGGTAACATCGGCCATACAGGCATTCATACAGATCATCCCCCTGATCGGCGCCCGCCGGCCGGCCACCAGCACCTCGGCCTTCCTGGCCAAACGCCGTAAGTAGCCATCGGCATAGCCCACCGGCAGCACAGCCAGCCGGGTGGGGCGCTCGGTGATAAAACGATGGCCATAGCTCACCCCGAATCCGGCCGGAACCTCCTTGAGCTGAATGACGCTGCTCTTAAAACTCAGGGCGGGCCTGAGCTTTACCCCGCAGTTGCCCGGCAGCCAATCGGCAGGCGAACAACCGTAGAGGGAAATGCCGGGCCGGACCATATCAAAACGGGCCGCAGGCATTCGCATCAGGGCCGCGGAATTGGCAATATGGGCAACATGGCCCCTTAAGGACGCCCGGTCTAATCGCTCAATAAACTCGGCAAAAACAGCGCGGCAGGCTTGGGTGCTGTTGTCATCCCGCACATCGGCCTTGGGCAGATGACTTAAAAAACCTGCCAAATGAATATACGGCAAACCGGCAAGCACCTCAAGAAAGCCGTCCAACTCATGGGGCATAATACCCAGCCGCCCCATGCCGACGTCTATCTTCAGGTGCACCCCGATATCATGCCCGGCCTTTGCCGCCTGAACCGACAGGGCGCGAATGGTTTCAAGATCATATACCACCGGCGACAGATCGTAGGCAACCGCATCGGCAACCCCTTGCCGACCGACACCGAGAAGCACGACAATTTTGCCGGCGATCCCGGCTTCTCGCAAGCGAACCCCCTCCTCGACCTCGGCCACCCCGAAGATCCCGGCCCCGGCCTCGCTAAAAGCCCGCGCCGCCGAAACAAGGCCATGACCATAGGCATCCGACTTGACCACCGCCATGATCTCGACCTCGGCCCCAACCAGAGTCTTAATCTGCGTTAAGTTATAACGCAAGGCTCCAAGGTCGATCTCCACCCTGTTCCATGAAGAAGTTGTCATCTCGCCTCAACTTTTCCCTTTATAAGGAACTCACCGCAGGCCCTGCCATTGCCGCCACAACAACCTGCTGGAAAAAAAGAGCCCCCATCCCACCGCAATATAAAAAATCCCCAACAGCATGACCGGCACCCCGGAATGACGCAACAACCTGCCGCCGATCATCATGCAAACAACCATACCCCACATTTTGAACGAATACACCCCGCCGATACAGGCGCCGTCCTCGAAAACCAGAATCCGACCGATATTTTTCCCGGCCGCCCGATCAAGCACCAAAAAAGACTTGGCCGTTCCAATCATGATCCCGAGCAAAGAATAAAGGGCGTGGTCAACCCCAAGCATAATGCCGCCCCGGACCAGAAGATAGATACCGATCAAGCTCCACATCAGAGCGGCGGAAAACAGATGGGTCCGGATGGATGCCCCAGGTTTTAAAGATGCGAACCAGTTCATAACATTGAATGCTCAGGGAACCAATGATCACGCTAACAGCAAATTTCATCGGCAGCAAATAAATAGGCCTATCCCCAGGATTGGGAATAGGCCTATTACGTTCACAGGATGTTCTGCAATTTATTGCATTACACCTCGGTAACGGTGATAGCGCCTTCGGGACAAACCTCAACACAGGTCTCACAGCCCAGACACTCGTCACTGTTAACAGGCTCGGCTTTGCCGTCTTCCATCTCAAAAACCTGAGCGGGGCAAGCGTTTACGCACTCTTCATCACCGGAACATTTGTCTTTATCAACTTCAATCTGCCACATGGTTCTACCTCCATATAGGGTTAAAAAAAATAGATCAACTGGGAATTGAAAGGCGCCAACCGCAGATGGTACATCTAATCCCATTTTTTCCCGTTAAACACAAAAAAATACCTTATCCCCTCTACTTCACCGCTTTTTTTTTGTCAATAAAAAAGCGGTGAATCATTTTGATTTCCCCCGAATTCGCCGTAGATTAACCTGGCCGGTCAAGGTTTGATATTGACCTCCAACCATTGATCTTTTAGGATAGGCCCAACCAATTTTTAACATAAATAAATTACCCTAAAATCATAATCCATTGCAACGAGCCCAACCCATGAAAATAAAACCAAAAAAGAAGAAAGAAAAAGGCATCAGCCAGGAACTGCGAACCCAGAAAAACGAAGAAGCGATGATCGCCGGGATCATGGAAGGAAGCCCGGACGGCATCGGGGTAGCGGTGATCCGCCTTGAATGCGGTTGCCGGAAGATGGCGGCGGTCGACAAAAACGGCGATGCAGCCAGCAAGGTCATAACTTACCGTGACGAGGCCGAAAGCATCTGCGACAAATGCAAACAAGATCATGGCGCCTTCGAGAGAGTTGTCGCCCAGTTTATCCACTGGGAACAGGAACCCGATGAAGCGGCCAAGCAAATGATCGTGGCCAAGGTGCTCGGCACCCAGACCAATCATTAAAAAATTTGAGCCGCCCCTTATCAAGGGCAGGACGGACCAGAAGAGAAAGCAAAAAAAGCACCGTGGCCAAATGGCAACGGTGCTTTTTTTTAAATTATCGGCAAACTACATCAAGTATCTTTTGTCCTATGACAATAGAAGCAACCTGTAGTCTGATCGCCGGCATAACCATGGGCCGTCATGGTCGTATAATCCCAGCGCAACATATCGGAATAGTTACTGCCGTGGGCTCGGTGACAGGAGAGACAC
>DUZU01000035.1 GCA_013349285.1 Deltaproteobacteria bacterium | reverse complement strand
TCATGAAAAACAGTAAATGATCCTGAAACTGATAATTAGCGCCTCAATAAGCTCTTAAGGTTTCCTTTGAAAATCCTGATTGTTAAAACCAGTGCCATCGGCGATGTTGTTCATACTTTGCCTGCGCTCAATGCCATTCGCAAAAAATACCCTACCGCGCAAATTGACTGGCTTGTTGAAGAAGCGGCCGCCGATGTGGTTATTGGCCATAAGGCCATTGATCGGGTATTGGTTTCCAAACGAAAACAATGGATTAAGGACTGGCAGGCCGGTAGACGCCTGCAAGCATGGAACGGGTTCTTCTCTTTTGTAAAAGAGCTGCGCGCCATCAGATATGATTTGCTGATTGATTTTCAAAGTCTGCTGAAAAGCTCTGTTTTTGTTTTTCTCGCGCGATCCGTAATCAAGGCAGGTTTTGGCCGGGGCATGGAGCATGCCGAGGGCAGTTATGTTTTTCTTAACAAAAAAATTAAGCCGGTTGCCATGGATCAGCACGCCCTGAAACGCGACTTGATGCTGCTAGCCGGGGTTGGCATAGAATGCGATGAGGTTGTTTTTGATTTTCCCATCGACGATAGCCATCGAACTGCGGCGGCCGCCCTGTTGTTGAAGAGTGGTATCGTAACGGACAAACCGTTTGTGGCCATCAACCCCATGACCACCTGGGAGACAAAACACTGGTATAATGAAAGATTTGTTGCGGTAGCCCGGGATCTGATTGACCAAGGGGTAGGGGTGGTATTTACCGGCGGTGGGAGTGATGCTTCAGCCATTGGCAAATTATGCGACCAGTTGGACGGGCATGCCGTTAATCTGGCTGGTAATACCAGCCTCAAGACTTTGGCCGCTGTGTTTGAGAAAGCAAAGGTTGTGATTACCACCGATACCGGTCCCATGCACGTTGCAGCTGCGCTGCGAACCCCGGTGGTGGCGCTTTTCGGCCCGACTGCCCCCTGGCGCACCGGCCCATACGGCGATCAGCATAAAATATTGCAGGCTGAGCTCAACTGCCGACCCTGCCTGAAAAAAAGTTGCGAAACCAGAAGATGCATGGTCGAGATAACCGCAGAGCAGGTTCTGGCGGCAACCAATGAAATTTTGCATAGGACATGACGTAATCTTTAAGGTTAATATATTGGGTGCCGGTTGTTTAGATATTGTGGTGGCAACATATATTGGCAGCGAACAGTTGCTAGTTAGTTAACTTTGATATGGAGCAGATTGGGAATATGCGATTTGAACTAGGAAACAGGATTAAATTTTGTCGGGACTACATAAAATTTAAGGCACAAAGCAAGGTTTCATCTGAAAAATTTACTTTTGGAAAGTTCTTCCCATGCCTCAGAGACTGGAATGATTCAAGCGGGATTGCTTCTGGGCATTATTTTCATCAGGATTTGCTTGTTGCTCAGAAGATTTTTGCAAATAATCCTTTAAAACATGTTGATATCGGCTCGCGTATCGATGGTTTTGTGGCCCACGTTGCTTCTTTTCGGGAGATTGAGGTGATTGATGTACGGCCCTTACAAAGTAAAATAAAAAATATTGAATTTAAGCAGATAGACTTTATGGAAGATAACTCTTCTGTAGGTTCTTATTCTGATTCCATTTCATGTCTGCATGCCTTGGAACATTTTGGTTTAGGTCGCTACGGTGATCCCGTAGATTTTGACGGTTATATGAAAGGGTTTAAAAACTTGACTCATATGTTGAACCCAGGCGGTCTATTATATTTTTCCGTTCCCATTGGCGAGCAGCGAATTGAATTTAATGCGCACAGGGTTTTTTCCGTACAATACCTGTTGGATCTGTTTCGTGATGAGTTTTCGGTTAAAACGTTCTCCTATGTTGATGATAGAGGAGATTTACATGAGGATGTTTCTTTACGCGAAGAGGATGTGGCAAGCAATTTTTCCTGCACTTATGGTTGTGGTATCTTTGAGTTGATTAAAGATGAAACTTAAAAAGTGGTACATGTATCATTTTCTATTAGGTTGTTATGTTTTAACGTTTCAGTCGATTTGCTAGCTAGATTAAATCATATTACTATCCCTTGCGGAATTAAATGAGTAGCAAAGGGAGGATATTCATCTATATGATTAACGCATGAATGGTTCATTTTCAGTTGCATATTTTTATTTAATACCCGTTTCGAAAATTCTGCAGGGGCATGTTTGACTTATGGATCTCTCTATTGTCATAGTGAACTGGAATACCAGGAAGTTGCTGCTCGATTGCCTGGCTTCAATCCATGAGACAATCAAGGAGATTTCCTATGAAATTTTTCTGGTTGATAATGCTTCGAGCGATGGCAGCGTGGCTGCCGTGCGTAGCGAGTATCCTGAAGTAAAAATTATTGAAAACGTGAAGAATCTCGGCTTTGCCGCGGCAAACAATAAAGCCCTGCGGCATATGAACGGGCAATACGCACTGCTCCTTAACACTGATACTGTTCTAACTGATGGCGCCATAGAAAAAATTCATAACTACATGGTCAATCATCAAGATGTTGCCATGGCCTGCGGCCAATTGCTTAATGAAGACGGCAGTAAACAGAATTCGGTGGCTAATTTCCCTTCTATTCTTTCTCTACTGGTGAATGAGACGTTGCTCAGGCTCCTTTTGCCGAAAAGGTTCCCGAGCAAAATAATGGAGTATAAAAATCCGATTGAGGTTGATTCCTGTATCGGAGCATGCCTGATGGTACGGAAAAAGGCAATGGAAATGGTTGGGCTGCTTGATGAAAGGTATTTCTTTTTTATGGAGGAAACCGACTGGGCTCTGGCAATGAAGAAGGCAGGCTGGCGGTCCTGTTTTGTGCCGGATGCCAAAATTTATCATTTGCAAGGGCAAAGTGCCGGGCATAATGTCAAGGCGCGCATCATGTTCTATCGATCGCGTTATAGTTATTTTAGGAAATGGTTCCCGAATTTTTCAGCCATACTTGCGGCAGTGGTGGTATTGCGTCTTATCGTAAATTTTATGTTGAACCTTGTAGGGTTGGTTGTAACATTGGGCTTGCGGCCCGATATAAGGCACCGGTTTGTGTTATACGGCCGGCTTTTGCTGTGGCATGGCTGTGGCTGTCCCTAAAAAATTATGTTTTGAACTTTATGTGAAATATTTTTTCTATGATTTGAGATTTTCGATATCCATTACCCTTGCTTTGTTGGAGACCGTACTGCTTTTCAGGCAGTGAATTGTGTTATTTATGTTTATCAAAGGCGGGCTTAATCTGCCCATACAAAATATTAGCAATATCCTCCTTGTTCAGTTGGGTGACATAGGAGATATTGTTCTCTCGTTACCATGTATTCAAGCATTAAAGGAAAATTTCCCTGATGCTAATATTGTTGTTGCCGTCCGTGATAAAACCTCTGGAGTACTTGAAGAGTGCCCATGGATTTCTAAGATAATAACGATCCCTGAGCCTCAAAAAAATATTGTTAAAGAATTGTCTTTCCAAATGAAATTTTTTTCTCAGCTAAGGAGAGATCGATTTGAGCTGGCGATCGACCTGAGAACAGGCACACGGGGGGCAATTTTGGTTTATCTTTCAGGAGCCCCGCGAAGGATAGGCTTTTTTGTGAACAACGATTTGTATTGGCGGAAGCTGCTGTTTACTGATCTGTACAGACCGGAACTTGGTAATGATGTTCATATGACAGATTATTTGCTGTCTCTTCTTAAGGCTACAGGTGTAGTTGTTTCGAGTGCGACACCTCTTTTGACTGTTTCAATGGCAAACATGGAAAAGGTTCAGGGCTTGTTTGAGGGAAAAAAAATCCCGACAGACCTGATGCTGGTTGCAATCCAGCCCTTTTCACTATGGAAGTACAAAGAGCTTGGTACTGAAAAGATAGTGCAGATCATTAAGCGACTTCGGGATAAATATGGTTATCCGATCCTTATCACAGGTTCGCCGGCTGACCGTGAGCAAGCCCTTGTACTTGTCGACCGCTGTGGTGAAGGGGTTTACTCTTTGGCTGGTGAAACAACCTTGGCCACCTATGCCGCCTTGCTCAGTCGGTGCGGTCTTTTTATAGGGGTTGACAGTGCAGGGCAACATATTGCCGCCGCTGTGGGCGTACCGACTTTGACCATTTACGGCCCCTCGAAGCCGGCTTCATGGGCACCGCAGGGAGAGAAGCACAAGGTAGTACAAAAGCAACTTTACTGTGTGCCCTGTTGTCAGACCGGTTGCGAAAACAGTCATCAGAGTCGCTGTCTTGATGAGTTGACCGTTGAGGAGGTTACCCGGGAGATTGATCAGCATCTGATAAATATATCAGCACCAGTGATAGACAATGATTTGAATCCATAAACGGGCTTGGATTATAATGGTTATGCTCCTCTGCCCATTAAGATAAATCTGGCAGTTATTCTTATTATTACCATGAACAGTCAACCAGAAATGCCGTACACCGCAAAGCAAGATACTTTAAGTATAAGTGGTGCAGAAAACTCCCCGACATGCATCGTGTGCCGCGGAACATCCTTTTCGCCGCTGTTTTCCCAAAATGGGTGGAATGTTGTCGCCTGCGAATCATGTGGCCAGGGGATAATACATCCTTTTCCTTCAAAGCTTGATTTGGATAAATTGTATGATCGTCATTACTTTGTCGAGAGGTACAATGAGTCATTGCCCTTTGAGGGGGGGCGGTTTTTGAAAAGGATAAAAGATGAAAGTCATCGTGTTCGGTTCATCAAAAAATATAAAAAAGCGGGAAGTCTGCTCGATGTCGGCTGTGGGAGGGGCTACTTTGCCTATGCGGCCCAGAAAGCTGGATATTCTGTTTCTGTCCAAGATATCAGCAGAGCAAATGAGGAGTATCTCGCTGGCAAGATGGGCTTGAGAACATTTTTCTGCAATTTGGATGAACTTCATGGGGTGTCAGAGAAATCCTTTGATGTCATCACCTTATGGCATACACTGGAGCACCATCTTTCACCTGAAAAAAGTGTGCAGGATTGTATGGGGCTGCTTAAAAGCGGGGGACTCATTGTTGTTGAGGTCCCCAATTACGGCTCAATTGATGCCCGTAAATTTGGGGGTGATTGGCCCAACTGGGATCTGCCTTTTCATCTACACCATTTCACCAAGACGAGCTTTATTTCCTTCCTGAGAAATCAGCAACTACAGGTCTTAGGGGTTAAGACTTATCTCTCTGAATATATTATGACAAAAATGCGTAAATCGCTTATATTGGCCCCTTTTGCAAGGATCATTGCCAGAAGACTTGATGGCGGAAGCATTGCTGTGGTATGCAGGAAGCCCTAATTGCTAATTTGCGAGTTTCAGATCAGTGGTGCAGGTTTTCACTCTGATAGTCAGCTAACTGAGTTTCTTGTAGTTATTTCAATTTTTTTGTTTTTGTTAAGCCAGTTAATCAATATTTTGACAATTTATTTTCTGAATGCAACTGAGACATCAGATTTTTTGTAAATGAGACAATTGCATAGTGTTAGGATATGCATGCTTCACACTTTGATGTATATGAGTCACTAAATAAAGCATGCCATAAGGTTTCCTGCTCAATAATCAAATCATCATCTTTCGCATGGAAACAGATTTATTTTGAAGTATCTGTGTTGAGCATATTTTGTGATAATTGGATGGACTATACAGCATTGGTGCAATATAGTATTTTTCTTTCGAAAAAAGATCGCAAGGAATTCATTAGGTCTTGCTGAGCAACACGCAATCTTTTGTTTTTTTTTTGTTTACATTTAGTTCTTGGTATAACGGTTTTTTTTTTGTTGGTTAACTTAATGTGTTAGGGATTACAGTGATTAGTGATAATGACCTGTGTCAGCATCAACATTCGCGTGCTGATCAGATACTTTTTTTGCTGCTTTGCGGTTTTGTTTTTTTTGCACCGTTGCCCAACTTAACTACTATTAAAGAAGGATTTTTTTACCTGTTACTGTTGACCTTTACAGTGGTAGCTTTGTTCCGGTTTAGAGAATTCCTGCCATTTAGACGAATACCACTGGTTACTCCTTTGATCATGTTTTCGTTGTGGGCAGTTGTCGGACTCTTTTTCACCTTGGATTTCGCAAATACCTGGCATGACCTCAGATCCCATCTGCTTGTATATCTGTTTTTTTATTTTATGTTGGTAACATTAATTGATTCGAAAAAAAGGTTTGAGCTTGTCTCCCTCCTTTTCTTGAGTTCTGTTTTTTTCCTAAGTTTGTATGTGCTTTACATTCATTTTTATCTCCATGGGGTAGGTTTTCAGGACAAGATTGTTACCGGGATTCCTGAGATTCCTGTCAACTGGCTTGGCTATCTGCTCTGTCCTGCCCTGGCCGTTGGGTTGTGGTCATTCAAGAAGCAAAGCACCATTGCCGAAAAAATGTTCCTGGTAAGTTGTCTTTGCGTTTTTGTCGTTCTTTTTTACATGACCCAGTCCCGGGCATCCATTGCCGCTTTTCTGTTGATTGTTGTTGTTTTTGCCTTTCAGAGAGACAAACGTGCCGCTTTGGCTCTTGTTTTTGTATGTATGTTTGTTTTTTCCATGAATCCGGTGGTCAAGAGATTGACTAAGGAAAAGATTTTCGCAAATATACGTGGTTCGCAGTTTTTGATCAGTTACGAGATTTTTAAAGACCACCCCATTGTTGGCGTTGGCTATGGCAACCAGATTTATTCCTCGAAGATTGACCTTCAGTCTTACAGGAAAAAGGTTTCGGATAATAGTAAAAAGGCTCCAACAAAAAGAAGTAGTTTCAACATTCTGTCCGATCCGCATGGCTTGTTTCCCAGCTTGCTAGTGAGGACGGGTATTGTTGGCGTGATGCTGTTTGTAGGTATTGTTATCGGTTTTTTCAGAAACTGTTTTCGTCTTGCCTCAAATAAGAATGAATTTTTTTTTCGGAAATGGACAACCTGTATGGGGGTATCCTTTGCCGGAGTTTTGTTGATTGCTTTTTTCGAGCCCACCGGCAA
This sequence comes from Deltaproteobacteria bacterium, assembly GCA_013349285.1. Lineage (GTDB taxonomy): Bacteria > Desulfobacterota > Desulfobulbia > Desulfobulbales > Desulfurivibrionaceae > DUZU01. The sequence goes on along the minus strand of DUZU01000035.1, from coordinate 21,115 downwards.
CCACGTTTTTCAGATGGCTTTTTTTACAGTGCTCGGTTTGGGTGGGAACCTTGTTGTTTTGGCAGGTCATCAAAATGATTCTGATACAGTACGGTGATCCTCGGTCTTTTTATTGAAATATTTTTGACTGATGTTTTCTCGTATTTGTTTTGTTTGTCATTAACAATAGGAATAATAACCTCTGTCTCTTTAAAGAAAAGGATTACCTGATTATGGGGAAAATTTGGAAAAAATTTAAATATAGGTTCACGGCAAAAAAATTAACATCTCACGACCAGAAGATGGCTGGGTTCTATGGGCAGTTTGTTGGGGCTGGCGATCTTTGTTTTGATGTTGGCGCAAATATAGGCAATCGAGCGAAGATTTTTTTAGCTCTTGGGGCTGACGTGGTCGCCGTGGAACCTCAAAAGAGATGCGTTGAATTTCTACAGGCCGGATTCGGCTGTAATCCTAAATTGCATATAGAAAACTTGGCGTTAGGGGACAAACCAGGGGAAACAGAAATGATGCTCAGTGAGGAGGATACGCTTTCTTCTCTTTCTAATGAATGGATTGAATCAGTTAGGGCCAGTGGTCGGTTTTCACAATACTCCTGGAACTTGCGACAGAAGGTTGAGGTTTCAACCCTTGATCTGTTGATAGAGAAATATGGCGTACCTGTTTTCATCAAGATAGATGTGGAAGGATTTGAGGAAAATGTTGTTGCAGGACTTTCTCAGCAAGTTAAGGTCATATCTTTTGAATTTGTACCGGAATTTATCGATGCCACCTGGAAAGTTTTGGAACTTTTGACTCAACTTGGATCATACAAAGTAAATTTTTCCAAAGGTGAGTCTATGGATTTTGAACTGGACAAGTGGGTTTCAAAGGAGGAACTGGTCAATATTTTAAAAAATATGCCCCACGATCTTAATTTGTTTGGTGATGTTTATGTGAAGTTTGATGATTAAGTATATCTGTAACTAACGGTGGTTATTGGATCAGTGGTTTCTCAAGTCAAAAAAAAAATTGCTGTTGTCATTCCGAAGTACGGACTTGTTGGAGGAAGCGAGAACTTTGCCTTTCAGGTGACGGAACGGCTTGCTCTTTGTGCTGATTTTGAGCTGCATGTCTTTGCTAACAGGTGGCGCAAACAATCTGGCAAGATAACCTTTCACAAGGTGCCGGTCATCTCTTTTCCCCGCACTCTCACCTCACCGAGTTTCGCCTATCTTGCCAATAAAAAGATTGCTGAGATCGGTTGCGATCTCATTCACAGCCATGAGCGCATTTTGCAGGCCGATATTTTTACCCTGCACTGCATTCCCCATGAGATTTGGGTTAATGCGATCCGCCAGAAGAGGATGAGCCTTTTTGACCGGGCAACTTGTTGGGTTGAAAACAGGATGATAAGGAAGGGGGGGTGTGAAAGATTTCTGCCGGTTTCCTCTTTGGCCATGGATTATTTCGCAAGGTGCTACCATGTTCCTCGCCAAAGCGTTGAGATTATCCATCCCGGTATTGATCTTGAAAAGTTTCAGTTAGCCGGCAATGGTGCAAACAGAAATGAGGTGCGGGATTCTTTAGGTATTAGGCGAGATGAACGGGTAATCCTTTTTGTGAGCATGAACTTTGAACTCAAGGGTCTTGCGCAAATCATGGATGCCATGGCCCTGAATAAAAAACAGGATCCAAGCGCCCCTGTTCCTAGATTATTGGTAGTTGGTAAGGGCAATGAAAAGAAATTTCAGGCTCATGCTAATAGCCTCGGTCTGGGAGACAACGTCATTTTTACGGGGGTGTGGCAAAGCTCTATCGAAAAGCTCTACTGGGCAAGCGATATCTTTATGATGCTCTCCGGCTTCGACACCTTTGGTATGGCCGTTTTAGAAGCAATGGCAGCATCGTTGCCGGTAATCGTCAGCACCATGGTCGGGGCCAAGGATATCGTTGTCGATGGGGTGAACGGCTTTGTTGTTGAAAGAGATGATATAGCTAAAATAAGCGAAAAAATTAGGCTGCTGGTTACTCCTGAGCTAGGTGAAAAGATGGGGCAAGCAGCATTGGCAGAGGCGAAAAAACATTCCTGGGATCGGATCGCAGATCGTATGGCGACAATATATCGGGAACTCCTTAATTGATTGGTTTGTAGCGATGACTGACTGGTATCTGAATGCCCTATTGGGGCAAAATGAATTCTTTTTTAACGAATTGAAAGTGACGGGCATAGATAACTCCGCTGTTTTTAAGGAGCATGGCCCTCAACTTGCCGTTGAGGAAGATGCCTTGCACCATAAAAAATATCCTTCAGGGGATGAATATTTGTCCTCCGTGCAGGAATACATTGAGGATAGCGTTAAGCGTTCCCTGCCTGCCCCTGTTGTTAGGTTTGCTGATGGTGAGTATGCCTTTTATCGGCAATCACTGGGTTGTAATGGCTTGTACAAGCAAGCCGAATCGGTTGAGGCCATCCAATCAGCGTTGCCCCTTCATGTTCAGAGTTTCTATAAGCTTCTGGCAAAGGGCAAGATGGCCCCGCTTATCCACCCCGGCAACACTGTTGTGCCTAAAAAGTCTATCCTCAATTTTTTTAAGAAGCCCAAAGGTGATGATTCGGCTTTACTGTTTACACAATTTCTTGCAGAAAATAAAATAGCCCTTACCCATGAAAGTTACATTCCGTTTTACATTGTTTATGCGTATCTGACCTCATCGTCTTTTTTACGTTTTGTGAATGACAAGCATATCTGTATTCTGAATTCTACTTGCGATACAGAGGCGTGCGAGCGTTGGTTTAGGAAGCAGGGGAGTAATCCAAAGATATCCTTTGTGCCGATTCCCGACTCCTATCTTGCCACCCAGTGGCCTAAGTTTCGCGAGGAAATTCTTGCAAAAATCCCCGATGATATTGACCTGTGTCTGGTCGGAGCAGGAATCGGGTCTCTTTTGGTTTGTGTAGATGTGGCAGAAGAGCGTCAGATCCCGGCCATTGATGGTGGACATGTTCTCAACATGATGAATTCCCGAAAGGATAAATCCAAGGGTAATCGACTATATACCATCTGGGGGAAATAGGTGCCTGTTTTAGGAATATCGATGTTTGATTCGTTAAAAAAACTCCGTAGAAAACTGCGGATCAAAAAAAATGTTGAAAGATTATTCAAGGAAAATGAGTATTATCACTCACTCTTTGCGAAAAGAGAATTACGGGTGCCTTTAGAGGCTGAACTCTTTGATTATTTCCGTAAGTTATTTCCCCTGATTGAGAAGAAATCCAAAGGTCAGTTAAGGATTCTTGCTGTTTTTCCCCATTATAATTGGGAAAGAGATGCCCTTCTTCCTTCCCTGCGACGGTTTGGTGAGGTGACCCATTATGACTGGCAGCCTAAGTATGATCATCAGGGCAAAGATTGGCTTTCTGGTCAAAAACAGCGAATGAATTCCGAACTTATTGGGTTGGTAAACGATCTTGTGCAGAAAGGCGCGGTTGATGTAATTTTTACTTACCTTTCAGGCGAGCTTGTTTTTCCTGAAACAGTTCAAGAAATTGCTTCACATGGTATCCCTGTCGTTAATATGTTTTTAAACGACAAAGAAATCTTTGTCGGCAAAAAGAAGAAAGATGCGGCTCAGGGTATGCGCGACATTTGCCGCCATTTTCATCTCTGTTGGACAAGCACTGAGGATGCGCTTGAGAAGTATTGCGTGGAAGGTGCAACCCCCATCTACTTGCCCGAGGGGGCCAATCCTGAAGTGCATCGCCCCTACGATGTGGAGCAGGATACTGATGTTTCCTTTGTCGGCCAATGTTATGGCGTTAGACCCATGGTTGCAGGCATGCTTCAAGAGCGAGGCATAGCAGTTTCCTGTTATGGTTATGGCTGGCCAAACGGGCCACTTTCCACCGAAGAGATGGTTAAAATGTATTCCCGCAGTAAGATCAACGTCGGGTTTGGCGGCGTGGATAATCTAAAAGAAATGTACTGCCTAAAGGGCAGAGACTTCGAAGTGCCCATGAGCGGTGGTTTCTATCTAACCGAAGATAACGACGAATTGGCTCGTTGTTTTGTTCCTGGCAAAGAAATAGCAACTTATAGGGATTTTGAGGAACTGGTTAGCAAGGTGAGCTATTACCTTAAGCACGATGAGGAGCGTGAAGAAATCCGCCGACGCGGTTATGAGAGGGCTCTTGCTGAACATACTTGGGAAAAACGCTTTGAAAAGGTGTTTACTATCTTGGGTGTGCTCAAGGCGGATTAGGCCAGAGGTCCACTGAAAAATTTTAAAGCCAGGTGATACTTGGCTAGTTTTTCCTTGGCTCTTGTCGTGTCTTTCTGGAAGGGCAACATTGTCCTTATAGTGAGTATCCGCCAGAGAGCTTGGAGGATGTTGGCCCGTCTGATTTTTGCAATCGTCCGTGCCGAGTAATGTTTTCGGTAGAAAAGCAATTCGGCCCTGAATTTCTTCTCCCAAACCTGTATCGGCAGGCTGTTTCTTTCGCTTTGCCCCTCCCAGTGAACAATCTCGGCCTCAGGAATATAGCCGAGGCTCCACCCTTTTTTGCGAATTTTCAAGCTCAGGTCAAGGTCTTCCCCATAGAGAAAGTAGTCCTCGTCAAATCCTCCTACCTGCTCAATCACTTCACGCCTGGCAATAATGCTTGCTCCAAGCAACCAGGCAATATCTCCAGGCAAACCTGCCAGATCCTTCTTCGCATACCTTTGTCCAGGATAACGGTACTCCAACGATGACTGAGGGGAGTTATCAGGGAAAATAAGCTGTGTGCCGGCCATTCCAACCTGGGGATAATCATTCATAAAGCAGAGCATGACTTCAAGCGCATTGCCGTGAATTTCGGTATCCGGGTTCAGAAAGTATATGTAACGGCCCGTTGCAAGACGAACAGCCTGGTTGTTAGCCTTAGCAAAACCGGCGTTTATCTTGTTGGTGATAAGTTTGACCGTGCCAAAGTTTTTTTGCACCATCTCGATACTGTTGTCCTGAGAATTGTTGTCAACAACAAAAATCTCAGTGGCAACATCCTGCTTAAAAATGGAGGACAGGCATTTAGCAAGCAGATCTGCAGTATTGTAGTTAACTATAATAATAGAGATGTCTGGCTGGGCCATCTGATTAGTTATGGTTGTTGTGCTTGCAGAAGCTTGGCGAAATAGGGAATCGTTTTACTGAGCCCTTCTTCTAGCTGTATTTGCGGCTCCCATCCCAACTTTTCCTTGGCCAGGGAGATGTCCGGTTGTCGTTGCGTTGGGTCATCCGACGGCAGTTCCTTGAAAATAATCTCCGCCTTTGAGTTGGTCATTTCAATGACCTTTTCGGCGAGTTCCAGGATGGTGAATTCGTTGGGGTTGCCGGTGTTGACCGGGCCGGTGAAGTCATCAGGGGTTGCCATTAGGCGGATAAAGGCCTCGATCAGATCATCGACATAGCAGAAGGAACGAGATTGTGAGCCATCACCATAGACGGTGATTGGCTTGTTCTGAAGGGCCTGAACAATGAAATTTGAGACAACCCGGCCATCGTTCGGGTGCATATTAGGTCCGTAGGTATTGAATATGCGCGCTATCTTTATACGAAGGCGATGTTGGCGGTGGTAGTCAAAAAACAGGGTTTCCGCGCAACGCTTTCCCTCATCATAGCAGGAACGGATTCCAGTCGGGTTTACATGGCCCCAGTAGTCTTCTGTCTGCGGGTGAATCTGAGGGTCTCCGTAAACCTCGCTGGTAGAGGCCTGAAATATCTTGGCTTTGGTACGTTTGGCCAGACCCAGCATGTTGATGGCGCCATGGACGCTGGTCTTGGTGGTTTGGACAGGATCATACTGGTAGTGGATGGGGGATGCCGGGCAGGCAAGATTGTATATCTCGTCAACCTCAACGTAGAGCGGGAAGGTCACATCATGCCGTATTATCTCGAAATGGGGGTTGGGCAACAGGTGAAGGACATTGTCCTTAGTGCCGGTAAAGAAGTTGTCAACACACAATACATCATGTCCATCATTAAGCAGGCGTTCACAAAGGTGTGAGCCAAGAAAACCTGTGCCGCCAGTAACCAAGACCCTTTTACGCTGAAGTTCGTACACGGTAATCCCCTTGTTCTGAAATGTTGTTAGTGATCAAACTGCATCTGATGAAGCATGGTGTAAACCCCATTCTTTGACAGCAGGGTGTCGTGGCTGCCTTCTTCCGCAATCTGTCCATCCTTGATAACGATAATTCTATCCGCGTTTCTTATTGTTGAGAGCCGATGGGCAATAACAAAAGTTGTTCTGTTTTTCATTAGATTTTCAAGGGCTCGCTGTACTTCCCGTTCTGATTCGGTATCCAGGGCCGAGGTTGCCTCATCCAGGATCAGGATGGGTGCATTCTTGAGAATTGCTCGGGCAATGGAAAGTCGTTGTTGCTGCCCCCCCGACAATCTGGCGCCGGATTCCCCGACAATCGTGTCAAAACCGTTTGGTAATTCATTTATAAAGTCCAGGGCATGGGCTGCCTTGGCTGCGGCAATAATTTCTTCATCGGTTCGGGTCAAATCTCCATAGGCGATGTTGTTTTTGACCGTGTCATTAAAGAGAATGGTTTGCTGACTGACGATGGCGAGTTGGTGGCGTAATGACTTCATCGTAACATCGCGCAGGTCATGTCCGTCAATAAGGATCTTGCCGTTGGTGACTTCAAAAAAACGAGGGATGAGGTTTACCAGCGTTGTTTTTCCGCCACCGCTGGTGCCGACAATGGCGAGGATTTCTCCTGCCTTTACATCAAGGTTTATATCTTTTAAGACAGAGGTCTCGCCATCATAGCTGAAGCTGACATTTTTAAATTCTATACTTTTAGTTAAGGGCGGAAGCTCAATGGCCCCGGGCTTATCTTCAATTTCAGGTTCGACGTCCAGAAGGCCGAAAATCCTGGTAGCCGCAGCCAATCCTTGTTGCACCGGACTGTTGATGTTGCTGACCCCCTTGATAGGATCATAGATCATGATAAGGGCAACCAAAAAGGAAAAGAAGGTTCCCGGGGTTGATTGACCGCTGATGACCTGGTGGCCGCCATACCAGATAACCGCGGCAACTCCAAGCCCCCCGATAAGTTCCATCAGGGGATGTTGCAGACTGTTGATTTTGATGTCTTTGACAATAATTTTAAAAAGACGGTCAACCATCTCGGAAAAACGTCGGATCTCATATTTTTCCATGCCAAAAGCTTTTACGATCCGGTGGCCGGTAATGGTTTCGTGAAGGATGTTTGATACTTTTGCTACTGTTTGTTGGTTGGTGGTGCTTAGTTTTCTAAATTTTTTGCCGAAGTGAGCAACAGGAATAACCCCCAACGGTAGAAAAATCATGGACATCAAGGCGAGCTTCCAGTTCAGATAAAAAACAACAAAGAGGAGGCCTAAAATCTGAAACAGGTCTTTGAGCACACCGATCAGTGACCGGGATACCGCCATCTGAATCAAGGTTGCATCGTTGATTACCCTCGAGATAAGTTCGCCGGTAGGAGTATGGTGGAAAAAAGAAATCGGCAACGAGTGGATATGGGTAAATAATTTTTCGCGAAGGTCTTTAATGATGCTTTGGCCAATTGTGTCCAAGATATAAGTATAACTATAATAAAATAGACCTTTGAATAAAAAAACCAGGATAAGGGCAAAGGGCAAAAGGTTGAGCATCAGCTCATTTTTTTTGAAGAATATTTCGTCAAGAAGGGGTTTCACCATATAGGCCTGGGCGGACCCGAGTCCTGACACCAGAATCATGCTCACCATGGCAAAGATCAGCTTTTTTTTATAAGGCTTCAAAAAAGAGAGTAGACGTTTGATCAGTACTTTTTCTGTCATATGTGGGGAAACCGATTGAGCAGAAATAAATCTGCTGGAGGGATAGAAAATAATTGGCCTACCAAATGAGTTGCAAGTGGTCAACTATATGAATTTATGTTCAGGGTTCTAAATGATATACTTGAATTTGTCAATTTCTTGTTGGTGGTGAAAGCCGGTTCCTTTTGGTTTAAATTTACCAAAGGTGAAGAGAAAAGGTGGTTTAAACGTTAACAAGCAGGGTGTTGTTAACCCGGGAAGCAATATCAATGCTGGTTGCTTAAATGTTAGAAGCGAGAAACCGTTGGGGGGCAAAAAATGTTTTTAGAGTGACTTCTCTTGCCCCCTAATTTAAGTTCCCTTAGGCCGACAAGCCATGCTTCTTAGGCAGGCTTTATCTCCAGCACGCCATCCTTATGCAAACTGCCGGGTACGATCACCTTGACAAAAATACCCTCCTTGGGCATGACGCAATCGCCTACCTTGTGAAAGATATCGCATTTTGAATGACATTTTTTGCCGATCTGGGTGACTTCCATCTCTACCTCGCCGGAGACAAGTCTGGTGCCGATGGGCAGGTTGGCCAGATCGATGCCTTCGGTGGTAATGTTCTCGGCAAATGCGCCGGGGGCAAGGTCAAGGCCCTTGGCGATCATTTTGTCGATGCTTTCGATCCCCAGCAGGCTGATCTGGCGATGCCAGTTCCGGGCATGGGCGTCGCCCACGATGCCGTGATCAACTTTAACCTCTACCGAGTCTACGGGTACTTTGTCGGTGCCGGTTTTCTTGCTTACGTTCAATGAGATGATTTTAGCCATGGCTAACTCCCTGTATAATAAGTTGAAAATAGTTGTTCAGTCTTTGGTCATCAGTTCCGTGCTCAGGTAGCGCTCGCCGGTATCACAGATGGGGAAGACAATCATTTTACCTTTGTTTTCGGGGCGGGCTGCAAGTTGCATGGCCGCCCAGGCGTTGGCGCCCGAGGAGATGCCGCATAAAATGCCTTCTTTTTTGGCAATCAGGCGGGCGGTCTCTATTGCCTGTTCATTGGTGACGGTTATAACCTCGTCCAGGATTTCGGTGTTGAGAATGGGGGGGACAAAGCCGGCGCCGATCCCCTGAATTTTGTGAGGCCCGGGAGCCCCGCCCGATAAAACCGGAGAGTTGCTCGGTTCAACCGCCACCACCTGCAGGGCTGGTTTTTTTGCCTTGATCGATTCGCCAACTCCGGTAATGGTCCCCCCGGTACCGACCCCTGCCACAAAGATATCAATAGCGCCGTCGGTGTCTTTCCAGATTTCTTCCGCGGTGGTCCGGCGATGGATTTCCGGGTTGGCGGGGTTGGCGAACTGGTTGGGCATAAAGCTGTCTTTGGTTTTGGCGTGCAGTTCCTTGGCCCGGTTAATGGCTCCCATCATGCCCTGGGCGCCTGGGGTCAGGATCAGTTCGGCGCCCAGATGCTTGAGCAGAGCTCTGCGTTCGAGGCTCATTGTTTCCGGCATTGTTAAGATAAGGCGATATTTTTTAGCTGCGCAGATAAAGGCAAGGGCAATGCCGGTGTTGCCGCTGGTCGGTTCTATTATGGTCGTCGTTGAGCCGATCAATCCCTTTTCTTCGCCGTCTTTGATCATTGCCTTGCCGATTCGGTCCTTTACGCTGCTCAGCGGGTTTTGTGGTTCGAGTTTACCGCACAGCATGGTGTTGTTCGGAGGGCAAAGTCTGCTTAGGGAGATAAGTGGGGTGCCGCCAATCACCGAGGTAATGTCGGAAAAAATTAAATTCATATAGATTGCTCCAGATAACCAATATTAAAACCTGAATTTTTTTCAGGGAATTTTAACTTATAATAAGGACGCAAGCACTTCACATTTTCGACAAATTTTCATTTTTTCCTGCCAGTTTTCCTGGACCTGGCACTCACAAATAGTCCCATTTATGAACCAGCACAGTTTCCCGGCGCGAAATTCCCATGCCGGGCAGTTCTTTTTTCTGGCAGGGGGACATTTTTTTATGGTCCAGCATGAGCGTGGAGGTTTTTTGCCGACATCCCTCTGGCGGGAGAGCAGAAAGAAAAGTTGTCTTTCCACATGGGGCGGAACGGTTCTCCAGCCCTGCTCATAACTATGAATAGCCTTGATGGATGAACCGAGAAGTTCAGCCAACTGTTTCTGGGTTTTGCCTATTTTTTTGCGGGCAAGCAGGAAATCATTTTTGTCCAAGGGAGGCTCCAGAAGAGATGAAAAAAGGTTCGTATCTCCAAAGTGTCAAGTTGTTGTGCAGGTGTAATGCCTGGGTAAGCAAAAGATTAATAATAATTTTTACCAACAAATATTTAACCACGATTTGTTGGTTCCGCCATAAAAAAAGAAAAGAAGGGGGCAGGATAGTTGATTTCTATACAAAAAAAAATGATTTGTAAGTTGTCAGCTGAGCCTTACCCATTGGCCGGAATTTTTTTTGGTTACCGTGATGAGATTGTTCTTATTGTCTTGCAGTGTCTTTAGCCCTTCCCGCATAACGGCTGAAAAATTTTCACAAACTTCAACACTGCGTTTAATAAGCTCAATGGCTTGTTCTTGATTGATGCCCAAGGTGTTGCCGAATTTATATATCAGGTCTGCCAGTTCCATTTCCGAGCCGTTAAAATAGGTCTCGGTAAGACGGTTGTTAAAAACCACCAGATTTTGGAGATAGAGAAAAGAATCTTGTCCTTTATCAGGTTTAACCGGGTCGGTATCCATGCAGTCGATAATTCTTTTGGTAAAGTTCCAAAAGGTGGCGATTTCCTGTCCGATTTGTGAATAGGTGAGGCCGTTCAGGGCGATTTTGGTTGAATGATCTTCCGAATATCCTTTTTGGACGTTTTGTTGGATCTGGTGGTACTTATCCGGCAGATAAACCAGAATGATTATCTTGCCGAGTTTGTGTAACAGGGTGCAGATATAAGCTTCTTCTGCGGAAAATCTTAGTTTTTTAAGTTTACTGAAAATTTTGCTTTGATTGGCGCTGAGCAATGATGTTGTAAAAACATTGATGATTTCATGTTTTTCTGAACCTTTCTTAACAAATTCTTCAAACAAGGCCATGGTGGTTGCCAGTTGCCGCAGGGTGTCAAGGCCGACAACGGTAACGGCCCGACTGATGGTGCTTACCGGGGTGCCGCGTGAATAATAGGCGGAATTGACTACCTGTAAGATTTTGGTGGTCAGCGAGTAATCTTTCTGGATGGTTTCGGCAAGTTCACTTGCGGTAACCAGGCTATTGCCCAGCAATGAGATCAACTCGTTAACATGGTCTGACATTGCCGGCAGCGAATCCATGTTGACCAGTGAAAAAATCTCTAAAAGTCTGTGGCGTACTTGGCTGTTTTTTTCCATTTATGGCATGAATCTATATTGTTTGTGAGAGGGTAAGTTTTTTTTGTGCCGCTCGTCTATCGTAGAGTGTTTTAAGTTTTCATGCAAGAGTATTACCCGTGTTTGGAGTAGATTAGCCCTCTAAGTTATATGTCGTTTCTATACTTCTTGCCCGTCCTGCGATATTGGATCGCTTCAGCCAGATGGGCCGGTGTGATATTCTCGTTTTCGGTTAAATCGGCTATGGTTCTGGCAATCTTTAGGATTCGATGGCAGGCGCGGGCGGAAAGTCCGAGGCGATCCGAGGCTTTTTCCAGCAACTGCAGGCCGCCGGGGTCGAGGGCGCAATGGTGTTTAAGGTCGGCGGTTCGCATCTGGCTGTTAAAATAAGTGGTTGGCCGTTTGGGGAAACGTTGTTTTTGAATCAGTTGCGCCTTGCTTACCCGGGCGCGGATATCGGCGGATGTCTCGCCATCCTTTATGTCGGTCAGCTCGGTGAATTTAATGGATGGCACCTCCAGGTGCATATCGATGCGGTCGAGAAGCGGGCCGGAGAGTTTGCTCTGGTATCTTTGGATCTGGTTCGGGGTGCAGGTGCATTCCGTCTCCGAGCCCAGAAATGAACAAAAACAGGGATTCATGGCGGCGACCAGCATGAAATCAGCCGGAAATTTCAACGATTGAGCCGCCCGGGCGATGGTTACCTCCCGGTCTTCCAGGGGTTGCCGGAGCACCTCCAGCACATTTCTTTTGAATTCAGGAAATTCATCAAGGAAAAGAACTCCGTTATGGGCCAAAGAGACTTCCCCCGGTCTTGGATTGTGTCCACCGCCGATCAGTCCGGCATCGGAAATGGTATGGTGGGGAGATCTGAATGGACGGGAGGTGATAAGCCCTTTGTTTTCGGGCAATAACCCCATTACCGAATATATTTTGGTTGTTTCAAGCGCTTCGGCAAAGGAAAAATCAGGCAAAATGGTCGGGATTCTTCTGGCCAGCATGGTTTTCCCCGAGCCGGGCGGCCCGGTGAGCAGGATGTTATGCTTGCCGGTGGCGGCAATTTCCAAAGCCCGTTTGATATTTTCCTGGCCTTTTACTTCCGAAAAATCAATATCATACCCTTTTGAATTATTGAAAATTTCAGCATGATTAACCTGATAAGGGGCGCCATTTTGTTTTTTTAATAAGATCTCAACCGCCTGATGCAGGGTTTTTGCCGGGATCACGTCAATACCGTCAACAACCGCCGCTTCTTTGGCATTTTGTTCAGGCACCAGGATCATGGCATATCCGGCTTTGCGGGCGGCCATCACCACCGGCAGGATTCCGGTGGTGGCCCGGACCCCGCCGTCAAGCGATAGTTCGCCGGCGGCACAGGTGGCCGCAACCGTCTCGATCGGCAGGATTTTCGACGAGGCCAAAATGCCCAGGGCGATCGGTAGGTCAAACCCCGTGCCTGTTTTTTTTAGATCGGCCGGGGCAAGATTTACGGTAATCCGGCGGTTGGGGAAATCATAGCCACAGTTTTTTATGGCGGCCTTGACCCGATCCTTGCTTTCTCTGACCGCTCCCTCGGCCAACCCGACAATGGTAAAGGTCGGCAGGCCCAAAGCTATATCAATTTCCACTTCAACCAGGCAGCCGTCCACTCCGACTACGGTGCCGCACATTATCTTTGCAAGCATGCAAGTTCTCCAAACCAAACCTGAAAGGCAGGAATGGCTTAAGGCATTATCTTGAGTAACATCATGAAAATATGAAATAAAGGGTAATGATAACCTGAAATATATGTATACATAAATAGTTAGGATATTCCAACGGCTTCTTTGCTGAAAAAACATATATTGGCAAAATGGGTGGGGTTGGCGACTGGATGTTATTGGATCTGTTTTTGGCGCTGGGGCTGAACTGGTTCAGTTGTTTTGCAAAGGGTGGGGGAGCCGGCAGGTAAAGAAGGGGCGCATAATTATTTTTAAAGCACTGACTTTGAGTAGGGGTGGGGATTAATCAGCATAGAAGCAATAGTTGTTGCCCATGGTTTTTTTGGCCCGGTACATGGCTTTGTCGGCCTTGTGCAGCAGGGATTCGATATTTTTGTCATCATCCGGATAAATGCTGATGCCGATACTGACCATGATTTCAAAGCATTTATCCTTATACGTTATGGGGTCGATAAGTGCTTTCAGGACCTTTTGGGCAACGTCGGCAGGGTCGGTTTTTTTAGTTACATCATGGATAATTATGACAAATTCATCCCCGCCCATTCGCGCAACCGTGTCAGAGCCCCGAATGGTTGCCTTAATTCTGCGGGAAACCTCTTTAAGCACAGCATCCCCGGCCTGGTGGCCGAAGTTGTCGTTGATCTGTTTGAAGCGGTCAAGATCGACATAAAGCAGGGCCGCTTTTTTATTATGCCTTTTGGCCAAAACCATAGCCTGGGCCAGACGATCCGGGAAAAGATGGCGGTTGATTAAACCGGTAAGCTGGTCGTGATGGGCAATGTGTGAAATATGCTCTTCCGCCCGGTGTTTTTGCACGGCCATGGCATAAAGAGAGGCAAATTGCTCGACGGTTGCCAGGTCTTTTTTTTCATAGTCTCCATCGCGGTTTGCCACGGCGATGACTCCGGTGAGGGTGTCGTCGATCATGGCCGGTGCGGCGAGGAAATTTTCTATAGGGACATGGCCTTCCGGTGTACTGTATGATCGCTTGTCATCGCTTAGCGAATTGACATAGAGACCTTCCTTATTCTTTAATACCCAACCGAACAGTCCTTTAGGTTGATGAAAAATAATCGGTTTGTCGGCATATTCGCATTCTCCGGCGATGTTGGTTGTCAGGGCGGTAGCCTCAAGATCACCGGTCAGCTGGTTGATGTTGCCGACCAGGCCAAATTTGCTTTTGGTTAATTTCTGGGCTTCTTCCATAAGTTTTTTGGAAATAGCATCCAGGGAATCTGAAGAGATGATCATCTTGGAGGCCTGGGCGACAGCCTCGTTGATTGCCGATTCAAAGGCAAGTTCCGTTTCCGCATGTTTTTGGGCGGTAACATCTTCAAAAATCGAGACCATCTCTCCGGATGGCAATCGGTAGATATAGTATTCTCGCCAGCCGATAACCAGGCCGTTATCCTTGATGGACAATGACTGATCTTCCGGGTGCCCGGAGTGCCAGGCCCGGTGGAGGAGATCATACAGGCCCGAGTCCTTAGCCCAGGGGAAAATATCCAGCAAGTTTCGTCCGATTATTTTTTCTTTCTGGATATTTTCAATTTTTCCCGCTGCGTGATTGGCATCGATAATAATAAAATCATTGCCGTCTATATCCTTTGCTTCATAGACCAGAACCCCGCTGCTCATGTGATCGAATAGTTCACGGAATCTGTTTTCACTGCTTAACAGGGCCGCTTCCGCCTCTCGTCGTTTGGTGATATCCGTGGCAATGGCTAAGATTGTTTTCTCGTTGTCATGAATGACATCCAAAAAGTTTAGAGCGACATATTTTTTATGAAGTTTGACCGGGATAAATTCTTCTTCAAAAGCGGGGGTGATATTTTTTTTGGTCCTCAGCAGCCTGTCGACTACCTCCCGCTCTTCTTGGCTGAAAAGATCTTTGAAATATTTAGCCAGGATGTTTTCTTCTTCCGTTACACAAAGGCTGATGGCTTTGGGGTTGGCATAAATGATCTTGCCTTCAAGGTTGAGTTCAAAAACTCCTTCCGACATGTTGTTGACGATGGTTTCGAAATGTCTTTTGGACGAGAGGAGTTCCCTGGTGATGTTTTGACATCTCGTGTCGTCAATGTTTACGATTGGAGGCTGACTGAATCGTGGAGATTTTTTGTTGATGATGTCCATTACCAATCGTTGGATTGATTTAGCCGTGCTCTTGGCCAGGCAGGCGTCTGCCCCGATTGCTTGGCAATCGATCTCTTCCTCGCCTACCAGCGCGGAAAGAATAACGATAAAAACATTTTTAAACTGCGGCATGCCGCGGATGATGCGGCAAAGTTTGTCCCCGGAAATGTTAGGCATGACCAGGTCGAGAAAAATAATGTCAGGGGCGAACACCTCAAGCACGTTGAGGGCGGCAAGCCCATCGCTGGCCGTCATTACCTCGTGTCCTTCTTTTTCAAGAATATTGGACATCAGTTTAAGGATCATCGGGTGGTTGTCTACCACCAGTATTTTTTTGGTCATGCCGGACAAGGTTTATCTCCTGAAGATATCAAGAATTTTTTTTAATTATGCTGATAAAAAGCTTATCTTGTCAAACTTCCTGGCTATGTTCGCTTATTTTTATTTGAATTAGGCTAACAATCGTCGGCGCAATCCGAGATAATCACAATCACCCTGGCGGTTGAATTGCAAGCTCTGGCTGCCGGGCTGCCTTTGTTTTTCGAGGTTGGTCAGCCTTTGGGTTAACCGACGATCCAGACCGCCACCTGTTCGGCCATCAGCAGCACCCGGTCGGAAACCCCGCGGAAGATGCCTTTGTCGACGTCCTCGCCCCGGCGCCCGAGCACAATGGTGCCGAATTCGTCTAGCAGCGATTGTCTCAGGATCTGGCGGCTGGGGTCTATCCCTTTGAAGGTCTGCAACCAGAAAATTTTATCAGCCGGAAAGCCGTTATCGATCAGCAGCTGTTTGGGGCCATGGAACAGGCTGTCCGGGCGGCTCAGATGCTGATCACACCATTCTTTTCCCCATATATCGTAAAAATCCTGAACAATGATTTTGGGTTGGTCGCCCAGCAAGGCGGTCGAATAGAACAGGGTTACCTCGGCATAGGGGTTATCGGCCAGGATAAAGGAGAGATGATCAATGGCCATCATGGCATGGCAGGTGCCGTCGAAGGGAACCAGGAATTTGGCTGGATTCACCTCGCCGTCGATCACCCAGATCGGGAAATCATGGCATTTATCGAGAATAGTGGCTGATACGCTGCCCATGAACAGCTCTTCCAGCTTGCCGATGCCGCGCCGGCCGATCAGCAGTGCGTCATAGTTGCCGATGCGCGTTTGTTGGATAATATCCTCCGCCACCCCGAATTTGGAAAGCTGGACCGTTTGGCTGATCTGATCCTCGCTTATGCCGAAGCCGGTTAACTGGCGGATCGCCTCCTGCATATATTTTTTTTGGGCGATAAGCTTGTTGCGGCAACCAGGGGAAATGATATTGAAAAGTTCATCCTCGGTTAGCCATTCCCGGGCGGCCGGGCCGGGGCCGGAGGTGGGGACGATGGAAAACAGATGGAAATGGATATCGGTCAGGTTCTGGAAAAGTTTGCCGATATATTTGAGGGCATTGTTGCTGTATGGCGAGCCGTCGACTGCAACAAGGATTTTTTTTTGCATGATTGTCTCCTCTTTCCCATATCTATTTTTATCCTATCACTCATTAAACCGCGAAACAATTGGTCATGGTCGATTTGGGGATAAAATTTGCAGGAGTGCGCTTAAACCCTGTCGCATAGCGGGAAATTTGTTGGGGTAAAATCATGCCAAGTCGCTATGTTTAGGTTGGCCCGGGCCGAGGTTCGCGTTTTTTTGATCAAAGGGGGGTTACAGCGCGTTGTGGTAACTGCAAGATTCTCCGCGATAATTTAAAAACTTGAATTCTCGGCCGATACTGGTCGTATATTCGGGCACCAAGGGAATCTTGCCGCCGCCCCCCGGGGTATCAACGGCAAAGGTGGGGACCGCCATGCCCGAGGTATGGCCGATCAGGGATCTGATGATCTCAAGCCCGGTTTCGATTTTGGTTCGGAAGTGGTTGGTGCCCCTGGTCATATCGGTTTGGAAAAGGTAGTAGGGTTTTACCCTGATCTGCAGCAGCTTATGCATCAGCTCGCCGATGGTTTCCGGATTGTCGTTCACCCCTTTTAAGAGAACCGTCTGGTTGCCCAGGGGGATGCCGGCATTGGCCAATCTGGCGCAGGCCAGAGCCGCCTGTTCGGTGATCTCCGTCGGGTGGTTGAAGTGGGTGTTGATGTAGAGGGGGTGAAATTTTTTGAGCAGGCCGGCAAGCCTGGTGGTGATCCGCATGGGCAGGGTACAGGGAACCCGGCTGCCGATGCGGATGATCTCGATCGAGGGGATTTGGCGCAGATTGGTGAGGATCCAGGTTAAGGTGGCGTCATCGAGCAACAACGGGTCGCCGCCGGAAATAAGCACATCGCGGATTGCCGGGGTTTGCTTAAGGTAGGCAAAGCCAGCCTGCATGGTGGCCTGGTTGATCATCATGGCAGGGGTGCCGACCTTTCGTTTTCTGGTGCAGAAGCGGCAGTACATGGCGCATTGGTTGGCGATCAGAAAAAGGGCGCGATCCGGGTATTTGTGAACCAGGTTGGCCACCGGGCTACGATTTTCTTCATCCAGGGGATCCTCGTAGCAGACCTTGTCTTCAAGTTCCAGGGGGGTGGGCACCGCCTGCATCCAGATTGGGTCCCCCGGTTTTTTGATCAGGCTCAGATAATAGGGATTGATCCGCATGGGGTAGCGGCCGACCACCTGGGTCAGAGGGGCCGGATCGAGGTTGAAATGCTCGGCCAATTGTTGCGGGGTGGTTATGCTTTGTGCCAGTATAGATTTCCAGGATTTCATGAGCTCAAATATAGTAGACTAAAAAAGATGAAGTTTTACGCTTGGCGTGGTGGATGATCGTTTTTTTTAATTATGCGTTTGCCCCAATCATAATACAACAGCGAAACAATAACGCCAAATTAATGCGAAAACCGGCCCCTATTTTTAGATTGGCTGTAACATTTGGTATTTATTGATTAAAAAAGGAAGATAAACGAGCGGCATGGATCAGAACAGCTATAATTTCGAGTATGATGATTTCGGCAAGACCAGGGAGATTATGGTTTATTCCCGAGGGCTTGGGGTCTATGAGAACAGCTATACCAATAAGGGAACGGCCTTTACCCTGGCCGAGAGAAACCTGCTGGATCTGCATGGCACCTTGCCCCCCGGCATCAGGACCATGGCCCAGCAGATCGACAACAGTCTGGCGGCCCTGGCCCAGAAGAAAAGTGATATTGAAAAATTTGTCTATATCCGTGACCTGTTCGACCGCAACGTTACCCTGGCCCATGCCCTGATCGCCAGTGACATCGAGCGGTTTCTTCCCATTATCTATACCCCGACCGTGGGGGAAGCCTGTCTTCATTATTCGTCCATGTTCAGAAGGGTGAACGGCCTTCATTTTTTTCCGGGCAACATCGAGCAGGCCGAGTCGATTTTGGCACGGTTTAAACATCGCCAGATCAGGGTCGCGGTGGTTACCGACAACCAGGGTATTTTGGGGCTCGGCGATCAAGGGGCGGGCGGGATTGCCATCTGTGTCGGCAAGCTGATGCTCTATACCCAGGGCGCCGGGGTCGCCCCCTGGCATTGTCTGCCGATCTCCCTTGATGTGGGCACCGACAACCATGATCTGCTCAACGACCCCAATTACCTGGGTTGGTGTCATCCCCGGCTGCGGGATAATGAGTATGTCGAGTTTATCCAGCGATTCGCCAAGGCCTTTAAGGCGGTGTTTCCCCATGCCATCTGCCAGTGGGAGGATTTTTCCAAGCAGAACGCCTTTGCCATCCGGGACAGCTATCTCCATGAGATGGTCTCTTTTAACGATGATATCCAGGGCACCGGCGCCGTTACCCTGGCCGCGATCATCGCCGCCATGAAGATCAAGGGGGAAACCCTGGATCAGCAGGTCTATCTCATTCACGGCGCCGGGGCGGGCGGGGTCGGCATTGCCGAGCAGATTGAGGTTGCCCTGCTTGAGGCCGGCCTGACTCATGGGCAGGCCCGGGCAAGGATCTTCACCGTCGACAGCCAGGGGCTGGTCACCACCGCCCGGCAGCTGGAGCCTTATAAGCAAAAATTTGCCAAGGATCCCCAGGCCCTCGACTGGTACCGGACCAAGGATGACGGCAACCTGTTGAGTGTTATCCGCCAGGCGGGGGTCACGGTATTGATCGGCACCTCCGGCCAGTCTGGATGTTTTTCCCGGGAGATTGTCCAGGCCATGCAGGACAATAGCCGGCAGCCGGTGATCCTGCCCCTGAGTAACCCAACCGTTAAAGCCGAGGCCGTGCCCGAGGATATTTATAACTGGACCTCGGGCCGCGCCCTGGTGGCCACGGGCAGCCCCTTTCCCCCGGTAACAGGAAGGGGAATGGGGGTAAGGGTTGGCCAATGTAATAACGTTTTTATTTTTCCGGGGGTAGGGCTCGGCACCTTGGCCGCAGGCTCAAGCGAGGTCTTGCCCCGATTTTTTAGCGCGGCGGCCAAAGCGGTGGCCGAGTGCGTTACGCCGGAGGACTTGGCAAAAGGGGTGTTGCTGCCCAGGTTGCGGAACTTAAGCGAGGTGAGTCTGCATGTTGCCCGCGCCGTGGGCCGGGTGGCCATTGAGGAGGGAGTTGCCCGCAGATGTCATTTCAGCCGTTACGAGCATAATAATAAGCCGGAGCGGCTTGACCGGCTGATCGAGGGGATGCGCTGGCAACCGGCCTATCTGCAGTTGATCCCGAGATAATCATATTTTCCCCTTCGCCTGGGGATGACTTTTACATAAAAAGGATCTGGTACAGGGCAAAGGCCGTACAGGCGGAAAGGATGATGCTGAAGGCGGAATAAAGGCCGATGGTTGCCGCGGTAATTTTAAGGATATTGGCGGAATAGACCCGTTTCACCGAGAGAAAGAGGTAGATAACCGTGGTCAATAGGGCCAGACTGAACCCCAAGGGCTTGTTGAACAGAAAAATCGGCAAAAAGGCAACATCCCGCATAAAGGAAAAAGACATCAGGTGCAGGCAGAAGATAAGATGTTCGGCATAATATCGTTGCTTGGCCAGGAAAATAAGCTTGAACACCAGGGCATAGGCAAAAATCGCCAGAAAAAGCAACAGGGCGATCTTGTTGTTAAGTTGTTGATTAATGGTCCTGAAAAACATCTCGCCGGCAAGGCCCATGGCTTGTTGCTTGGCGGTAACCGCCGGTAGCAGCAGCCCGCTAAAGTCAAACTTGATCAGCAGACGAATATCAAGGAGCGCCGCCTTGTCGAAAAAAGAAAAGCTGAAAAAGTAGAGCATACTCAGGGAGAGATAAAGCCTGATCGGGCGAATATACTTGTTTTTGCGGCCGAGCAGGTATTCCTCGGTGAGTTGGCCGGGGCGGGTGGTCAGGATCTGCAGGGTTTTAAAGATCTTGGCATCAAGATGGATGATTTGGTGGATTATCTCCCGGGCGTAATGATGGAGCGCGAATTCATGGCGGTGATGCACCTTTTCCCCGCATTTGTAGCAATATTCATCTCTCAGCGGTTCATCACAGGTCACACATTTTTTTTGTACGGAATTATTCATCTGGCAAACTCTTTATGGTTGCGCGTTTAACTCGGTTTTTTTAGGACTACATATCTTGAGCATGATGGTGTAATTAATAATTGGGAATCATTCTTACACGAGTAGTATAACCGTCCTGATGCTAATGTTAAAGCATGACCGCATGCATAAGGGAAAAAAATTATGGCAAGAACACGTATTATTGTGGCGGGCAGCTTTATCGACGGCAGCGGCGCTGAGGTGCGCCGGAATGTCTTTCTGAAAGTTACCGACACCATGATAACCGCCATTGGCTCCGTCGCCGATCTGCCTCGCCATGACGCGATTGCCATCGATGATTTTTCGCACTGTACCATCGTCCCGGCCCTGGTTGATTGCAGCGTTTCCCTGTTACGATCTCCCTCGGTGGATTCAGCTGTGCAGCTGGCCACGGATAAGGCCGATTTTGCGAAAAAGGCGGCCATCCTGGTCCAGCATATCCGCTACTGCCATGCCCACGGTGTGCAAGGGGTGGCCGCCGGCGATGATCTAGCCGTGCTGGAGGGCCTTTATTCCGAGGTGGGAGAGCAGGGGCGCATCATTGAGGTTCGGTC
>DUZU01000034.1 GCA_013349285.1 Deltaproteobacteria bacterium | reverse complement strand
CAAAGATCTGAGCCGTCACCCCTGTTTCAACCCTGCCGTCAAAGGCCAGGCCGGTAGAGTCCACCTGCCGGTGGCGCCCAAATGCAACATCAAATGTAATTTCTGTAATCGCAAATACGATTGCGTCAACGAGTCCCGGCCCGGGGTGACCAGTACGGTACTTTCGCCGGAGCAGGCTGATGTTTACATGGCCAAGGTTCTTGAAAAGGAGCCGCGGATTACAGTGGCCGGGATTGCCGGCCCCGGCGATCCTTTTGCCAACGGCGAGGAAACCATGGAGACCCTGCGGCTGATTGACAAGAATTATCCGCAGATGATTCTTTGTCTTGCCTCCAACGGCCTTAACATCGGCCCCTATATCGATGAGCTGGCCACCCTCAACGTCTCCCATGTCACTATTACCGTCAATGCGGTGGACCCGGAGGTGGGGCAAAACGTTTACAGCTGGGTCAAGGACGGCAAGGTGGTGTACCGGGGCCGCCAGGCGGCCGAGTTGCTGCTTAGTCGGCAGTTGGCCGCGATCAAGGCCCTCAAGGCTCATGGCATCACGGTCAAGATCAATACCATCATGATTCCCGGCATCAATGACCATCATATCCTGGCGGTGGCGGAAAAGATGAAGGAGTTGGGGGCCGATCTCTTTAACTGCATGGCCATGTTCCCCAATGCCGGCACCCCCTTTGCCCATATTCCGGAACCAGGCAAAAAAGAGATTGCCGCCCTGCGGACCGAGGCCGAAAAGTTTCTGCCCCAGATGCGCCACTGCACCCGGTGTCGGGCCGATGCGGTTGGACTGTTGGATAATGATCGCACCGAGGAGATGCGGGGCTGCCTTTCCGCCTGTGCCCAGCTGCCCGCCCTGCCGCCGGCCATCCGCCCCTATGTGGCGGTGGCCAGCAAGGAGGGAATCCTGGTCAATCAGCATCTGGGCGAGGCCAAGTCTTTTCAGATCTATGAGCAGCGGGGCGAGGAGTACCTGCTGGTCGAGGAGCGGACCGCGCCTGTTTCCGGGGTTGGCGGTTTGCAGCGCTGGACCTCGCTGGCCAGAAAACTCAACGATTGCCGGGCCATTCTGGTGAGCGGGGTGGGGGAAACCCCCAGCGAGCTGTTGAAAGAGTATGGGATCAGGACCGTGGAGATGAGCGGTTTTATCGTTGACGGCCTGCAATCGGTGTATGCCGATGGCAACGTCGGGGTGCTTAAAGCCAGGCGGCAGCCCTGCACCAAGGGGGTGTGTGCCGGTTCCGGCGGCGGTTGCGGTTGAGGCTGGGTGGGCGGGCAAGCGGACAAATCTTTAATTAAGGGAGAATGATGATGCGGATTGCGGTGGTATCCACGGATGGCATTAATGTTGATGAGCACTTTGGCAAGGCGAGCCGGTTTTTGATCTATGAACTTACAGGCACCGGGGTGACCCTGATTGAACAACGGGAGGTGCAGCCTTATTCCGATAATGTTGCCGATCATTCCTTTAACCCTGACAGGTTTGCGTGTCTTAAGGCGGTGCTGGCTGATTGTGCTCGGGTCTATGTGGCCAAGGTCGGTGAGCGGCCTGCCGAGGAGCTCGGCAAGGCGGGGATCGAGCCGGTTGTTTACCAAGGGCCGATTGCGGCAATAAGCTAAGGGGGTGTCCACTGTTGGTGAACAAGGCCGGCTGATTTAGTTAGCTTTACTCGTCTGCTTGCGGGGGTGAAGCTGATGGGGGCAAGGCGGTAAAGGTCGTTGGCTGTAGGGAGGGCGAAGAGGCTGGGCTGGTGCGTTTTTTGATGGAGCTTTGGCATGGTAAATGCTTCAGTTGGTTGTTGGGGGGGACTGTTAACCAAATGAAGGGTGGGATATGCGAATAGCGGTGGTGTCGAATAACGGTGAGTTTGTTGATGGGTCTTTTGGTAAAACAGAGCGGATTTTGGTTTATGAGTTACGGGGCGCAGCCCCTGATCTGATCGAGGAGCGCAATATTTCACTGGATCTGTATCGTGGTGACCTGCGGGTCATGATGAGGTCGATGTTGAATGATTGCAGGCAGTTATATGCTGCCGATATAGATGATCAACCTGCGGAGGATTTAATTGCCGCAGGCATTGAGCCGGTCATTTACGATGGACCGATTGTTGCCATTCGTAATTTTTAATCCGGCGGGCGGGATATGTTGTACTTCTGGCTTTAGTTATGTTTTCGGCCGGGTTTCACGGATTAGCTGTTGGGTCGGGAGCTGTGTCATATTTGTATAAATAAAACACTTTTTGTGGATTTTGTTCACAGAAATGTGTCACTTTTAGTGTTTTAAGGTAAACGAAAAAGTTGATGTTTTAGGTTAAAGTGTATTTGTTTCAGCCGGTTAGCTTTTTAAGGGTGGGGTTGGCATGCAACTTGAATACTCCTTTTGCAGGTGAGGAATGCATCCCCCGCATCTCACTCTTGGGTCTGCTTGTCTCACGTATCCCTCCAAAACCTGGGTGAGGCAAGCAGGCCTTCTTCGTTGTTTTCCGGTCTAACCCCAAACTCCTGCTTGATAAAAACGAACATGATCGGCAAAAGGTTGTCATTGCGTTATGTTTGATATAATATAACGCAATGACGATTAGTGATAATAAAAAACATCCAGGCGATCAGGCCGCCTCCTTTAGCTGGCGCGGTCGGCTCTGGCTTACAGGGAGCGAAGGCACCTTTCTCGGCTACGGGCGGGTGGTGCTGTTGGAGCGGATCGGCGAGCATGGCTCGATTTCCGAGGCGGCCCGGTCCATGGAGATGTCCTATCGGCATGCCTGGGATCTTTTGGCCTCCATGAACCGGCAGGCCGGGGCCAAGCTGGTCGAAACCAGCCGGGGCGGTAAAAACGGCGGCGGCGCTAGGTTGACGGCCGTCGGTGAGGAAGCGGTCCGGATCTTTTGGAAATACCATGGCCGGTTCAACGAGCTCCTCAAGGAGATGACGGCGGAGATGGCTAAGGGGTGGGCGGATGATGAATAAACTCAAAGGCATTGGAGTTTTTTGGGTTGCGCTGCTCATGGTGGCGGCAGGTAATTCTTCGGCAGCCGCCGGGGGAATCTCGCTCACCGTCGGCGTGGCCGCCAATTTTATCCTGCCCATGGATGAGCTGATCATGGCTTTTACCGATAAAACATCGATCAGGGTGCACCCGGTATATTCGTCCACCGGCAAGCTCTATGCCCAGATCGTTAACGGCGCGCCCTTTGACGTTTTTTTGGCCGCGGACAGCCGGCGGCCGCAGATGCTGGTTCGCCAAAAGTTAGCCCAGTCCTGTTTTCTTTATGCCAAGGGGCAAACCGTGCTCTGGGCCAAGCGGCCAGGCGTTTTGGCGGGCAGTGACTGGCGGCAAGCCGTTCTTGAGCCAAAGGTGAGGCGAATCGGCATCGCCAGTCCCGAGTCCGCTCCTTACGGTGAGGCCGCCGCTTCTGCTCTTAAAAATTCCGATCTCTGGGCGAAGGTAAAGGCAAAGTTGGTTTACGGCCAATCAGTGGCCCAATCATTTATGTTTTGTCGGCAGGGCGGGGTTGATCTTGCCTTTGTCGCCTTGTCCCAGGCGCTTTCTCCGGATGGCCGGCAAGGGGAATACCTGCCGGTTGCCGAGGCGCCGCTGATTATGCAGAACGGCTGTATCCTGGCTCGCAGCAAGCAGCAGGACGCGGCCCGGCAGTTTGTCGATTTTCTGTTGTCGGCCGCCGGCCGGACAATTATTAGTAAATATGGATATCAATGATGGATTTTTCCCCCTTAATTCTCTCGCTACGGTTATCAATGGTCAGCACCGTTATTTTGCTGGTGTTGGCTGCTCCGCTCACCTATGTCCTCGCCTATGGCCGGTTTCGCGGCAAGATCTTGGTTGAGGCCCTGGTCGGCCTGCCCCTGGTGTTGCCGCCCACCGTACTCGGCTTTTATCTGCTGCTGGTCCTGGGGCCGGATGGGATGATCGGCGGGATCTGGCAGGCGATCAGCGGCCAGCCCCTGCTCTTTACCTTTATCGGTATTGTCATCGCCTCCATGTTCCACAGCCTGCCCTATGCGGTGCAACCGTTGCGGGCCGCCTTTGAAAAAATAGACCCCCGTCTGCTGGAGACGGCGGCGGTGCTGGGCTGTTCGCCCATGGCGGCTTTTTTTCGAGTGGTGTTGCCCAATGCCCGGGGCGGTCTGGTCGCGGCGGCGGTCCTGGCCTTTGCCCATACCATGGGGGAGTTCGGGGTAATTCTGATGGTGGGCGGCAGTATTCCCGGCAAGACCAGGGTGGCTTCGATCGCGATCTATGAATATGTGGAGGCCCTGCGCTATCATGAGGCCTGGCAGCTCTCGCTCGCTCTGGTGGTGATCAGTTATGTCGTCTTGCTGCTGGTCAGCTATCTCAATCGGGGAGGGCGCTATGGGGCTTGAGATAAAACTTACCCAAAAATTGCCCAATTATGAGCTGGATGTGGTTTTGCGCTGTGAGCCCGGCAGGCTGCTCGCTCTGGTCGGGCCGTCCGGGGCCGGCAAAACCACGATTGTCCGGGCGGTGGCCGGCCTGGCCAAGCCGGATCAGGGCTTTATCGCCCTGGGGCCGGAGGTGTGGTACGACAGTAAGGCCTCCATCTGGTTGCCGCCCCAGAAGCGGGGGCTCGGCTACGTATTCCAGGAGTTCACCCTTTTCCCCCATCTCACCGTGGAAAAGAATGTCGCCTTTGCCGCGGTCGATAAGCGGCGGGTCGGCGAGTTGCTCGCCATGTTCGGCATCGGCGAGCTCGCCGCCCGGCGGCCCCAGGAGATTTCCGGCGGCGAACGGCAGCGGGTCGCCCTGGCCCAGGCCTTGGCCAGGGAGCCAAAGGTGCTGCTCTTGGACGAGCCTTTTTCCGCCCTGGATATCGCCACCCGTAAACAGCTGCAGGCTGAACTGAAGGAGTTGAAGGCGAGTCTCAATCTGCCGATTATCCATGTCACCCACGATCTGCAGGAGGCGATGCTGCTGGCCGATGATATCGTGGCCATCGAAGCCGGCCGCCTTTCCCACTCCTGGCTGGATCGCTTCCTGGTGCACGCCCATCCCGCCGGCGCGGCTGGCGGTCGCGGTGTTAGTTCGGACAAGCGCACCTTTCTTCCCTGATTTTCTTTCGTATCTGTAGCAATCAATATTTTTATTTACAAAAAAGTAATAATATTTACAGCTCCAGGGGTATTGCAGGATAGGGTTGATCGGCGGTTATCCGTTGTAATCGTCGGCGAATCGGGATGTTGCGGAATTTGTCCAGGGGCTGGCACATTTTTTGTAACCTAATTCCTTAAGATAATGACAACCATAATCGATTAGGGGATAAGGGGTATGGCAAGCGGATGGCGGTTGGTGGACAGCACCTTGCGGGAAGGCGATCAGACCGCGGGGCTTAGTTTCAGCCTGGAGCAGAAGGTCGAATTGGCCGCCGGCCTGGTCCGGCTCGGTATTGAGGAGATCGAGGTCGGGGTGGCCAATTTGTTGGCCCCTGAGCTGACCGAACTGGTGCGCAGGTGCAGGGCGCAGGCCCAGGTGGCGCGTCTGGCCCTTTGGTGCCGTTGTGTGCCCGAGGATATTGCCTTTGCCGCAACGCTTGCCCCGGAGGTGCTTTCGTTGTCGATTCCCCTTTCCGACCTGCATATTGCGACCAAGCTGGGGAAAAACAGACCTTGGGTCTTGGCTCGCATCGCGCAAAGCATAGGCCTGGCCAGAAATGGCGGGTTGAATTATGTGTCGATAGGCTTTGAGGATGCCACCCGGGCCGATCCGAAATTTGTGCTCCGGGCCGCCCAGGTGGCGGAGCGGGCCGGCGCCGACCGGGTGCGCCTTGCCGATACGGTGGGCATTGCGACCCCGGCTTCAATCGGCAACCTTCTGAAAATTGTCCGTGAAAAGGTCTCCCTGGAGCTCGGGGTGCACATGCATAATGATTTCGGCATGGCCACCGCCAATGCGGTGGCCGCCTTTGAGGCCGGCGCGGACTGGGCCGATGTCACGCTGTTGGGGCTGGGGGAGCGGGCCGGTAACAGCCGCCTGGAAGAGGTGGCCGGTTTTCTGGCCCTGCGGCAGGGGCGGGGCTACCGCCTGGAAACCCTGCGGCCGTTGACCAGCCTGGTCGCGAAAATGGCGAAGAAAGAGATCGACCCCCAGCATCCCCTGGTGGGGGAGAGGATTTTTGCCTGTGAAACCGGGCTGCACCTGCTGGGGTTGGCCCGGGATCATCGAACCTACGAACCCTATGACCCAGCCTTGGTCGGCGCCAGCCGGCAGGCGATCTACGGGGGCAAGATCGGCCGGGGCGGGGTGCGGCTGCGCTTGGAGCAGCTCGGGCTCCAGTGCTCCGGGCAAAACCTTTCCGGCCTCACCGACCGCTTCCGGCGTCAATGCCTGGCTCTCGGGCGGCCGCTGGTTGACCACGAGGTCAGGCGGATGGTAGAGGAATATAGTTCCTGAGTTATCTGTTTTTTCGTGTAACCACAAATGCAAGCAAACCAGAGAGTTCTTTATGAGCGATAACAGCATCTATACCCTTCTGGACCAGGCCGGGCCTTTTGCCACCGGCACTCATTCCCCGGATCTGCGTTCTTTTTCCAAGATGGCCAGGGTTTTTGCCGCCGGGGTGTCGGCGGCGGAGATGGCCACCAAGTATCGGATCGTCAGAAACCAGCTCTTTGAGTTTCTCGATGTGCGTTCTTTTGCCGAGATCGCAACCCTGATTGATAACCCTGTCCGCCGGCAGGAGGTCAATCGGCGGGCCTATCGCCTGTTGGGCAATATGTTCGGCATCGAGGGCAGCGAGCGGGAGGTGGTGATCAGGGTCAACGGCTATTCGCGCACCGCCGATGGGGTGATCAACTATCTCAAGGCCAAGGTCCTGGCCAACTATGCCTCCTATATCGAGATGACCAATGAGATCGACTCCTGCAAAAGCCCGGTTGATCTGCTGCTGATTCTCTTTGACGACCGCTATCATAAAAAGGCTAGATTTGAGGCCCGGCGCAAGCTTATCCTGATGGCGCTGGCCGGCTCCATTGATCAGCGGGAGCGGGAAACCGAGGTGGAGGCGAAATTCGGCCAGTTCCTCGACTTTCTCAACGATTATGTCTGGAGCAAAAAGGCCAAAATCGGCGAGCTGGATATCGTCTATCTGTTGAGCAATCATGATCCTCAAACCTATGCCTGCACCAAGGTCGAGGTAGTGGGCCGCGAGGAGGCCCGCGCCCTTAAGCGGACGCCCAACCAGAAGCTGACCCTGCTCAAGCGCCGCCGTTTTCAGGCCAACGGCCATGAGTTGCCGATCTATGTGAGTGTCCGCAAAAAACAGCCGGAAACCAAGGTGCTCAAGCTCTTGCGCAAGGGGGAGGAGAATCCCTCGGTGGCGGTGGACGATGAACTGGGCCTGATGGGAGTGGTGGACACGGTGGCCGATGTCAAGATCTTCCAGAAGCATCTGACCAGAAGCGCCACCCGGGCCGGCTCGTTGATGACCCTTGAGGAGGTGACCGATACCCTGTCCGGCGACGTGTACAAAAGTTCCAGTATCGGCAGTTCGGCCAAGACCCAGATGTTCAAGTTTTTTGCGCGGATGGGCGGGATGCGGGTCGAGTTTATCGTGCACACCAATCGCTCCTATCTCAACTATATCTACCAGCGGGACGTCTCCCATGACGAGTATGAGGTGAAAAGGATTTTCGATTCCGGGGTCGCCTCCCTGCTTTTTCCCGAGGATATCTACGAGATTGATATTGCAGAAAAAAAAGATGATCTGGTACGCTGGTTCAGGAAGAGGATCGAAGAGTTTTGACAAGGCGGTCGCCGAGGTTGGGAAAGACGGCGATCCAGGGTCATTGGATAGTGGCTTCCGCCGGGGCATTGGGGTATGATGAAAAGCAGAGTGGGAGCCGGGGGCTGTTCTTGACAGTTCATGGGAAAAACGGTAAGTCGTTTCAGGATGTTATGGTTTTTGCGGCCGGAGATTGCCGCCTGCCGCCGACTCATTAGTTATGCTTTTAAATTGGGGAGTTAATGACCACAAAAAATAAATCCGATGAAAAACCGCCCGCTGCCGTCCAGGCCTTGCTCAGGGCGATTCCCAAGGTTGACGAGTTTTTAGGTTGGCTGGTTGATGTGGATGATGTGCCCGAGGTCCTGGTGAAAAATACGGTGCGGGGCTTGCTCGATCAGATGCGGCAGGCCATTCTGGCCGGGGCCGGGATCAGCAAAAGCGATTTGGCCAAGGATGCGCTGCTGCCCAGGTTTCATAAGATGCTGCGGGCCAAGTTGCGACCCAATTTTCGCACGGTGATCAACGGGACCGGCGTGGTGGTGCACACCAATCTCGGCCGCTCCCTGCTGCCGGCCGCGGCCATGGACAGCCTGTTGGCGGTGGGCGCCCGTTACTCCAATCTCGAATTTAATCTGGCCACCGGCAAGCGGGGCAGCCGTTACAGCCTGGTGGAGGAGCTTCTCTGCGAACTGACCGGGGCCGAAGCCGCCCTGGTGGTCAACAATAACGCCGCCGCCGTGATGCTGGTGCTCGAGACCCTGGCCCAGGGCCGCGAGGTCATCGTCTCCCGGGGCCAGTTGGTCGAGATCGGCGGCTCTTTTCGGATTCCCGATGTCATGGCCAAGAGCGGCGCCACCCTGGTCGAGGTGGGCGCCACCAACCGGACCCATCTCCGCGATTATGAAAACGCAATCACCGACGAGACCGCCCTGCTCTTAAAGGTGCACACCAGCAACTACCGGATGATCGGTTTTACCTCCGAGGTGCCGTTGCCCGAGCTGGTAGCGCTGGGGGCCGAGCATAACCTGCCGGTGATGGAGGATCTCGGCAGCGGCTGTCTGATCGATCTCTCCCGCTTCGGCCTGGAAAAAGAGCCCACGGTGGGCGAGGTGATCAAGGCCGGGGTTGACGTGGTCACCTTCAGTGGCGACAAGCTGCTGGGCGGCCCCCAGGCCGGCTTGATTCTCGGCAAAAAAGAGATCATCGACCGGATCAAGAAGAATCCGATGAACCGCGCCCTGCGGATTGATAAGTTTACCCTGGCCGGGCTGGAATCGGTCCTGCGCCTCTATTATGACGAAGAAAAAGCCCTGGCCGAAATTCCGACCCTGGCGATGCTGGCCATGCCCCTTGAGGTTATCGACCGGCGAGCCCGGCGGCTTATGCGGCGGATCAAAAAAAGGCTGGCCGAGTTCTGTCTGGTTGAGCTTGCGACCATCGATTCCCGGGTCGGCGGCGGCGCCATGCCCGAGCAATCCCTGGTCAGCCGGGCGGTGGCCCTGCAGCCTAAGGGCTGCAGCGTCAACGAACTGGAGGCGGCGCTGCGGGGGTTGGCGGTGCCGGTGATCGGCCGGATTGAAAATGAGCGGTTGTTGCTTGATCTGCGGACGGTGTCGGATCAGGAAGTTTCCCAGCTGGCCGAGTGCCTGCTTGCCGTGTTTGAGGGTGAAATCCTATGACCTTTCCCTTGGCCCTGGTGGCCGGTCGTTTGGAGCCCGGTGATTTGAGCCGGTACTCCACCTTGTTTACCAAGACGGTTTTTGACTTTTTCCCCTTGGATGCCGTGCAGCTTTTTCCGTTGCCGCCCGATGACGAGAATCCCGGCTTGCCCGAGGAGTTGGCCGAGGCGATTGCCGGGCTGCGCGCCACCGGCCAGCCGGTTGTCGACGCCGAGCAGCAGAGGTTGCTGGTGCCGGTATGGAGCAGTGAAGAGCTGTGCGGGGTGATGGTCGGCCATGGCGGCGATGCAAACCTTTTCGGTATGCCGCCGGTCTGGCTCGATGAGCAGAGCCATCTGATTTCCCGCGAGTTTTATGTGTTGAAGCAGAGTTGCCAGGATTCGGTTACCGGCCTGCTGAACGGCTTTCATCTGCAGGCCGAACTCGAATCCCTGCTCTGGCATGAGTTGACCGACCAGGGCGACCAAGCCGCCTCCCTGGCCCTGCTCGAGGTTTATCCCCGCAGCCGTGACGCCGACCGCAGTCTGCAGTATATCGTGCGGGCCGGCTGTTATCTCGACTCCCTGCTCGGGGAGGAGCAGCTCCTCCACCATCTGGGCGCCGGGATCTTCGGTCTGCTGATTTATGGAGTGGGGGTGGATGAGGCCCGGGACTTGGGGGATGATCTGTTGCGGCGCTTAAAGCGGGAGGATTTTGCCAGCGCCCATCTCGGGATTACCGCGGTGGTGCCCCATGACCCGGCCGGGGAAGGGGTGGTGGAAGAGTTGTTCAACCAGGCCTGGCGTGCCCTGGGCACGGCCCGCAAGCGTGGGCCCTTCGGGTTGTGCGCCCATGCCACCGAAGCGGATGTCGCCTCCTATCCCCTCAAGAAAACCCCGGAGTTCATCTTTAAAAAATTGAGCCGGCAGTGGCGGGGCAGGGATCGTTTTACCCTGGTCCTGGTCAGCATGGATCAGGAGCCGTCCAGTAATCATTTTTCCAAGCGGGTCCGCTCGGTGGTGGGCCAGGATGTGCCCCTCTTTTTGATGAGTCAGCAGGAGGCCTTTATCTTTCTCGATAACGCCGATCAGGCGCAGGCCGAGGCCTGGCTTGCCGGTTTCCGGGCCAAGATGGAGGCCATCGGCGGCAGCACCTTTTCGATGGGGGTGGCCACCTATCCCTATCATAATTTTAAAAAGTCGGAGATCCCGGTCAATTGCCGGAAAGCCTTGGTGCATACCGCCTTTTTCGGGCCGGACAGCACCACTTTTTTTGATCCGGTCAGTCTTAATATCAGCGGTGATGTTTATTTTAATGAGGGGGATCTGGCCCGGGCCGTGCTCGAGTACCGGCGGGGGCTGGCCCTTGATCCGGTAAACCTCAATCTGCTCAACAGTTTAGGGGTGGCCTCGGTCCAGCTTAATCGGGCCAAGGCGGCCCGGGGTTATTTTGAAAAGGCCCTGGCCCTGGCCCCGGATGATTTCATGGCCCTGTTCAATCTGGCCTTTGTCTGTCTCAATGCCAACCGCCGGGATGAGGCGCTGTCCTTACTGGAACGCGCCTTGGCGGTTGACGGGGACCATAGCGACCTGCTGCAGCATCTCGGCATCCTTTATTATCAGCAAGGGCAGTTTGCCAAGGCCCATGATCTGCTGGCCAGATGCGCGGAGCTGGTGGGGGCCAAGGATCATCCCGGCGGCGAGCAGACCACGGTGGCCCGCTGGTTGGGCCGGGTCCATGAGGCCCTTGGCGACGAGGCCAAGGCCATGGGCTGCTATCAGCAGGCGGTGAGCGGCAACCCCCGGGATGCCGGTTCGTTGAGCAGGCTGGGCCGGCTTTACGCCCTGGCCGGCCAGGGTGATGATATCGCCCTGTCGCTCTGTCGGCAGGCGGTGAAAATCGATGGCGCCAAGGCGGAGTATTGGTTCAGGTTGGGCTGGCTTTACGGGCGGCTCAATGATTTTGAAAACGCGGTGGCGGCGTTGGATGAGTGTCTGCGTCTGGCGCGCCGTCATCCGGAGGCGGCTTTGTTGCTGGGGCGGGCCCATGGCGCGCTGGGCGCGACCGCCCTTGCCCGCAAGTATTACCAAAAGGCGTTGCGGCTTGCCCCGGAGCGGGCGGATGTGCAGGCCGAGCTTGCCGCCCTTGATTGAGTATCGGCGGTTGATTTTTTATATGAACATTAAAGGAGAGTGGCGATGAGGGTAACCAAGGCCGGTGTGGTTGATGAACGGGCGCAATATTCACTGGATAATTTTCAGGTTGGCGATTCCTGGCGCCTTTTTCGGATTATGTCCGAGTTTGTCGACGGCTTTGATAACCTGGCCAGCATCGGCCGGCCGGCGGTCTCCATCTTCGGTTCGGCCCGGATTGCGCCGGAAGATAAGTATTATAAGTTGGCCGACAAGATCGCCTATGATCTGGCCATGGCCGGTTACGGCATCATCACCGGCGGCGGCCCCGGGATCATGGCCGCGGCCAATAAGGGGGCGGCGGTGGCCGAGGGGCTTTCCATCGGCCTGAACATCAACCTGCCCTTTGAGCAGGAGCCCAACCCCTTTGCCAATGTGCCCTTGAACTTCAAGTACTTCTTCGTGCGCAAGGTGATGTTCATCAAGTATTCCATGGCCTTTATCGGCATGCCCGGCGGTTTCGGCACCATGGACGAACTGTTCGAATCCCTCACCCTGATCCAGACCCGGCGGGTTAAGGCCTTTCCGGTGATCCTGGTCGGTTCTGATTTCTGGGGCGGCCTGGTGGACTGGATCAAGGAGAAGATGATGGACGAGGGTTATATCTCCGAGGATGATATGCTCTACTTCCAGGTGATGGACGACCCCAAGGAGGTTGTCCAGTATATCAAGCGGACGGTGGTGCTGTAGGCGAGCCTAAAAGTTTGCGATTTAAGAAACCGGGATCTCTGCCTGCTTTGCGGGTAAGGGGGTTCCGGTTTTTTTGTTTGTGATTGACGATTGATCTTAAGGTGAATATGGTGGGTTTGAGTGAAATATTATGCTAGGAAATTTTCATTACATTTAATAGTTATGGTTCAAAAATGGAATATCTAGATGACTAAATTGGACATTTCAAAATCAATTATTTTTTTAGGACTTGCTGAACATATTCAGCTAGATGGACATCCTTATCCGATAGGTCCAGTTAGCATATTCAACTTATCTAGGCAAAAAAACCATTTTGTTTTTCCAGTCTCAGGGCGAGCCTATAACTGGGTATTTCTTTTTCATGAAGAGTTGTTTGAACAACCTGAGAAAGCAGGGTTTTTTATTGAAATAAAAACTGAAGATGGACAGCCTTTCGGAAATATTAAAATAGAACCTTATTGCCAGCCTACGAGCAATCAAAACAAACCAGAAATAAAACAACAAATAAAAGAGGTGGCCAGCATACCTCATGATTTATTAATACCAAAAGGATTTGGTTGGATCATTGTAAATTGTCACCAAATTGATGGATTGATCAAAAATCCAGCAAATTTCATAATTTCTGCTAGCTTCCAAGGTCAAGAAGAAGTTATTGGGTCTGTTAACTTCTTATACCAAAAGGTTCTTCCTTACACTTCTGAACAAATGAAAGCCATTGAAGCAGATCCTCTTTCCGCAAAATCTGTTAGAATTGAAATAGGTTGCAAGAATTGCCCTGCAAAATTAAGGGCGTATTCTCAATTCAATCGCAGCAAAACTTTAGAAGACGATGGCTTTGTTTGGCAATATGATCTTTGTGAAGAATTCAATTGTGACTGTGGCCAAACAACCCAGCCCTTAATTTATTTACGAGAAAGCATGCATGGCTTACTTGGTAAAGGGACAAAAACAATTTCGTCTAAACTTGATTACTTAAGGAGGTATGCTCATTCTGAGATTGTCAAAACTGTAAATAGTTTCAATCTGTTGCTTGATGCCGAGAGAGATGAAAAACCTTTTCAACTTTTTCTTGAAAAGAATCCTGTTATGCTTGCAAGATTCCACGCAAAAAAACTATTTATTAAGCCTAATATTTTAGGGAAGTTCGAGACTGATTTTGCAATCCTTGACTCAATGAATCAGCTTTTATTAATAGAACTAGAAAGACCAATGGCACTCTTCAAAAAAGATGGTCATCCAAGAGCAGGGCTAATCCACGCTTATAGTCAAGTGCGTGATTGGCTTCATGAATACTCAAAACACCCGGGAGCTGTTCTTGAGGGAATAAACATCAAGCCAGATGAAGTTATGGCGGTTAAAGGGGTAGTTATTGCAGGCAGGGCTTCAAAGGAAAATGCAAAACACTTACAACGTCATTTGGCACAACCATTTTATAACGATATAGAATTTTTAACATTAGAAGATTTGTCACTGAGTTTGCTTCAAATTTCTCATGATCTTGCATGAGGAGGAGAACAAGCGAGCACCCGGAGTCACCTATTAAAAGGCCCTTGTCAAGAGGCAGACTACCCCGTTAGAGGCTAACACCATTTTGCAGTTTTGCAATACGTTAGCGCACAAATAACCCCTTGAAGCTTGCATCATATTCGCATACAATAAAGCATTAAATAAGATGCGAAAAGGAGGCTTCTGATGGCCATAAGCATAACCGAAGATATTCGGTCTATCACTGACCTTAAACGAAACACCAACGCGGTTCTTGAGCAAATCCACAAAACAAAACGGCCTGTTGTCTTAACCGTTAACGGCAAAGCAGAAGCTGTGCTGGTTGACGCTAAGGAATACGAAAAAATCACAAATGCCTTTAATTTGCTTAAGCTGTTAGCCCCAGCCGAGGAGGATATAAAAGAAGGGCGGTACACCGAGGCAAAAGATTTCTTTAAGGAGTTTAAGCTTGCCAAAGAAATTTAAGATCCACCTCACGCGCAAAGCCCAAGACGACCTTGAGCATATCTTTTCTTATATTGCCTCTGATAACATAAATAATGCCAAAAAATTCATACTCGAACTGGAAGAAAAGATATACAGCCTGGACACATCACCAGAGCGCAGTCCCTACATCCCTGAAAACATATTTTTTGGCACTAACTACAGGCACCTGATCCATAAAAAGTATCGAGCAATTTACAAAATAAACAATGATTCTGTTTACATTCTCAGGGTGTTGCATGGATCTAAGTTGCTGGAATTATAAAAAAGTGCGAAAAAAGGCATAAAAGGCACACAGGGGCAGGTCTTGAAAAATGATATTTCAAAATCTGCCCCTGTGCGCCACATTTTTTTACTGGGATCTCTGCCTGCTTTGCAGGGTAGGGCTCCCGGTTTTTTGGGGAAGGGGTTGGCGTAATTAGTTTGTCACTCTAGGGATGGCAGCTCGATGGATAAGCGGGGGCAAGTGTCGGCTTCTGCTCAGAACCTTATCGGTAATAATTTTGTTATTGGCAAAATCAGGAGTTCAAGGAAGCCGATCATGACTAGAGCTTTGTTGCTGGGGGTAATCGCCGTGGTGATAGTTGGGACAGGCAATGCCGGTGCGAAAGAGGTGCGGCTTGCCCCTGGCGAAACCTACCGGCAACAAGACCTCACCGTCACTTGCGGTCAGTCGTCCACCGATATGCCGTTGGCTCTCAATGATTGTCAGCACTGGGATGATTTTAATCAAAAGTGTTTGTTTGAAAAAACCACCTATTTCTATAATGATCTCGAATGCGTTGAAGAATGCCAGTTTTGGGATAAGTTTAGTGTGGCCTGCCATTACCGGACAACCTGCACCTTTTATCCGTCTCAGCAGTTATTTGTCCGGACCACCTGCGATAAATTTGATGATTTTAATGATACCTGCATAAAAACGATGGAGATGAAAATAGGGCGTTGAACGGCTTGTTGATGCAGATTCGCCGACAGTATTCGCGGCTGAAGCCGCTGATGCGAAACTTGTCCTAATTGTTTTTTCAGTAGGTAGTGTTCTCTATTTTTTGATCATCTTTTGCCATCTGCTTGCATGAGCCGGAAGATATGCTATAACCAGGCAGGTTAAGTACCTGGTTATCATTCTCAAGTTTATGTAAAATCTTAAGGAGTGGCAGGGAGTATTATGCCCCAGGATCTTCCCCCCAAATATGGCCAGATCGTAGATCTGCTTCTTAAAGAAGGTTATCTGACCGAAAAGCAGATCGACTATGCCATGCGGGTCGCCTCCAAGCTGGAGGTCGGCCGCCCTCTGCTGGATATCCTTAAAGAGTTGGATTATGTAACCGACGAGCAGGTTTCCGAAATTCTGCGTAAGAATCGGGTGAGCATGCGGATCGGCAGCCTGTTGGTTGAGCTCGGTTATCTCAAGGAGAAGGAGCTGCAGTCCGCCTTTGATATCCAGTCGTCCCAGTCGCTTAAAAAGAAAATCGGCGAGATTCTGGTCGAGCATAACTTTATCAAGGAATCGACCTTTATCGAGATTCTCTCCCTGCAGCTGGGTTTTCTGCATGTGGAGCCGGAGTTCTCGGCCATCGACAGCGACCTGTTCGCCATGGCCTCCTCGCGTTGGTACGATGAGCATCCCTGTCTGCCGATCCGCAAGGAGGGGGAGAATGTGGTGGTCGTTTTTATCGATCCCCTGGACGAGAAAGAGCTGAGCGCGGCCCGGCGTATTTTCGGCAACCACCTGTTGCCTGCCATTGCCAACCGCAGCGCCCTGCTGGAAACCATCAAGCGCCTCCAGAAAAAGGTGCTGGCCGGGGAAAGCATCAAGGTCGATGACAAAACCACGGTGGGGATCGTTA
The DNA here is from genome assembly GCA_013349285.1 of Deltaproteobacteria bacterium. GTDB lineage: Bacteria > Desulfobacterota > Desulfobulbia > Desulfobulbales > Desulfurivibrionaceae > DUZU01. Next base: position 12,202 of record DUZU01000034.1, on the reverse strand, counting down.
ACGCCCTTATTATGGCGGCGGTGCGGGACAAGGCCAGCGATATCCACATTGAGCCCCTGTCCGACCGGCTGCGGGTTCGGTTTCGACAGGACGGCGTTCTGTTGCTCCATAAGGATTTTCCCCTTGATCTGGCCGCGCCGATCACCAGTCGGATCAAGATCATGTGCGAGGTGGATATCACCGAGAAGCGGCGCCACCAGGGCGGGCGGTTGCAGTTTGATCAGGCCGGAGAGCAACTGGATATCCGGGCCTCTTTCTTTGTTACCATCTACGGCGAGAAGATCGTGTTGCGCATCCTTAATCGCCAGGGCCAACTTTTCGGTCTTGATGAAATCGGCATGGCGCCGAATATCCTCGAGCGGTTCAAGGAGGATGCCCTGGATCTGCCCAGCGGCGTGGTCCTGATCACCGGCCCCACCGGCTCGGGGAAAACCAGCACGGTTTACAGCTGCATCAATTATCTGAATAACCCCCAGACCAGCATCATTACCGCCGAGGAGCCGGTTGAGTACGTCATCGACGGTATCTCCCAGTGTTCGATCAATCCGAAGATTCAGCTCACCTTTGAAGAAACCCTGCGCCATATCGTCCGTCAGGATCCCGATGTTATCGTGATCGGTGAGATCCGCGACAACTATTCGGCCGAGGTGGCGGTGCAGGCGGCGCTCACCGGCCACAAGGTGCTGACCACCTTCCATACCGAGGACAGTATCGGCGGTCTTATCCGGTTGCTCAACATGGGGATCGAGGCCTTTCTCATTTCCTCCACCGTGGTGAGCGTGGTGGCCCAGCGGCTGATGCGTCGGGTCTGTCCGGCCTGCAAGATCCCTTTTCAACCCACCACCGCCGATCTTCATCACGTCGGCTATAAGAATTTCGATCAGGTGTTGGGCGCCAGATTTTTTGAAGGCCGGGGTTGTTCCCAATGCCGGCACACCGGCTATAAGGGCAGGGTCGCAGTTTTCGAGCTGCTGGTCTTGGACGAACAGGTCCGCAACGCCATTATCGAGAGAAAAACCAGCCATGAGATTCGCCGGATCAGTCTTGCCTCCTCCGGCCTCGTCACCCTGCAGGAGCATGGCATTGCCAGGGCGGCCAACGGCGAGACAACCCTGGCCGAGGTGCGACGGTGCCTGCCCAGGCTTTATGCCCCGCGGCCTTTGCCTGAAATCCGTAGGGCCTTGGGAGAATAACGTTTATGAGTAAGGAGTCTTCACTTCTGGAGTTGATCGATACCGTGCTGGCCAATGATGAAGTGATTTTACCGGTCTTTGATCATACCGCTTTGCGGGTTCAGCAGGAGGTCAGCAAAGAAGAGCCGAACATCAATGACATCGAGAAATTGATCAACTGCGATCCTGCTCTGACCACCAAGGTGTTAAGCGTGGCCAATTCCGCTTTTTACAAGGGGCTTGAGGGGGCAAACACCATCCGGCGCGCTATTTTGCGGATGGGGGTCAACGAGGTCGCCAACCTGGTTATTCTGGTGAGTCAGCGGCGCAATTTTCATAGTGATGACCCGGCCTTGGCCAAGATTATGGAGCAGCTCTGGCAACATTCGGTGGGCTGCGCCACCGGGGCTCACTGGCTGGCCAAGCAATGCGGGTTTTTGTCGACCCTGCACGAGGCTTTTACCGCCGCCCTGTTGCATGATATCGGTAAGCTTTTTCTGCTAACCGCCATCGGTGAGGTGAAAAAACAGCAGGGCCCATCGATTAAGATTCCCGATGCGTTGATTAGCGAGGTGCTGGACAATTTTCATTGCTCTTACGGATATAATCTGATGCTGCAGTGGAATCTGCCGCAGATCTATGCCGAGGTGGCCCGGGATCATCATATCGATAATTTTGATCACAAGAATTTTTTGCTGATCATGGTCCGCCTGGCTGATAAGGCCTGTCATAAGCTGGGCATCGGCTTTCATCGTAACCCGGATATTGTGCTCAAGGGGGCGCCGGAGGCGGGCCTGTTGAATATCTCCGAGATCAATCTGGCCAAGCTCGAAATCCTGCTGGAAGACTCCCTGGGCCTTTCTTGTTGAGCTGCTTTCGCTTAGTGGAATTTTCCCCAAGGACCTGACCTGGCTTTGCCTCCTTTTGTTGCTGATTATAATAGGCAACATTGACATTGACACTGCCGGCCCGATCATTATAGGCTGATGTTACCGACCGATAACGGGATGAATGATTCATTCTTTAAATTTGCAAATAATTTCAGCCTATTCTGACTCTTAACGTGGAGCCGCCAATGAACAATATCCGGAAATCACTGACTGTCCTTGCTCTTGCCTGCGCCCTGTTTATCTTGCTCGGCTGTGAAAGGCATTCCACTGACGAAGCAGCCACTGAAAAAGGGGTGGGCTACATAACGGTCAAGGGCTCGGATACCATGGTGCACCTGCTCAGTACCTGGGCCGAGGACTTTATGCGCAGCCACCCCCAGGCCGAGGTATCGATTACCGGCGGCGGCTCGGGGACCGGGATCGCCGCCCTGATCAACGGCACCACCGATCTTTGTGCCACTTCCCGGCCGATGATGGAAAAAGAAACGCAACTGGCCGCGGCCAAAGGGGTGCAGCCCCGGGAATTCATCGTGGGCCGGGACGGGATTGCGATTATCGTCAACCCGCAAAACCCGGTCACCGGCCTGACCATGCTCCAACTCAAAAAGATCTTCACCGGGGCGGTCACCAACTGGCAGGAGGTCGGCGGCCAGGATCGGCCGATCCTGGTTTTTTCTCGGGAATCAAGTTCCGGCACCTATGTCTTTTTCCAGGAACATGTGCTGGCCAAGGCCGATTACACCCAGAGGGCAAGATTGCTGCCCGGCACCTCCGCCGTGGTCCAGGGAGTTGCCGCCGACAGCGGGGCGATCGGCTATGTCGGGCTTGGTTTTGCCGAGCATGGCGAGGGGATTAAAACGGTGCTGGTGGCGGTCGATGACGAGGGCCGGCCGGTGGCCCCTTCGGAGGAAAGCGTGCGCAGCGGCGATTATCCCATTGCCCGGCCCCTTTATCTTTACACCAAAGGCGCCCCAACCGGTCTGGTCAAGGAATTTCTTGATTTTGCCATGGGCGTGGCTGGTCAGAAAATCGTGAAAGAGACCGGTTACGTTCCCATGTAGTTTATTTTGTAAATGTTATAAATTATTCGAGATAACGGTCTGTTCTTATGTGGAAAGATAAGGTTATCCATCTCCTGCTGGTGGGCACCGCCTCAACCAGTATTCTGATCGTCCTGCTCATCTTTCTTTTTCTGGGCAAGGAGGCCGGCTCTTTCATCTTTGAGCCCGGCCTCAAAGAACTCTTTGATCGCAGTTGGATTCCCGTTTCCTTTGTCAGGGAAAGGTTCGGCCTGTTGCCGCTGTTGTCCGGCTCGGCCGTGGTTACCGCCATCGCGATGGTGACCACCGTGCCGATTTCGGTGCTGGCCGCGGTCTACATTGCCGAGGTGGCCCGGCCGACGGAGCGGGAGATCCTCAAGCCCTTTATTGAGATCCTGGCCGGTATTCCCTCGGTGGTTCTCGGTTTTTTCGGGTTGATTGTCCTGGCCCCGCTGATTAAGGAACTGTTCGGCCTCTCCAGCGGCCTTAATGCCCTGACCGGCGGGATTCTCCTCGCCCTGATGGCGGTGCCCACCGTGGTCACCATCTCCGAGGATGCGATCATGAGCGTGCCCTTTTCCTATAAGAACGCCTCCCTTGCCCTTGGCGCCAGCGAACTGCAGACCATCTGGAAGGTCACGGTTCCGGCGGCGCTGCCCGGCATTATCGCCGCGATCATGCTCGGGGTGGGCCGGGTGATCGGCGAAACCATGGCGGTGCTGATGGTCACCGGCAATTCGGCCCTGATCACCCTCAACCCCCTTTCCCCGGTGCGGACCATGACCGCCACCATTGCCGCGGAAATGGGGGAGGTCCCCATCGGCAGCGTTCATTACCAGGCCCTGTTCTGTATCGGCATCACCCTGCTCATCATCACCTTTTTGCTTAATGTGGTGGCCCGGGTGGTGCTCAATAAATACGGGATGAAGAAATGAACGCCTTTTGCGACAAATTCTGTTTCGGTTTGATGCGGCTGGTCACCTATCTGGTTGTTCTGGCGGTGGGCTATATCATCTTCGATATTATCCGCCATGGCCTGCCGGCCATCAGCTGGGAATTTCTTTCGGCCGCGCCGAGAAGAAGCGGGGCGGCGGGGGGGATCTTTCCCGCCATTGTCGGCACCCTCTATCTGGTTGGCGGCACCATTGCCATTGCTCTGCCCCTGGGCATGGGCAGTGCTGTTTATCTTTCGGAATATGCCGATAAGAACCGGTTTACCGAGCTTATCCGCCTGGCCATTATCACCCTGGCCGGGGTGCCGTCCATCGTCTACGGCCTTTTCGGCCTGGGCCTGTTCGTTCTTTTTTTCAAATTCGGGGCGTCGATCGTCGCCGGCAGTCTGACCCTGGCCTGCATGATCCTGCCCACCATTATCGTCGCCAGTGAGGAGGCGCTCCATGCCGTGCCCCAGGCGTACCGGGATGCGAGCCTCGCCTTGGGGGCCACCAAGTGGCAGACCATTCGCACCAATGTCCTGCCTTACTCCCTGTCCGGCATGATTACCGGCGCCATCCTCGGCATCGGCCGGGCGGCCGGGGAAACCGCGCCGATTCTGCTCACGGTGGCCGCTTTTTTTCTGCCCAAACTGCCCAAGTCGGTTTTTGATCAGGTGATGGCCCTGCCTTATCACCTCTATATTCTTGCCACCCAGCATCCGGAGGCGGAAAAGGTCCGGCCCTTGCAGTATGGGACGGCCCTGGTCCTGTTGGCGCTGGTGCTGGGTTTGAGTTTAATCGCAATCATACTGCGCATGCATTTCAGAAAAAAATATCGGTGGTAATTATGCAGGAACAGACCGCAGGGGCGGAATATACCGTCGAGGCAAAAAATGTGGATTTTTTTTACGGCAAGGTGCAAGCCTTGTTCGGTGTTTCCCTTAATATCAAGATTCGGCATGTGACCGCGCTGATCGGCCCCTCCGGCTGCGGCAAGTCCACCTTTTTGCGCACCCTGAACCGGATGAACGACACCATCCGCAACACCAGGGTCAGCGGCGAGATTCTGATCAATGGCGAGGATATCTATAAAGAGGGGATGAACGTGGTCAAGTTGCGCCGCCAGGTGGGCATGGTTTTCCAGAAATCAAACCCCTTTCCCAAGTCGATTTTTGATAATGTCGCCTACGGCCCCCGGATTCACGGCCAGCATGATCAGCAGCAGCTGGCGGAGATTGTCGAAAAAAGCCTGGTCGACGCCGCCCTCTGGGACGAGGTGAAAGATCGGCTCAACGATAATGCCCTCGGCCTGTCCGGCGGCCAGCAGCAGCGGTTGTGTATCGCCCGGGCGCTGGCGGTCGGTCCGGAGATCCTGCTCATGGATGAGCCGGCCTCGGCCCTTGATCCGAAATCAACCACCAAGATAGAAGATCTGATCGGTGAGTTGCGCGAGAAATACACCATTGTCATCGTCACCCATAACATGCAACAGGCGGCCCGGGTCTCGGACTATACCGCCTTTTTTTACGAGGGCAGTCTCGTTGAGTTTGATCGAACCAAGAAGATTTTTACCAAGCCGAAAGCGAAACAGACCGAAGATTATATCACCGGCCGTTTTGGTTGATAAGGGGGAGAGCATATGTCGAAACATCTGCAGCGTGATATTGACCTGTTAAAGCAAAAATTGATGGCAATGTGCAACCTCGTGGAAAAGATGTTGAACAAGGCGGTCAACTCAATCCTTGAGTCTGATGAAGCCCTGGCCCAGGAGGTTATCGGGCAGGACTCGGAGGTGGACGCGATTGAGGTCGATATTGAGGAGGAATGTCTCAAGATCCTGGCTCTTTATCAGCCGGTGGCCATTGACCTGCGCTTTATCATTGCAGCCATGAAGATTACCAGTGACCTGGAACGGGTCGGCGATCTGACCGTCAATATCGCCGAGCGGGCCGTTTTTATGATCTCCCAAAAAACCGCGAGCTTTCCTTTTGATTTCCATGAAATGGCGCAACGGGTCGAGAGTATGCTTGATCGCAGTCTTGAGGCCCTGGTAAATCTTAACGTGCCCTTGGCCTACCGGGTCAGGTCCGAGGACGATATCGTCGATGCCATGAACCGGGAGATCTACAGCAAGGTTAAAGACGAGGTGCAGAATAACCCGGAAACCATCAACTACCTGTTACATGCCCTGTCCATCGGCCGCCATCTGGAACGGGTCGCCGATCATGCCACCAACATTGCCGAAGATGTGATTTATCTGGTCGATGCCAGAATCGTCAGGCACCAGCCCGAGGTTTTTGAGGAGTAGAATAAATAGCTGACCCGTTTTAGTTGTTATGGTGTTACGATTCAAGCGGGAGGCTGATATGACACTGAACAAAGTATCCATCCTTATTTCTCTTCTTCTTTTCTTGGTCCAGGGCTGCGCAGCAACCTCACCCGGAGAGCGGCAGGCGGACAATGTCAAACTTGTTGATCTGGGTAACGGCATCTGCCGCCAAAGCAACGGGTTGATGTGGCAGAAGGGGCGTAGTGAAAACTTGTCCTCCCTTGAGCAGGCCCGGGAGTATGCTGAAAATCTTACCCTCGACGGCTATAGCGACTGGCGTCTTCCCTCCAGCGATGAATTGTTTGAGCTTTGCTGGATTTTTGATTTGAAGCTCGCCGGCGACTGTATTTTTAAGCAGGATGGAGGATATTGGTCGCAAGACAGTGGAGAGGGGACCGGTAATTTCGAAGCCGAATCTCTTTGCGGCGGGGCACATTGCCAATATTTCAAGAGCAGCAAGGGCAGGGTCCGCGCGGTGCGGCCCTGATTTAAAAAGTTGTCCGTTAAGTTTATTAAAAAAAGCCGACCCCTATAATTCAGGGTCGGCTTTTTTTAATATTTGGCGATTTAAAGTTAGTTACGCTACGGCTTCGATCACCGAGCCGTTCAGCTGGTGAATTTTGTCGTCGATCGCGGCCAGGGCCGCATCCAGGGTCTGGTAGCTGATTTCCGGCAGCTGTGAACCCCAGATTTTTTCGGCCTCGTTGAATCCTTTGATAATCCCGGCCCGCCCGGCCCGTAATCGTTCAAGGTCGTCGCCGCCGCCTGTGAGGACAAAGTCGGCCAAGCGCTGGGAGGTTTTGTCTATGCCCCAGTACCCATCGGCGCTGATCATCTCTTCGGCCTCGGCCGGGGTGAAATCATAGATGGGCCTCCCTTCGTGCAACTGGGCCTGCCAGTCAACATCAAGCCCTTTTAAAAAGGCGACCACCTCGGCCTGGTTGCCGAATTGCGGGGCGGCCTGTTCCCGGCTTTTCAGGCTGAATTCAAAGGTGCGGGAGGTGGCCAGCACCTCGATGGCCTGTGATTTGGCGCCCGAGGCCTGTTCTGGGGTGTGCTGCCGGAAGATTACGCTCTGCTGCTCGTAGCGCAGCTGCAGGGAATAAGCCTGGATATTACCGGTTTGCATGGTTAACCTCCCCTTGCCGCTGTTGGTGACTGAATTTGTTTACTAACTACTTATCGGAAAAAGATAAGATGATAATTAATTTTTTTTTCGAGTTTAGTACTATGGCTTCTATTTGAGTTAGCGATATAATCGCTGGTTTTGTTATCTGATTCTGGGAAATGGGAAGACTGAGATAATAATAAAAAATCCGCGGCTTGACCCAGGTCAAGGGGGGCGGCGGTTGATTGCGGGTAATTAACATCAATACCTAAAAAAAATATGGAGGAAAAAATATGGGCGACGAACCGCAACAGGGCAGAAGTTATAACGTATTACCCGGGACCAAGATGGGGGTGGTAACGGTTGACCATCTGGAAAAGATTGCCGAAGTGGCGAGAAAACATGAGATTCCCCTGGTTAAGGTCACCTCGGCTCAGCGCATTGCCTTTGCCGGTCATCCGCCGGAAAAGGTCGCCGAGATCTGGCGCGATCTCGGTCAGGCCGCAGGGCCTAAAAAACCGGTGGGTATTCATTACATCAAGGCCTGCCCCGGCGTGCTCTGGTGCAAGTATGGCCGGCAGGATTCCCTGGCCCTGGGCGACAAGCTGGAAAAGGCCCTGTTCAGCATGCCCCTGCCCGCCAAGACCAAGGTCGGCATCTCCGGTTGCCCCATGAATTGCTGTGAGTCCTATATCCGCGATCTCGGCATCTTCGGCATGAAAAAGGGCTGGACTCTGGTCTTCGGCGGCAACGGAGGTGGGGTTCCCCGGATCGGCGATGTAATGGCCGAAGGCCTTGACGATGAGCAGGTCATCGAGCTGGCCGGCAGATGCCTGAAGTATTTCGCAGAACATGCCAGAAAATTCGAGCGCACCGGCCGTTTCATGCGCCGGACCGATTTGGAAACCTTTAAACGGGCTGTCGGGCTTTAAGGGAATCGGTTTTTATCGATTTGGTCGGCGGTTTTTGAGGCGGGGGAAGGTACCGTGGGGCCGGCGGGGGACAATCATCCGCAATCGGCCCCACGGTTGGAGCTGTTTTGTTAACTCGTTTTTATTGCTGATGCTCGGGGGCCGCAGCTTCCTGCTCGGCGGGAGCTTGCTCGGTTACCTCGGCTTCAACCGGAGCCGCGGCTTCAGACTGCTCCTCTTGCGGAGCCAGGGCTGCTTCTTCGGTATTGACGGCCGGGGCCTGATTCTCATCAGTTACAATGGCCTGTTCCGCCGGAGCCATGGCCACCGGTTCTTCTTTTTGTTTGCAGCCAGCCATGCTGCTCATGCCAAGTAAAGCGACTACTGCCAGAGCAAGGATTTTTTTGACGGACAACATACGGGTGTTCCTCCTGAATGGATTTTATACTATCCCCTGGTTGGGGCTAAAAAGCGCCGAACTGTACCTCCGAGATTGGGGTTGTGTAAAGAACTATATTTGTTGTTAAGTTAAATAAATCACTTGCTTTTTTATGATCTCCCGCTCTCTGTTGGCAGGTTAGGGGCGGCGGGTTTTGTCGGGTGGTTTATCGTAATCAAGGGGAAAGGGTCTCTTCTTTTCTCCGCCCTATTTTGTCTGTTTTTTCCGTTTTCTTCTTCTGCGGCATCATCCCATGTCAATTTCGGAATATGGCTTAAATAATCGTTAGACTAATGCGTTTTAATTGGTTAGGTTTTGGTCGAGGTTGAAGCAGTTTAATTTTGCCGCGTGCTAATTATTTTTAACGGCCAGTCCTTCCGGGCCGGGCGTAAAGGGCGGACCCTAACTGATTAAGAGGAGGCAAAGATGAAACGTTTGGTTGTTTGTTGTGATGGCACCTGGAACAATCCTGAACAGGAAGACAACGGAATCGCCTCGCCCACCAATGTGGTTAAAATCTATAATGCCCTTGCCGACCAGGGGGCTGACGGGGTCAGGCAACTCAAATATTATCATCCCGGCGTGGGGGGGGAGGATACCGGGCTGCTCGATTCCATCATGGGGGGCGCCATCGGTATGGGGATCACTCGCCATATCTGCAGTGCCTACCATTGGCTGGGCTCTAATTATGAAGAGAATGACGAGATATATCTGTTCGGTTTCAGCCGGGGCGCGTTTACCGCCCGCAGCCTTGGGGGGATGTTGAGCCGGGGCCTGCTGGATTTGCGCCATGTTTCCCCCGATCATTCCTGGCCCCGGGTAAAAAAGGCTTATGAGCAAGGTTACCGGATTGAGAAGGCGACCCTTGATTCCTGGGCCGAATCAGGCTGGGAGTTTTTTAATCAACGGGGTAAGACCCCCATTCATTTCATCGGGGTATGGGATACGGTCGGCGCCCTGGGGGTGCCCGATGATCTGGAGATCTTTAACTTTTTTGATGATAAGGAAAAATGGCAATTCCATGACACCTCCCTGGGGGATAATGTCAAGCATGCCCGCCATGCCATGGCCATGGACGAGGTGCGCTCCTGTTTCAGTGTAACCCGGTGGGCAAATGCGGCTCGACATGCTGATGCCCTTGAGCTCTGGTTTCCCGGGGTTCATTCCGATGTGGGCGGCGGCTATGCCGATTGTGCGCTGGCTAACGGCGCATTACAATGGATGATGGAAGAAAGCGCCAGATTCGGACTTGTTTTCCGGGACGGCATCGAGGCGACCATCAAGGCCGATCCCCTGGGAGTGCTCCATAATTCCTATCGCGGGGCATTTGCCAAGCTCCGGTCTCGGCCTCGAAACATAATCGCCATGATCCCTGAAAATCACCATTGTTTCCACGCCAGCGCCATCAAGCGTCAGCAGATCTCTCCGGTTGAACATCCGGCCTATCATCCCACCCGGATTTTAGAGGTTGGCGAATCGGCGACAATTGATGTCTTTGCCGATACCCGCTGGAATAAGACCCATGTGTATCTGCCCCAGGGGCATCAGTTCACCTTTTCCGCCACTGGCAAATGGCAGGACAGTAAGGACAGTTGTGACTGGAAGGGCACTGAAAATGATGAGCTCACCGTGGGTGACGTTATTCGCGCCACTTTTTCGTTTTTGGGCAAGTTTGAAAATATTTTCAGGAAGTTGACCAAGAATCAGTCAACCGACTTTTTGGGGACCAAGCGGGTAGAGCAGCTGAAATGGTTTACCCTGGTGGGGGCAATCACCAATGATGTCGGGGTTAATAATGCCGTGGAAAACGACGGCAGCGCGGTGCCCCATCAGTATGTCTCCTTGGCGGCCCACGAAACAGAGCCTTTGCAGATTAACAGCCCTGGTTATCTCTATGCGTTTGCCAACGATGTCTGGAGCCTCTACGGCAACAATCGCGGCAGTGTCCAACTTAGCATAAAACGGGTGGCCTAGGTCCTGGTTGTTGATTTGGGGGCCGGTGCTTAAGAGGTACCAGTAGTATTTTTTGGGCTAGTCAGCATGCCAATCATTGTCAAGCAGTGAGGATAATCGCCAGGGGGCGCAGGCCCCCTGGTCTTAAAAAAAAATGATTTTTTTTTAAGTGTTCTTTCAGGTAGTTGGCAGGGAAGCGGGCCGCGCGGATTTGCATCATCGGCCCATAGCTGTTAGGGTATGAGCACAAAAAACAGAACGAACCATTTCAAAACGGTTCTTCATCCTGCGCATTCCCGGCCTATCTTCTCATTATTTTCTTCTTTGATGTCGGTATTTTCATCCGCGGCAGCTTTATGCCGGTTATGCCAACAGAACAAGGAAATATAATGTCCGAATCCCAAGAGCTGGTCTCCCCCGTACCGCAAGCAGCGAACATCCAATTTTATCCCGATTCAACCGTGGCCCAGTGGGATGATTGGCGGTGGCATCTGCGCCACTCGATTACCAAGCTCGAAACCGTGGAGCGGCTGCTTGATATCGAATTTCCCGAGGAAAGGCGGCAGGCGCTGGCGCGAACCATCGAACGTTTTCCAATGTCGATCACTCCCTATTATTTTTCATTGATCAACAGCTATGATTTTGACAATGATCCGGTTTTCCGGCAGTCGGTTCCCAGTCCGGAGGAACTGCACATCGGCCGCTGTGATTGCGTCGATCCCTTGGCCGAGGACAAGGACAGCCCGGTGGAGGGTCTTACCCACCGTTATCCCGATCGGGTGCTGTTTCACGTCTCCAATCTCTGTTCGATGTACTGCCGTCATTGCACCCGCAAGCGCAAGGTGGGTGACGTGGACTCGATCCCCGGCAAAAAAAAGCTGCTGGCCGGCATCCAATACATTCGCAACAGCCCGGAGGTCCGCGATGTGCTGCTTTCCGGCGGTGACCCCTTCCTGCTCAGCGATGAGATGATCGATTGGCTGCTCGGGGAACTGGCCGCCATTGACCATGTTGAGGTAATCCGGATCGGCACCCGGACGCCGGTGGTCCTGCCGCAGCGGATCACCGATAACCTGGTGGCGATCCTCAAGAAACATCATCCGTTGTGGATCAACACCCATTTCAATCACCCCCGGGAACTCACCCCCCGCGCCGGCCGCGCCCTGGCAAAACTAGCCGACGCCGGGATTCCGCTGGGCAACCAGTCGGTGTTGCTGGCCGGGGTCAACGACTGTCCGCGGATCATGAAGAGTCTGGTCCAGAAACTGGTCAAGAACCGGGTCAGGCCCTATTACCTTTATCAGTGCGATCTGTCCGAGGGGTTGAGCCATTTCCGCACCCCGGTGGGCAAGGGCATCGAGATTATTGAAAATCTCATCGGTCATACCTCGGGTTTTGCGGTGCCCACCTATGTGATCGATGCCC
>DUZU01000033.1 GCA_013349285.1 Deltaproteobacteria bacterium | reverse complement strand
TCTGCCTGCGTCTGCTCATCGCCTTCGGTGTTATCTTCGAGTTGCCGATCTTCATGGTCCTGCTCGGCAAGATGGGGGTGGTCGATGTCGCTTTCCTCAATAAGCATCGCAAGTACGCGATCCTGCTCTCCTTTGTTATCGCCGCCATCCTCACTCCCACCCCGGACGTGATCAACCAGCTGCTGATGGCCGTGCCGCTGGTGGTGCTCTATGAGGTAAGCATCGTCGCGGTCTGGTTGTTCGGGCGCAAGAAATTAGCTGATTTCGCAGAACCCAAAGATCTGACGGCCGAATAGTTTTTGTGGTTTCGGGATAGGGCTGGAGGGTGGTGGTCAGAGTTAAACAACCACGTTGATATTCTGACCGGCAGCGGTGGATGTTTTCCGGCTGCTGAGTGCTTTTTGCCGATCGGCCTGGGCGACCTGCACTTTCTGGGCGGCCTCTCTTTCGTCGGCCAAGGCGGCCTGCAGATTTTTTTGGGCCTGCTGTTCTTCGGCCTGAGCCTCGCGGGTATTCTGAGCGGCCCGTTGCCGTTGCGCCTGGGCCTGTCTCACATTTTGGTTGGCGCTCTGGATTTCGCGGTTGTTGGTCCGCATATATCCTGCGCTTGCAGCTGAAGACGTCTGTCGTGATGCTGATGTAATTTCCGGTGCCATAGAAATCTCCTTTCAGCATTGAGGAGATGACGAATACCCGCCATCCGTAATTCCTCCTAACAATATACTATATTTAAATTAAACATTGAACCGGCATCTGGCAATGAAAAAAAAATCTATAATGGAGTTAATGAGCCTGCGTTCTCGGTTTTGCTAATCATTAACTGTCTTCATTAATTAGCTGCCTTTTTACCGATATTGTTGATTAATTGTCTCTTGGGGTCAGTTAATTGACGATGAAATATCGCGTTCAAGAATTTAACCTGTTTTTTGTGGGTGATTTCTGTTTTTTTGCAAAATAAATTATAGGCCTAAATCCTTCATCAAATTGTTTCTCTGCTTATTTGCCTCAGTCTAGTTGTTGGCTGGAAACTTTTTCTCTGTGTCTGGTTGTAGAAAATGGGTAACCGTCCGATAAGATATATTTATTATTGAGTTGATGCTGTTTGTGTTTTTTGGCATGTTTTTTGCTTTACAAATATGCAAAAGTGTCAAGGGATCGATGTTTAATATTGGAAAGGATCATGATGAGTACAATAGCGTTTGTGCCAGCACGATGCGGCAGTAAGTCTATACCGATGAAAAATGTTAAGTCATTTTGTGGTCAGCCTTTAATTTATTGGGTCTTGAGTGCGCTTGAGGCTGTGGGGGAGGTTGATGAGGTATATGTTGCGACTGATTGTCTTGAGATAAAAGAGATTGTCGATGGGTTTGGTTTTAAGAAGACAAGAATTTATATGAGAAGCCCTGAAAATGCCCAAGATGAATCTTCGACAGAGAGTGTAATGCTCGAATTTATTCAGGCGAAACAGATTGATGAGAATGATAATTTTATTTTGGTGCAGGCAACCAATCCCCTAACGCGAAGTGTTGATTTTTGCCAAGCCTTAAAAAAGTTTTTGCTGGGCGGGTTTGACTCGCTCCTATCTTGTGCAAGAATGAAAATTTTTCTGTGGTCCAGTGACGGTCAACCATTGAACTATGATTTTAAAAAAAGACCAAGGCGTCAAGAGATCAAAGGAGAGTTGATGGAAAATGGTGCTTTTTATATCAGTACGGTAGGTAACATCAGGAGATATAAGAATCGTCTTTCCGGTAAAATTGCAATTTATGAGATGCCTGAATATACCGCTATTGATATTGATGATGAAGATGATTGGCATGTCGGCGAAATGTTGATGCGTAAGTATTTCATAGGGAAAAGTTGATTTTTAATAGTATCGTTAACGTGATGAGGTGTGCGTATGATTGATATACATTTTTATATGAAAGTGTATGAGCTTAAGAAGAGAATAATGGCCGGAGAAAAATTTGATAAAGAATTTATTTTTCAGCAACTTGATGAGTATAGAAGTAAAGAGCCTGTCGTATACAATATTGAAACAACGAATGCATGTAATATGAAATGTGAGATGTGTCCAAGAACAACAATGATGACTCGAAAGGTTGAAAGGCTAGATAGCAAAACTTTTGAAAAAATTATTGATGAACTTAGGCCTTATAGCCTTGAAGAGTGGGACGAGTGGCAGGGGTTTGTGGAGAAAAATTATAAAATCGATAGAAATGCAATGAGTGAAAACCATTATTTTCTTCATGTTATACCAAAAGTATTTCAACTTCACGGTTATGGCGATCCTTTGCTGGATACTGAAATGTCAAATAGGGTTAAGCAATTGACTGAAAGAGGTTTTTCCTCATACTTTAGTTGCAATCCCGCCAACATAGATGTGGAAAGGAATATTGAGATATTTAGAAATGGGCTTGGCTATATTAAATATTCTATAGAAAGTGTTGATGATTTTCTGCATAAAAAAATTCGTGGTGAGGCATCTAATTTTGAAGCGAGTTTTCAGAAAATATTGCAGATGTTAGAAGCTAAGAAGAAGTATAAGTTTGATACAAAAATTGTAATTACAATGTTGGATTTAAAACGTGATAACCAAGATGAAGAGTTCCGTAAACTTCGTAAGGCTTTTGATGGACTCGATGTTTATATCTACCTGAAGAGTCAGGATCAGCAATGGTATCAGGATAAATATGAAGGTACAAATTCAATTCACTGGACTGAGTTTTGTCAATTTCCTTGGTCCTCGATGACGATCAAGTCCAATGGTGAAGCCGCCATGTGTGTTGAAGACTTCAATAATGAGATCATCTTAGGCGATGCCAAGACCGAATCCCTTTACGATATTTGGAACGGGGAAAAATATGCCCGGTTCCGGCGTGATCAGTTCGAGTTGAAAAAGGGAATTAAGTGTACCGGGCAATGCGATATGAAATTAATCGGCAGTCTAGTTCAGTAATTATTTTTTCTGCCGATAAGTTGAATAAACATGGAGCAATTGGAAAATTATGGCCCAAAACACATTATCCGTAAAAGATAAAGTAGTTCTCGTAACTGGTGCTTTCGGCCTGATCGGTAAAGAAGTCTGTCGAAGCTATTTGCAGCATCAGGCAAAGGTTGTTCTTGCTGGACATAATCCCGGGCAGCTTGCTGCAATCAAAGCAGAATTTGAGGCAGATTTTAATCCGGAACATTTTTTGGTTTGCGAGCTGGATGTCACAAATCGCGAGAGTATTGCATGTAGCATGGCTGCTACTCTTTCTAAATTTGGCCAGCTTGATGTTTTGGTCAACAATGCTGCGATTGACGCCAAGTTTGATAAAGCCCATAAGGATAAAATTATTTCAAGTCGGTTTGAGGATTACCCGATAGAAGTTGTCAGGCAGTCGGTCGAGGTCAATCTCATCGGTGCAGTGCAGGTGGCCCAAGCCGCATGTCGGCAAATGTTGAAGCAGGGCTTTGGTAATATTATCAATGTGGCGTCCTCTTATTCTTTAATATCGCCCAACCAGCAACTTTATGATTTCGGTGAAGAGCCGGTTACCTTTAAGCCTGTAGACTATGTGGTCAGTAAGTCGTTTATGCCTAATTTTACAAGATATTTGGCTACCTTCTATGCAAAAGATAATATCCGCTGTAATGCAATTGCCCCCCATGGAATTTTTAATGATCATGATGAGAAGTTTTTAGAAAATTTTGCCAAGTTATCGCCAATTGGCCGGATGTGTGACAAGTCAGAGATTTGCGGTCCTTTTGTTTTTCTTGCATCCGACGCATCAAGCTACATGACTGGCTCCGTGCTTGTGGTCGATGGCGGTTGGACAGCTTGGTGAGGGGATAGAAGGATTGATGAATACACTGGGAGAGTTAATATGATTATTGATAAGAATTTTTCTGATTATATCGTGTTTACCGAAGACTGCATCTCTCGAGCGTTGAAGAAAATTGGGCGCAACCGGCATCGTTTTATCATTGCCGTAAGCGAGTCCGGCATTCTCGAAGGAATAATGACCGATGGTGATTTTCGGCGCTGGATTGTACAGCAGGATGATGTGAGCCTGTCACAGAAAGTGGATAAGGTTATAAATCGGAAATATGATTTTGCCTATATCACGGACTCCCCTGATTCCATTAAAAAGCGTTTGAGTAAAAAAATTGAAGTTATCCCCCTGGTCGATAAACAGCATCGCTTGGTTGCCTTGGCGAAAAAACGTGAGCCGGACTTATTGCTGGGGTCCAACATCATAAATCAAAATTCATCAGTTTTTGTCATCGCAGAAATAGGGAACAATCATAATGGGAGCTTGTCAGTTGCTAAACAACTGATAGATGAAGCCATTAACGCTGGTGCTGATTGTGTGAAGTTTCAAATGCGTGATATGGAGGCGCTTTACAAAAATAATGGCCGCTCTGATGATGAAAGTGCGGATCTTGGTGCCCAGTACACCCTTGATCTGCTTTCAAGATTTCAATTGACCAATGAGGAGATGGTACAAGCCTTTGATTACTGTAAGCAGAAAGGAGTGTTACCTCTCTGTACTCCGTTTGATCAAGTGAGCCTTGGTCATCTCGAAGATTACGGAATGCAGGCCTACAAGTTAGCCTCCGCAGATTTGACCAACCATGATCTGTTGCGTGCTATGGCAGAAACCGGCAAGCCTATTATTTGCTCCACCGGAATGTCCACGGAGATTGAGATTATTCAGGCGGTAGATATTTTAAGAAATTATGGTTCGCAGTATGTTTTGTTGCTATGCAATTCAACATATCCAGCACCATTCAAAGATATAAATCTTAAATATCTTGATAGACTTCGGGAGATTGGTGATTGCTTTGTTGGTTACTCCGGTCATGAGAGAGGATTTTCTGTGCCTATTGCAGCTGTTAGTCTGGGTGCGAAAGTAATTGAAAAGCATTTAACTCTGGATAGTAATCAGGAGGGTAATGACCATAAAGTAAGTTTGCTTCCTGAGGAGTTTAAGGAAATGGTCACGGGGATCCGGCAAGTTGAGCAGGCATTAGGCTCGAAAGGGGAAAGAAAAATAACCCAGGGCGAGATGATGAACCGTGAAGTCCTTGGCAAAAGTTTGATAATAAATTGTGATCTTTCCCGGGGCGAACTTATTACTCAAGAAATGATAGAGGTGAAAAGTCCTGGCAATGGCTTGGCTCCTTATCGAAAGAATGAATTGTTGGGAAAGATGGCAAAACATGATTTTAAGGCGGGAGATTTTTTCTTCCCCTCCGATGTTGAGCAAACCGATATTGAACCGAGAGAATACAGCTTTGCCCGGCCTTTTGGTATCCCGGTTCGGTATCATGATTTTAAGGAAATGCTGCCGCTGAGCAACTTTGACCTGGTTGAATTCCATTTAAGTTACAAAGACATGTTGATCAATATTCATGACTTATTCACAAGGCCATTTGATATTGATTTTGTCGTCCACAGTCCGGAGTTATTTGCCGGCGACCACATTTTAGACTTATGCTCTTTCGATGAAGGTTACCGGCGGCATTCTGTTAAAAAGTTGCAGGACGTTATCAACATAACACGAGAACTAAAAGAGTATTTCCCTAAGACCGAACGCCCTTTAATTATTGTCAATGTTGGTGGGGCCACCCAGCATGCTCATCTGCAACCCGAAGCCCGCCTGCGCTATTATGACAGGTTAAAGTTGAGTTTTTCTGAGCTGGATATGGATGGTGTGGAAATTATCCCTCAAACCATGCCTCCTTTTCCCTGGCATTTCGGTGGCCAACGTTATCAAAATTTATTCATGGACCACCACGAGACTGCAGAGTTTTGTAAGGAGATGGGCATGCGGATTTGCCTTGATATCTCCCATTCAAAACTTGCATGTAATTACTTTAACTGGTCATTTTCGGAATTTATCGAGACCGTAGGTGAATATGTTGCACATCTCCATATTGTTGACGCAGAAGGATATGACAGTGAAGGGCTGCAGGTTGGGGAAGGGATAATTGATTTCGTTGCTTTGGCTCGCGATCTGGATCTTTTTGCCCCCAATGCCTCCTTTATCCCTGAAATTTGGCAGGGGCATAAAAACAAGGGAGAGGGGTTCTGGGTCGCCTTAGAGTGTTTGGAGCAATGGTTTGCCCTGGCAAGTCTAAAAAAACAGGCAGCATAGCAATATCTCTTGTGCTTGTGGTGTGACTAGTTCCGCCGCTTGTTTCACAATGCAATAAGCCAGCTTTATAAGGAGCAGATAACATGAAAGGTAACGGTAAAGTTCTTTTTATTGTGCATGACGTTTATCAAGAGGATAACCAATTTCCTTTGGGGGTAGCCTACCTTGCATCAGTGTTAAGGGAATATGGTGCCGACGTAACTGTTTGCTGTCAGGATGTATATCATTATTCCAACGAAGAGTTAGCTGAGAAATACCTCGTAGGCCAAGAATATGATTTGATCGGGATTGGTTTTTTGGCGGCGCGGTTTAAGGAAACCGTAGTTGGGCTTTGTGAAACGGTTCATACCCACAAAAACAAAGCAAAAATAATTTTTGGTGGTCATGGTCCCTCTTCTGAACCGGAATATATTCTACAGAACACCAAAGGTGATCTTATTGCGATTGGCGAAGCTGAAGAGACTATAGTCGATGTGTTGGATAGTATTCTTCGTGGCAAGAATTTCGCGGAGATTAAGGGTATTGCCTATAAGGACGATTGTGGTGCGGTTCATGTGAACGAGCGTAGAAAACCGATTATGAAGGTGGACACCATTCCTTACCCTGCCTGGGATTTATTCCCTATGGATATTTATACCACCAATATGCAGTATCATCTTCAGGGGGATGATGAAAAGGCGATCCAAATTCTTACCGGTCGGGGATGTGTCAATAGATGTACCTTCTGCTATCGGATGGAAAAAGGAGTCAGGTTTAGAAGTATTGACAATGTTCTTTCTGAGATGAAGATGCTTTATGACGAGTATGGCGTAACATATTTTGCCATTCAGGATGAAGTATTTATTGCCTCCGTAGATCGTCTCCGTGAGTTTGTCGAGGGCCTAAGTGTCTATGGCTTGCTTAATAAAATAAAATATAATATCAATGCGGGCATTAGGGCAAACATTGCCACGGATGAACTGGCTATTTTGCTTAAAGAGTCTGGCTGTTGCTATGTGAATGTCGGCTTCGAATCCGTCACCCAGGAATGCCTAGATGATTTTAAAAAGAACACCACCGTTACAGATAATTTTACCACTGCTAAATTGATGAAAAAACATGCTGTGCCGATGGGGATTAATTTTATCTGGGGGATTATGAGTGATACTGCTGAAACCCTCAGGAAGAGTGTTGATTTTATAAAGCAATTTCAAAGTTATAATGAGTTGAGGACCATCAGGCCTATAACTCCATTCCCAGGGTGTGAGCTGTATAAATATGCTATCTCCAAAGGGTTGCTGGCTGGTCCTGCTGATTTTTTTGAAAAGTTCAGCAACTCTGATTTGTTAACCGTTAATTTTACCAATATTCCCGATGAGGAATTTTATAAACTGCTCATTGAGGCAAATAAAGAACTGATTTTTGATTACTTTGAGCATACCAATGGCGATATGGATAAAGCTCAGGGCATGGTAGATAATTTCAATAATCTGTACTTTAAGGGAGAGGTTAAATTCCGAGGTGCACGCCATTTTGAAAGTAAAAAATATAAAAAAGCTGTTTGAGAAAGCGATAAGTGACTGTAATGCCTGAGTTAAAAGAGTGTTACTTGTGTCGGTCTAAGGAGTTTTCATTCAGGCCTGGCAGTGTCCGCGATAATTCAGGCCTAAAGGTCTGTGAGTGTGGTGGCTGTGGTCTGGTCTACCTGTCATCTTTTGCGCATGTCCGTGCCGATTTGTATGAGGAGTCCGGGATGCATGGGGCGCAACCTCTTGATATTAATAAGTGGTTGTCCACAACTGAGCAGGATGACGAGAGGCGTTTTCAGTACCTGAAATCATTTGTTGCCGCGAAAAGTGTTTTGGATTTTGGTTGTGGTGCCGGAGGTTTTTTGCTCAAAGCTAAGCAGGTGGCCTCGAAAGTATATGGTGTTGAGCTTGAAAAGCGCTTGCAAGATCATTTCCTAGCACACAACCTTTCGATTTTTGAAAATATCGATATAGTTTTGAGTGAACATGGTGGGTTAAAGTTTGATGTCATAACTATGTTTCATGTGCTTGAGCATCTTCCTGACCCCAAAGCTATGTTGATAGATTTGGCCTCGTTGCTGAACAAGGGCGGGGAGATCATTATTGAAGTGCCCCATGCGGATGATGCTCTGCTCACCCTGTATGAGTGTGAGGCATTTTCGCATTTTACCTACTGGAGTTGTCACCTCTTCCTGTTTACCGTCAAAACCTTGGGGCTGCTCGCCGAGAAGGCGGGGCTCAAGGTGAATTATATCAAGCAGGTGCAACGTTATCCCTTGAGTAATCATCTCTATTGGCTGGCAAAGGGAAGACCAGGGGGGCATCAGGTATGGCATTTTATGAACTCGCCGGAAACCCATGCTGCATATGAAAAACAACTAGCAGCTGTTGGCAAGTGTGACTCTTTGGTGATGAGCCTATCACATTGATTATTTTTAAACAAAGCCTTCACGGTTAGTACTATAATCTCGTCAGGATGCTCAAGTTGGAAATTGTTCAGTTTCACTTGGCCGTGTTAGGCCTGCCCTTCTTTCTGCTAACCGCACTTTTAATGCCTCATAGGCTTCTTTTGCCGCTTCTGGTTGGTTTGTGGCCAGGTAGCAATCGCCAATTTTTTTAAGCAGGTCAGAGTGTTCAGGTAGTGCAATTAAACATTGTTCATAGGCAGTTAATGCCTCATGGTATTGGTCGGTTTTTTCGAGATGATCTCCAAGGTTTTCCCAATATTTGGCATACGATTTGTTTAACTCTACGGCCCGTTTGAGATGTTTTATGCCCTGTGTGTATTCGCCCAATGTAAAAAGAATATCTGTAATTTGTATTTGGATTTCAGGATTGTCTGGTGCCATCTTTATGATTTTGCTGTACATTTCTAATGTGCCTGTAAAATCTTTTTCTAGATACAGCAGATTTGCGTATAGATGGTAAAAGGATACAAGTTGCTCATGTAAGAGGCAATTCCTTAAGTTTTTATGCTCTTCTAGGTCCTGATGCCAAAATCTGATGAGATTATTAAGTTTTTGTTTGTTATCGGATTCTTGGGGATTCTGGATAAGGTTTAAGTCCTTTGACGCTTTGTCTTGAATATCTTTAATGAGTGGCTTGTGGTCGTTGCAGTAATGTAATCCTTTGATGAGCATTTTTCGGCAGCTGTTGGAGTCAATGATCTTGTTTTTTCCAAACGTTCGGTACTCGTCTGCTAACATCTCCCGGAACGATCTTTCTTTTACCTGGAAAATAGGATCCAGACTTATTGCTTTGGCGAAAAAAGAATACGCATTGTCGTATTCGGTCCAATAAGCTGAGAGAACCCCCTTGTAGAAGTTGGCCTCTGCTAAATCCAAAGAGGGTGAGTTGAGTTTTTGTAGAACAGTATTTAGTAGTATAATGTCTCCAGAGTTATAATAAATTCTGGCTAACTCTAATGGCCATAAATCATCATTGGCGGATTGATATTGTTTCTGGAGAAATATTTTCTCATTTTTTTGGAAATTGAGAGTGGATGATATACCTGCTTCAAGCAAGTTCAGGGACTTAGATCTGGCAGCATTCACTTCTTCAAGGAATTCTAAGCTTTTCAAGAGCCATTCCAGAAAATATTGCGGTTTTTCTTTAAGCGCGTTTATTCCCTGCCTTTTGCGGTCAGTGTCTCGCACTCCTTCCATTGTCACTTCTTCTAGTACTTGCCAGATTCCTTTTTGTTTATCTAGTTTTTTATGGTAGGCATCAATTTTATCAATCATTGTCCTTAGTTGACGAGGAAGAGATGTGTGTGATTGAATCTTGATTTTATTTGTTTGTAATTTTTTTATTTCCTTGGAGACTTTTTTAGCGAGATGGTTTGCAGAGCTAATAATTCTTTTTATCTCTTTTGTTTTTTTTAGCACATTGCGGAATTCGGCTAAAAGCTGGGATACTTCGGGATGCCATTTTTCGCTTTTCTCTGAATGTATGCGATTGCTTACATTTGTGTCGGTTATGCAGTAACGTTTAATGGCCTGATCGAGGGGCAAGGCAGTGGTTCCTTGGATGTGCACTCCACCTTCCGTCGAGTTGATGTAATGTCCATTTGAAGATTCAATCATTTTTTCAAATTGAATCTTCATGTTGTAAAAAGAACGATTGGTGGGAACTTTATTCCCATTGACACCATCTACCCAAACAAGATCAACATCAGACTTAAAAGTTTTATCCATAGTGTCTTGGTGGGTGAGGGTGATATCCTGTGCATGGTCTTTATGTCCGGTATAAGCTAGGTCCTGGCCAACGAATATTATTGGAGAACAACCCATAATTGAGGCAGCTTGAAAATTGAGATGTGCAACTGTCCCGGATCCGCCAGTTAGAATTGTCCCTCCCAGCAAAGTGTTGAGCCAGGCTTCCATTGGAGAAGCAGAAAATAGCCAGAAAACTTTTTTTGCAGGGAATATTTTGGGTATTTTGCTGGAAACCCATGGCATGCAGATGAGAGATATGTTTTTGCCTTTGTTGCAAACATGGGCAACTTTTTCATAAATAAGATCCTGGGGATCGAGGGCGGTAACAAAATTAGGAGTTATATCTTGTGCAAGAAGGGCAGGGA
Source organism: Deltaproteobacteria bacterium (assembly GCA_013349285.1). GTDB lineage: Bacteria > Desulfobacterota > Desulfobulbia > Desulfobulbales > Desulfurivibrionaceae > DUZU01. Next base: position 17,922 of record DUZU01000033.1, on the reverse strand, counting down.
GGGCAGAGTCCACTGCAATAATTACTGCTTTGCCCTGGGCTTTTTTGAGCTGGCCAATATTTTTATCGAGAGACGGCCCGCCAGCTACAATTATGGCAGGGACATCGGTAAATTGGTTTTGTAATTTTTCAAAAAGATAATGGTGATGAATAGTGTTCAGATTTTTGAAGCGGTTTTTTAGAAAAGTTTCCCCATAATGTAACGTGGTATTGCCCCCAACATTGAGTCCATTCACATATTCAAAAACCTGATTATAAAGATTTTTATAATTTTCTGGGTTGAGCGAAAAAGAGGGTAGATGCTTCAGGTTATGGATATCTTCCATCATTAAGGCGCGTTTGCCTGCTGATAAAGTTTTAACAATGTCTGGTGATTCAGAGACATCGAGAGTTACTCGGTGATCTGTCAGCAAGAGGCTTAGGTCCATGTGTTGTAGCGCCTGGATGAATATGCCTGGGTTTAATTCGAAAATTGCTATGTGGCGGACATTCGGGCATTTCTGGGTCACGGCCAGAGCCCCGTATCCGAGTCCCATCCCTAGAATAGAGACAAACGCAGTAGATTCTTCCGGTAGTTTGTTTAGAAAGTTGTCGGCTACTCCTTCCGGGTCTGTGTCACTGTGCATCGTGATGACTTCTTTTTGGGGGTTAACAATGCGTAAATTTGGTTTTTGGGAATCATTGACAAAAATTTCACCAACTGGGTTGGGTTGAGTTGCGATCATGGTTTCCCAAACATGTGGATGGTGCGTTTTTAAGAGCGCCATATTTTTTGTATAAAAATCAGTGAGGTTTTGCTGCATGACTATCTCCATTTAATGGTTGTCATAATTGCTGTGGTCTCTTTTAGGGTAGATATGCAAAAAAAATGCCAAATAGTTTGAGTGGTTATGCGTGTGAAAAGTGCGAGTTTGCTGTCATGCCTAATGAGCTGATCTGTCATTATTTCTTTTCGGAATAACGATTCAATTCCTTTAATGAAATGTCAAGTCTTCTCGGTAAAAGGATGGGCTGGTAAGGTCAAAAAAATAGCACTTTGTCAAAAAAATGTATCTCTGGATATTCTTTTTTTAAAGTACTACGGCAAAGGGCCGATATGGATAATGAATAGCACTTTACTTTATACATATGTCTCATCTGCTGAAGGAGGTGGTGCGAGGTACGCTGTTGCAATAACAAGGTCGTTGTTTGTGTAGTTTTGTTAAGGTAAGACAGGGCTGAACCTGTCTCTACAAACCAATGGGGAAAGGAATCCCCTGGCTAATCCCTCATGGAGGAATAAATTATGGCATTAAGAATTAATACTAACATCGCGGCAATGACAGCCCACAAGAACATGATCAAAAATGATAATGGTCTGTCGTCCTCTTTGGAAAAGCTATCGTCCGGTCTGCGTATTAACCGTGCGGCGGATGATGCTTCCGGTATGGCGATTGCTGATGCTCTGAAATCTCAGGCCCTTGGTCTTGGTCAAGCCATTCGTAACGCCAACGATGGTATTTCCATGGTGCAGACCGCTGATGGTGCCCTGGAAGAGGCAATTAATATCGTCAACACCGTAAAAACTAAAGCTATCCAGGCAGCTCAGGACGGTCAGACCACGGATTCCCGTAAGGCAATTCAGTCTGACGTTAATAAGCTCCTGGAAGAGCTTGATATTATTGCAAAAACTACCGCTTTTAATGGTCAGAAGCTTCTTTCCGGTAATTTTACCGGAAAGAAATTCCAGATTGGTGCTTACGCTCAGGAGACAGTAAGTATTTCTATTGCTTCTGGAGAGTCTACTAAGCTGGGGCATGTTACTACTAGTGAGTTGACCTTTGATCAGGCTGGAGCCGTAGAATTATCAATATATAGTTCTCTTCAGAATAGTACGTTTGATCTGAATGCTATTGATGTCGCATACGATAACAATCGTGAGCATAGTCTTGGTGCAGTTGCCGATGCAATTAATCGTTTAAGTGATGTGTTAGGTATTACTGCCAGTGCAAATGTTTCATCTGCCACGTCTGGTGGCATTGTTGCCGGTTCAACAGATTCTGATTTTGCGGTCAATGGTATTACTATTGGTCAAGTAAATGTTACTGCTAATGATGCAGACGGTGCACTGGTTAAGGCTATTAATGGTAAAACAACTCAGCATGGCGTTTTTGCAAGTATTGACAATGCTGGTGTTCTTACCTTGACTTCGACTGATGATAGAGCAATTCAAGTAACCCAAAGTTCTGGTACAGATGCTGTATTTGGTGGTTCGTCAATGACTACTCTCGGAACTATTCAGCTTAACCAGGCTGGTGCTTCTGAAATTGTAGTAAATAATCGTGCTGGTGGCGTATCTATTGCTCTCACTACCGCTTCAGGAAACCTCGAAATTTCTGGGGATACCACCACGACTGTGGCTTCCACCTTGGCAACAGGTTCGGTTCTGGTTTCCGGTACGGTTCTTGGTGGTGACGCTACTGTTTCCCAGCTAAGCACTACAAGCAATAATACAGTGACTGCTGGTTCTGTGCTTGCTACAGGTTCTATTTTGAACTCAGGGCAGCTTCTCGCTGGCCCGGCTAAGGTTGCGCTTGTCAGTAATACCGGGACAAATAATACCATCACGGCTGGTTCAACTTTGACCACAGGTTCTATTCTGAACTCTGGTACTACAATTACTGGAGATGCAACAGTTGCAGCATATACCAGTACTGGTCTTACGAGTGCCACCGCTGGCTCTATTTTGACTACTGGATCAGTATTTGATTCTGGCCAAGTTATTAATGGTAGTGCAACAGTTGCAGCATATACTAGCACCGGACTTACCAATGCCACAGTCGGCTCTGTGTTGGCAGCTGGCACGGTATTTGATTCAGGGCAAACTCTAAACGGTGATGCTACTGTGGCCGGATTCACTAGTACCGGTCTTACTAATGCCGCCGCTGGCTCTATTTTGACCGCTAATACCGTGTTTGACTCTGGTCAAACTCTAAACGGTGACGCTACTGTTAATGCATACACCTCTTTGGGTGATACCACTGCAATAGCGGGCACTTATTTGGCGTCAGGTAGTATTTTTGTGGTTGGTGATACGATTAATGGTGTGGTCGTTTCGGCAGGTAATGCTGCTACTATTGCTGTGGCGGGTGTTACTTTGACGGCAGCATCAACTACGCTTTCAAGTGGTAGTGTTGTGGCACAGAACTCTATTCTTGGCTCTGGTTCAAGTGTAACAAACAATGATATTACCCTTGCTGCAGATATGACCCTTGGGGCAGCTATGGCCCTGCAGTCTACTACTGTTGTTGGCAATGGCAGTACTCTTGCTTCCGGATCTAGTTCTGTGAATAATGATGTTACGTTATCAACAGATATGACCCTTGGTGCAGCTATGGCTTTGCAGTCGACTACAGCGATAGCTGCTAATAGTATTCTTGCCTCCGGGTCTAATGCTGTGAACAATGATGTAACACTTACAGCAGATATGACCCTTACTGCAGCCATGACCTTGCAATCAACTACATCAGTTGCTGCTAATAGTGTTCTTGCTTCCGGCTCCAGTGTTGCCAATAATGATATTACTCTTGCCGCTAGTCTGGTGTTAGGGGGTAATATGAATGCTATTGCTGGCGCTACTTTTGCAGCCGATAGTATCCTGAATACGGGTACATCAATCACTCAGAAGGATCTTACTCTGACGTCAGGAATGACTTTGGCAAGTAACATGACCTTGTTGGCTGGTGCAACTATTGCTAGTGGCAGTGTTCTTGCTGCCGGCACATCAATTACAGATTCGTCCCTGACTCTTACCGCCAACATGAGTGTTGCTGCTGGTTCAACCATTTTGAGTGGTTCAGCACTGGCAAACGGTTCTTCCCTTGGCGGGGATGTTGTTCTTGCTAATGATGAGGTTGTAGCGTCTGGTACCGACATGTTGCTGGCTGCCGGGTCAATTCTGGCTTCTGGAAGTATCATCGCTGCTGGTAGTTATCTGGCCAATGATATTGTTGGTAGTGATGGTGTTACTTATAGTGCAGATACAACACTCTTGGCCGATGTTACTGTAAGCGGCGATACCTCTATGGTAAATGCTCAAACCTTACAGAATGGCTCAACCTTAAAAGCTGGAAGTACGTTAGCTGCAAATGCAGTTACAACGGCTCTTTCTGCAGAAGGAACAACTGGCAGCCAGTCTACGAGTCGTCTGTCTGACTTGAATGTTCTTACTCAGGAAGGTGCCCAGACTGCCATTGCGGTTGCTGACTCTGCGTTGAAGGATCTTGACAAGGTGAGAGCCGACCTCGGTTCTGTTCAGAATCAGTTGACCTCGACTATTGCCAACCTTTCTGCCACCAGGGTTAACATTGCCGCAGCTGAGTCTTCGATTCGTGACGTTGACTTTGCTGAAGAGGCTGCTAACTTCTCCAAGATGCAGATTTTGAACCAAGCGAGTTCTTTTGCAATGGCTCAGGCCAATGCAAGTTCTCAGAACGTTCTGAGTCTGTTGCAGGGATAGGGTTAGCAGTTAGTCGGCTTACTCCGTTTGGATAATTCAGCGAGTATGGCCTTAACTAAGGGGTGCGGCGTATAAAGCCGTGCCCCTTTTTTTGTGTGCCAGTCATGGCACGCAGTGTCGTGACTGGCACTATCCGATTTGTTGTGGTGATAAGTTGGATGACTTGGGGGTGAAAGTCCTCTATAGGCCCCTGGCAAGAGGGAACTATTAGCCGGACGGCAAGGTTAACATCGTGAGGTGTTGGCTGAAGGAAGCCGCAGGCAAAACACTGGTTCGACGAACAGAAATCGCATATGCGGCGGGTATAAGTGTGAAGGTCGCGTGTCTTACCCTGGGAGATCTGTCAATTTGCCTTGTGCTACTAGCAACGCGAGATGCTGGGATGGGTTGGCAGAAGTCAGCAGAGGCCACAAGAGTTGGAATAACCACTCAGCAAAGGGCTGAACCTGTTACAGGCAACCTGATCCGCTTTTCTGATTGTCTTGGACGGGTGCCTCGAAAGAGGGCCTTAAAGTCGGGAAGTAGCGGGCGGAACCCGTGAGGTAAGACTGGGAGTCTATAAGGCAGACAGGTATTAAGGACGAAGACGGAGTCAACAACAGGAACCGCCGTGGTACGGAACCGTATGCCCGGTTGTGTGAGAGGCAGCGGGGGTGACCCCGCCGCCTACTTGATGGATGAGTATTTAGGGCAACAAAAAAAGTTTAAGATACCTCTTCATTGTGCCGATAATTATATTTAGAGTGGTTATGTTTTAGTTAACTGAAAAATATAGCTTTTATTGAAATGCGGTTTTTCAAGGAGTGGTTCTTATGACAACAGGAACAATATCGACCCTCGGGGTTGGCTCCGGCCTGGATTTACAAAGCATACTCGAGCAGCTGCGTGACGTTGACGAGCAAACTGTTCGTTTAAAAGAGGCTGATGTCACAGCCCTTGATGCTCAGGTTGAAGAATTTACCGTGGTCAAGAACAAGCTTCTTGACATGAAGAGCCAGGCTCTGACCCTTTCTCTTTCTTCCACTTTCCTGGCCCGCTCCGCCACCAGTTCTGATGATTCCGTTGCCACCGTCACCGTAGCCGAGGGGGCGACTGTCCAGAGCAAGTCGCTCGAGGTGGTCCGGATGGCCCAAAAAAGTATTTTTCAGTCATCCACCGGAATGGCTGCGGCAACCTCTGTTCTTACCGGGGTGGATGCCACCGTTGGTTATAAGTTGGGTGATACCACAATTTCCATTGAGGTGCCGGCCGGCACCACCCTGCAGGGGTTGGCAGATCTTATCAATAACGACCTCAATAATCCTGGGCTTAGCGCTTCAGTAATCGATAACGGTTCGGATGAAAATTCCTTCTATCTCACGTTTGAAGCAAACGAAACAGGTGAGGATTACCGGATCAGCAATATCTCGAATCTGGTGATGACTGAGGTGCAGGGTAATGGCACCTCGTTGAATGCCGAGATCAAGGTAGGAGGTGTTACCTATCAGCGTCAGGATAATTCGATTAATGATGTAATTTCGGGTGTAACTCTCGATTTGCAGGCTATCGGTACCAGCACAGTGCGTGTTACTGCAAACCATGAGGAGGTCACCACTCTGATCCAGGACATGGTTGCTGCATACAACGATGTGGTCCAGGATGTAAAACAGAACCTGGCTTATGATGAAGAAACCGGCGAGTTCGGTGTCTTGGCCGGCACCACTTTGCGGGATTTGACTTATACCTTGCAGAATATGATGACCTCCACAGTCGAGGTCGGGACGGACAACAGTATAACCTCATTGTTTGATATTGGCCTGGCGTTTGAGCGCGATGGTTCAATTTCCATTGATGAGGTGCAGCTTGCTAATGCCTTGGCTGCTACCCCCGACGATGTCCGGGATTTTTTTGTCGGTGACACAACGGAAGACATTGAAGGTTTTGCCGATATCCTGAATGACAGGCTGCGTAGCTTAACTGGTGGAACCGGAATCATTGAGGCGGAAAAAACCGCTGCCCAAGAAAAGATTTATGATTTGGAATTGAGCATTGAGGCTGAAACCGAAAGGCTCAATAAAAGATATGATGTACTGACTAGGCAGTTTGTCCAGCTTGACCAATACATGAGTCAGATGACCTCTATGTCGAATTATCTGAAAGGTCAGTTTGATAGTTTTAGCGCCGCTACTGCTAAAAAGTAGTGCGAAATACGTAGGAAATGTAAAGGGCTAAGATTCGTAACAGCGAATAGACGAAAATAGTTATAGTTATTGGAGGATGCAAATGGTTGGACAGCAGGCTCTTAACGCTTACAAAACAACAGCAAAACAGGCTGAGATCCCCCCGGTTAAATTGATTCATATGTTGTATGAGCGGGTGTTGGTTCATTTGGATCTGGCGGAAAAGGGAATTGCCCAAGGCAGCCCGAAGGTGCGGGGCGAGAATCTGGGTAAGGCCATCGCTATAATTACCGAGCTTAATACCTCGATTAATTCCGAGGATGAAAGTGAGGCCGCCCTGTTCTTGCGTGGGCTATATACTGCGATTCTTGTGGAATTGCCCAAGGTTGCCGTAAGTCAAGACGTGAAGATCTTGCAGCGGGCTGCAAAATACATGCGCCAGCTCAAGGAGCTTTGGGAGCGGACCGCGATGGCTGAAAATGGTTTTGTTGTAGGCGCATCGGGCGCACCGGCTAGCTTGAATACGGAACATGAAGCCCTTGGTGCAGACTCGCCCAAGGTGGCTGCCGGCGGCTTGTCGGTTTCCATCTGAGAGCTTGGTGGTTAATATGGTGTCGCTTATGTCAGGTGTTCAGCAGAAAAAACAGTTGCTCGGCGAAGAGTCTGCGGAAATAAAAAGAAGGGTAATGCCGGCCATTGACGATTTCGTTGCGCTCCAGCAGGAACACGCCGCCCTTATTGAAAACGGGCGGCTGCAGGATGTATTTTCCTGGCGGGCAAAACGGGAAAAGGTTTTTCAGACCTTGTTTTGTCAGTTTGAATATATCAATGATAATTCAGCCCGATTTGAGCCGGAATTTTTAGCGCAACTGCAAGCTGGATTGAAGGAAATGCTTGATGGGGAAGCCCTGTTGCGGCGCCTGGTTGCGATGCAGCAGGACGTGATGAAAGAAAAAATGCAATCAATGCGCAGGGGCAAGAAGGCATTGTCCGGCTATAGTGTAAGTAATGGTTTGGCCCCCGGGCCGAAATTCCATAGTAGTAGGATGTAGTAGTTGAAGGAACAATAGCAGTTGGAGGTTTGTCATGGATGTCAATATTAATGCTGAAGTCAAGGGAGTTGGCGTAGCGACTGTGCCTGCGGTGGAACGGGAAGACCGGGCCAAGCCCCAAGTCACCCCTGTTGCGAAAAGCACTGACTCGAGCAGCGCTGCATTGGGCGAGAAGGAGCTGCATCGACGTGGCGACAAAAAAGACGAGAAGAAATCGTTAGCCCTGAAGCCGGAGGAGCTGGAAAAGGTTGTGGCCGAGATTCAGGATCGTCTGGACGTGATGGGTACCAGGCTGGATATTTCGGTAAACAAAGAGCCGAACGCCTTTGTCGTCAAGGTCACCGATCGGACAAGCGGTGAAATCGTGAAACAATTTCCCTCCGAGGAAGTACTCAGTCTTAAGAAAAAGCTCCAGGAGCTTACCGGGTTGATTTTTGACAAGACCATGTAGTCTTGTTCGGTAGTTAGCTCTCCGGTTTTATCTTTTGCCTGCATATTGAGGTTGATTGAAGCTTTTGTTTGGCGGCAAATTTACCTCAAGTGCTATAATTGCGTCAAAATTCTGCGGCCGTTCTTATTTTCCGGCATGGCCGGCAGCCTCTCCCCTCGAATAGATATTCTTACCGTGCAGCCTGCTTTTCGGGGCTGTTTTTTGTTGTGCAAATTCGTTTGTCAAGAGTCCTTAACTCTCTGTGATAATGTCTTTGTGAGAACCGGTCGCTTTTGTTTTATAAACGAGTTTTTCCTTGACAATTTTTCGGGCCTTGCTTATATCTGACCTTCAAACTGAATCTGTGTTCATTGTGCATTTTTTCAATATTATCTTTATCATTATAAAAAGGAGACTTGATCATGTCTAAATTAGTCGCTCCCCATGGTGGAAAAGGTCTGGTATGCTGCCTGCTGCACGGCAATGAGCGTACCGCTGAGCAGGAAAAAGCCAAAGGCCTCAAGAAAATCCAGATCAGCGCACGTGCTAAAGGCGACTTGATCATGATGGGCATCGGCGGTTTTTCTCCGCTGAATGGCTTCATGGGCAAGGCCGACTGGAAAGGCGTTGTTGAGAATTTCACCATGGCCGATGGTACCTTCTGGCCTCTGCCCATCACCTTGGATGTTTCCAAGGCTGATGCCGATGCAATCAAGGTTGGCGACGAGATCGCTCTTGAGGCCAATGGCGAGATTTACGCCACCATGAAGATCAGCGAGAAGTTCGAAATGAGCGACGCTGACAAAAAATGGGAGTGTGAGAAGGTATTCAAGGGCCAGGGCGAAGAGTCTGCCGATGACAAATTCTGGGAAATCGCTCTGAAAGACCATCCCGGTGTTCAGATGGTTATGAACCAGAAAGAAGTTAACCTTGCCGGACCGGTAAAGGTTCTTTCCGAGGGTGAGTACCCCGCCAAATACAAAGGCGTCTACCTGACCCCGGCCGAGACCCGCGCCATGTTCGAAGAGCGTGGATGGGCTGACGTTGCCGCTCTGCAGCTGCGTAACCCGATGCATCGCTCCCATGAGTTCCTGGCCAAAATCGCCATCGAGGTATGTGACGGCGTTTTGATCCACTCTCTGATCGGTAACCTGAAAGCCGGCGATATTCCTGCCGAGGTTCGCGTTAAAGCTATCGATTGTCTGGTTGAGCACTACTTTGTAAAAGACAACGTCATCCAGGCCGGTTACCCGCTGGATATGCGTTACGCCGGTCCTCGTGAGGCCCTGCTCCACGCTACCTTCCGTCAGAACTACGGTATCACCAAGATGATCATCGGTCGTGACCATGCCGGTGTTGGCGATTTCTACGGCTTGTTCGAGGCTCAGGAGATCTTTGACCGCATCCCCACCCCTGCCGATGCCGGCAAGGCTCTGCAGTGTGCACCGCTGAAGATCGACTGGACCTTCTACTGCCACAAATGTGATGGTATGGCTTCTCTGCGTACCTGTCCGCACAGCAAAGAGGATCGCGTTATCCTTTCCGGTACCAAACTGCGTAAGGCTCTTTCCGAAGGCAAAGAGGTTGTTGACCACTTTGGACGTGAAGAGGTTCTGGTTATCCTTCGCGAGTACTATGCCGGCCTGACCGAGAAGGTTGAAGTTAAGATGCAGGGTGCTGCATCCGGCGATGTAATGAAATAAGTCGTTTCGTTACCAGTTCGATTTTGGATAAAAAAAGGAGATGCCGTTTGGCATCTCCTTTTTTTTATTTATTTGACTGTTCTTGAAATTTGTCAGCCGCTAACCCTCAGATTGCGGAAATGTTGGCGCCATCCTTTGAAAAGCTGATCTTGGCCTCCCGGCTCATCCAACCGAGAGTTGCGTAGATAACGGCTACGCTGTTTTTGCGTCGCTTCATGACATTGGTCAGCTTGTCCACGCTGGTTTCGTCGTTTTCCGTGAGATAGGCGTAGATATCTTCGGCCAGCTCGCTGAAATGTTTTTCCACGGTCATTTTTTTGCCCGGTTTAAATGGGTTTTTAAGGGTGGCTTTTTTTGCTGGTGCGGCTTTATTTCCGATAACGCGCTCACCCGCTTCCTTTATTTTGTGCAGGGTGGCGTCAAAGGTTTCCTCTGCCATCTCCGTCGCGCTTTTCACCAGCTTTTGGGTGGCTGTTTTCACTTGCTGACCGGTCTGTTCCACCTTGCTTGAGGAGCGGGCCAGGGCCTTGCCCACCTTGATACTTGTCTCGGTTAAGCCTGATTTATCTGTCTTTTTGTTTTTTTTTGCCGGCATGGTCTGATCTCCCGTTGGTTTGAAACAGGGTTATTGCGTAGGATGATATAATCAGTCTATCCGTCCTGTTGAGCTTGTCAAGATTGTTGCAATATCCGTCAAATCTTTTTAGGGTGGAGCGGTTTAGGTAACTTACTTTTATTCAGATACAGGTGTACCCATAATGAAGACTATCCAGGTTGGCCTTAACGAGCGGGCTTACGACATAATCATTGAAAAGGGCCTTTTGCCCCGGATCGGCGCCGACCTTGCCGAGCGTAACATTGCCAAGCGCTATGTGGTGGTGGCGGATTCCCATGTGGCCGAATTGATCGGGCCGCAACTTATGGCTTCGTTGCATGGGGCCGGTGTTGCCGCGGAGCTGATTACCTTTCCTCGGGGTGAGGAGAGCAAGCATCTGGCCACGGTTGCCGAACTTGCCAGTAAGCTGGCCCGGCTCGGCCTTGATCGCAAGGACGCCCTGATCGCTCTCGGGGGCGGGGTTACCGGCGATATTACCGGTTTTTTGGCGGCGATCTATATGCGGGGTATTCCTTTCGTGCAGATTCCGACCACCCTGTTGGCCCAGGTGGACAGCTCGGTGGGCGGCAAGACCGGGGTTGATATCCCGGAGGGCAAAAATCTGGTGGGCGCCTTTTATCAGCCTCGTTGTGTCTATATCGACAGTGCGGTGTTGCTTGAGTTGCCGGAGGCGGAGTTGCTCAACGGGCTGGCCGAGGTTATCAAGTACAGTGTTATCTATGATGCGGATTTTTTTGAATTTTTGGCTAAAAACCGGGAGGCGATCCTGGCCCGCGATTTAGCGGTGCTTGAAGAGGTGGTCGCCCGCTGTTGCGCCATTAAGGCCGAGGTGGTCGCGGCTGATGAGCGCGAGGCCGACCTGAGGCGCATTCTTAACTTCGGGCATACCATCGGTCATGCGGTGGAGGCTGCTTCCGATTATACCTTGGCCCATGGCCTGGCCGTCGGCCTGGGCATGGTCGCTGTTTGTGAGCTGGCGGTGGGGAAGGGTATTTTTGCCAAGGAAGAGGCGAACAGGGTCAGGCAGCTCATCGCCGATTACGGCTTGCCGGTGGAAATCCCGGCAGAGTTTGCCAACGAACAGACCAAGGCCTTTTTAAAGACCGATAAAAAAACAGTGGGAGGCCGGCCATTTTTTGTGTTGCCGACGGCCATCGGCAAGGTTGTCATCACCGATGATGTTGATGAAGCGCTGGTCAACAAGGTTTTTTGTTGCAGTTAGGGTTTAGCCGGAGACCGCGCAGCGGAAGCCGATGGTGTTTGACCAGTATTGTCCTTTTTCGATGGTGCGGTGGGCGGCGGTTATGGTGCCGCCGGTAATCCAGGAGCCGCCTTTCAGGATAAAGATGATCCCGTTTGGCGAGAGGTTTTCTGCTGATTCGGAAAGATATGGACTCGAGGTCCACTCGGCCACATTGCCCAGCAGATCGTAGATCCCGAACGGACTCATGGACTCACGGCCGTGGAGGTCAATGGCGGTTGTCCCGCCCCGGCATGATGATTCCAGGTTGCTTAAGTTCTCTTGCCACCTATTGCCCCAAGGGAAGAGTCGGCCGTCCGTGCCTCGGGCCGCGGCCTCCCATTCTTCCTCGGTGGGCAGCCTCTTGCCGGCCCATGCCGCAAAGGCATTGGCGTCTTGGTGGCTGACTTGAACCACCGGGTGATTGTGTTTGCCCTCCAGGCTGCTTTGCGGGCCGGATGGGTGGCGCCAGTTTGCGAGGCTGACATGGCGGGCCCGGGTGCCGTTGCTGATGGTCATGGTTGCCCTGCCGGTTTCCGGATCAATCCGGTTGACGCAGCGCCCTTCAAAGACAATGCCATAACCGGCTTCTTCGGCATCGGTGGTATAACCTGTTTCTCTGACAAACAGATCGAAAAGGTCATTGGTCACCGGAAACTGGCCCAGAAAAAACGGGCGGATAGTAACGGTTTTTTCTGGTTGTTCCAAGGATTTCGGAGAATTGCTGCCCACACTATAGCTGCCGCCTGGTATTTTTATGAATTTGGGCATGAAGCGGTCGAGGATTTGGCTGGCGAACTCTTCTTGGGTTTCATGGAGGAGATTGCGTTCCTCGGCCAGGGCCTCGTTGGCTTCGATGTATTTTGATAAAATCTCCAACGGGCTGGGTGTTCTTTTTTCTCCTGTATCCGGTGCCGGTTGATCTTTTTTGACAACCTTTAGTTCCTCATCCTCGGCGATCTCTAATTCCGCAAGCTCCTGGTCCTCACCGACCTCGATTTCTTCGAGACCCGGTTCGAGCTCCTCTCCGGCCCCGACCGGCTCGCCCTCGATCTCCTCGAACTCCTGATCCTCGCCGACCTCGATTTCTTCGAGACCCGGTTCGAGCTCCTCTCCGGCCCCGGCCGGCTCGCCCTCGATCTCCTCGAGCTCCTGATCCTCGCCGACCTCGATTTCTTCGAGACCCGGTTCGAGCTCCTCTCCGGCCCCGGCCGGCTCGCCCTCGATCTCCTCGAACTCCTGATCCTCGCCGACCTCGATTTCTTCGAGACCAGGTTCGAGCTCATCTTCGGCCCCGGCCAGCTCGCCCTCGATCTCCGCAAGCTCCTGGTCCTCACCGCCCTCGATTTCTTCGAGACCCGGTTCGAGTTCCACTTCGGCCCCGACCGGCTCGCCCTCGATCTCCTCGAACTCCTGGTCCTCGCCGACCTCGATTTCTTCGAGACCCGGTTCGAGCTCATCTCCGGCCTCGGTCAGCTCGCCCTCGATCTCCGCAAGCTCCTGATCCTCGTCGATTTCTATTTCTTCAAATTCATCTCCGGTTTCGCCAAAACCGCCTTCGGTAAAGCCTCCGTCCGGCTCGGGGCCTCCTTTTCTGGTAACCTGTAGCTCATCTCCTTCATCCAGTTCTATTTCTTCTATTTCTTCTGGTTTATCAGTTTCCGGTTCTTCCGAAACCTCTTCCAGTACCATTTCCTGGAGCGCCTCCCGGGCAAGATCGAGCTCCTCCAGTAAATTTTTTACCTCGCTGCTCTTCTGGTCTCCCAGTGCTTCGGTAAATAGTTTTTTAAAGGTGGAAATAAGGTCGTGGAGAACATTGGACGAGTCGCCGGAAAGTCCCAACTGATTGATCAGGTCGTTTTTTCTTTCTTCGGAAATGATAAAGGTATTGTCGCGACCGACGATTATGCCGGCCGGGTTGCCGCCGCTTTTGTCTAAATCTTTAAGCGATTTGTTAAGGGCTGATTTTAGGCTGCTGAAGTTCTTTTTCTTTGCCTTCAGCTCTTCCGGCGTGTTGATCTCCCAAAGTTTGTAAACGATTTCATCAGTGGAGATTTGGGTAATGGCGTGCAGGGAATCCTCATCCGTGAAATAGGATCTGATCAGGATTGCGAGCTGGGCCTTCAGGGTGTCGGGGTTTAAGGCCAGATTGTTCAGGGCTTCGTCAATGCCTTGGAGGGTAACCAAAGAAGCCATGGGAACTCCGGAGTACGAGATTTGAGGTTAAGAGATTTTGTTATGAGTAATTGCCTAAAAATTTTATAGATTATATACTATTTGTCGTACACTAAGGTGAATAACTTCAATATTTTCAGTCTGATTTCGCTATTGTTTATTATTGAGGCCGATCCTGTTTCGGCTCATGCAATATCGGTTCAGGCCTGCTCCGAAGGTGGGGAACTGCCGGATAAGCAAGTAAGGAGTATTTAATGGCAAATCCTGTTGTTGTCGTCGAATCGGCCGACAAGCTAAAAACCCTGCAAGATCAGTTCAAAGGTGATCTTGACGGCATCGTGATCTTGTCCGCTCCGGTTCAGGTGACCTATTCACCTCCCCGTGATGCCATGCGCCGGGAGCCGCCTAAATTTAAATTTATGCCCAGTCCCCGGGAGAAGGTTTTCTGGGATAGCCTGCTCTCTTTTCAGGGACGTGAAATCTATCTTGCCCTTGATGGTGATTGGCGCGGAGAGTTCTGGTCCTGGATCATCAGTGAATATTGGGCCGAGGTTTCCGGCGGCGTGAATATGCCCATGCGGCTGAGTCTTGCTGGTCTGGCCGGGGCGGTTCTTGATGAGTCCTTTAAGGTGGTTGAGCCGGTGAGCTCAGCAAAGGCTACCGCAAGTTATATCGGCATGCTCTTTGATTCCTATCTCGCCAAGCATCTGCAGCGCCTTCTCGGCACTCGAACCGGTCCCCAGGGGTTGCCGCTGAACTTTGCCAGTTTGACGACTCTGTTTATTGTGGCCGAACGGGAACGTGAAATCAGGATGTACACGCCCCATGCCAGGTGGTACATCATGGTCAAGCTTGCCACCGGGAACGGCGAATTTATGGTGCGCCTTGAGGAGGCTTACGGGGTCACGGACGATGCCGTGTTGCATAACGAAAAAGAGCTGCGGCAGGCTATTGATCTGTTCCGGACCGAATCCTTTGTCGTCAGCGAGGTAGAGAGTTCTTCTTTTAGTATTCCGCGGCCGGAGCCCTATCGTTTTGAAGAATTGCTTCATGATTGTCATGTGCTTTATGGCTTGCAGCCCCGGCAGGTGTTGACTGCGGTTCGTAAGCTTTTTTCCGGCGTGGAGATTGACGGCAAAAGTCATGGTCTGATTACCTCCTATCTGCCTTTGGCTAATAGTTCATTTGTTGAATTGCTCCGTGAGATAAGGGAGTATCTGGCAGGGATTGCCGGAGAGGGAGCCTTGGGTGTTGCCCCAGAGTTTGAAGAAATGCGCGGGATGATTTTGCCCACTATCCCCAAGTTTGGCAAAGATCAACTTGCGGCCTATCTTGCCGAGGACGAACTGCAGGTTTACGGGCTTATCTGGTCTCGGGCTCTGGCCGGTCAGATGCAGGATGCCACCGGGGAGATCATTGATATCACGGTGGCGGCCGGTGAAGAATGCATATTCAAGGGCAGCGCCAGACGGTTGAAGGGAAAAGGTTTTTTTGATGTTTATCAGGGTACGGCTAATCGTGATTTTCTCGGGCCATGTCCGGTGGCTGCTGTTGTTAATGGTCAGCAGTTGCAATGTATACAGGTAATTCCTGAAAAAAGCACCGGCATGCCGCCGGAATATTACACCTTTGAGGGATTGTCCCAGGATCTTGCCGAGTTCGCCATTGATTTCGATGGCTTTTTTGTTGCGATGATCCAGCAGATGCTTGACAAGGGCTATCTGCTCATGATGCCGGACGGCTCGTTTAGGTGCGCTGATAATGCAAAAAAACTCATCGGCGTGATGAACCGAGCTTTTCCTTCGATGAAAGACGTAAATTTTGTGGCCTATCTAGCCCAGACCATTTCCGAGGCGGTCAGCGGCCGGAAGTCGTTGGCTTTTGCCCTGCAGCAATTCGAGCAGACGATGATGATGCGGGGCGAGCTGCTGGTGAAGATGGCCATGCCGGTTGCTCCTCTAAAGCGAGTGAAGTCATCGCGGAGTATTATTAAAACACCGGCTGCGCCTGTGCCGCTTGCCGAATCGCCTGCGCCGAGCCAATCGGCGGCAACCAAGCCGGCGGAAGTTGTCGACCGACCGGTTGCCCCGCATGAGGGGGGCGGGCAGGCTGTAGAGGTGCGGGCAGAGGTTGATGTCGAGGTTGAAGAGGTTTCTGTAAAAGCAGAGCCGGTAGGTTCTGAAAATCCGGCGCAGCCGGCAGAGGTGGGGGCGGAATCTGCGCCGGCACTGGAACCGGAACCGGAACTGGAACCGGAACCGGAACTGGAACCGGAATCAGCTCCGGCAGAGGAAGAAGTTACTGTGACCGAGCCGGTGGAAGAGGCGGTTGCTGTTTCCGGCGAAGAGGCCGCGGCCACGGAGGAAATGTTTGCTCAAGCTCCGGTGGTGGAAGAGGAAGAGTCCTTGGTTGAGGCCGGGGCGGCTCCCGAGGAAACCAAGAGGGCCGAGGAGCGGGAGCCCGGCAGGGAGTGTCCTGATTGTGGCCGTCCGTTATTGTTGAAGGAGGATCGTTTTGGTCGTTATTGGTCCTGCTCCGGGTATCCCGAGTGTCGTTATTCGGCCTCGTACGGCAAACAAGGCGGGGAGGAAATGCTCTGCCCGCTTTGTAATATCGGCAATGTGATCGCCAAGAATACGCCGACCGGCAAGCCTTTTTATGTGTGTCCCGAGCCTGACTGTGAGTTCATGGCCTGGGCCAAGCCCCATGCTGTTGCCTGTCAGGTTTGCGATTCGCCTTTTCTGGTGGAAAAGAAGAATATCAGCGGAAAATCCTATCTGCGATGTCAGCGGGCGGGGTGTGGCTATATGCGCCCGCTGCCCGGGGATAATGGTATCGACCTGGTCGAGTCCGGTGAACCGCGCAAGAAAAAGAAGATCATGGTCCGGCGGGTGGCCAAGAAAAGCGCAGCCTCCGGTGGTATTGTTAAGAAAAAGGTAAGGATTGTCAGGAGAAAAAAATAAAAAAGAGTTATGTTGCTATTGAGCTGTGCGTATTTCACCTCTTGCGAGGTTGGTTTTTTTTAGAATAAAATTGAACCGTGGGTTGGTTATTGGTTATCGTGAATAAGAACGGTGTTTGAGGTTGTTTCCCGGAGGACGTCTGGCCGGTTTCTGGTTTTGGAGTTAGATTGAATGGTTAAGAGTGCTGAACGCATAAAGAAATCCATCCTCATCCCCTTGGGCGGGGTTCTTTTTATTCTGTTTGCCATTACGGTTTTCAGCGCCCAGCGCTGGATCGGCCAGCAGTTTGAATATGAGATGCGGGAGGCGATCCTTGACGCCCAGCGAACCTATAGTGTTGCCCTTGATAAAGACGCCGAAGTCATGTTGGGCATGCTTGATTTTCTTAAAAAGGACGAGTCGCTGCAGCAAGCCTGGCTTGCCAAGGATCGTGGGCTTCTTTTGCAACAAGCCCTGCCCATCTTTAAGGAGCTTAAGCCTAAATACCGGGTTACCCATTTTTATTTCCATGGCCTGGATAAGGTTAATTTTTTACGGGTTCATAACCCCCCCCGCCATGGCGATTTTATCAAGCGTTTCACCCTGAAGACCGCTGCTGAAACCGAAAAAACCTCATGGGGCATTGAGCTGGGTCCCCTCGGCACCTTTACCCTGCGGGTGGTTGTGCCCTGGTATATAAATGGTTCCTTAAGCGGTTATCTGGAGCTGGGTGAGGAGATTTCCCATATTACCGGGCAAATGAAAGAGACCCTGGGTATCGAGATAATGTCGGTGATTGATAAGAAATTTCTAAACAGGGCTAAGTGGGAAGAGGGGATGGGGATGATCGGGGTCTCGGCTAATTGGAATCTGTTCGACGATTTTGTTGTTTCCGAGCAGACCTTGAGCCATATTCCCCGCAAATTGATCGAGGCCTTGGGCGAACATCAACAAGACCATAGTCTTCGTCTGTTTGATGCAATTATCGACGGCAGGGTCTACAGCGCAGGCATTGTCCCGCTTAGAGATGTTTCCGGGCAGGAGGTTGGGGAGTTTGTTGTGTTGCAGGATTTTGAACACAAAAAATCCCTGATGCAGAGACTGTCTT
>DUZU01000032.1 GCA_013349285.1 Deltaproteobacteria bacterium | reverse complement strand
GTGGTTGACAATGGGCGGGCCCAGGGGATCATCATCCGGAATATGGTGACCGGTGAATTGGAGAGCCACGCCGGCCATGCAGTGGTCCTGGCCACCGGCGGCTATGGCAACGCCTATTTTCTGTCAACCAATGCCATGGCCTCCAATGTCACCGCCGCTATCCGGGCCTATAAAAAAGGGGCCTGTTTTGCCAATCCCTGCTTTGTCCAGATTCATCCCACCTGTATTCCGGTGCACGGCAAACATCAGGCCAAGCTCACCCTGATGAGTGAAAGCCTGCGCAACGACGGGCGGGTCTGGGTGCCGCGAAAGGCAGGGGATAAGCGAGTCGCCGCTCAGATCCCGGTGGCGGAGCGCGATTATTATCTGGAAGGCAAATATCCGAGCTTCGGCAATCTGGTGCCCCGGGACGTCGCCTCCCGCAATGCCAAGGAGCAGTGCGATCGGGGCAAGGGGGTCGGCGCCACCGGCCTGGCCGTCTACCTTGATTTTGCCGATGCCATCGCCCGGGACGGCGAGGAGGCGATCCAACAGAAATACGGCAACCTCTTTCAGATGTATGAAAAGATCACGGCCCAGGATCCCGCCAGGGAGCCGATGCTGATTTATCCGGCGGTGCATTACACCATGGGCGGGTTGTGGGTGGATTACAACCTGATGAGCAATATCCCCGGCCTTTTTGTGCTGGGGGAGGCGAATTTCTCTGACCATGGCGCCAACCGGCTCGGGGCCAGCGCCCTGATGCAGGGGCTGGCCGACGGCTACTTTATCCTGCCCAACACCATCGGCAATTATCTGGCCGAGGTGGCGCCGGAGAAGATCTCCACCCTTGGCCCGGCCTTTGCCGACTGCGGGAATGAGGTGCGGAACAGGCTCGACAAGCTTTTGGCCTGCAAGGGCAAACGGACGATCGATGATTTTCACCGGGAACTGGGCCTGCTGCTCTGGGATCATTGCGGCATGGCCCGCAACAGGGAGGGGCTGAGCCGGGCCCTGGCCGGATTGCCCGAGCTGCGGGAGGAATTCTGGGCCAATGTGATCGTGCCCGGCCGCGGCCAGGAGCTTAATCAATCCCTGGAGCGGGCGGGGCGGGTGGCTGATTATCTCGATCTCGCCGAGTTGATGATCCTCGATGCCCTGGCCCGTGAGGAGTCCTGCGGCTGCCATCTGCGGGAGGAGAGCCAGACCGCGGAAAACGAGGCCCGGCGCGACGATGAAAACTTCAGCTACGTGGCGGCCTGGCAGTATCAGGGGGCCAATCGCCAACCGGCCCTGCACAAGGAAGCACTGAGCTTTGCCGAGGTTGTCTTGAGCCAAAGGAGTTACAAGTGAGCAGCACGATATCTCTGACCCTGAAGATCTGGCGCCAGCAAGATGCCCAGGCCGCCGGCTTCTTCCAAACCCTGGAGACCGGCCCGGTTTCCACCGCGATGTCCTTTTTGGAAATGCTGGATGTGGTCAACGAAGCGCTGACCTTGAAGGGGGAGGCGCCGGTGGCCTTTGACCATGATTGCCGGGAAGGGATCTGCGGCATGTGCGGGGCGGTGGTCAACGGCCGACCCCACGGCCCCCAGGGCGGCACCACCCTCTGTCAGCTGCACCTGCGCCATTTCAAGGATGGCGATACCATCGTCATCGAGCCCTTCCGGGCCCGGGCTTTTCCCCTGATCAGGGATCTGATCGTCGATAGGAGCGGCTTTGACCAGATCATCGCCGCGGGCGGTTATGTGTCGGTGAACACCGGGGCGGCGCCGGAGGCCAATACCATCCCGGTGGCCAAGGATCTTGCCGAAAAGGCGCTGGACGCGGCGGAATGCATCGGCTGCGGGGCCTGCGTGGCGGCCTGTCCCAATGCGTCGGCCATGCTCTTTGTCGGGGCCAAGATCTCCCAGCTGGCCCTGCTGCCCCAAGGGCGGCCGGAAAAAGCCAGGCGGGCCCTGGCCCTGGTTTCCAAGATGGATGAACTGGGCTTCGGCAATTGCGGCAACGAGGGGGAGTGCGAGGCGGCCTGCCCCAAGCGGATCAAGATCGGCAATATCGCCCGGCTCAACCGGGAATTTTTACAGGCCGCCCTGATCTCTGTGGAGAAATGAGGCGGGGATCAGGGTTGGCGCCATTAATATTTTTCAGTGCTGAGTTTTCTTTTCCAGCCCAGTTTTTTCTCGATCGACGAGATCATCATCCCGGCGATGTCTTTGCCGGTGGCCGCCTCAATGCCCTCCAGGCCGGGGGAGGAATTGACCTCCAATAACAGGGGGCCGTTTTTCGAGCGGATAATATCCACCCCGGCAAAGCTCAACCCCAGGATCTTGGCCGATTTGATGGCTAACATCCTTTCCCGGGGGGTAATTTTCACGATGGAGGCTGAGCCGCCCTGATGCAGGTTGGCCCGGAATTCACCCGGGGCCGCTTCCCGCTGAATGGACGCCACCACTTTGCCGTCAACCACAAAGCAGCGCAGATCCTTGCCATCCGCCTCCTTGATGAATTCCTGGACCAGGAGATTGGCGCGCAGGGCCTTGAAGGCATTGATCACACTCTCGGCCGCCTTGCTGGTTTCCGCCAAGACCACGCCGCGGCCTTGGGTTCCCTCCAGCAGCTTAACGATCAAGGGCGCGCCGCCGACCATTTCAATCAGATCATTGGTATCCATCGGCGAATTGGCAAAGCCGGTGGTCGGGATGCTGATCCCGCTCTTGAGCATTAACTGGAGGGCGTACAATTTATCCCGGGATTGGCTGATGGAGGCGGAGGAGTTTACGGTGAGCACCCCCATGCTCTCGAATTGGCGGGCCAGGGCACAGCCGTAAAAGGTAATGCTCGGTCGAATCCGGGTGATGGCCGCATCCAGATCGTCAAGCACCTTGCCGCCCCGGTAATGCACCTCCGGCTCCACCGCATCCAGTTTCATATAACATTGCCGGATATCCAGAAACTCCATCTCATGGCCGCGTTCTTCCCCGGCCTCCAAGATCCGCTGGTTGCTGTACAGATCAGGGTTGCTGGCCAGCAGACCGATCCGGAGGCCGCTCCTGCTTTGCGCTCTTTTTTCGTAGTAGTCATCGAGCTTGGCGGTTGATATCTTGCCCAGGCAGAAATTGAGCGAGGGGTCGACAATCATCCGTCCGCTCATCGCTTCACGGCCCAACAGCATCCGGTAGCCCATGGAATCCCGGTTGGCCAGGGTCAGCTCCACGTCCCAGGTTTCAAGGCCGATCTTAAGGGGGGTGAGGATGACATAGCGGGTTTCCGAGATGCCGCTCGAGCTTTTTACCACCCGCTTATCCACCACCGGTTTCTCACAGCGAATAACCGCGCGGCGATTATTCTGCAGGGGATGGACCTCAAAACTGACCCAGGACTCGCCGTTTTTTCTGAATTTTCTGATATTAAAGGCATGGATGGATGAGGTTTTGGCGCCGGAATCGACCCGGGCCTTAATCGCGGGCAGGCCCAGATCGGGAAAGGCACACCACTCTTCACTGCCGATGATAATTTTTGCTTTAGTTTCTTTCATTGCTTTTTGTCTTCTATCTCTATGAGTTGTGGTGAAAAAGGCCGGGTTGGCGGGGATGGGGCTGGAGGGTGAGGGTCAGCCTCCGTTTAAGGGGCGTATATTTTTTATATATTACACCATACCAGGTAAATAGTACTGTGAAATTTATGCCGGCCCGGCTGGCTAAGGGTGGGTTATGGCCGTCATGCCGGATCTCATCTTTTCGGCAATTTTAGAAGGGGAACCGCGCATCGGCCCGGGCAAGTTTGCTGTTGACAGCCCTGGGGATAATCGATAAGAAGTTGCTTTACGGGGCGGGCGGCAGAAGAGATTTTTGCATATCCTCCGTTTTTCGGCAATGGCCGAAAAGCTAAATTTTTTCATCCCATCCCGTTGTTGCTCATTGATTTAACCCGGCCGATATCATGCTTAGATTGACAGAACTCAGACTGCCCCTCGATCACAGCGAAGCTGACCTGAAGGCGGCAATCATCGCCCGCCTCGGTATTGCCGCCGGCGAGCTGCTTCGCTACACCATCTTCCGGCGCGGGGTGGATGCCCGCAAATCCCACGCCATCGTCTTTATCTACACCCTGGAGCTGGAGGTGGCCGATGAGGCCGCGCTGCTGGGCCGGTTTGGTGATGACAGCCATCTTAAAATCGCGCCGGATACCGCCTACCACTTTGTCGCCCGGGCTCCGGCGCAGGGCTTGGCTGCCCGGCCGGTGATCATCGGCATGGGCCCCTCCGGCCTGTTCGCCGGGCTGCTCCTGGCCCAGGCCGGCTTCAAGCCCCTGATTCTCGAACGGGGCAAGGCGGTGCGGGAGCGGACCAAGGACACCTTTGATCTGTGGCGCAAGGGCATCCTCGATCCGGAATCCAATGTCCAGTTCGGCGAGGGCGGGGCCGGCACCTTTTCCGACGGCAAGCTGCACACCCAGATCAAAGACCCCAAACATTACGGCCGCAAGGTGCTCACCGAGTTTGTCAAGGCCGGGGCGCCGCCGGAAATCATGTATGTCAGCAAGCCCCACATCGGCACCTACAAACTGGTGGGGATGGTGGAAAAGATGCGGGCCGAGATCCAGGCCCTGGGCGGCGAGATCCGCTTCCAGAGCCGGGTCGATGATATCGAGATCGAAAACTCCCGGGTACGCGGGGTGGTCCTGGCCGACGGCGAGCGGATCGCCACCGAGCATCTGGTGGTGGCCATCGGCCACAGCGCCCGCGATACCTTTGAGATGCTGCACCGGCGCGGGGTCTTCATGGAGGCCAAGCCCTTTTCCATCGGCTTTAGGATCGAGCACCCCCAGTCGCTGATCGACCGCAGCCGCCACGGCAAGAATGCCGGCAACCCGCTGCTCGGCGCCGCCGACTACAAGCTGGTCCATCATGCCGGCAACGGCCGCTCGGTGTACAGTTTCTGCATGTGCCCCGGCGGCACCGTGGTCGCCGCCACCTCGGAACCGGGGCGGGTGGTGACCAACGGCATGAGCCAGTATTCCCGCAAGGAGCGCAACGCCAACAGCGGCATCGTGGTGGGGATCTCCCCGGCCGATTTCCCGGCCGGGCCCCTGGGCGGCATGGAGTTTCAGCGTTTCTGGGAGTCGCGGGCCTTTGAGCTGGGCGGCGCCAACTACCAGGCGCCGGCGCAGCTGGTCGGCGATTTCCTGGCCGGCCGCCCCTCCACCGCCCTGGGCTCGGTCAAGCCCTCCTACACCCCGGGCGTCCATCTTTGCGATCTCAGTGCCGCCCTGCCCGATTACGCCGTCACCGCCATCCGCGAGGCCCTGCCCGCCTTTGCCAAACAGATCAAAGATTTTGATCTGGCCGATGCGGTGCTCACCGGGGTGGAGTCGCGCACCTCGTCGCCGGTTAGGATCAAACGCAACAGCGATGACCTGCAGAGCATCAACACCAGGGGGCTCTATCCCACCGGCGAAGGGGCGGGCTATGCCGGCGGCATTCTCTCCTCGGCCGTGGACGGCATCAAGGTCGCCGAGGCCCTGGCCTTAGCGATGCTGGCGGCCTGCCGCGATGAATAAGCCCCCGGCAAACGCCTCTTTCCTGATTTATCCCCCCTTTGCCGATCCCACCTGGGCCTACGTTGGGCTGCCGACCCTCAAGGGCTATCTGGGCCGGCGCGGGATCGAGGTTTCGCTTCGGGATTATAATATCGAGGGGTTGCACTATCTTCTGGCCGAAACGACCATGGAGGGGTGGCGGCAAAGGATTACCGCTCGCCTGGCCGAGTTGAACCGCCGGAAAAAATTGACCCTTTATGAAGAGATGGAGTATTGGCGGCTGGCCGAGGCCCTGCCCCTGTGCCGGGATTATGGCGATTGCCTGGCCGTGCTGCAAGATCCCCGGCAATTTTATCACAAGAAAAAATATCTGCGGGCCCGGGACGGGGTTGAAGATCTGTTTCAAGTGATGGAGGCGGTTTTTTTCCCCTTCCGCTTTAGCTTCAACCGGGCCGATCACCTGGTGGCCCCCTGGGATTTCAAGCTGCTGGAGGATTATATCGCCCGGCAAGCCAGCCCCTTTGCCCAATTTTACCGGGAGCAGCTGGCGGCGCTCGGCCAGCCCGGTTTTATCGGGCTTTCCCTCACCTTTGTCTCCCAGATTCCCGAAACCTTTTACCTCTGCCGCTTGATCAAGGAGCTGTTCCCGGTCTGCTTTGTGCAGCTGGGCGGGCCTTGTATCGACCAGATCGTCCGCAACAGCGACCAGGAGAGCATCAGGCGGATCTTTGCTTATGCGGACGCGGTGGGCTTGCAGGAAGGGGAGCAGACCCTGGCCCAGCTCCTGCCCCTGTTGCAGGCAGGCAATCCGGAGCCGCAACGGTTGGCGGCCATCCCCAACCTGTTGATGAAAGGGGCGGGCGAAGCCCTGGTCCAGGGGCCGGCCGAGACCTTTGCTCTGGCCGAGGCGGCCCGGCCGGATTATTCCGATCTGGATCTGGACCGCTATCTGGCCCCGGCCCGCTTGCTGCTTTACAGCCCGACCAGGGGCTGCTACTGGAACAAATGCTCCTTCTGCAGCTATGGCTTTAATCAATCCGGCCGCCATGCCTATCGGGAGATCCCGGTGGCGCAAGCGGTGGCCGACCTCAAGGCCATGCAGCAACAATTCGGGGCGAGCAATTTTTACCTCTCAGCCGATGTCCTCTCCCCGGCCTATGCCTTGGCCCTGGCCCAAGGGATCATTGACGAGGGGCTTGAGATCTACTGGTCCACCGATCTGCGGATCGAGGCCGCCTACACCCCGGAACGCTGCCGCCTGCTGTACCGGGCCGGGCTGCGGGCCGTGGCCTTCGGCATCGAAAGCGGCTCCGATAGGGTCCTGCGGCTGATGAACAAGGGGATAGATAGTGAATTGATCCGCAAGATCAACCGCAATTTCCATCAGGCCGGGATCTCGACCAGCTGGATGACCTTTCTCAGCCATCCCGGGGAAACGGGGCGGGAGGCGGGGGAGACCCTGGCCCTGATCGGGGAGCAGGGGAAAATGGTCGATCAATTCATCGCCGGCGAGTTCAACCTCACGCCGGGGTCATTGATATCCTGCCATCCCGAGCAGTACGGCATCGGTTCGGTTTATCATACCGCCGGGGATGTCTTTAAGCTGTTCCTGCTGTTCAACATGGGCCAAAACGGATCGAGCGCAGCGGCGGCTGACGATCTGGAAGAAAAAATCGAGGCCCTTTCCCGCCGTTATCATCTGGACCATTACCCCTGGGCCGGCTCCATCTCCACCCATCACTCCTTGCTCTACCTGCTCCATGGCGGGCAACGGGTTTTTGCCAAGCCCTGGCCGAGCCCTAAACCCCTGGCCAAAGGGGGGGCCGCCCAACTGCGGTTCAAATTCTCCCCTGAAGATTGCCAAGAGCGGGAGCAGGCCTTCATGGAGGGCTACCTGGCCGAGGCCCTGCAACCGCAGGCCAACGGCGGCTCCGCCCCCTTGAGTTTCGCCCACTTTCATAAGGCCCTGGCTAACAAATAAGCAGCAGGGGGGGAAATTTTTAGTTATCCCCGTGGCCCGGGCGTAGATTTCAAAAGCGTCGGCCCTGGCCGCCATGGTATAATCAAAAGCGTTGCAACCAAGAAAGTCACGAGCAAACCCGCTCACCTGATTACCCCCCACAGCCATAACTATGATCAGCATAAGCAAAAATCCCTGTCTTACTTGCGGGGCCTGTTGCGCCTTTTTTCGGGTCTCTTTTTACTGGGCGGAAGCCGGCGAGGACGGGACCGGGGTGCCGGTGGCCCTGACCGGCCGGTTATCCACGCACCGCGCCTTCATGCTGGGCACCAACGCTTCGAACCCGCGCTGTGTGGCCCTGAAAGGGGAGATCGGCCAGGAGGTGCACTGCGCCATCCATCCCCAACGGGCATCGGTTTGCCGGGATTTTGCCGCCTCCTGGCAGGACGGCCAGCACCAGGCGGGCTGCGACCAGGCCCGGGCCAAATATGGCTTGCTGCCCCTTGAGCCCCACCACTGGCAGCCCAACAATCCCTTTAATCTGCCGACCCTGCCCAAGGCCGCCTGATTTCGTTTTGAACCACGCCCGGCATTGCATCTTGTTGTTTTCGGCCGTTAAAAGAGGTAGGCTGGAAACAGGCAGATAAACAAGCACGGGAGTTTTTTTTACGATGGATAACAGCGTAAGCGGACAAAGGAACAGCATCCGTCAGGATCCTTTTGTCAAAGGGTTGATGGCCAGATTACCCGAGGCGGAGCGGGATAGTTTCAGCGATAACCAGTTGTTGGCCCTCAAGGTTGCGATGGGGGCCAGGCAGTGGGGCAGGCATATTTTTGACCAGCGCGGGACCATCGGCTTCTGGCGCTGGCGTTATTACTACGTGTTTATCGGTGGCCGCGAGCGTCGGGAGTTGAGCCGGCGCCAGAAGGAAATGGCCCGCCAGGCCCAGGTTATCTTCCTTGCCCTCTTTTTCACTTTTTCCACCCTGCTGGGCCTGCTCATTCTCTATCTGATCAAATCCGCCCTGGGCATCAATCTGATCCCCGGCTTCAGTCTGGGGATCTGGGGCTGGTTCAAGGGGGAGTTTTTGAATTAGGCATGATGGCTAGGCGGCGCACTTGTGACCGTCAAGGGCAGCCTGCCGCGTGTAACCATATATCCCCCTTTAAATCCAAGGGGTTAGCTGGCGTTAGCTACTATTTGCTCTCACCGGCGGGATAGTATATTATGAGCCCATAACAGCTTGGTGCAGTAATGTTTTCGGGGCGGCGCACAAAAAAGGGATGCGGAGCGATGAATTTTTGGCAAGGGACCATAAACCTGCGAAGCAAGATTTTAGTGGCTTTGCTCCTTGTCGGGGTGGGTAGTACCTTGCTCAGTTCGTGGGAGCATTACAATTTTTTAAAGAAGGTTCTGGTCGATAAAAGCATAGATCATGTGACAAGCATAAGGGATAGCCGTAAGCGAGAGATAGAAGGATATTTCAATCGCATGCACACCGCAACCCAGATGTTGGCCAAAGGCTGGACCATTGTCAATGCGGCCAATGATTTTAACAAGGCCTTTGCCGCCCTCGAAAAAGATCTGGCCAAACAAGCCCGGTTAAGCACGTCCCCGCCCGAGTCGTTGCGCAGCAGATACGAAGAGGTGGTCGATCCCGCGATGGCGGCCCCCAACAAGATGGCGCAAAGCGAACTCAACCCTCTGTTGCCCCATGATCCCAAGGTCATCTATCTGCAAGATCGTTATGCCCCGGAAGGCGTGCCCCAGCGGCAAAAGGAGCGCAACCAGACCGCTTATGAGCAGATCCACGCCCGCTATCACGCATTTTTCAAAGGGTATCGGCAGGATCTCAATGTCCATGACATTTTTTTAATTGATAGCGCAAGCGGCGCCATCGTCTATTCGACCCGGAAAGCCGTTGATTTCGGGACAAATGTTTTGACAGGCCCATGGCAGGACGGCCAGCTGGCCACCGTATTTAAAAACGTGGTTGAGTCGGCGGACGGCAAGGTAAAGGTGACGGATTTTGGCCATTATTGCCCGGCCGACCATTTACCCGCCGCATTTATGGCGGCCCCGGTTCGCGATGGCGACCGGACGATAGCGGTGTTGGCCCTGCAGCTGTCGGTTGCGGAAATAAACGAGGTCATGACCGACAATAAGAACTGGCGGGCCCGGGGGCTGGGGGAAACGGGGGAAACCTACATCGTGGGCTCCGACTATACGATGCGCAATGATTCACGCTTTCTGCTTGAGGCCAGGGATGGATTTTTTGCCGAAATAAAGGCCCGTAACGTTCCGGCGGCCACTCTTGCCGAAATGGAACAAGAGAATACCACGATTCTGCTCATGAAAGTGGCAACCGAATCAACGCGGCAAGCATTTAAAGGGCAAACCGGGACCGCCTTGATCACGGACTATCGCGGCCTGCCGGTGCTTTCCGCCTTTACCCCTCTCGAGATTGGCGGGATGGATTGGGTTTTGTTGGCGGAAATGGATCAGAAAGAGATTTTTGCCTCCATTGACAAGCTGCAAGAGCGGCTGTTTTTTCTGCTGGTGGTCACCCTTGTTCTAATTGCCGTCACCGGCGCCCTGCTCTCCTCATCCCTGGCCAAACCAATCACGACCTTGATCGCCGGAGTGCGCCGGATCGGGCAGGGGCCCAAGGTCGGCGGCATTGAGGTGACCAGCCGTGATGAAATAGGGGAACTCGCCACCGCTTTTAATGAGCTGGTCGCCAATCTTTCCCTGAAAACGGTTTCGCTCAATTATTTCTCATCGATCATAAATTCGATGAACGAGATGCTGTTTGTCCTCGAGATCGATGACCAACAGCAGACCACCGTCATTAGCGAGGTCAATCAGGCGGTCTTGGCAAAACTGGGCTTTAGCAAAGAATATTTCGAGGGCAAGGCGGTTGAGGATTTTTTTGCGGATTATGACGAGATGCAACTTTTTGCCGGGGAAAAGTTAGCGGCTTTGCTGGGGTCGGGAAGACTACAAGGCAGTGAAAAAATATTTCTGAGTAAAACCGGGGAGCAATTTCCGGTAATCATTTCCGCCTCGGTGATGCGCCGCCCGGAAGATTCAGCAGCGGCCGGCATCGTGATCATCGCCCAGGATATAACCGAGCTCCAAAAAAACGAGCAGGAGCTGCGCCGGGTCAATCGAGCCCTGAAAACCTTAATCGGTTGCAATCAAGGGGTTAATTCGGCACAGACCGAGGATGAATTGTTAGATAATATCTGTGAGGCGTTTGTTAGTAGAGGCGGTTACAAGCTGGCCTGGATCGGGTTTGCCGAGGATAACCCGGAGAAAACCGTCCGGCCGAGGGCGCAGGCCGGCTATGATGACGGCTATTTGGAAAATTTGCGGGTAAGCTGGGCGGATGATGAGTGGGGCGGCGGCCCGACCGGCATGGCGATCAAGAGCGGTGCCGCGCAAGTCGCAAGACATATTCTGACCGATAGCCGTTATCAGCCCTGGCGCGAGCAGGCTAATCAGCGCGGCTATCAATCTTCCATTGCCCTGCCGTTAACGGATAAATCCCTGGGCATAATCGGCGCCCTAAATATCTATGCACCCGAGCCGGATGCCTTTGACTCCCAGGAGATCGATCTTCTGGGCGAGATTGCCGAGGATGTTGTCAACGGCCTCAATACCTTGCGGATCCGGCGAGAACATCTCAAGGCCTCGGAAGATCTTGCCCGAAACGAGGATTTGCTTCGGGGGGTTTTTGAGCAGGCGGCCGTCGGTATTGCCCTGGTAACCATTACCGGCAAATGGTTGATGTTTAATCAGAAACTGTGCAGTCTTACCGGCTATTCCCGGGAAGAGCTTATGGAGCTCAGTTTTCAGGGAATCACCCACCCGGACGACCTGGCAACGAGTCTGAATTACGTAGAGCAAATGTTATCCGATAACATAAAAAATTATTCCCTGGAAAAACGTTACATCCGCAAGGATGGGCAGTCGCTCTGGGTAAATCTCACTGTTTCTTTGGTCCGAAACGAACAGGATCAGCCCAAATTTTTCATCTCGGTTATTGAAGATATCAGCGGCCGTAAGCAAGCTGAGGCGGAACAGGAAAAACTGGTGGCGATTATCGAGCACAGCCCTGATTTTATCGGGATCTCGGATCTTAACGGTCGGCTGCTCTATCTTAATAATGCCGGGCGAACCCTGGTCGGTATGAGCCGGTCCGATCAGCTTGATAGCGCAAATATAATGGATTATCTGGCCGTTGACAGCAGAGAGTATTTTCAAAATGAAATCTTTCAAGCCGCCCGGCAAACCGGGGCCGGCCATGGCGAACTTTTTGTAGAGCAGGCGGGCTCCGGCAACATAGTGCCGGTTGAACTTAATTTATTTACCATCTCCGGCAACCTAGATGAAAGGGCAACCGGCATGGCCCTGATCGCCCGTGACCTGACCGAGCGGAACGAAGGCGAAAGCCGGTTACGGCAAGCCCAGAAAATGGAGGCCATGGGCACCCTGGCCGGCGGGATCGCCCATGATTTCAACAACATCCTGTCGGCCATCCTCGGTTATGCCCAGTTGGCGGAAATGCGGAATGGTGCTAGCAGCGCTGTTCATGAAGATTTGCAGGAAGTGATCAAAGCATCGCGGCGGGCCACGGAACTTGTCAAACAAATCCTCACCTTTAGTCGCAAGGTGGACCATGAATTGACCCCGCTCCAGCCCCACCTCATCATCAAAGAATCCCTGAAGCTGCTCCGGGCCTCACTGCCGACCACCATCACCATAAAAGAAAACATTATCGATTGCGGGTTGATTCTTGCCGATCCTACTCAGATTCACCAAATCATGATGAATCTCTGCACCAATGCCTATCATGCCATGGCAAATGAAAAGGGTCTGCTGCAGGTGAGCTTGGCCCAGGTTATTCTCGGGGAGAAAGAGATAACGGGTGAGCTGAATGTGGCGGCCGGGCCCTTTGTGGAGTTGACCGTCAGTGATAGCGGCTGCGGGATGGATGAGGAAACCGTGGGCCGGATCTTTGAGCCATACTTCACCACCAAGGAAGTGGGCCGCGGCACCGGCCTGGGTTTAGCTCTGGTGCATAGTATCGTCAAGGGCTGCGGCGGATTGATAAAGGTGGCAACCGAGGTTGGCCGCGGCACCACGTTCCAGGTGTTTTTCCCCTGTTATGAGCAAGGGCTAATCGAGGAGCACCAGGAAGAGACAGAGCGCATCCTGACCGGCGATGAAAAAATCCTGGTGGTGGATGACGAAGGCAGTATTGTCGAGTTGCATAAGTTATCCCTCGAAAGATTGGGCTATCACGTCGTCGGCACAACCAGTAGCATGGAAGCGCTCGCATTGTTTAAAGCCGATCCCCAATCCTTTGCTATCCTGATCAGCGATCAAACCATGCCCCAGATGACCGGCCTTGAGCTGGGCAAACATATTCTCAGCATCAGGCCGGAGTTGCCCATTATTATTTGTACCGGCTACAGCTCGATTCTTTCCAACAAGGAAGCGGAGGAAGTCGGGGTGGCGGCGATCTTAATGAAACCGGTTGAAAGAAAACAATTGGCTCTGCAGATCAGGACCTTGCTCGATAACCGGTGAGGGTCGGTGGTTAAAACATTCTTTTCAGCAGGTGCGCGTTGAGTTCTATTTCGTTTTCTTCATGGTAGTGAGCCGTAAGCTCGAGGAATTCCGGGGGGATCACCGTTGGTTTGCCATTGAGGTCCGTTGTGATAATCAGTTGTTTTGCCACGGCACACAAGCGATCTAGTTCCTGGTTAAAGTATCTAAAAAAAAGTTTGGCCGAGGTTCTCGATACCTTCGACATGGTCACGAAGAGGTTGGCGGTATCATATAGCTGATATTCTTGAAGGTAGGCGATGGCCGTATTTTTGGTCACCATGACAATTTTGCCCGACAAGATTTTGTCGGGAGATACCTTTGATAAAAACATGGCTTCGCGGGCGTAACCCAGCCACTCCAGGTATTTGGTGAAATAGACGTTTCGCGTGATATCTGTATCGCCGATTGAAACAATATGCTGGTAGCGGTAACCAGCCGGAATTTTAATCCGCTGATTGCCGTCGTCTGCATTCTTAAGAAGTTTGGCCGGGAAAATGCTCATGCCCACCCTGTCTAAGAGTTCTCTACTCGACCGATCTATTGCATATTTTCTGCCATGAAAAGTTGGTGGAGTTTAGATAGTCATTTTGTGTAGCGCAAGATGCATAACAATTTAATATGATTTTAAAATATGAATAAATGTTAGCGATAAAGTCAACCAAAAGATGGTCAGGCTTTGGGGGGGGTAGAGGTCACGGTGATGGTTGCCGCCCCGTAAGAACGGTCATAACAAAGCCCACAGAAGGAGAACTTGCTGTGGGCTTTTCCGTCTAGAATTGGATGAAAGTATCGTCCTATGTTTCCCGTATCAGTTGGCGATCCGAAAGGCCGGCGCCAGGCTCTTACCGGGGGGGATAAGGTTTTTTAATAACCAAGAGGTGCGCCGATATGTCATGGCAAAATAATTAGCCCTGGTGTTCTTAATCGAAAGTTTTACAACACCGCGGCCAGTTCACGGTAGGCCGGGACTAAGGATCTGTAGCCTTTAACCAAAGCCATTAATAACCTTGCCCAACCGGCAAGGCCGGTAACCGCATTTATTAAGAAATCAATAAAAACCCCTACAATCTGGCAGCTGAAAAAAAACATGGCGCCAAAGCGCCGGACCGCCTGCGTTGCTTTTGCTAAATCAGCGGCATTTGCTGAGGGATTTGAAGCTATCTGAAAATCCATGTCTTTTTTGATGGCGGCCAACACCGAATTGGTGCCATTAATCTCAATCTGCCCGGCAAGATATTGGTCCATTGATTTCGCAAAAGCGCTGCAAGCTGTTTTAACGATTTTAAAGCCTTTCATGGCAAAGCGGTAAAAGGCCCGGAAAATGTTTTTTCCAAAGGATATGATTTTTTTCACACCATTTTTTATCCAGTTCCAGACCCTTTTCAAGCCGTCCCAGAGTTTCATCCCGAGGTTTTTGCCTTCACAATAGGATTTTACCACCAGCTCTTGGGTGTTGGGTTCTTGTTCAAATTCCGCCGCGATTTGTTGGCTGTAATCATCTTCGCTAAATTTTTTTAAATCTTTTTCATTGATGGTAGTGGGTTCAATAAACGAGGTGAACAGGGAAGGGGTGATCGCTTTTGCCTTCTCGGTAGCCGTTTCTGCTTTGAATTCGGATAATTTTTCCCAGTACTCTTGCAGATAGGTGCCTAGGTTTTTATCCGTGCCGCCCCACAGCTTTTTCCGGGTGAGGCCTTTAACCCGATAATCATCTTCGCCGTCAATCTTCACCTCGCTTCCCAAAAGCCAGAGTTCCACCTTGGCCAGGTTAACCAGAAAGCGGCGTTTGATTTGTAAAATACCCTCATGTTGTTCGAGATGATCTATGTTGTCGGCAAAGGAATCATCAGATGCGAGAAATACTTTTAAGCGAGGTTTGAAGCCGGCCGCCGCTGCCACCAGCCGATCCGGGTCGAACAACATGGAAAATAAGATTTTTCGGGAAATTTCTTGCTCATAGTCATCAATTAGTGATAACGACCACAGAAGTTTTTTAAGCCGCTGAATATTGGCGGGGGGGATGGCATTGAACTCAGAGCCCGGCCTTTTGTCCGCCAAGCCATAAGCCCAGAGCCGCAGTTGTACCGCCCGGCGAAAAGCCCTGTAAAAGAGACCATCCGCTCGCATCCAGCGATCGACATCGGTTTCGGTTTCAAAATTGACCAGGGCTTTGATTTCTTTCCAGGTTTCGCTGCCGGTCCAGCCATCCACGGTCAGCCCCGCCTCCTGCTGAAAGCGCCGGATCGCGCTTGTAAATGTCTGGGTGGACTGGATATTGCCGGTCTGGTCCGGGTCGGGCTTGTTTTCAAGATAGCCGAGCAGCCACAGCTGCTCGGCTATCACTTTAAACCGAACCGGGTTCAAGGCGGAGATCTCGGGAATGGCTTCAATTGCCGTCGTCGGGTCGCCCGGTTGGATATCCCGCGTCAGGCGTTTGATGGTCGTATCGACAACCCCTTGCCCTTGTGCTCCCGCCAATAATGAATAAGTCCTGAGCCATTGATCCGTTATTTCATTATCCTGCTGGGGAAAAGGATAAGTTGTGGAATCAAAGGGCGGGAAGCTATCCACAGGCATCAGTCAAAGGCGCCTTTGATCATTTGTAACAGCCCCTGCCTGGTTTTCATGCCGGCCTCAACAGAAGCCTTATGCAGTTCCAGAGCGGAAGACGGGATGCCGCCCTCTTTATTGGTCACAAAGTTGTAAGAGTCGCCGTCAAACTTGAACAGCGATTCTGCAACCAACGTTATTTTGCTTTGCGTTTTTGCCGATTCGATGGCTTGCCCTACCGTATTAAAGGATCTTTTGTCATCAGTAAATGTAATATTGCCGGTAAAGGTTTGCACATGAAGAGAAGTTAAGTCACTGATTGCGTTGTTGAGGTTTGTTAAGGCTTCTTTAAGGCTCATTTTGTTCTCCCAATAGTTAGTGTCATCCGGTGCTTTTGCATCGTAAAATAGCGGTTTATTGGTTGCGTGATCAAAAAAGCTGGAACAAACTAATATGATTTGAAATATGAATAACTTTTTGCGGCAAAGTCAACCAAAAGATGGTCAGGCTTTGGTGCCGGTTCGCGGGGCTGAGGGTAAGAGCGGCGCAATATGAAATTTTGGCAAATGTTGCTTAACCAACTGTCCGTGAAATCGTGGGTATTGTAGTGGCCCCCAGAACCTACGAAGAAAATCAATTTGTTACCCATAATTCGTCTCTGTAAATTCTGGTTGTTGATGGTTGTATTTCACTTTAATAACAAAGGGATACGGCTAGGTGTCAAGGATGAAGAGCCCACTCTGGATATTCTCTATATAATCGTTTTCGCACCCCAAAAGGGCAATATAGCCCCCTCAAAGCCTTCTTTTAAGAATATTATTCTTTAATTTTAACTAATTAGCTTGGCCCGACCCCATTAGACCCATTAGCAATCTAGTTACTGGAAACAGTGGCGCTGGTGTCGCACAAAAGTGCGTGAGTTAACAAAACTCGGAACCGGACTGTATCCGGCAATTTCAGTTGGTTTGAGCAGAAAGGGGCCATGGCATCTTGCCAGAACATTGGCAACCCAGTCCGGCATGACCAATAAATGGCTAAAAGATCAAGGTTTGTTGTCTGTTCGGGATTTGTGGGTAAAGATTCATTACCCGGCTACGGCCCGGTAACCTATGGGAAACGCCTAGTGCGGACCCGCATGCTAGGTGTTGTGGGGGCTGGGGGAGAAAGACCCCCGGCTACCCGATTATGCCATTTTATACGAGAGCTTCTATTCCTTTTCTCTCGATAATATCTAGCAACTTCTGGGATGCACCTGTAGGTTTTTTATTCCCACGCTCCCATTTTTGAACTGTTGAAGGGCTAATGTTGAAGATACTGGCTAAAGCAGCCTGGCTAAGCCTGAATTTTTTCCTTATCGAAACAATTTTTTCAGGAGTGTACTCTTGAACATCCGGGATGCAGAGATTTTCAATGTTTTTCATTGTTATGTCATCTACCAATCCACTTTTGTTTAAATCTTGAATAGTGCTTGTGATTGATTTTGCAATGGATTTTCTCATGACTTCACCTCTAAAAAATCTCCGGCTTTTATTGCTTTTTTTATTTTTTCTTCTGACAATCCAACTAAAATTTTCGCGAATTCCTTTAAGGCAAAAAGCTCCTTCTTTGATAAATTCGATTTTTCATTTTTCGAAAAACCGTGGATGAAAATGGCCTTATCATTTTTTTTATAGCAGACAATGGTTCTTCCACTGCCACTTTTTCCCTGGCCCTCAAATCGAACCCTTTTTTTGTAAATGTGACCTCCAAGATTTGCCTCGAACTGACCAGCTTGGATTTCTTCCAACGCTCTACTTAGCTCAGTTTCAGGAATATTTTGTTTGGATGCCCATTTTGAAAAATGTTTTGTCATCAAATTTATCATACTATTACTATAGCACCTAGTGATACAGTTTTCAACCTACCCCTTCAAATATTAAGAAAATGGGTAAGATTTGTGTAGCGGCATAACGCTAAAGTTCAGGGGAAACATGGCCGGAGCCGTGGTTTCCCCCGGAACGCCTTGTTCGCTGTCTACGCGTGTGAATCAGATAGAGAGTGGAAAACTGGTTTGACCAATTTCCATGCGTTAGAGTCATGGGCTGCATGCCATAACTCATAATTTTTTTGAAGGTTCAGCCATAATTCAGGGGTTGTGTCAAATGCCATGGATAAACGCAAGGCCATATCAGGTGTGACTGCGCCATGGCCATTAATGATTTTTGATAATGTTTTTCTTGAAACACCAAGGATAGAAGCCATGTCCTGAATAGTGATGGATAATGGTTTTAAATAATCTTCTTTTAAAATATTCCCGGGGTGTGTTGGTTGTCTTTTCATTGTTCCCATATGACCCCCTCCTTCATACTGAAATCGACCTTCTAAGCGCCACAAAAAGCCTTTTTTCGCTCATTTATCTTGTTTTATTAGCGGGTTAACTCGGTCCGACCCCATGCCGATTCCACTTTTTTCGTGTATTTTTCAATGGTTATGATGGCAAAATCCCCTATTTTCTCGGTTGATACTTGCATTTCATAAGGACTGATTAAATTATTCTTTTTTATGTCTAGAAGTGTCTGGATGCTGTTGTGTGAGTTACCTGTTGAGAAAGTATCCACTACTGCGTTTTTAATTTTGCAGTTTTCACAATTAACGTCTAACCCGCAACCAGCTTCGGTGAAAGCGTGAACACAATCGAAGACCTGGCCTCCTCTGTGCCCCTCAATTTGACTTAAGCCTTTACCAAATAATTCACATGCCTTTTTATTTGCTGTTACTACTTGCCTTGGTTGAGCTTGCATTAGAAGGGTAGGGTGATCAAGTGCATTGAGGAATGCTTTATGGTTTTCAATGTTGTTTTGTGAAGATGCGTAAGTTTGATCCATGATGTGCTCATTTTTTTGTTCTGAAGCCTAACGAGTCTGTAGAAAAACCAATTTCTAAAAGGTCCGCCAATGGGGCGGTTTGAACCTTTTCACCGCCTCCCCTTTGCCTTCCCGGTTTATTTATTCCTATTCTTGCCTGCTCTTGTCGTCCGGCTCCATTACTTTGCCAGAATATGCTTTATTGTGTGAACATGGGGTCAAATCTTTATCCTTGACAGTTCATCCTTTATCTTCTCGTACATGACATGTAACAACTTGTCTTTTCTAAGTTTCTCACGTAGCCTTTTGCGACCTTGACTGACCGTACTATAATCAATCCCCATAAGATGACCTATCTCAGGATTCGTCATCCCGGCTAACCGATACAGCAGATCCATTGTCATTTGCCGCTCTGTTCCGAAGTTGGATAAAAGTTGTTTCTGCGATTTCCCGGTTATTCTGCACACAACATCTAATATTGTGTCTTTGGTTAGATATTTACGTACTTCGGCATGGGCTGGTTGTTCACGACTTGAATCAACCTCAAGGTAGGTAGCCTTGATTTTTTCTACGAAATCTTCCCCACCGAGCAAACTCTGGGCAACAATCCGGTTTCGCACGGGAAGCTCATCCACCAGATCGACTGACAACTGTTTTTTATAATGCGCCCGGCCTTGGCGGGTATCTCCGCCGAAGTCCTCCAAGACAACACCATACTCGACAAAATCCCAACGTCTTTTTAACGAAACAAACCCAGGCAAACTACTCCATTGATATTCCCAAAGAATACCAAGCTGTTCGGATGGTGGTTTTCTCTTCACACTACCTATCTTAACTGGATTCAGATGAATATAGCGGGAGACCATGGATAGATATTCGTCCCTATCCACCAGAAAACTTTTATATCTGCCTTGGTAAAGGTGGCCGCTTCGACGATAACGCCGATTAAAGGCCGAGGTGTAACTGATATTGAAGTGCCGCATGAACTGGCTGAGATTCCCCAGAGGAGTCTCGACCAAAAGGTGAAAATGGTTGTTCATCAACACAAAGCTGTAAAGCTTGACGGAGTAAATATCAAGAGAGCGAGCAAGAAGCTCAAGGAATTTGTTGCGATCGGTATCGTCCTTAAATATAGCTTTACGTTCATTGCCACGGTTAGTGACATGATACAAAGCACCAGGATATTCGATACGAAGTGGACGAGTCATAAATTATTGTTATTTAACAACTAGCGACTGTCAAGGATAAAGATTTGACCCCCTTCTTCCTCTTCTTCCTCCGTGGATACTGACCTGTCGAAATTCTTCGACACCGTGGATCATGACGTACTCATGTGTCGGGTTAGTCGAAGGGTACACGATAAACGTGTCCTTGGGTTAATCGGTAAATACCTGCGGGCCGGGGTGATGATAAATGGCAGATTGGAAGCAACCCGCAAGGGTGTTCCCCAAGGTGGCCCATTGTCGCCGCTCCTGGCCAACATTCTCTTGGATGATCTTGATAAAGAGCTAGAGCGGCGTGGCCATCGCTTCGCCCGTTATGCCGACGACTTCGTTATTTTGGTTAAAAGTCGGCAGGCGGGAGATCGGGTGATGGCAAGCATCGGTCGTTATCTCAACCGAAAACTCAAGCTCACGATCAATCAAGAGAAGAGTAAGGTGGCCTCAACCAATGAGATCACTTTTCTCGGTTTTACCTTCAAGGGTGCCAGTATCCGTTGGTCGGATAAGGCGTTTGCCGAATTTAAAAGGCGCGTCCGAAAACTGACTGGCAGAAGCTGGGGAGTTTCCATGAATTACCGATTTGCCAAACTGGCCGAATATCTTCGTGGCTGGGTGGGATATTTTGGGATATCGAAGTATTATCGACCGATTCCTGAGATAGATCACTGGCTGCGTCGCCGAATACGTATGTGCTATTGGAAACAGTGGCGTTGGTGTCGCACGAAAGTGCGCGAGTTAACAAAACTCGGAACCGGTTTGTACGCGGCAATCTCGGTCGGGTTGAGCAGGAAGGGGCCATGGCATCTTGCTAGAACATTGGCAACCCAGTCCGGCATGACCAATAAGTGGCTGAAGGATCAAGGTTTGCTGTCTGTCAAAGAATTGTGGGTAAAGATTCACTATCCGGCTACGGCCCGGTAACCTATGGGAAACGCCTAGTGCGGACCCGCATGCTAGGTGTTGTGGGGGCTGGGGGAGAAAGACCCCCGGCTACCCGATTAGCTTAATATTGGAAGGATAATTGATTTTGCTATATTTTTCCCCCATTCATCAACCTTTGCAAAATGTTCTAATATTGAGTCCTTTAAATTAACATCTACAGGAAAATCTTGTATGGGGAAAGCTATAAGGAATTTATGATAAGGGTTGTCATTTATTTCAAATTCTGAGTCAAGTCCTATATAAGATTTGTAAAGACCGTCTTTAAGCATAACATGAAAATCCAATAAAGTTGGATTTTCAAATGGGCAAGAATTAGCAATCGTGGAGGTGTTTTTGAAGATATTTGTAAAAATATTCCCTTCAATTTTGTCATTAGGAATATTAATAATCAACTGTGCATCAATGGCTCTAACTAAACTAGCCTCATCAACATTTCCGTGTTCCAATACTGCTAGGCAGATTGCTGAACGTATCTTCTTCCATTCCTCATAAGATACAGCGGGTCCAACGGCACATACAAAACCTTGGCTAAAAAGCCGAATAGACTTTGTGTTGTCATCACGCGCTTCTTTTTTGTTTGAAATGAAGACGACATTGCCAACTTCTTTTTCATCTTTTTGTTGTTCGATATAGTTGATATCAAATTCTTTTGTAACTAAAAGAATTTTTCTGATAATCCTGTTAATGTCCTCTTCGTTCCAAAAATCAAATCGAAAATTCAATCGCCAAATAAAGTGATTTTGATCAAAATTAATATCTTCCATTATTAAACCTTTTATTGTAAGTAACAGTTCTTTTCTGGCATTAAGTGACAATGATGAATATAATGTTCACAAAATGTGTCTCTATGTGTTGAGAGTTTGGGGATAGTGTATTGATCTTGACACAATCCTTTGAAATCTTCTTTCCATTTTTGTTTCGGTTTTTTTTCGAGATCAAAATGGTCTAAATTAACATGAGGCGTTTTTTCATTTTTAATATGCAAGGGCAATGCAAAATAATCGCATGGTTGGTTTGATGTATCTAAAATCTCCCCTAAAGAAATAAATTCGAACTTAGCATCAGATGTGCTGGTTGGTATAGTTAAGAACACATTAATTGTGCTTGATTTTTGAGCAATCCTTGGTGCTGTTATAAACGGCAATGAGATATAATCTCTAAAATAAATTCGTAGAAGCCCTCTTGTAGAATTTAAAAAAGCCTGAATTTCAAAGTAATCGCCTCTACTGATATTACTTCTGCTTATAAGATCATAGACGTCTTGGATAATTTTCCGAAGATCAAGTCGGGATTGCTCAGGGTTTAAATTTTTTTT
The DNA here is from genome assembly GCA_013349285.1 of Deltaproteobacteria bacterium. Taxonomy (GTDB): domain Bacteria; phylum Desulfobacterota; class Desulfobulbia; order Desulfobulbales; family Desulfurivibrionaceae; genus DUZU01. The sequence continues at coordinate 9,525 of DUZU01000032.1, read as the reverse complement.
GGCGTCAAGTGCGTCCAAAATTTTAATAACATCTTTTTCGTATTTCGATATTACCGTTGTAATATTATGCATTTGCAGATGTTCCCTTCATATGAATAAAAGACATTCGAAGAATCATTAGTAGATTAAACAAGACAGTATCTGCATTGCTCAAGCCATATCGAACGCCTTCAGATATACATTGGCAAGCATCCAAAAGGTCATTTTGACTGGGCGGTGAACTATTAATAGCTTCTTCGAGTTTTTTAAAACCTTCAACTGTCTTACTTACATTCTCTATAAAATCATTTCTAGCTGAAACAGCTCTCTTATACTCAACTGTTGCAAAATCATGTGGACATATGTCTGATTCTGTCCCCCATTCATTCATACATGAAACAACTCTTGTCCTGAAATCATTTAAAGCTTTATGAAGAACTCTTGACTCAAGAGAACTTCGTTTATTCCAAACATTTATTAATAGTTTTGTGTTCAAATTATAAGATTCTTTGTGGTTAGATTCTATAAATATATTATCATACAAAGCTTCATGAAGGTCTTGAAAACTCTCATGTGCATCTTTCCAAAAGGTAAGTGGTTCGTGAGATGTTACCAGCTGATTATGAAGTGTTTTTATCTTATTTATCTCTAATGCCAACTGATCGATATCAGTTTGTTCCATTTTTTTTCCAGGTTTGATCCGGTCTACTAAATCCCAGGAGTTCTTGATCGCGCCTGGCAAATTAAGGCAGTCAAACAAGGTCGTTAAGAACATATTTATTTCATTTTGTGTCATTGCAACCTCTCCTACCATATATTAACAACTTATTCTATTCTGATTTACTTTTTTCGGCAATAGATAATCCAAAAGCTAACGACGAGATAAGCTGCTGGCCGAAAACCTAGCAGGAAACATGGCAGCGCTTATTCCAGTCAGCTTAATTATTTTGTTGTACAATTTATCTATTCATTATTTTTATATTTGGCCGAATAATCTTTCGTTACGATTCCATTACTCTTACCTACTATACAAGGCTGAACCCAGGTATATTTACCAGGAGCATACTGTCTTGGGTGGCCCCTGCGTAAATGAACCCTGGGGGATGAATGAGTACCTTTTAATGTTTGATTTTTATCAGTTTCTTTAGGGATTGAGAGTTCAAGAGTCCAATGGGAAAAAATAGGGAGTTTCCCTCGTTTTTTACGAGATTTTTGTAATTTTGGTTCCGGTGTATGCTCAACCCTTTTAACATTGTTACAGTTTAGGGCTGACAAAAACGTGGATAATATTAATTTATGTTGTTCGATCTCTTTTTCTGAATAATCGTGATCGGGAAAGATTTCATACTTTTGCCAATCAGATAATGATTCAGCGACAATTCCACCACGTATCTGCCATTTCTTATTCTTTCTTCTGAAAGATGTTATTTGAACTTCCTCACGAACAATTACCAGTAGCCCTATTATTATTTGCTTTCCATCTGTATGGGTGAAATTTGCCTCAAACCAACAAGTTGGAAATGGCTCTTTCACCATTTCATAAACAGGAGAGATGTTTGGAATTTCGTCAATACACCCCATGTCAAAGCATATTGCCTGTGGAGCAACAGTTTTGAAGACTCTTATGATTTCCATAAAATCATGATCGATTATTGGGTCGATGCAAGTAATTTTGTTTTGAGTTACGGCCTCAATTAGATCATGTAACTGGCAACCCATAGAAAGCCTCTAATGAGTATGATTATTTTCTATGTACAACGTTTAAGCTAACTTGCCGCCCACCACACTACCCGCGCCTAGCGCCGCCGAGCTTCTTGCGGTCAAGTTAAGTGCCTGGTTGGGCGATTTTTTAATTAATGTTCAGTCCGAATTCTCTAGTCCCAAGCTTTTCTTTCCACCTATTTTCTCGGGCTATAACTTCATTCGCCGAAGAGGTCGGAGGTGAGATTTCAAGAATTGAAAATTCGAAATTGGCTGGATCAAGCGATTTAAGTTCTTTGTTGCCGCCATGACCATTTTGAGCATATGTTGACCACCTGCCAAATATGCCCTTTTCACCATAAGCGGAACCGACATACAACTTGCCAATGCTTTTGTCTTTAATGAGGTAGATTCCATTTACAGCTGAGAGAGCAGATACCCATGAAAAATTCGAAGAACTTTGGGTCATTAATTTTTTCAAATCGTAAAATCCCAAATGTACTTCATCGTATGAAACAAAATCACCTATCGAGTTTTTTGCCTTTATTTCAAGAACTTCTTTGTCTTTCTTTTGGACCCATGAAAGTACAGATTTCCCCCAATCTATAACTAACCTTTCCGACAACTCATTGATTTCATGGTTTCTTTCAAGAGAATACCACTCGGATTCAATATGCCATGATTTCGGAAATTCATGTTTATCTATTCCAGCATGGATTTCATCGGTGAAATCCATGCTTTTCCTTGTTTCTTTAATATCCCAAAGGCCTAAGAAAAGAGCAGTTGTTCCAATTGTGGGGGCAAAGACCGCAATATGTGTAGCTTTTGCAAATTTCCCAGGTTGTTGAAAGCTTTGGTAGGCTTCAAATTTTTCTATGTCGTTCTGGTATGTTTCTAAAATTGGGATTTCGGCATTTCCATGACGAACAAGTTTGACTTGCGATGGATCGAATCCATAATGCTCGAAAATTTGGTGTAAGCTGATCATTTTATTTTTTTTGCCCAACGAGTCTGTAGAAAAACCAATTTCTAAAAGGTCCGCCAATGGGGCGGTTTGAACCTTTTCGCCGCCTCCCCTTTGCCTTCCCTGTTTATTTATTTCTATTCTTGCATGCTCCTCTTGCCTGGCTCCATTACTTTGCCAGAATATGCTTTATTGTCAAACAGTTTCAGCTTTTTTTCGTGCCGATCACGCAAATTGCGGCCCGTACCTCGCCACCTTTTTCAGGTTATGGACAATGCAGAACAGATTCCACTGAATGTTCACCTTCGTTTTGCCCCGCAGGGTGAAACGGTCCAGGCCCATGACATGGCAGATATTGGCAAAGGGCGGCTCCGCGATGGCCACCCGCATGCTATACAGGGCGCGGCCTGCGGTGGAGTCGATCTTTCGTTTCATCTTTTCGGTGAAGGTCTCTTTTCCCTTGGCGGACCGGCCGTGGAAATAGGCCACCTGCCTGGTTTCCGTTCGCTCCGGATGCCGCAGGCACTGGGACCGGAGCTTGCAGGGAACACAAGCCGATTTCGGCCCTTTGAACTTGGTTGCCAGAAAATTTTTGACTGCGACATTGTTGCCGCTGCGGTACAGGCGTTTTCCCGCCGGGCAGAGGCAATAACTCAGATCATCGGGAAAAACAAAGTCGGCGGTTGAAAATAATCCGCTTTTTCCGCCCGTCAGTTTTGCCCGTTCTTGCCGGTGGCGTTCCCGGTAACGGTCTGCATTGACAAAACGGGGGTCACGTTTCCGGAAATGATTGTCCGCCACATAGGCGTCAACCTGTTCGCCAAACAGCATCTTCATGTTCTCTTCCGTGTGAAAGCCGCTGTCCGCCGATAGTTTGGTGTTGGTGAAAACATCAGCATCCTTGCCGATGGCCTGGAAGTTCTCCCTGGTTCCGGCCACCATGGGCTTCAGCAGATCATGCTCCTGGGCTTCGCCGAACGCCTCGGCATGGACAATGATCTGGTGCTTGCCGTCAACCGTGGTTACTCCGTCATAACCCTGGATTATGCCATGGGAGGTTTTCATCTTGGCCGATTCGTTGTCCGTGATATTGCTCTTCTTCGGTTTGCCGGTTTTGCCGGGCTTATCATCGTTGTCGGACAGCCATTCCTTGATTTTCCGGACCCGTTTCCGCAGGGTTTGCACATACTGCTCTTCCCTGGCAACAATATCCTTATCCGTCTGCTTTCGGTCGTGTTCCCGATGGGTGGTGATTATATGCTCGATCGCCTTCTCCAGCTTACCTGCCTTACGCTCGAAATCCGCCCTGGTGCCGCTCCATTCCTTGCTGGCGTTCGAGGGCATTTTGCAGCCGTCAATGGCGAACATCTCCTTGCCGATCAGACCCAGATCATCGCAGACCAGCAGCACATCCCGGAACAGGTGGATGATCTCCTTGTCCATGGAAGAGATAAAATCGGCAATGGTTGTAAAATGGGGTCGGGTGTCGGCGGACAGCGCCATAAAAATTACGTTCTCCCGGCAAGCCTGTTCGATCTTCCGACTGGAAACAATGCCCCGCGAGTAAGCGTATAACACGATCTTCAAAAGAATCCGGGGATCATAGGCTGTGGCGCCGGTCAGGTCATTCCGGCAGCGGGCATCGAAAAGAGAAAGGTCAAGTTCCTGGTCGATGAGGTGGTTTAAGGAGTACTCGAAGGTGCCGGGCAAGATCTGCTTGGCGAAGTGAATGGGGATAAATTTGCCTTGGGCATATGAGTAAGGTTTGTAACGTGCCATTGCAATATCCTTTGCTGTGGTTAACCGGTTTACTTCTTGGATATTGCAGTGATTATACAATAATCATATGTGTAAATAAAGTCGAAATTACAATAAGTTAACTTTTTCTACAGGCTCAACGACTAGATAAGCTGCTGGCCTAAAACCTTGCAGGAAACATGGCATCGCTTATTCCAGGGGACTTCCCCCGAAAAAGTGGACATTTTTTCATTTATGCACTCATAGCTTCGAATTCAGCCGGGCTTACATAGCCCAAACTTGAGTGCATTCTTTTTTGATTATAAAAATAGTTGATGTAACCTGCCACGCAATTTCGTAGTTTCTGCTCACTTTCAAACGTTCTCCCTTTAAGCAGCTCTCCTTTAAGGGTATGGAAAAACGATTCCATTTCAGCGTTATCCGTGCAGCTTCCCGGACGGTTCATGCTCGGGGCTATCCCGTAGTCTTTGAGCATTTTTTGAATGTCATCGGAACGATACTCAGGACCGCGATCCGTATGGAGCCTGTAAAAAATTTTGTGTAAATGGCCACTGTCGGTTACAAACCGTAACTACAGGAGGAAATAATGGCCATACCAAAAGACCTGCTCGATGCCCTGATGAAGGATTACAAAAATCCCGAAGATCTCATCGGTGAAAGTGGGTTACTCAAACAACTTACCAAACAGCTGCTGGAGCGTGCAATGCAGGCTGAGATAACTGAACATCTCGGCTATGAGAAAAATTCCCCGGCAAAGAAAAAGACCAACAATTCCCGTAACGGCAGTTATAGCAAGCGTGTCAAAGGGGAGTTCGGCAACCTCGACATTGCTGTTCCCCGCGACCGTGATTCCAGCTTTGAACCGATCATTATCCCCAAGGGCCAAAGCCGTTTTACTGGTTTTGATGACAAAATCATCGCTCTTTATGCCAGAGGAATGACTACCCGTGATATTCAAGCCCATTTGGAAGAGATATACGGTGTCGAGGTTTCACCGACCTTGGTCTCACAGGTAACGCAGGCTGTTCAGCAGGAGGTCGCTCTCTGGCAGAATCGGCCTCTGGATGAAGTCTATCCCATTGTCTATCTGGACGCCATTCGCATCAAAGTCCGACAAGAGGGCCGGGTTATCAATAAGGCGGTTTATCTGGCTATCGGCATCACCTTAGAGGGGATTAAGGAAGTTCTCGGAATGTGGACCTCGGAGACCGAAGGCGCCAAGTTCTGGCTACAGGTTGTAACCGAGTTGAGAAACCGTGGAGTTAAGGATATATTCATTGCCTGCGTTGATGGCCTCAAGGGTTTTCCTGAAGCCATCGAGACGATCTTTCCGGAGACTCAGATTCAACTCTGCCTGGTACACATGGTACGTCACAGCCTGAAATATGTTTCCTGGAAGCAACGAAAGGAAGTTGCCGGCGATCTAAAGGCCATTTACCAAGCCCCAACCGTTGAACAAGCCGAAAGTTTCCTTGAGCAGTTTGAGGCCAAATGGGATGACCGTCACCCGACAATCGGAAAGTCCTGGCGGCGCAACTGGGAGCGGATTACGCCATTGTTCTCCTATCCTCCCGAGATTCGTAAAGCCATTTACACGACCAATGCAATCGAATCCGTGAATATGTCCCTGCGCAAGGTGACGAAAACCAGAGGCTCATTCCCCAGCGACGACTCGATGCTCAAGTTGCTATATCTGGCGCTGAAAAATATCTCTAAAAAGTGGACAATGCCGATTCGGAACTGGAAAGCGGCTATGAATCAGTTTATGATTATTTTTGAAAATAGGATGCCGACAATTTGACCGATGAGGCGTTTACACAAAATTTTTTACACCCTCCTTTCTGGCCGGAATGATTCCTTAAATTCTTTTATATAATTTAGGAAGCTATCATCTAGATAAACATTTGAACCAGACAGACCTATTTTGCTTCCGCCTGAATCCAAAATGTAAGCTTTGGAGAAAGCCATATTCATCTGCATTGGAGTCGGATTCATTGCAACAAGAGGGTTTCCTGTGACCTTAGCAATTTGGCTGAGGCTGTCAGGGTTCTTTTTGGTATATGTGTAAACGAAGTCGTCAAGTCGGAATTCTGAATGGGAATGTGCCATTGCCTTCCCATGTGTAAGAATAGTTCTAACTCCAGGTAAACCAGCCTTTGATTCATTTCGATTAACCCCTAAATGGGCTAAGATACAGCCCCTAAGCCATATGGATAAATCAAGAAAATTACCAAGTTCGTCAGTGAACGTTGTTTTCACTGAACCATCATTAAGTACTAAACCAAATTCCTTAAATGGAGTTAAGTTCGAGAAAAATTCTTTTTGAGCAGCTGTCAATCTTTTGTAAATTTTCCTGAATTCTTCGTCTGTTGGCTCCCAGCCACATTCATACAACGGGGCACCAAAACCTAACAAATCTTGCCAACAGCAAATACTATTGCGAACTTTTAAATCAGGCGGGTTGTCTAGTTTGGTCACAAGACCAGATACTTCATCTGTAAACATTTTTATTGTGTCCAACGATTAAGCTCACGGGAAACATGGCCGCAGGCCGTGGTTTCCCGTGCAGTGCCTGGTTATGTGTCATTATTTAATGCTCGATATATGTTGCGTAGAAGTTTTTTTTCTTTAGCACTGTCAGACAAAGTTCCCCGTAAAGTGATATATGCTAATTCTTTAACAGACAAAGTACTTTTTCCCTTAGCCTGTATCACCCTTCCGAAGTCGTGCCATCTAACACCTTTTTCTTTCAATACTAATTGGAAAGAATGAAATAACTCCTCTCCATAAATACGTATTTGATGGTGCTTGTAAGTTGACGAAATATATTTTTTGCCTTTTTGAGTAGTGCCTCGTGACCATTCTGACGAGTGGACGAATTTGCTGATATTTTTGTACAAGTGAATAGCATTACTACTCAGAAGACGATCTTCCTGCGTCAAATGTTCGATACAGGTGCTACCAACAACTAAATACCCCCAATTCGGATGATAAGTTAAATGTTCATATCGGATTTCAGCACCACATCCCTTTCTTTCGCAAGTGCCGTCTAGGCCACCTAAATCTTCAATTGATAGTAGCGACCACCCTCTATCTGGCTCGATAAGACCATGCTCTTTTGCGTGGCACCCTTTACACAAAGTTAGGCAATCACTAATTGCGTAATCCCATGGGGCCTTTTCAGTTATGTAAATATTGTGATGAATCTGTAGTATTACTTCCCCTGGCCCTCTATTGCACTGCAGACACTTGCCGTCTCTACGCTTAACTTTCTCGGAAAAAGCCAGCCATTTTTCGTTGATGTAAATTGTTTTAGGCTGGTTCATCGTTGCTCAGTATGTCGTATCTCTTTTTACACATAACGACTAGATAAGCTGCTGGCCGACAGGCTAGCAGGAAACATGGCAGCGCTTATTCCAGTCAGCTTAATTGTTTTGTTGGGCTTATATTCACTCAAATCTTAATTTGTTTTTTCTTCTTCAATATCTTCGTTTTCTTCGTTTAAGGATGCTAACCCTTGTTCTGCCTTCATCGCTTTTTCTTTGAGTAATTGTTTTGATTTCACATCCAGCATTTTACTTATCTTCGTAAATCCAGGGATATTTGATAGTTTGTCAACAGCTGTTGCAAGTTGCACACTCTTATCTAAGGCATCAATAAGTGGGTGATCAGCTTTATTGTAGTCAGTAATAAGTTTTCCTGGGTTTTCCGAACTAACATTTAAGATGTTGAATATTAACTTAATTCGTAGTTCTGATGATATATCTTCATCGTCAATATCGTTTATTTGCCTTGAAAGTCCCTCAAAAGTTTTGCTTAAAACTTCCTTATGGGTATACTCTTCAATAAGTCTTTTTGATAAATTTGATTTTTTATTAGATGTATAAGCGACCCATAATAACGGTATATATAATGGCAGTATTGCTAATACAAGTCTTGGCATTTCAAGAATTAGCTTTTCTAGCTCTTTACCCTGAAACAGTTGAACTATATTAACAGCAAAAGGGATTAACGAAATAATCACAAGCCAAAATATAGATTTGTGAAAATTTGTATTGTGCTTATCTGCTTCATTCTCTTCAGCTTCTTTCTTGATTGAATATGCAGAGCTCAAGCCTGCTGTTAGCGCATTTGGTAGTAAGTCTGTTATCTTCTTGTTGATTCCTTCTATTTTATGCGTCCAATTTTCTATAAAATTAACAATTTCAGCTTCTTTACTTTCCTTGAATGAGGATATGTCATCACTGAAATTAGTTATGTCAGTTTTAATTTCTTCGAAAGAATTTTCAAGTTCGTCTTTCATTCCCTCAACACGTGTTTCAGATCCATCTTCGTCTTTGTTTGTGTATCCAAATATGTCATGAAACAGTTGGTCTATTTCTTTTTTTCTTGTTAATGAAGATTTGTGAATAATGTTAATTTTGTTTTGTAACTCTTCTCCTTCTGCAAATATTGATTCAAGGTTTTCTATTTCTTCATTCAAGCTCGGGTGATTCTCAAATATATTTTCTAGCGTCTCAATTTTTTTCCTTATTGATGCCTCAAGGGATGTTATCTCTTCGTAGCTGTCTTGTGTGTATTTAAGTTTCCCCTGACACTTTTCTTTGATGGCAGAAACTTCTAACTCAATTTCCTTTAATGCTTCTAGATGGTTATTTGTTTGATTATGTGCTTGTTCAATCGAGGACAAGTGTTTTAATGCAGCATCTTTTGAGTCCTCGCAACGGTTTCTGTATTCGGAAGCTTTTCTAGAGGACTGCTTAGCTTCCTTCTCAAAATCTGACGTCTTTTTTTGCAGATCTGCTTCAATTTCAAGAATTTTGGCCCATAATTTTTTTCTTTCCTCTTCGAGGTAATCAAGTTTCGACATATCTTCTCCGCCAAAAAATTCTTTAAATCCCATTTTTACACTTCTTTGATTGGTTTGTTATTAATAGCCCAACGATTAAGCTCAGTTGAGAACAAAAGCAAGCGAAGCGCCGCTTTTGTGAATCAACTGGACATACTATTAGGCAGCGCACAAAAAGGCTTCTCCTTCAAGAGCTGATGTACAATATGAGGGTTGTCGCTCACAACCGGTACTATCTGCTAACAAAAAGGAGAAGCCATAATGAAGATTACGC